>NZ_JBQKLQ010000001.1:0-916019 GCF_052116145.1 Fundicoccus sp. Sow4_F4 | reverse complement strand
GCTAGACAGCATTAATAAACACAAGGCCCGTTGGTCAAGCGGTTAAGACACCGCCCTTTCACGGCGGTAACACGGGTTCGAATCCCGTACGGGTCATGATTGAATAGAATAGCTCAGTCAATATGGAGGATTACCCAAGTCCGGCTGAAGGGAACGGTCTTGAAAACCGTCAGACGTGTAAAAGCGTGCAAGAGTTCGAATCTCTTATCCTCCTTACTAAGTTTACTTAGTCATTTAAATTATCGCGGAGTGGAGAAGTTGGCATCTCGTCGGGCTCATAACCCGAAGGTCGTAGGTTCGAGTCCTACCTCCGCAATTGGTCCGGTGGTGTAGGGGTTAACATGCTTGCCTGTCACGCAGGAGATCGCGGGTTCAAATCCCGTCCGGACCGTTTTTAGACTTACTTAGGTAGGTCTTTTTTTGTGTACAACTATATGAACCATTTGATATTGACTATTATTTATTAACTACACTACTATTTGCTATTATTTTTTTGCTTCAATTTATATAATATTTCGATATATATTTTTATAGAATAAAACATCAATAAAACGCTTTCGTTATATTTTGTTATCAATTTTGATTGACTCTTCAATGCATGCATGGGTATAATGTAAATCGTTGTGTAAATTATATTGAATGGAGATTGAAAATGGAAAAGAAGGTATTAGTTACAGAAATCACTGCGAATCCAGCACCGTTAGGATTGATGGGGTTTGGGATGACAACGATTTTATTGAATATTCATAACGCAGGTTTTTTCCCGTTAGATGCAATGATATTAGCAATGGGAATTTTCTTTGGTGGTATGGCTCAAGTTGTTGCAGGAATTATGGAGTTTAAAAAGAATAACACTTTTGGTACTACTGCATTCACTTCATATGGTTTTTTCTGGTTATCATTAGTTGCCCTAAACATCTTACCGGTAATGGGTTTAGGTGAAGCAGCTGATTCATTATCAATGGCAGCTTTCTTGTTTATGTGGGGATTTTTTACATTTTTTATGTTTATTGCAACTTTACGTATCAGTAAAGCACTTCAGGTAGTGTTTGGAACATTAACTTTATTGTTCTTCTTATTAGCAATTGGCAATTTTACAGGATCTACTTTAATTTTGACTATTGCAGGTTATGAAGGTATTATCTGTGGTTTTTCAGCAATTTATGCCGCTATGGCACAAGTAATTAACGAAACTTATGGTAAGACTGTATTACCAATTGGCGAACTATCAGCTCACTAAAATATAAAATAACAAACATCCTTTCTCGCGCGAGTATATTTGCGTAAGAAAGGATGTTTTTTATTATAAGGGATTATTACAAAAGTTGATAGCCAACATAACGAGGCTTGATTCTTTACTATGTGATCAGTGATGTTGAATATGGTGACGAATGCTTGGTTCAAATCATTACATTGTAGAAAATTTGCTTTCTTCAGATAATAAGCAATCCTTTTTAAACTCTAGCAGCTTAAGATGACTGTGCTTCACTGTGCCTGATGATATAGTTCTCGATAGAGATTTTCACTACCAAACTGTGTTCTTTCGATATCTAAAATCTCAATAGCTTGTTGGTTTAATTCATAAATTAATGGATTTAATTGTTCTTTAGAAACAAGTAACTGATTATTTATCCTTTCTTCGACAGACATTTTTCTTAGTGTCTCTTTATCTGGAAGTTGAGAAACTGTGATTAAATAAGAATAGATATTATACTTGGCAAGGTTGCGATATAAAATATCTCCATCTTTTAAGAAAAAAATGTTGCGAGTCATTCTGTCGATTTCATCCAAGTTATGAGAGGACAGAATGACTGTCGTTTTATTATCAGAGAGTTCTTCTATTAATTCGCGGATACGAATTAAACTCGTCGGATCAAGACCATTGAAAGGCTCATCTAATAAAAGAACTTTAGGATTATGTAATATAGCAGAGGCAAACAAAAGATGTTGCTTCATACCTAAAGAATACTCACCAACTTTTTTATGTAAGTAATCAAAATTACCAACTCTTCTAGAAATTTTTTCAATATCAGATGCCTTAATGTTTTGCGCATAAGCAACGTATGCTAAGTGGTCATATCCAGTTAAATAGGGGTACAAGACACTGTTATCTTGCATAAATCCTACTTTACGATACATGTCAGTTTCACTAAACGAAGTGTCTGCCATTACGACTTTTCCATTATCTAAAGGTATCAGTCCCATCATTGACGATAGAAGGGTAGTTTTACCAACCCCATTTGGGCCGACTAGGCCCACCATGTCACCATAATTTAGTTCAAAACTGATTTGATTGAGTACTGTTTTATTGTGATATGTTTTTGTTATTTTTTGTGCGGATATCATATAGTCTGAGGTCTCCTTTTTAATTAGCCTTTTTACGAACGCGTAAGAAAGTTAATAGGCTGAGTATTAGGCCAAATACGAATTGTGAAGATACACCTGTTATCCAATTGAAATACTGATAGTTATGCGTAATAGATGATTCACCTGATAGAACATCTGCAATATTTAAGTAAGCAAAAGGTGAAAATTGTTGCAGTTGGTTAGGTATGTAATAGAAAAATACCATACCGATTCCTAAAAATAAGATACTTGTTGTAGCAACAAGCCATCTGTTTTTGATAGCTGTTGAAATGAAGTAAGATAAATTGATTGCGACAAATGCATTTGATAGTAGAAGAGCTAGCCCCATCAGCACTAATTTCCATAACGGTAATATTTGAAAGTACTCATTGAAAGATGGAATGTTAAAATAGCTAAACTCATTGGAATCTCCGATACTTTTAGCAATGTATTGGATAAAAGGAAAATCCATTTGTCCTGGGCCATTGAATAAACTACCGATTGTAAATGTGATAAGTAAACTTAATAAAATAAATAGAAAAGTCATTGCGTATGTTACTTTTAGTTTAGTCGAAATAATTTGTTCGAGCGTCTTAGGTTGAGTGACTAAGTAACGAATCGTTTGGCGATTATCTAATTCTGTCGCGTAGCTTGTCGCGAAGAATACAATGATTGTGATAAGTAGTATTAGGTATATCGAGTCAGTTAAAAGTGAAGCAGATAAATTTAGTCCACTAATATATTGATGTGGTTTTGAAACGGTTGTTAAATAATTTTCAAAAACAGCTTGATCAATACTTAAAGGAGGTTGATTCTCTCCACTGCGTGGGGTTTCTTCGTACTCAGGAATAAATAATGTATGGAAAGGCCCACCTAATGGAACGAAGTCAATCGAGTGTTTTTGCTTCCATTGGCTAAGTTCATAGTTGATATAAGCATTCGGAACGAAAATATGATGTCGCAAAGGAATTCTTCTAGAAAATTGAACCTCAGCTTTCCCCATAACGAAATGATAATCTTGTTCGAGACTATCTGTTGCTTCTTGATTAAATAATCGATAATCATTGGCTTTAATGTCGATAAGTTGTTGATTTATTATGGCATGATTTGCCAGTGTATCAGAGTAACTTTCTCTCAGATACTCCAATTGTTCTTCATATTGACGTCGGTCAAAATTCTGCAGTTCTTCATCAGCTAATATTAACTCGATAGAAGTAATAGACTCTTCAAATAATTGTTTTGTACGCGCTTGGTCTGCCACTGCTGCTTCATTTCTTTCCACTAGTGTACTTAAGTCATTAGTGTATTGTTGAAATTGAGAAATAGCGAGTGTCAATACAAAAGAAAACACTATTGCGAGACTATAAAACAAGAAGTTTTGTCGGCGTATTTTGAGCCATTCAAACTTAACAAAAAATAATTTATTTAATGAGTGTTTTTGCTTATAAGTATCTTTAAACGACCATGGCCGTAGATAAGCACCTTTTAAAAAGACAAAGAAAAATAATATTAAAATAAATATGACAAGCAAACTAGCTGTTAATACTAAGTGTAACCGTGAATTATGTATAATATGGTAATTGCTATTGAACCAAGCAAATGGATTGTAGAACTGAGAGTCTTTGTTATAAAGTTGATTGATTTGAATACCTGTTGTAAAAAAAGTAGCAAAAAGAAAAGAGACGAATAGCTCATTGCCAAAAATAAAGGCGAGAATGCTAATGAGTATCAAACTAAGCAAACTTAGTAGAATAAAACCGATGATTTGATAAGTAAAAACCTCCCATAATGGTTTCACTATAACGGATTCAGTGAGAGTGGAAACGATGGGATAATTTAACTGAGTAGTTAAAGGGTTCTCATCTAATAGAAGACTAAACATACCAAGAGTCAATAGACTCATGACGAGATAAATAACGAGCATTGAAATAAAAAGTTTTAACTTTGTAAATAAGACTTTTGCATACGGGATAGGTAGCACTCTAGAGAAATTAAACTGCTCACGTTTAGCTTCTAAGAAGGATTCTAATCCGAATAGATAGATAATCATAACAATCGCTGGAAGTCCTAAAAGGAGCTGGAAACTGTTAAACAAAACGAAAGCAGAATGGTTATCTGTTTCAAAATCTAAATGATCAATATTGTGCTCGATTAACCAATCTAACTTATAGGTGTCAGCGATTAGTTCATCATGATTTAAAGATCTTAAATTTTCACCGGCGTCGATAACCTTAAGTAAATTAAGCCAAATTTTCTGTTTTGATTGATTTAAGTCAGCCCAGTTTTCATGATACGCTGCGACGCTGTAATGAAATCTTTCACGCTCAGATGCATCCAATAAATCATAGATGTATTGCTGATGTTCAGTAAGCTCGTCAGGATTATTTGCTTGGTTTTGACTAGGGCCATAATAACCTCTTTGATCATTATATTCAGCGAGTCTCCAACTTAAATCACTAAGTAGTCTATTAGCAGTTTGTTGCTCTTGGCGTCTGAAATCTATAGATGAATTAGAACGGTAAGTATACAAACCGGCTGTTACGATAATGGGAACTAAAAACAATAAAATAATGAGTTGCTTATTCTGAATTTTTTTAAGTTCAAAGTAGAGAGCTTTCATAGACATCCCCTTTATTGATTGGATTATAAATATATTGAGTTGATGTTATCACTGTCATAATGAATATGCAAACGGTTTACTATTAAATTGTATAAAAAAAAGCCGTTGACTAAGTCAAAGGCTAATGATTTAAAAGACATAGCTCAAGCCATAAAAGATACTAAAAATTAGACTGATGCTACTGTAATAGTTTATTTTATTCTGTGCTTGTTTAGCTTGTTTGGTCACGACTAGAGTTGGCAGAATACTAACTGTCGTAATTAAGAAGAAAATGCTTTGGACCATGTAAAAAGTACTACTTGGTAGACAGAAGTAGACTCCTAGGCCAAGGGCAATGAAAGAAAAAATGACTGAAAGAATGGTACTGCCTTTCAACCAAAAGGCTATCTTTGCTTTTCCCAGTAATTGTTTTAATCGTGTGGTTTCCAATTGATTACCTGCTACAAAGAGTACAACAGGAATTAAAGCAATTAATATTTCTGGTGTAATACCATTAGTCTGGGTATAAAAGGCAATAACATTTAAAATAAAAGAATGGAAAAAGACATTAAGTAAATAATGATAGAATGTTCCAGTCATTTTATAGGGGAACCATTGAAGATGAATAAAAATTAAGTACATCGTCAGCAACAAACTGATGATTATATGTTGCTGCATAAAAAATATGACTGCACTTACAACCATGACCACTTCACATAAGTAGAGCAATACCATCGGTGTCGCGTCATCTCTCTTACGTGAATATTTCAAAAAGAAAAAGTGATCAATTAAATGGGCCATCGCAACGATAAGATAAAGTAACACAATATTTAGCCACTGGGGCTGACTGGTCATCGTTAACCCTGTAATCAATCCAAATCCAATAAAGGCTAGAGGTGATAATAAGATTTTAAGCAGGGGATGTTGTAAAAGTTTAATAAATTGTTTCATGCTATTTATACCTTTCGTTTGAAACCTTGTTTAAAATCACCAAGGATTTCTTCAATAAAACTACCTATATTGACTATATTAATGTATAATTAAGAACGTTACAACCAAAAGTTCCCGATAGGGTTCACTTGTCTATCAAGTGAAATTGCCTTGTAACCAAAATTTAATATGGGGGAAAAGAAATGAAAGAGAAAAAACTATTTACATCTGAGTCAGTAACTGAAGGGCATCCAGATAAAATTGCCGATCAAATTAGTGACGCAATCTTAGATGCAATCCTAGAACAAGATCCTTTTGCACGTGTGGCTTGTGAAACTGCCGTTAACACGGGGTTAGTTTTAGTATTTGGAGAGGTGACTACTACAGCGTACGTCGATATCCAACAAATTGTAAGAAAGAAAATCGCTGAGATTGGTTATGTAGGCCGTAAATATGGTTTCGATGCTGATAATGTTGCGGTGCTTGTCTCTTTAGACGAACAATCACCAGATATTGCCCAAGGAGTGGACGATGCTATTGAAACTAGAGGAACAGATGTAACTCAAAAAGAAATAGGCGCAGGCGATCAAGGGTTAATGTTTGGCTATGCCAACGATGAAACAGCGGAAATGATGCCATTACCAATTTCTTTAAGTCACCAGTTGGCTAAACGATTAACAGATGTACGTAAAGAAGGAATTGTTCCTTACTTAGGTCCAGACGGAAAAACACAAATTACTGTTGAATATAATGACGATGAATCTATTAAACGTTTAGATACACTTGTTATCAGTACTCAACATGATGAAGGTATTGAGTTAGAACAGTTACGTGCGGATGTGATTGAACATGTTGTTAAACCCATTATACCTAGCGAATGGTTAGACGACGATACGATTATGTATATTAACCCAACAGGTAAGTTTGTCATTGGTGGTCCAGTAGGAGATTCTGGATTAACCGGACGTAAAATCATTGTGGATACCTATGGTGGTTTTTCACGACATGGTGGAGGAGCGTTTAGTGGTAAAGACGCAACTAAAGTTGACCGTTCTGCCAGCTATGCTGCTAGATATATTGCCAAGAACATTGTTGCAGCAGGATTAGCTAAAAGATGTGAGATTCAATTATCTTACGCAATTGGTGTGGCAGAACCATTATCAATTGCCGCTGAAACTTTTGGAACAGGCACAGTCTCTGAAGCTGAATTAGTAGCAGCAATTCGCAAAATCTTTACGTTAACTCCAAATGGTATTATTAATATGCTCAATTTACGTCAACCAGTTTACGCAAATACAGCTGCTTATGGTCATTTTGGACGATTAGACCATGAATTTACGTGGGAACGTACAGATAAAGTAGAAGCATTAAAAGCTGCTTTTAATGCTTAATAAAAATAAAGCTTTTCAGTTAATTCTGAAAAGCTTTTTTGTATTGAGAAAATTATCTTTTCTCTATGATTATAACCATAGGAGGATTATTTCTCTGATTGATGAATTCATATTGTAAAACTTGAAAGTTTTCTTGTGGCCACGTGCTCAGTGCTTGAAAAAGGGATTCCTTCTCAGCTTGTCCAGCTGGATGACCAGAATAAACCACGATGATAATTTGGCCTTTTGTGACAAGGCGACTTCCCATCTCTTCAATGGCTAAAAGGGTAGAATTTGCTTGTGTTGTAATAGAATGATCGCCTCCAGGTAAGTAGCCTAAATTAAATATAGCACCATGGATTTGTTCGTCACTTTCTAAATAATCTGCTAGTTTGGCATGGGAATTTTGAATAAGTTGGTATTCCCCTTCAATACCATGCGTATAAATTCTTTCTTGAGTCGTTTGTATGGCAGCTTCTTGAATATCAAAACCTATCACTTTTCCTGTGAAATGAGGGTGGGTTAATACTGATATTAGGTCATTTCCTTTGCCAAGGGTAGCATCAATAAATGTACCGTTTGGAAACTGAGAAACGAGTGTACGTAGAAGCTCTTTGCTGTAGTGTAAGGCTTTTAACATTGAAATCTCCTTTAAATTTTATGGATTTTAGTAATGTTTTATGTAATGTTAATCTTAGCATAAGGATGAAGATACTATTCTTTTATTGTGGTAAAGAAAATAATTCAGCTTGTGCACTATGTTACGTTATTGTTACATTTATTAAGACTAAACAAAAAGACTGATTTATTCAAGTTTTTTGTGTGAATGTTGACTATAATAACGAGTGTAGTTACAATTTTGGAATATTTTTACAGAATTAATTTGGAAACTGGGAGGTAAAATGAGTGATTAAAACGAGACAATCAGTCATAGAACGTAAAAAAGCAATGAAACGTTTAGACTCATCAAAAAAACTCATTATTAGAATCAATACAGGACTTGTATTGTTTTCAGCAAGTGCTGTATTAAACCAGTTGACTCCTGAAACACAGTCAACTACTGTTTATGCACAAAGTAATAGACTAAGTCCGTCAGAATTTCTTAAGAACATATCTGGTTACGCTAAAGATATTGCAGCAAAAAATGATTTGTATGCTTCTGTAATGATTGCGCAAGCAGCTTTAGAATCTGCTTGGGGTAATAGTACTTTAGCTCAATCACCAAACTATAACTTGTTTGGAATTAAAGGCGACTATAATGGAAATTCAATCCATGTAGAAACATTAGAAGATGATGGTTCAGGTAATTATTATACTATTACGGATGATTTCCGTAAGTACGAAAATTATGATCAATCATTAGGGGACTATGCGTCACTTTTAACCGGTGACAATGACCCATCTAGTTGGCGTTATGAGTTCTATTCTGGTACGCGTTACAGTAATACTGAATCGTATCAAGATGCCACTCAATATTTAACTGGACGTTATGCAACAGACACTTCATACGCAACAAAGTTAAATAAAATTATTGAACAATATGGTTTAGCTGAATTCGATATGAATGGTAATCCGGTAGCGCCTGAAACACCAGTTGAAGAAGTTTCAGCAAATCCGGAAATTTCAGAAACACCATCAACGCCAGATTTACCATCAACTTCTGTTGGTAGTTACACAGTCAAAGCGGGAGATTCATTATATAGAATTGCCGCAAATCATGGTATTTCATTAACGCAATTGATGGAAGCTAATTCATTAACTTCTTACTTTATTGCGCCGAATCAAAAGCTAGTCATTCCTGGTGGAACAACAGATAATGAAGCGGCTGATACTGCACCTGAAGAAAGTACTAAGCCTGAAATTGATAATCCAGTGACAACTCATCCTTCTGCTCCAGCAGCAGGTGGATCTTATGTAGTTAAAGCTGGCGACAGCTATTGGGCTATTGCAAGTAAATATGGTGTTTCAATTGCTGATTTACAAAAATTAAACGGTACAACAAGCTTTTTAATTCACCCTGGTCAATCGTTGAAAGTGCCTGGAACAGGAAGTTCAACAACACCAGAAACAAATGTACCAGAAGCAACAACACCTGGTAACGTAGAAAATGGAACGGTCACACCACCGACAACACCCTCTACATCTGGGGCTTATTCAGTTAAAGCTGGCGACAGTCTTTATGCCATTGCATCAAAACATGGGATGACATTAAGCCAACTTAGAGAATTAAATAATTTATCTGGTAGTTTAATTTATCCAGGTCAGTCATTGAAAGTAAGTGGAGCGACAACAACTCCGTCAACAGCTGCACTTGAGGTAAGTACACCAGAAACATCTGTTCCAACGACTCCATCAACACCTGAAACTAGCACGCCAGTTACAAGTTCAGGAACGTATACAGTTCAACGTGGAGACTCATTATACGCAATTGCAACTAAACATGGTATGTCATTAAGTCAGTTACAATCACTAAACGGCTTATCTGGATATTTAATTCATCCTGGTCAAGTATTGAGTGTATCTGGAACAGCTGCTGTACAAACACCAGTTGAAACTATAGTTGAAACTCAAGAAACTCCAGTAGCTACACCTGAAGTTGAAGTAACAACACCAGTTGAGACAGCACCGGTCGAAAGTGCACCAAGTGAAAATACATCTAGTGTAGGGACACATGTTGTTCAAGCAGGCGAAACACTATATGCTATCGCTCAAAAACATGGTGTAGATGTTCATAAACTAATCGCAATTAATGGCGGTAATAACATCTTAGTTGGACAAGTTATCAGCTTGAATTAAGGGAGTAAATTTGTTATATTAGTCATATAATAAATGACTTCGTTAGGAATAGTAAAATTAGAATCTGTTTAGAGAGCTTATGGTTGGTGAAAATAAGTCAGATATCTATCTTGAACTCGTCTAACTTGTTTCTTACTTGAAATTAATAGTAGAGTGAGACGTCTTACTGCGTTAAAGTACTAAGGTTATTGTTTATACAATAATAAATTTAGGTGGTACCGCGAAAAAATTCGCCCTATATTGTTTAGTTATGCTAAATGATATAGGGCTTTTGTTTTGAAAAAAATTAACTGGAGGCTTTTATAGTGACTTATCAACATCGAATAATAGAGAAAAAGTGGCAGGCTTATTGGGATGAAAATAAAACATTTAAAACTAAAGAAAGAGAAGGGAATCCAAAATTCTATGCTTTAGATATGTTCCCTTATCCATCTGGACAAGGATTACACGTTGGTCACCCAGAAGGCTACACTGCAACTGATGCAATTGCACGTATGAAGCGTGCTCAAGGTTATGATGTATTACATCCAATGGGATGGGATGCATTTGGTCTACCAGCAGAGCAATATGCTTTAGATACGGGTAATGCACCTGCAGAATTTACTGCGACAAACGTAGCAAACTTTAAGCGTCAAATTAAAGAGCTTGGTTTTAGCTATGATTGGGACCGAGAAATTAATACAACTGATCCAGAATTTTACAAGTGGACTCAATGGATTTTCTCGAAAATGTATGAGAAAGGCTTAGCTTATGAAGAAGAAGTTGCTGTTAACTGGTGTCCGGCCTTAGGAACGGTTCTTTCGAATGAGGAAGTTGTAGATGGTGTAAGTGAACGTGGTGGACATCCGGTTTATCGTCGTCCGATGCGTCAGTGGGTCCTAAGAATTACAGCTTATGCGGAACGACTATTAGACGATTTGGAAGATTTAGATTGGCCAGAAAGTCTAAAAGCCATGCAAAGAAATTGGATTGGTAAATCAGAAGGTGCTTTAGTTAACTTCCAAATTATTGGGCACGATGCATCGGTTCAATCTTATACAACGCGTCCAGATACCTTATTTGGTGCAAGCTATGTTGTATTAGCACCAGAACATGAACTTGTAAAAGAAGTGACAACAGCCCAGCAGCAAGAAGCAGTTGAAGCATATGTTAAATCCGTTGCAACAAAAAGTGAGCTTGAGAGAACATCGTTAAACAAAGAGAAGTCTGGTGTATTTACTGGAGGATATGTAGAACATCCAATTACTGGCGAAGCATTGCCAATTTGGATTGCGGACTATGTTCTTTCATCTTATGGAACAGGTGCAGTAATGGCAGTGCCTGCTCATGATGAACGTGATTTTGAATTTGCAACATCCCATGAATTACCAATCATCAAAGTGATTGAAGGAGAAACCGAAGGTTCTGGTGCATATACTGGAGACGGTAATCATTTTAATTCAGATTTCATCAATGGTATGAATAATGATGATGCAATCGCAAAAATGATTGAATGGTTAACAGACAATAATAAAGGTGAACATCAAGTAAACTATCGTTTACGCGATTGGTTGTTCTCACGTCAACGTTATTGGGGAGAACCTATTCCAGTCATCCATTGGGAAGATGGTACGACAACTTTAGTTCCAGAAGAAGAATTACCAGTTAGACTGCCAGAAGCAACTGAAATTAAACCTAGTGGGACAGGTGAATCACCATTAGCAAAAATTGAAGAGTGGGTTAACGTCGTTGATCCAATTACTGGAATGAAAGGTAAACGTGAGACACATACAATGCCTCAATGGGCGGGTAGTTCTTGGTACTTCTTACGTTTCATCGATCCTCATAATGAAACTCAAATCGCAGATCCAGAAAAATTAGCCAAATGGCTTCCAGTCGATCTGTATATTGGTGGAGCAGAACATGCCGTTCTTCACTTATTATATGCGCGTTTCTGGCATAAATTTTTGTATGATTTAGGCGTTGTCCCTACTAAAGAGCCATTCCAAAAGTTATTTAATCAAGGAATGATCCTAGGTGAAAATAACGAGAAAATGTCTAAATCTAAAGGGAATGTTGTGAATCCTGATGACGTTGTAAAAGAGTATGGCGCTGATACATTACGAGTTTATGAGATGTTTATGGGACCATTGGATGCTTCAATTGCATGGAGCGAAAATGGCTTAGAGGGTAGCCGTCGATTCTTAGATCGTGTGTGGCGCTTACTAGTTAACGAAGAAAAAAACGAGATCAGTGCAGCGATTCAAGATAGTGAAAACAAAGAATTGACTCGTGTGTATCATCAAACTGTTAAAAAAGTAACAGAAGACTTTGATAATTTACATTTCAACACTGCTATTTCACAACTGATGATTTTTCTAAATGCAGCCAAAGATCAAAGTGTGTTACCACGTGAATATGTTGAAGGGTATGTTAAATTACTTTCACCATTGGCGCCGCATTTGATGGAAGAACTCTGGGAGATGTTAGGGCACACAGAAAGTCTTTCAGAAGCATCATGGCCAACCTTCCAAGAGGAATTAACCGTAGAAAGTACCGTAGAAATCGTTATTCAAGTAAATGGAAAAGTGAAAGTAAAACTTGAAATCGAATTAGACTTGGCGAAAGAGGAAATGGAAAAACTTGCATTGGCTGATGAAACAATTCAATCTGAGATTGAAGGTAAAACAGTCCGTAAAGTGATTGCTATTGCGAATCGTCTGGTCAATATCGTGGCAAATTAAAGAAGCCACTGCTCTTGTTTAGCATCTTTCTTGAAATAAGTTATAATAAGTCTATGTCTCGAGAATGCTAAAGAAGCATAAAGGAGTTGAGAAAATGCGTAATAATTTTGATTCAAAAGGTGAGAACGATAATTTAAATAAACGTCGCTCATATAAGCCGATGGATGAATCTTTATTTGAGACGATTCAATTTACAGAAGAAGAATTAAGAAAAATACGACAACCAAATAATCAACCATTGGACGGTGACTATTTCGCTAATCATTCAGGTGCCAACTCTCAAAGAACTGGTAATGAATCTGAACTTAATGATGGGGAAGAAAATCCGTTTAACCATGACGAATTAAGCGAGGGAGAGTCTGAACAAAATTCAATTGAATTTATAGATATTAAAGGTCCACCGGCACCAAGTCAAAAACAAATCATTACTGCACCAGAAGATAGCGAGTTTCACTATAAGAGCCCAATTAAAGCTCGATTTGAACAAGAAATTGAGCAAGAAAAAGCAAAAGAAGACATTGAATATTGGGATGAATATGAAAAATCTGAAATGGAATTTTGGAATCATACCGGTGAAACAGAGAGAGTAGAAGAAGATAACCTGGCTAAAGAGCGTATGAGTCGTACACGCTCAGATAATAAACGACCATTATGGAAGTTTAATCAATCGACGGATGAGCAGTCAGATTCAAGGAATAAAACCTTTAAGAAAGTAAAGGCTGATGACGAAGCTATTGTGACTGATGATGAAGACTTTATGAACAAACCAGACATTGGGAAGAATATTGTGGATAAAGTTAAGTCATTGCTAAATGGTCAAGATGCCGTTGAAATAGATGAGTATATTCAAGAAACTCAACAATCGACAGACAGTGCATCTAAGCGGTCTAAACAGTCTAAACAGTTTGTAGATGCATCTATCAAGAATGATAAAAATTTTTTTAATCGTGCAAAAACTGCGATAGAATCTCGCTTAAGTCGCTCAGTTGAACAGGAACTAGCATCAGATATAGAACACAAGGACCCTCTTCAAAGGAAATCAGATGACATCGAAAATGAAATTAAAGAAGTGTTATCTAAAGAAGAAACGATGACAATGGGACTAGGTTCTCAGGAATCAGCGAATGAAATAATTGATCCTGTTTTTGACGAAGAGTTCCCTTCAGAAAAAAAATCTAGTGAAGATACTCTTGAATTTACAGACGTTCATGAAGTAGAAAAACTTCCGAAAAATTCAATAAAAGAGTCCGATACTTTAAGCGAAGACAATGAATCATTAGCCACTGTCGATAAAGAGGTAAACAAAGCGAGTGATTCAGATGTAGACGAAGAAGCGGCAGCTGATTTGTATAGTGAAAAAGTTAGTCAAGAAACTCAACGTTTTTCAGAGCCTATTTTGACAGATCAAGTGCTTGAAGAAGTACTTGGTTCTGATGATATCACGATTGATGATGAACTTGATCACCAATCAGAGAGTTTTGTTAAAGGCGCTGCATGGCTAACAATCGGAAGTGTATTTTCAAGAATTTTAGGTGCACTGTATATCATTCCTTGGAGTACTTGGCTAGGGGCGGAATATACACAAGCGAATACACTCTACAGTGCGGGCTACACGCCTTATTCTTTATTTTTAGCAATAGCCACAGCAGGGTTCCCGAGTGCCATTGCTAAACAAATGGCTTTTTATCATTCCAAAAAAGAGTATCGTGTAGCAGATAAATTGTTTAAGAATAGTATTGTCTTAATGTTGATTAGTGGTTTATTTTCAGGCGCGTTATTGTACTTATTAGCACCGTCTCTAGCATCGATTACTTCAACAGATAATCCACTTGGAGCGACACTAGTGATTCGTTCATTAGTACCTGCTTTACTGATATTGCCTTTAATGAGTATCTTAAGAGGGTATTTCCAAGGCTTTAATGACATGGTGCCCTCTGCCATCTCTCAAATTATTGAGCAGATTGCTCGAGTGTTTTACTTGTTAGCTGCGACGTATGCTATCATGATGGTTTATCGTGGTGAGGTTACGCAAGCTGTTGTTCATTCAACTTTTGCTGCTTTCATTGGTGCTTTGGCAGCTTTAGGATACTTAGCTATTCTATACTTTAAGCGTCTACCAATGATCAATAAACTAAAAGAACGCTCATTAGATTTAATCGAAATAGATTTCAAAGAAAGTATTCATATTATGTTCATGGATAGTGTACCTTTTATCCTATTGGGATCAGGGATTATCCTTGCGCAGGTGATTGATACGTACACATTCAAACAAATTTTGTTACCAACAACTGTTATGCTGTTAAGAGAAATTAGTGAATTGTACGGTGCGATGAGTTTAGACGTGAACAAATTAGTGATGATTGTCGTTTCATTAGCAGTAGCCTTAGCTTCCTCAGTGGTACCATTGATTACAAGCAAATTTGCTGCACGTGATATTAAAGCGACAAGCTCTCTAATCGAGCAGATTGTTGAAGTATTTAGTTTTGTGATGTTACCTGCTGCTATTGGTATGATCGGAGTTTCAAACAATCTATACACAATGTTCTATCCACAAGGTCATACGAGTGGACCGTCTTTATTAATTACTGGATCCATTATGAGTATCTCACTTGGCTTATATACCGTTTTATCAACCGTTTTACAATCGATGAACTTCCGTCGTTTAGCGGTGAGGTTTTTGGTAGTTGGTTTATTAGTTAAAATCATTCTACAAGTACCACTTGTGGCATTTCTACATGCACATGGTGCAATGATTGCCACAACCATTGCCTTTGCAGTTTCATCCGTATTAATGTGGATTAAAATCCAACGTGAGGTAGAACCTGATATGGAAAGACTCTTTAAATCAGTCTTTAAAATCATTATAGGTACTGTCATTATGGGGATTGCAGTTTCTCAATGGAATTCATTACTAGATTTATTAATGGGCGAAGTGGGACGTTTCTTAACCTTTGTTAAAGTAATGCTTGGTGTTGGAATGGGTATCTTTGTATATGGTGGTGTCATGGGACTTTTAGGTCAATTATCTATATTATTAGGTGACAAAAAACAAGATTTACAAGAAAAAATGAGGATGTTTTAAGACATGCGATTAGACAAATTACTCGCTCATACAGGCTATGGCACTAGAAAAGAAGTTAAACAACTGATTACAAGTGGTGTTGTAAGAATTAATGATGAAATATGTAAGAAAATTGGCCAAGCGGTAAAAATCGATTCAGATGTTGTAACAGTCATGAATCAACCCGTTTTTTACCAAGAATACTACTATTATATTCTAAATAAGCCTGCTGGTATCATCAGTGCGACTGAGGATAACTATCATGAAACGGTTATTGACTGGCTCGGCCCAGATTTTAGTTACATGGAGTTATTTCCAGTAGGACGTTTAGATATTGATACAACAGGATTGTTATTGTTATCGAACAATGGACAATTGGCTCATCAGTTATTATCACCTAAGAAAAAAGTGTCAAAACGATATGAAGCGGAAATATTAGGAATAGTGACTGAAGAAGATATTGAAGCTTTTTCTCAAGGGTTAGATTTGGAGGATTTCATTTCTCAACCAGCTCAATTACTTGTTCATTCAACAGATGAAGAGTCAAATCGTTCATGTATAGAAGTTGAGATTTGGGAAGGAAAATTCCATCAAGTTAAACGTATGTTTGAAAAGGTGGGCAAAAAAGTACTCACGCTTAAAAGAAAATCGATGGGGCCACTTGAGTTAGAAGAAGACTTAGAAGAAGGTATGTGGCGTGAATTGACTGAAGAGGAAAGAAACGCTTTAGTTCCATTCGGATATGAGTAAGAAAAAAGCATAGGGGGAAGATATTATATGGTAAATTGGCTTGCAGAAGTAGAACAAAGAAAAGAAACTTTACTAATGGACTTATTTCGTTTACTAAGTGTTCCATCTGTTAGAGAAGACCACTTAGCAACACCGGAAGCGCCTGTTGGACCAGGACCTTTAGCAGCTTTAGAAGAATTTATGAAAATGGCTGAAGAAGATGGCTTCAAAACTGAACAGTTTGGACCTTGGGCTGGGCGAATTGAAATAGGTCAAGGAGACGAGTTATTAGGAATTCTTGGTCACGTAGATGTAGTACCAGTAGGCTCTGGCTGGGATACCGATCCATTTAAACCAGTAATTATTGACAATAAAATCTTCGCAAGAGGATCTAGTGATGACAAAGGACCTACTGTAGCAGCTTATTTCGCTATAAAATTATTGCGGGAATTGGGTATCGAATTTAATCAAAGAGTTCATTTAATTGTCGGAACAGATGAAGAAAGTGGCTGGCAATGTATGGATTACTACTTTGCGCATGCTGAAATGCCGGACTATGGTTTTTCTCCTGATGCTGTTTTCCCAATTATTAATGGCGAAAAAGGAAATGTATCTGCCACATTTAGCTTTGATGTTAAAGAATTTACACAAGCTGACTACCGCCTAATTAGTTTTAATGCTGGTTTGCGCTCGAATATGGTGCCACAAGATGCAAGTGCCATTATAAAAGGGACTAACCTAGAGTCAATTGTTGAAAGCTTTAAAGCTTTTGCTCAAGAAAACCAACTAAAAGGTTCGGTTGTGACAATGGATAATCAATTAGAATTAGAATTAGTAGGAAAAGCCGCTCATGGTTCAACACCGGAAAAAGGTGTTAATGCAGCTACTTATTTAGCTAACTTCTTAAAAGATTTATCGTACGATAATGTGTCTGCTCAAGATTTCTTAACTATCTTAGGTGATAAACTACATGAAGATTTTGTTGGGGAGAAAATTGGAGTTAACGTGACACATGAAGTAATGGGCGAGTTATCAATGAACGTTGGTATTGCCAATTACTCAATGACTGAAGGGGCATCTATTGATGCAAACTTCCGTTTCCCAGTCGGAACAAATCCTGAAACAATTCTAGCGACGATTAAACGCCATGTAACAGATTATGAAGTGGCAGTTACAACTGATGAAGGTAAAGAACCTCATTATGTCCCCGCCGATGACCCACTCGTAAAAACACTTCTAGAAGTTTATGAAAATCAAACGGGTGAAAAAGGGACTGAAATGACTATTGGTGGCGGAACTTATGGACGACTAATGCCTCGCGGAGTGGCTTATGGCGCTTTATTCCCAGATTCAACAGATACAATGCATCAAGCAAATGAATTTCTATCAGTTCGTGATTTGGTTCGTGCAACTGCTATATATGCTGAAGCAATTTATCGCTTAACTCGTTAATGATGGCTAAACAAGAACTCATTTCGTCACGTCAGAATGTGAAAGTCAAAAATTGGCGTAAGCTCCACACAGCAAAAGGCAGAAAACAACAAGAACAGTATTTAATAGAAGGAACGCATTTAGTTCAAGAAGCTTTACAGCATAAGCAGACAGTCCTTGAAGTAATGGTAACTCCAGATTATTTAGCCTCTGCAGAGTGGCAAATGATTGAATCCCTCATGCCAAGGAGTGTTTCACCTATTTTGATAGCGCCAGACGTTGCACAAACGATTAGTGCTACAGAAACGAACCAAGGCATACTTGCTGTTTTATCTTTACCAGAAAAAACAACAACGTGGGCACCCTCTGGTAAGAAGTATTTATTACTTGATAAAGTTCAAGATCCAGGTAATTTAGGCACAATGATTCGAACGGCAGATGCTGCTGGTTTTGATGGTGTTGTAATGGGGAATGGAACAGTCGATTTATACAATGATAAAGTGTTAAGAGCCACACAAGGATCTGTCTGGCACTTAGAAATTGTGACAACCGACTTAGCCCATGCTTATCAAGCTTTACGTGAAGCTAATATAACTATTTATGCCACAGCACTTCATCAAGAGGCTATTGCTTATCAAGCAGTACCAGACAGGGATAAAGTGGCAATCGTTATGGGGAATGAAGGGCAAGGCGTTGCGGCTGAATGGATTGAACAAGCGGATCATGCTATTTATATTCCGATGTTTGGTCAAGCAGAATCTTTAAATGTTGCGATTGCAGCCGGTTTGCTTATGTTCCAATTTGCTAAATAAATCATATACAGGAAGTAACTCAATTAATTTGGTTACTTCCTTATTTTGCCTGTCATTATATTTGTTGCTCTTGTCTGATAGTGGAAGAGCTTCATATCATAAAATAAAATATACGCTCAGTAATTTCAGATGCTTTAAAGTTTCAAAGGATTTGTTAAAAATGCTTTAAAATGCGAAATTATTCCTTTTTATAAAGAGTGAGTATGTTAATATAAGGAACAGTTAGACCAAACGCTTAAATGAAAACAGTTATATAAAAAAATTTATAATAACGTTAGAACGTATTTACAATAAAACACAATGATTATGAAGTAAAACTTATTTGGGGGAATTCAATATAATGACAATGAAATGGCAAAGAGATACAGAATATCTTGAATTAATTAAAGATTTAATTGAACATGAAGATGTGAAAAATCTTGAGAAATATGTCCACCATAAGGTTACTAATCGATTAGCACACTCGATATCTGTGTCTTATAGTAGTTTCTGTTGGGCCAGAAGATTAAGATTAAATACTCGCGCCATTGCAAGAGCAGGCTTGCTACATGATTTGTTTTTCTATGAGTCCGAGACGAAAAACACTGTAGGTGGTCGTGGACATAATTATGAACACCCACGTATTGCGTTAGAAAACGCACTTAAAATTACAGAATTATCTGATTTAGAAAAAGACATCATTTTAAAACATATGGCAGGCACTACACGCGATATTCCTAAATATCCAGAAAGTTTAATTGTAACGTTGATGGATAAACAGTGTGCCGTGGTAGAATGTGCAGGCGGCGTGAGAACCTTTTTAGCTAAAAAGTTTAGTGAAACCAAAGATTATGCTTATCAATTGATCGCAATGCAACACAACTATCAATCTTATTTGACCTATCAAGGCGTTGACGAACGTGAAATCTAAAGGTATACTTAAGCTTCAATACAATAATCATTCATAAAAGACTAGGATGAAATCCTTAATAAATGCAATCTACAGGGAAATTTAGCAAGACTGAGACTAAATTATGTCAGACATTTATTAAATTCAATTTCGGAGTCGATCTGTTAAGAAAATTTATTTTCGAAAAAGGTACCGCCGGCCACGGTTATAGGCTCTGAGTGCTTAGAATATCATTAGTTTTTCTAAGAACGAGGGTGGTACCACGATGATTCGTCCCTTATTATAGGGGGCGTTTTTTTTGTATTTAAAATTATAAATCAAAGGAGTATGACAATGACTGTTTCAATAACAGATTTACAATCATCAATTGAATCAATTATTAAACAAGCACAAACGGATATTCAAGCAGCTAATTCTACAAAGGAATTAAATGACGTACGTGTGAAGTTTACCGGTAAGAAAGGTGCTTTAGCTAACATATCGAAAGAAATGCGTCATTTATCAGCTGAAGATAAACCAAAACTAGGAGAGCTTATTAAAGAATTCCATAGTGCTTTCAACCAAGCATTCGAGGACAAAAAAACGCTTTTGGCAACGCAAGAATTACAAGCTAAATTGACTGCTGAAACAATCGATATTTCTTTACCAGGGCGTAGTGTACCAGTAGGTTCACGCCATATTATTACACAAACAATGGAAGAAATAGAAGATTTATTTTTAGGAATGGGCTATCAAATTATTGAAGGTCCAGAAGTAGAACTTGACTCATATAACTTTGAAAAAATGAATTTACCAAAAAATCATCCAGCACGTGATATGCAAGATACGTTTTACGTGACGGATGAGGTTCTATTAAGAACTCATACCTCACCCGTTCAAGCGCGGACTATGGAACAACATGATTTCGAAAATAAAGGACCATTGAAAATGATTAGTCCTGGTAAAGTTTACCGCCGTGATAGCGATGATGCGACTCACTCTCATCAGTTCCATCAAATTGAGGGCTTAGTGATCGATCAACATATTACATTAGCTGATTTAAAGGGAACTTTACTACAATTTGCTCAAACTTTGTTTGGCGCAGAACGTGAAATTCGATTACGACCAAGCTACTTCCCATTTACAGAACCATCAGTAGAAGTAGACGTTAGCTGCTTCAAATGTAGTGGAGATGGTTGCAATGTCTGCAAGCAAACGGGTTGGATTGAAATATTAGGTGCTGGAATTGTTCATCCGAATGTATTAGAAATGTCGGGAATTGACTCAAGTAAATATAGCGGCTTCGCATTCGGACTAGGACCAGATCGAGTGGCAATGTTGAAATACAATATTGATGACATCCGTCACTTCTATCAAAATGATTTACGATTCATTACACAATTTAAAGGAGGCCAAAATTAATGTATTTATCTTATGAATGGCTGAATGATTTTCTAGATTTAAAAGAATGGTCAGCGGACGATATTGCTGATAGAATGTCACGTACTGGAATTGAAATTGAAGGTATCGAAAATATTGGTGCCCAGCTTTCCAACTTGGTCATTGGTGAAGTTGTTCAGATGGAAAAAATGCCTGATAGCGATCATTTGAGTATTACACAAGTTGATATTGGACAAGGTGAGTTGACGCAGATTGTATGTGGTGCGCCTAATGTACATCAAGGAGCAAAAGTAATAGTAGCAGTACCAGGAGCTGTATTACCTGGCGGGTTTAAAATAAAAAAGGCAAAAATGCGTGGTTATGAATCTAATGGGATGTTATGTGCATTACAAGAATTAGGTTTCCCAGACAACGTTGTACCTAAAAAATATGCTGATGGTATTTATATATTGCCTAGCGATGCACCTGTTGGTGCGGATGTGGTTGACTATTTAAAGCTTGATGATCCAATTCTCGAATTATCAATTACACCTAACCGAGCAGATGCTTTAAGTATGCGTGGTTCGGCTCATGAAATAGGCGCAATCATTGGCCAAGCACCTAGATTTTCGCTAACTTCTGATTACTCAGTAATCGAAGATCAAGCATTATTAGATTCTGTTTCAGTAGAAGTGGCGATGCCGGAGTTGTCCCCACATTATCAATTACGTTTGATTAAAGACATTGAAATTAAGGAAAGTCCTGTGTGGTTACAAATGCGGTTAATGAAGGCAAATATGCGACCAATAAATAATGTTGTCGATTTAACTAACTATTTCATGTTATTGTATGGGCAACCATTCCATGCGTTTGATTTCGACACATTGACTGCATCTAATGTAAAAGTTAAAGAAGCAGATGAAGGCTCTAAATTTACAACCTTAGATGGAACTGAACGCACATTAACATCTGCTGACATCCTAATCTGGGGTGGAGATGTTCCAATTGCGTTAGCAGGCGTAATGGGAGGTTTAGATTCAGAAGTTTCAGATTCAACGAAAAATGTGTTGTTAGAAGCTGCTGTCTTTGATCCTCAAAGAGTTCGCATAACATCTAACAAATTTAATCTACGTTCAGAATCAAGTTCACGATTTGAAAAAGGCATTAACCCTGCAACGGTTGATGAAGCAAGTGAACAGACTGCTGCGATGATCGCTACCTTAGGACAAGGCAAAGTTGTAAAAGGGAAAGTCGAAAAAAATACACTCGACGTTCTTGCGACTGAAGTCACACTTGCCTTTGAAGTCATCGAGCGTAAGTTAGGAATTCAAATGACAGAAGATGACTTAAGTGAAATTATGAGACGTCTTGGTTTTTCTATCACTTTTAATGATAATTATTTTACAGTAACCGTTCCGCCACGCCGCTGGGATATTTTAATCGAGGCAGATGTTCTTGAGGAGATTGCGCGAATGTATGGATATGATCGCATTCCGACTACTTTACCGACAGTGCCAAGTACGCCAGGCAAGTTAACAGAACGTCAGCGTTTAATTCGTCAAACTCGTGCGATTAGCGAAGGGTTTGGGTTAAATCAAGTGATTAGCTACGTTTTAACGTCACCCAAAGAGGCAGAACTGATTAAATCAGACTCTCACCCGTTTGTTAAGTTAACGTTGCCTATGAGCGAAGAACGTTCTGTTTTACGACAAAGTATGTTTCCTGCGATGATGGAAATCGCTAAATATAACAATGCCCATCAGAATAAACCGCTAGCTTTTTACGAAACTGGTAAAGTATTCTATGGACAAGTGGATACCGCTTTACCTCTTGAAGAAGAGCGTTATGCAATTCTGATTTCAGGACAAGCAGAAGCAGCCTCCTGGTATGCTCCACAACGTCAATATGATTTCTTTACATTAAAAGGGATGGTTGAAGGGTACTTTGAAGCGATTCGTTTAGATCATATGGTGAGATTTGAAGCAGTGTCGGATATTGATGTGATGCACCCTGGACGTACCGCAAACATTTATTTAGGTGACCAAAAAGTTGGTTTCTTAGGCCAAGTACACCCTAATATAACAAACGACTATGATTTGGATACTGCAAGTTTTTATGCTGAAATTGATTTAAGCTATGTTGTATCCATCAGTCGTGAGGCTTTAGTTCAATTAAGCATTTCTAAATTCCCTGAAACTTCACGTGACCTAGCTTTATTAGTATCTGTCGATCAAACACATGACGTGTTAGTTAATTTAATTACTGATAATGCTGGCCAATATTTGAAGAAAGTATCTTTATTCGACTTATATAAAGGCAAGAATATTGCGGAAGATAAACAATCACTTGCATACCATTTAGTCTTCCAGAATCCTGATGCAACATTAACAGATATAGAAGTTAATGAGGCGATGGAACGTGTAACGACTGCTTTATTAAGTATCGATGGTTTAGAAATTAGATAATCATTTTTAAAAGGTGTTGGTGAGTTAAGTGCTCACTGACACCTTTTACATTGTGAGAAGGATGATTTTAATACCGAAAGTTGCTAATTGATCGTCTAGAATTTAACATTGAGGAATTAAATTATGTGTTTTAACCTTACACGGCTAAAATCAAGCTCTTTTGCCTTGTGGAATGGATCAATCGTCCATTAGTTAAGTAAAAAGAATTCTAGAAAAATAAAATGATAGTTGAGACAACAGTGGCTTTAGTTAATTTTAACTCGAATTAATTCAGTCTATTGGCTCTGTTTCGAAGGATAGTCACGCTCTCAGTAATATGAATTATCTATGAAAAATTAAAGCTAAATTTGACCAAAAGGTGCATTACTATTGATTATTTGGTAAACTATATGAAAATAAATCAAATTTTATTGATGAGAGTGGGGGAAGCAATGGACGGAAAGAAAAGATTTAAAGCAAAGATAGCAGGCAAGGATTATACAATCCTAGGGTCTTTATCTGCAACACATTTGAATACAGTGGTTGACTTGGTGAATCAACAAATAGATCAATTAACCGAGCTTGCGCCGGAGTTATCAAATGCGGACCGTTGCGTTCTAATGGCAGTAAATGCTGTATCAGATCAGCTGGTTAAAGAAAAAAGGATTATAGCATTAGAAGCTCAACTAGCACAACTTCAAGAGAAGCCTACACCGAAAACTCAGTCAAAACAGGCTGATGAAAGACCGACAATTAATGGCCGTTCAACAAAAGGAATGATTGCGGACCATACAAATATAAATCAAAGCTTGGAATCACAAGCAAAATCTAATTTAACACATGAAGCTAAAACGGAGAGCACAGAGTTTCCGTTTAAGCGTAAGTAAGGAGTTTGCCATGTTAACTATTTTGATTGTTATCGCTTTAGCAATAGGTTTTTATACCGGTTATCGTCGCGGTTTAATTATGCAAGCGATTCGTTTAATCGGTTATATCGTGACCTTTATTTTAGCCACGAAGTATTATGATGTGATTGCTACATATGTTGAGATGCTTATTCCATTTCCGGCTGTCCAACAGGGGAGTCATTTAGCCATCTATACGGAGTCAGAAAGTTTTATGCTTGACCAAGCTTTTTATAATGCGATTACCTTTCTATTGATTGGTATTGTGGGTTGGTTAATAACGAATTTCTTGGCAATGTTTTTCACACGTGTCACATATTATGACGTGATGAAATATGTTAATTATATTGGTGGTGGGCTAATTAATGCATTAGTGACTTATGTCATCGTTTTTATTTTACTATACATTCTATCACTGATCCCCATTGAGTTTATCCAACAACAGTTTGTTGATAATCCTCTTGCTTTTTGGATTGTGGATCGAACACCGTTCTTTGCAGATTTCGCCAAAGAGATGTGGATGCAAGTGAACCCTACAAGTTAATATTTATGGTAAGAAACGTCATCATTGTGAGCATGGTGACGTTTCTTTTGTTATAATAAACTGTGTGTCAAAATATGACTTTAAAAACCTTGGCTTAGAATTAGTCAGGTTAATATATAAGAAGGGATGTCATCTCTAAATGATGAACGAGAAAATTTTTGAAACATTAGAGTTTGGCAAAGTTTTGCAGAAAGTTCAAGCTCATGCACAAACTGAATTAGCCAAAGATCTAATTAAAGAAATGAGACCTAGCTCAAATCGTAAGACCTTAGAGCAACTACAAGCTGAAACCGAGCAATCCCTCACATTGTTAACTCAGAAGAAACAAATACCCATTCCTCGTCTACAAAACTTAAGCAATGCTTTAAAAAGATTAGAACTGGGAGCTGGTTTAAACGGGTTAGAAATCGCACAAATTGGGAAGCTATTATCAACAACTCACCAATTAATCCAATTCTTCTCTCAATTATCTGAGGAAGAAAAAGACTTCCCAGCATTAAATCGTTGGGTGGAGCAAGCAATTAGTTTGCCCGATTTAGTTAAATTGATTGATCAATCTGTCTCTGAAGAAGGCTCTGTACTGAGTAACGCTTCAGCTAAATTATCTGGGATACGTCGCGGTCAACAACAAAGTGAGCAACAAATACGTAATCAGTTGAATCAATTATTAAAGAGTAAGGCAAATCAATTATCAGACAGTTTAATTACTGTTAGAAATGGTCGTTATGTCCTTCCAGTAAAAGCAGAATATCGCCATCAATTCGGAGGAACAATTCACGACCAAAGTAGTACAGGTCAAACTTTATTTATTGAACCTCAAACTGTGCTGCAGTTAAATAATAAATTAGCAGAATTACAAGTTGAAGAAAGAAAAGAAATTGAACGCATTCTGTTAGAAATCTCGCAAACATTAATGCCTCATTACCAAGATATTGAGAAAAATCAACTAGTCATTGCTCAATTAGACTTTATTCAAGCACGTGCTGAATATGCGAGAGAAACTGAAAGCACTAAACCAATATTCTCGCAGGATCGCCATGTCGCCATGTGGCAAGCTCGCCATCCATTATTAGACTCAAATGAAGTCGTGGCGAATGACATTATCCTTGGAGAAAACTATCAAGCTCTAATTATTACCGGACCTAACACAGGTGGTAAGACCATTCTATTAAAAGCCTTAGGTTTGATTCAGTTAATGGGGCAATCAGGTTTACATATTCCATGTGATCGAGGTAGCCAGTTAGGTATTTTCGATCAAGTGTTTGCTGATATCGGCGATGAACAGTCGATTGAACAAAGTTTGAGTACATTCTCAAGTCATATGACTAATACTGTCAGAATTTTAGAAAACATGACCTACGAATCATTACTGTTATTTGATGAATTAGGTTCAGGGACTGACCCACAAGAAGGGGCAGCCTTAGCAATGGCAATTTTAAACTATATTAATAAAGTTGGCTCAACCGTAATGGCGACGACTCACTATCCAGAGTTAAAAGTATATGCCCATGATGCACCAAATACGATTAATGCCAGTATGGAATTTGACAGCAATAGTTTATCGCCGACTTATCGCTTACTCATTGGTATACCAGGAAGAAGTAATGCGCTAGATATCTCCCAACGATTAGGTTTGCGTACAGATATATTAACTGAAGCAAGACAAGGTATTTCTCAAGATACACAATCTGTGAATGAGATGGTTGCAAACTTGGAGAGAGAACGTCGAGAAGCTGAGTTAAACCATTTAGAAGCGATGGAACAACTGGAAGCGGCAGAACAGTTGCATCAAGATTTAAGAACCGAATATAATCGTTGGTTAGAACAGAAAAATGACATTGTTGAGAAAGCTAAACGTGAAGCTAACGAAAAAATTAATGAAGCACAAGCTGAAGCAAGTAAATTAATTCAAGAGATTCGTGAACTTCAACTTGAACAAGGACAGAGTCAAACCATTAAGGAACACGTTTTAATCGATAAGAAAAATGCTTTCGATCAATTAAAAGTTCCCGAAAACTTAAAGAAAAATAAAGTACTAAAACGTGCTAAATTTCAACAAACGCTTAAGGCGGGCGATGATGTTGAAGTCTTATCTTATGGACAAAGAGGAACAATCGTTGAAAAATCAGGCAAGGATGAGTACGTTGTTCAAATGGGGATTCTCAAAATGAAGATTGAAGGTAAAGATTTAACACCGCTTAACAAAGTAGAGAATAAAACAAAGGTACATGTTCAAAGAAGTGCGGGGCCTAAAGTACAAACGAGCTTAGATTTAAGAGGTGAACGATATGAGCAAGCAATTCATCGTTTAAGCCAGTATTTAGATTCTGCCTTGCTATCAAACCACTCCATGGTGACGATCATCCATGGTAAAGGAACGGGTGCATTACGAGAGGGTGTGAAAGATACACTGAAAAAACACCCACAAGTCGCACGATTCGAATATTCAGCAGCTAATGCTGGCGGAGATGGATCGACTGTGGTATACTTCAAATAGATTCAAATGATCACTTGATTGTTTGAGCTGAATGGTGGTAAGCTTTAATGAACCATGATAAAATAAAAATATATTAGAAATAGAAAGGGTTATGTAGAATGGCAAATATTTTAACTGATACAGATTTCGAAACAAAGACAGCAGAAGGCGTCACTTTAGTAGACTTTTGGGCACCTTGGTGTGGACCATGTCGTATGCAATCACCGATTGTTGATGAGTTAGCAGAAGAGATGGAAGGCCAAGTGTCAGTTTTTAAAATGAACGTAGATGATGAGCCTAAAACTGCACAAGGATTTGGCATTATGTCAATCCCAACATTGCTAGTTAAAAAAGACGGTGAAGTTGTAGAAAAATTAGTTGGTTTCCACGATAAAAATCGTCTGCAAGAAGTTTTAAATCGTCATATCTAATTTTTTTCATGATTGTTTTATAGAAGTTTTAACTCCAAATAAATCGCTTTTACTCCAGTAAAAGGTTGATTATTTGGAGTTTTTTCATTTTAAAAAAGCTTTAAAAAGGCATATCATTTTTAAATTTAGTGGAAAACATGCTATACTTATAGATAGCCACAAAGTCACAACTAATCAAGGAGGATTATATTTTGATAATCGGAGTACCTAGAGAAATAAAAGCTAGTGAGAATAGAGTAGGCTTAACACCAGGTAATGTTGCTACTTTAGTTGAAGAAGGACATAAAGTGTTCGTAGAAAAGGATGCCGGAATCGGCTCGAACTTTACTAATGAGGAATATGCAGAAGCCGGTGCTGAAATTAAAGAAGATATTGCAGATGTATGGTCAGCAGAAATGGTGATTAAAGTTAAAGAACCTTTAAAGGAAGAGTACCAATTTTTCCGTGAAGGGTTAATCCTATTTGCTTACTTACACCTTGCACCTGAGAATGGTTTAACTGAAGCTTTATTAGAAAATGGTGTCACTGCTATTGCTTATGAAACCATGGAATACCAAGGAACCTTACCATTACTAACACCTATGAGTGAGGTTGCAGGACGTATGGCAATTCAAATTGGTGCAAACCTATTAGAACAACCCAACGGTGGTAAAGGCATATTACTTGGCGGGATTCCAGGAGTATCAAGTGGTAAAGTCGTTATTATTGGTGGAGGAACCGTAGGGTTTAATGCAGCGAAGATGGCATTAGGTATGGGGTCTCAAGTCACCATCTTAGACTTAAACCCAATTCGTTTAGCTGAATTAGAAGATATTTTAGGCGACCAAGTAGAGACTTTAATGTCTAATGCTGAAAATATTGAGAAATCAGTCGTTGATGCAGATTTAGTTATTGGTTCTGTATTAATACCAGGTATGAAAGCACCCGTTTTAGTAACGGAAGATATGGTTAAACAAATGTCAGAAGGTTCAGTTATCGTTGATATAGCAGTTGACCAAGGTGGGAACTTTGAAACAACCACTCATGCAACCAGTCATGCTGATCCTACTTATGTTAAACATGGTGTTGTTCACTATGCAGTAGCAAACGTGCCTGGAGCTGTTCCGCGTACAGCAACTTATGGATTAACCAACGTCACTTTACGTTATGCGCAACTTATTGCCAAGCAAGGCGTACGTTCAGCCGCATTAAACAACCATACTATTTTAACAGGAATCAATACTTACAAAGGGAAGTTGACTCAAAAAGGAGTCGCTCAATCACAAGAGCGTAAGTATACTGATATTAGTGATTTAATTTAACGTCATATTTTTGAAACTGTGCATAAGCTAGTTTTGAATAAACGTATCACGTAATAAACACTAACTAAAACAAGCAGATATTAAACTCTTATCAGATTGAATCTGATGAGAGTTTTTTTTATTGATGCAATCGTTGAGAATGACTGAATAACTATGGGCATAAATAGATAGATGAAGAAACAATTGATTTATATAATAGTAACATCAGACCTTAGAAATGAAGGCGTTTGTATATCGAATTTAAGAGATTTAGCTTATAATAAAGTATAAAACCTTTAAAGAAGTAATAAGAGCTATTAGAGAGTAACTATATGGGGTTATCGCTTAGTAATGAATTGCGTGGATGAAAGAGGGAACAGAATGAATTTTAATTTTTTAGATATTAGACAGTTTGATTTTCATGAACTACATTTTTACACAATTTTTCTCAGAATCTTGTTATCACTTGTAGTAGGAGGCATTATTGGTTTAGAAAGAGGTATCAAAAGTAAATCTGCTGGCTTTCGTACCTATATGCTAGTCTGCTTAGGATCAGCGATGGTCATGATGACGAATCAGTATATTTATGATACTTTTGGTAGTGGCGATCCGACCCGAATGGGAGCACAAGTTGTTAGTGGGATTGGTTTTTTAGGTGCCGGAACGATATTAGTGACTCATCGAAATCAAATAAGAGGGTTAACTACTGCAGCAGGCTTATGGGTAGCAGCTTGTTTAGGCTTAGCAATCGGAATTGGCTTCTATACAGGCGCAGTTCTTGGTGGAATCACCGTCTTATTTATTCTAACTTTATTTGAAAAAGTCAAAATATTGATAGAAGATCGAACACGGACGATTGATTGTTATATTATTTTTGAGTCTGCTACTGATTTTCATAATTTATTAAAGCACACAGCAAAGCAAGCTTGGAAAATTATAGAGATTGAATCAGAACATAGTGATTTCGATGCCCCACATCATATTTATGAAATAACTTTCCAATTAAACCATAATGATCAAATGGACTATTTTATGGAATACTTAGAAAAACGTGAAGGCATTCTCTTTGTTAAAAAAATAAGACAATAAAACAGACGATGACTTGTTCTAACGAACAAGTCTATTGGCTTATGTATGAAAGTCTTAAGACAAAATTATATCAGATTGTGAAAAGATTAGCTTTCATTTCTCAAAAACTTATGTATAATAGAGTTTGTTAATCTAATTCTAATTTAATTGGGTGTTTAACAATAAAAACAATAAGGGAGCAAATCGAATGACAGTGTATAATTTTTCGGCTGGACCAGCCGTTTTACCTAAAAAAGTACTCAAGCAAGCTCAAAACGAATTTCTAGACTACCGCGGTAGCGAAATGTCTGTAATGGAGTTGAGTCATCGGTCCTCCCTTTATGACGACATTATAAAAGAAGCCGAGGCTTTATTACGTAACTTAATGGGAATTCCAGATAATTATAAAGTGTTATTTTTGCAAGGTGGCGCTAGTCTACAATTTAGCATGTTACCTTTAAATTTAGCAATTGGAAAAAAAGCACTTTTTGTAAATACAGGCGCATGGGCCAAAAAGGCGATTTCAGCAGCTAAACAAGTTCCAGGTGTAGAAGTAGAAGTCATTGCTTCAAGTGAAGATAAAAACTTTACATACATCCCTACAGTCACTAAAGATATGATTGATCAAACAGCCGCTTATTTACACATTACCACCAACGAAACGATTGGTGGAATTACCTATCAAAATTTACCAGATGCAGGAGAGGTTCCGATTGTTGCGGATATGTCATCAAATATTTTAGCCAATGATTACCGGGTTGAAGACTTTGGCGTCATTTATGCAGGTGCTCAAAAGAACATAGGAGCTGCTGGTTTAACTTTAGTGATCATTCGTGAAGATTTATTAAATAATAAGCCTGTTTTTGCACCGATGTTAGACTACCGTGTGCAAGCAGATAATGATTCTTTATACAATACTCCAGCAACCTATAGCATTTACATTGCTAAATTGGTATTTGAGTGGTTAAAAGATATGGGAGGACAAAGAGAATCGTATCGTCTAGCTCAAGTTAAAGCTAAGTTATTATATGATACAATCGATAGCTCTACACTGTTTAAAAGTCCAGTATCGAAAGAAGACCGTTCGCTTACTAATATTCCATTTATTACAGGTGATGCGGTATTGGATAAGCAGTTCATAGCCAAAGCAGAAGCAGTTGGCTTTGAAAACCTGAAAGGTCACCGTTCAGTTGGCGGTATGAGAGCAAGTATCTATAATGCCTTTCCTCTTGAAGGGATACAGGCACTTGTTGAATTTATGAATAACTTTGAACTCGAATATGGAAATGGAGCGAAATAATGTATCAAATTAAAACATTTAATGCAATTGCTGCCGAAGGAATGTCACGTTTTAGCAAAGATAAATATGCCATTAATGAATCAGAACAACCAGACGGCATCATTCTAAGAAGTCAAGACTTACACAATTATGAGTTGCCTGAATCACTTTTAGCGATTGCTAGAGCCGGTGCTGGGACAAATAATATCCCAGTCAAGCATTGTACAGAAAATGGTGTGGTAGTCTTTAATACACCGGGGGGTAACGCAAATGCGGTTAAAGAATTAGTCTTAGCGAGTCTATTAACGAGTGTGCGTCCTGTGATTCAAGGAGCTGCTTGGGTTCAAGAGTTGACGGGTTCAGATATTGAAAAACAAGTAGAAGCGAATAAAAAGCAATTTGCTGGGAATGAATTGGTAGGGAAAAAACTCGGTGTTATTGGTCTAGGCTCTGTTGGAGCGATGGTCGCAAATGATGCCTATCGTTTAGGAATGGAAGTAATGGGGTATGATCCTTATGTTTCAGTTGATACCGCTTGGAGCATCTCACGCCGTGTTCAACGAGTGTTGGATAGCGATGAAATTTTTAAAAATTGTGATTTTATCAGTATTCACGTGCCATTAACAGAAGAAACTTGTGACTTTGTGGGTGCGCACGAATTATCTATGATGAAAGCTTCGGCAAAATTATTCAACTTTGCTCGCGGTGAAATTGTCAATTCTGATGCGGTCTTAGCAGCTATCAAGGAAAATCGTATCGCAGGCTACACGACAGATTTTGCCGAAGAGAAATTACTACAGATTCCGAATATTACGGTGCTTCCACATCTAGGCGCTTCAACTGAAGAGGCAGAAATTAATTGTGCCAAAATGGCCGCTCGTAACTTAAAACGCTACTTAGAAACTGGGATCATTAAGAATTCTGTTAATTTTCCAACTGTTGAAATGGGCTTCAACTCGCCTTATCGAATCACAGTGGTTAACCGAAATGTGCCAAATGTTCTGGGGCAGGTTTCAACAAAAATTGCGACAGGTGGTATTAATATTGACAACATGATTAATCGTGGACGTGGCGATTATGCCTATACTTTAGTTGACGTTAACGAAATTAATCTTGAAAAAATAAATAAAGTAGCACAATCGCTACATGATTTAGAAGAAGTCGTCCGCGTTCGTGTAATCCCACAACCAACGACAACTTATTAAAAATAGTGAATAAAATAAGCGGCAGGGACCAGTAGGGTTGCTGCTGCTTATTTTATTGTTGAAGCTTTCTACTAGAAAATCAGCTCAAGCGGCTCTGGTCTAATAAGTCATAAAGTAAGCGAATGGCTTGATCAACGTCTTCCTCGGGAATCGATGAGAAGCTTAAGAAAAGCGTCTGCTTATCTTGGGGGATTTTACCGAAAGAGTAGTCAGAAAGAGTTCTGATTTTAATACTGTTCGCTTGGGCTAATTGTTTAAATTGCTCGGGCTGATAATCAAGTGAAGGACTCAATAGGATATAGAGACCTGCATCTGCCCCCAGAATATGGGCGTTAGGGTCCAGTTGTCGAATACTTTTAATCAAGGCATCGCGTTTCTTTTTATAGAAACTGCGTGAATGGTTCAAATGACGTTCAAATTGTCCACTGGCCATGAAATCATAAACCAGCCACTGATTCAACGTGTTCAGACTGCTAGTCAGTTGATTGAAGCCGATGCGATATTTATCTAATAGATAATGAGGTAACACCATAAAACTTATGCGAATACCAGGTGAAATTGAGCGGGAAAAACTACCCATATAAATGACTTTATCCTGCGTATCGAGTTGTTTTAAAGGCGGAATCGGTCGACCAGAATATTTGAACTCACTATCATAATCATCTTCAATAATAAATCGTTCGCTTGAACTATTGGCCCATTCTAGCAAAGACTGACGTCTTTCAAGTGGCATAATACTGCCAGTCGGGAATTGATGATTGGGCGTGCTGTAGAGTAATTGCAACCTAGCATCTTCTAAAGCCTCAGGTTTGGCACCACTTTCATCCAAGGGAATCGGCTGAATCTCAATCTTTAAGTGAGAAAGTAATTGATTTGCACCGAGATAGCCAGGAGACTCCATGCCAATGTTTGAGACTTCTGGTAATAGCTGAAGCAACAATTGAATTAAGTATTGGGAACTAGGTCCCAGGATTATCTGATCAGCCTGACAAGGCACACCGCGAGATTGACTCAAATATTGTTGCAAGGTCGAGCGGAGTTCATATAAGCCTTGGTGCTCAGTGGCATGTAGATAAGTAGAATTTTCCGAATCGAGCAATTTTTGATAGATTTTTTTTATGGCTTTGAAAGGAAAGAGCTGTTGATCGGGAATTGAATCGGTAAAATTATATAGGTAATCTATTTTGGCTGGAGCGGTAGTTAGTTGTTTTGCGTCATTATGATTAGACGTAACTGCTGTCTCACGTGACTTAAATAATAGTTCGACATCGGCAACGAAATAGCCAGAACGTTCGATGGAATAAATATAACCTTCAGTTAGCAGTTGGTTGTAGGCATTCATTACCGTATTCTGGCTGATGCCATTGATCAAGGCTAATTGTCGCTTACTGACCAGTTTCATACCAGCAGCGAGTTCTCCAGTTTGGATCAACTGCTTCAATTGTGTATAGATTTGAAAATAAAGTGGTTGATCTATAGAGCTGTCTAATTTTAATTGCATAGTAAGCTCCTTTCTAGTCTTAGAGTTTAAATCTGATACCATCATAATGTAAAAAACTGGACCTTTCAATGGAACCAGTTCTTATTTAGAATAAGTATATGGAAACAAAAGTGAAGAGAGTTAAGATAAGATGAGAGAACGGGAGTGGCTTTTTGGAAGATAACATACTTGTCGTCAATGACTTGCCTGGTGTGGGGAAAGTAGCCGGCAACATCAATATACCAGTATTGTCAGCAGGGCAGTTGGAAGTTTCAATTTTGCCAACGCTTTTACTGTCGACTTTTGCTAGTGGCAAAGGACAGGTGATTCGACATTGTTTGGCTGATGATTTTCAAGCAATGTTAGAGCATTGGCAAGAACTTGAAGTTAAATTTTCAACCATATTAACTGGCTACTTCGGTAACAGTCAACAAGTTTTAGCCATTAAAGCTTATGTTGAGCAACAAACACAGGCCATTAAATTGATCATTGATCCAACAATGGGGGATTTAGGTAAGTATTATAAAGGCTTTGACCAAAGTATTTCTGATACGATGCTTGAATTAATTCAATATGCTGACGTGATTATGCCAAATATTACGGAGGCCTGCTTATTAACTAATACGCCTTACCGTCCTGATTTTTCAATTGCTGAATTAGAAATAATTGGTCATAAGTTATTGGAAACTGGTGCTAAACATGTAATTATTTCAGGCGTGTCACCGAGTGCGGTTCAGTTGGAATCGATTGGTTTTCTCTTAATTAGACCTGATGTGGTTGCGGAATTAATTGTTCATAAACGTTACGATCAGTTACTTTATGGCACTGGGGACCTGGCGATTAGTTTATTGACGGTATTATATGTGGCGGGGGTGCCGATTGTAGAAGCTTTGGAAATGACGGGCCGCTTGATGGAATCGGCGATTGAAAGTACTTTAAAAGCTAATCGTCCAAAGGAAGCTGGTTTAAGATTTGAACCAATGTTAGTTGAGTTAATGCAAGTGATTCAAGCCATTCGATAGAAAAGAGGATTCTTTATGAAAAAACAATCAGATGTGTTTCAAATGATAGAAGTGAGTATGTATGCAGCCTTAATTGTTGTGGCGATATATTTTGTCCGAATTCCGATGCCGACGGCCTTTGTACATCCGGGGAATGCTTTGGTAATTCTGGCCGTATTACTGATGGGCTTTCGAAGAGGTGTGATGGCAGCGATGCTTGGATTGTTTATCTTTGATGCAACGGCCGGTTATATCACATCGGTGCCGTTTACTTTATTAGAAAACTTTTTAGTTTTACTAGTAATAGAAGGGATTTATCGTGTGGCCTTTAAGCGAGAAGATTATTTTCTGTCGATTGTTAGTCTGGGGATTTTAGGGGCTGTGACAAAAATTGTGGCGATTTTTATCAAACATACGCTGACACAATTAATGTTAGGTAGTACACTAGCAACGGCTTTAACTTTAGCTTTATCAAAGATGCCAGCTTCTTTTATTACAGGTGTGGTGACGGCAGTTTTAGTGCCAATGCTTTATTATCCAATGAAAAAAGTGTTTGAAAGATTTCACCCAATCAACCAATAAATGTGTGTGTTTCTAGCCTCAATAATGCGCAAAATCTGCAGAAAAGTCAAAGATAGAGTATACTTATATTATGATATGAAAAGGCAGTAAATTTTTGAGGAGGCGTACGATATGAGAAACAAGCAAGCAGGAGAAATTTATAAAGAGAGAGATCGTTATGTGTTGGTTTTATGCCTACTTCTAATGACGTTTTTAGCAGGTGGGCGTGATGCGAATGCTCAAACTGAAGTCAAAGGGTTAAGTTATGCACCAAACGTGTTTTATCAAGTTTATGACTATCTTGGGGACGGTAACGAGTATGCCAGCCAGGTAGTAAATTTACAGTATCCACCAAATGATCAAGGTATTTATCAGTTCAGTGTGAGTACCGCGGGAACAAGTATCGTCTTCGTCTATCAATTATCAAAAGAGGGCGTCTATGAGTTAGCATATTACCCAGAAAATTATGAAGACACGGATTTACGTAATCATGCGGATGCGACTGATTCACAAAAATCACTAGTTTTCCCAGCGACCTTATCTGTAGGCACGGAGTTTAAGCGTGGTTATCGTAAAGAGGAAACTTATCGTGTCGTGGATTTATTGGCAACTTTCGAATTAGAAGGGGCAACCTATTACAATGTGATTGTGGTTGAGCCAGTTAATCATCCTGAAGGTGGCGAACAAAGATTTTATTATGCACCGAATATTGGCCACATAATGGATGAATTTATCTTCACTGAAAATGATGACGATTATCCAGTCACAACAAGTCTCGATACACTTAAAGGGCCAACTTATGTTTGGCCAACGGATTTTGAATAATTAGAGAGTTTGCTGCCGCTATGTAAAGTAGAGGCAGTTTTTGTGTTGATTACTGTAGAAAGTGTAGTAAATGTAAAACTCATGCCAAAATTTTACTAATAATAGGATATGAAATTAAGAGTTTCTTAGGTAAAGCATTCAAGGTAATACTTGATAGTACCTGGGAAAAGCTTGGCTCCAACAATCTAAAGATTATCATCAATTAGGCAATTAACTATTAAAAATTAACGTATTCTTCAAACCTTTGTCCAAGAAATACGTTAATTATCTGCCTGGTAAGTGGCACTTTTGGAGTTAAATAATTCTATAAACAGATGATTGTCACAAGTAAAGTTAATCCACTAATACTATGAGCTGCATGGTGTTCTCTGATATAAATACTTTATTTTTATTTAACATAATGTTAGGATAAATTTTGACAAATCTTTTTGAAGAAGATAACTTTACACGATTACTACACGAAAAACGCTATAAACGCTGTTTTAACAGCGTTTATAGCGTTTTTTAGGGCTGGTCGATTTAGGACAATCCAGTTTTATCATATATAATTTACAGTTCTGAATTGTGAAGCGCTAATTACTTGATATGGCTTGGGCTTATTAGTTAAAAAAATAACAGCTTAAGGTTCCTCACTTCTAACATAAGTCGTGTTTTGGTGATCTTCAAGCGAATTCTGTTCAACATCTAATTCAAATGACCATGTACTTTTATCTGGAAAAGTGATTGTCAAATAATCATCAGCAAAGTAATACTTTGGATTATAAATGTTAACAGCAAACATTGGGAAAACCTCACCATCCCAGAATTCTATAACAACTTTTTGAGAATTGGGCTTAAGAGAAGCTTCATTGACATTCTCTTCACTAGAATCAACAGTTAATGTATAAGAATCAATATTTTTAAGATAGTTTCTGATATCCATTATTCTCTGATAATTGCCATCGGAAGCTATTGTATCTGAATAGTTATTTAGGACAATTTGGAATGTGTTTTGTTCTATAATCTGTTCCTTAATAATGCTGGCTTCGCTTGGAACATAATGGCCATAGAAAGCTTCGTTTGCGTTCACATTTTTAGGTAATGCCAAAGTTAGCATTAACCAAATTAAGCAAATATATCGAGAAAACGTCGATTATTTAGTCATCATAAACCTCCTTTCTAGCTGGAATTGGATAGGGATGACCCTCACGATACAGATAACCTCTGTAAACTCTGTCCGGTCTATATAATTTCTTCATAATTCATCCCTTCTCTTAATGACATAAGAAACAAAATGCAAGTGACAAAGCGATGATGTTTCATAATGTCAGCGAAACGTAATAATGTATCGGTTGTAATTAAAAATATATAGTGATAAATGATGCAACGAAAACTATTAACCTCTTCTTGAAAGATAATGATGTGTTCAACATTCGAATATTCTGAAGGGTACATTAGTAGTTGACCATATATATAATGAGCGATGAAGTATAAGTGAAATGTGGTTTTTTTTGAGGTCACTCGTTAACTGAATTCTAATGTTTATGGTCTTTATTTTTTTCTTTTTCTTTTATATGTCAACAGCAATTGCTATTGAACCTTATTATGTAAATAGCTCTAAGTGCAAGGAGGGCTTTATGATTAATGAGGGAAATGCCTATTTTCTTTTAAATGAGCATAATAAATACGAACTATATGTTAATAATCAGTTTCTTCAGATAGTAACAGATGTATCTCATGAATCGTTTACTAATATACCAAAATTTGAGTTAAAGAATGGGATTATAGATGAAAAAAATTAAATTATTACTTGTAGACTTTATTCTATTAAGTTTTGTGTTTCCAAAAGAAAGAGCAATCAAAGCGCAGACCGATGAGTTTGGTAACGCTTACGCAGTGAAGCTTTTGTCAGATGTTTATGAATGGCACTTTAAAATGATTAATGGTAAATTGCATAGAAGAAAATTGAAAACCTCTACAAATACGTGGGGCGGTTATTGGGAGCCAGTATGATGCCAGTTATTGGAATGGTGAACTGGATATCATTTGATGATTTTATAAGATAGTTTGGTGAATTGTCTTATCGTATATTCAAAATTTACATACAAATTTGATTTTTCACTACACTTATTTATAAAGTGATTAACCAATAAATGCCATATCCCATCCTGGCATCTTTTTTTCGATGTCAGGGTGCTTTAGTTTTCTCAAGCCTTATTGTCGTTTATCTTACTCATCCCTTATTCATATTCTGCCCTTAATTTACCATGATATAGAGGTTTAGAAGATAGGGCTAAAGTCCCAATTGCTAATTGATGTAAAAATGCTTACAATTAAAGTAAGGTGTTCATTGTGAACAAAACTTAGGAGGTTTTTTATGAAAGACGTAACAGGTACAGCTAAAGAGAAAGCGAAAAAACAAAAAACGGGCGGTAAACGAATTCGATCACTATATATTCTGTTAGCTATCGCGTTGTTTATTTATTACTATGTGACTTTACCAGCAATCCATTATGCGGCAATTGACTTTTGGTTCTTTGTATTACTAGCGATAATAGGAATCGTAGTGATTGAAGTCTTAGCCGATAGTTCTAGCTTTATATCAGAATTAAAATCTGGCGATGTTAAAAATGTCAAATGGCGCTCAGTGCCAAAGAAATACTTATTATTGATTTTACCACTACCTATTTTATGGTTAGTAGCAATGATTGGTAATTTAGTGTTTTCACCATTCTTTTTTTCAGAAGGCTATTCTACAATGATTGACATTGAACAAGCTGATTTTGCGACAGAATTTCCGCAAACTGACTTGAACCAAATCACTTTAATCGACCGTGATACTGCGACACGATTAGGTAATCGTCATCTTGGAGCCTTAACTAATCTAGTTTCTCAGTTTGAAGCAGCAGACGATTACACACAAATCAATATTGAAAGCTATCCATACCGAGTGACACCTCTTGAGTATGCTGGTTTCTTTAAATGGTTAAATAATTTTAGAGAAGGAATTCCTCATTACTTTAAAGTCGATAACGTCACAGGGGCAGTAACGGTAGAAACTCCTGAACAACCCATTAAGTATAGTTATTCAGACATGTTCAACCGAGATGTGATGCGTAAATTACGTTTCAGTAATCCATTTACCTTATTTGAATCACCCAATTTCGAAGTGGATGATGAAGGAAGACCTTACTATATTGCCACAACTTATACACGTAACTTTTTCTTACGTGAGCCAGAAGCCAATGGGTTAATCACTTTAAATGCGATGACAGGTGAAACAACAACCTATAAATTAGAAGAAATTCCAAGTTGGGTTGACCGTGTGCATAGTTCAGAATTAATTCTGCACCAGTTAGAAATGAACGGAAGATATCAAGGCGGCTACTGGAACTCAATATTTTCAAAACAAGGTGTTACTGAACCAACGGCAGGCTATAATTACTTACCGATCGACGACGACTTATATTTATATACCGGTATCACATCGGTTGTTTCTGATGAATCGAATATAGGATTTGTACTAGTCAATATGCGAACGAAAGATACGCGCTTTTACCCACTCAATGCTGCGGAAGAATTCTCAGCCATGCAGTCGGCTGAAGGTAGTGTTCAAGAAACAGGCTATGTTGCCACATTCCCATTACTTATCAGTATTGAAGGACGTCCAATGTATATTCTCAGCTTAAAAGATAGTTCAGGTCTAATTAAGGAATATGCACTGATTGATGTACAGAATTACCAAAATGTTTATGTGGAGTCTAGTGTCGAACGTCTGATGCTAAGTTACGCAGAAGATAATCCAATAAATGTTGATGAAATTGAGACAGAAGAAGAACTCGCCTCAATCAATGGTCAAATTGAAGATATACAAGCCGTTGTAGTAGAGGGAAACACGATCTACTACTTCATGGTCGATGGATCAGTTTACACTGCTAACATCAGCTTGAGCGAACAATTACCTTTTGTGGAAGCGGGCCAAGAAGTTCAATTTACAGCGACAGAAAACGGCGTCGTTCGTGAGCTTGAATTTGAATAAACTTACTAACAGATTGCACTACCTAATTTAAGGTTTCTGCAATCTGTTTTTTCCCAAAATAGGCAGCTAAACTGCTTGAGTTAAGCCACAAACATTTGGACTGCCCCCCAATAAGGGGAATAAATTGACACAAAATCAAATGGAATGCTATATTTACACTATAAAAGGTATAACACACATGACAGCAAGCTTTAGTGAAAGCGAGGTGATTTAATGGCAAGAGGTGGTGGAAGTCGTGGTGGAGGCAGTTCAAGAGGCGGCGGCGGATCCTTTGGTGGAAGTCGAGGTGGCGGCGGTCGAATAGGCGGCGGAAGTCGCGGACGTGGTTCATTTGGAAGTAGTGGTAGTAGCGGAAGTCGCGGAAGTCGCGGTAAGAGTTCAAGTGGAAGTAGCTGGGGAAATCGTTCACCACGTATTGGACCAATAATACGTACGGGCCCAACCTACAGAAATTATGGCGGTGGTGGCGGCTATGGCTTTGGTGGCCCGGGGAGCAGTCAAAACAGAGGGTGCGGCAAAACATTAGGTATTTTGGTACTCATTGTAGTTGTTGTTCTCATCTTATGGTCAGTACTAGGCAGTTCTGGAAATAATCAATCGTCCGGCGGCCCAAATAATATCACGGTGTCAACGGTTGAGCGAGAACCACTTCCTTCAGGATCAGTCAATGAAACTGAGTATTTTACAGATGAAGTCAACTGGATTGGTAATCGCACTCAAATGACAGATGGTTTACGCTATTTCTATCAAGAAACTGGGATTCAACCTTATGTCTACATTACGGACAGACTTCCAGGAATTGATACAGTTAATATGGACGATATTGAGAATTATGCGAATCAACTTTATGAAGAGTTATTTACAGATGAAGCCCATTTATTACTATTGTTTTATGAACCCTTTGAAGCAATAGGACCTTATGGTGATCAATATATTTCTTATTACGTCGCAGGGACACAAGCAAAGCAAGTCATTGATACTGAGGCAGGCGATATACTCTTAGATTATATCGATCGTAACTATTATGATAGTAGTTTGAGTGAAGAACAGTTCTTTAGTAATTCTTTTAAGGAAGCAGCCGATCGAATCATGGAAGTCACAACCTCTCCTTGGATACCAGTTATGCTGGTAGGTGGAGGCATCCTTTTAGTATCAATCTTGTTTGTTTGGTGGAGATCTCGTCAAAAACAACGGGCACTTGAAGCCAAACGAACTGAAGATATGCTCAATAAACCACTTGATACATTTGGACAAGCCTCACAAGCAGATGAACTAGAGAAAAAATATTCGGACATAAAACCAGAGGAATAGCTAATTATTAGGAGGAAAATAATATGTCAATATTAAACCGTTTTAGTAAAATTATCAGTGCAAATGTCAATTCAATGATTGATCGGATGGAAAATCCTGACAAAATGATTGATCAATACTTACGTGATATGATGGAAGATTTGGCTGAAGTAAAAGAAAGTACCGCAGGAGTGATGGCTGAAGAAACGCGTGCTAAACGCAGAGTTGATGAAAATGAAGCCGAAGTTCAAAAATATGCACAATTAGCAAAAAAAGCATTAGAAGCAAGTAATGAAGATGATGCGCGTATTTTCTTAAGTAAAAAACAAGAACTTGAAAATGTGGGAGCAGGCTTAGCGACCACTTACGCATCAGCCCATGAGAATGCGGCTAAGATGCGTCAAATGCATGATAAATTAGCCACAGATATCGAAACCTTACGTAGACGTCGTGCAATGATTAAAGGAAAGTTATCAGTAGCTGAAGCTCAATCCAAAGTGAATGAAGCGACCCAATCAATTTCTAATTCAGAAGGTGCGATGAGTAACTTCGAGCGGATGGAAGATAAAGCCAACCGCATGCTTGATGAAGCGAATGCGATGTCTGAATTAAATACCGAACCAATTGATAAAGCTAAAGACTTAGAAGCTAAATATGCATCCAAATCAACAGCATCTGTTGAAGATGAGCTTGCTCGCATGAAAACTGAAATGGGCTTAGACGAAAATAATCCCAATTAACGTTTACGCTAATTGGATGACATACCTTGTGGTAAACCTCAGACTATAATCTGAGGTTTTTAATTTAGCAAAATATATACAGACGATAAACAGCTGACTGACTGATAGATACATGAGTTGTTAAGTCGTTCTTCACTACTGCTTTACACCAAAAAACACGAACAAGAGCAGTAATATTAATTGATAGTGTGAATAAATATTGCATTATAACTTTATTTTAATAATAATTGTGATTAATATAAAAAATTAATGAAATTAGGAGTGACTAAATGAGTCAACTAATGAGTTTGGTCGAAGTTCTGAATAGCTGGTTATGGGATGTCTTGTTAATTGGATTACTGTCTGGCATGGGCTTGTATTTGTCTTTTAAGTTAAAATTTGTACAGTTTCGTCTTTTCCCGGATAGTTTCCGTAAAACGTTCGGATCAATATCTTTAAAAGGGACTAAGGCTAGTCAAGAAGAGGGAATGACATCCTTTCAATCTTTAGTCACATCGATATCTGCCCAACTTGGTACGGGGAACTTAGCGGGAGTAGCAACGGCGATGGTGTCAGGAGGTCCAGGAGCGGTTTTCTGGATGTGGATGAGCGCGATTTTAGGAATGGCGATTATTTATGCAGAAGCAATTCTTGCACAGCACTACCGCACAACGGTCGAAGGTCATTTGGTCGGTGGGCCAGTTTATTATATTCGTGCCGCATTTAAAGGCCGTTTGGGTAAAAGTTTGGCGAGTGTCTTTGCTGTCTTACTAATTTTTGCTTTAGGTTTTATGGGGAATATGGTTCAAGCCAATTCAGTTGGACAAGCGATGCAGACTGCTTTTGGGGTGAATCCATGGATAACCGGTAGTATAATGGGCGTTTTAACCTTGATTGTATTCATGGGAGGGATTGGTCGAATTGCGGCTGTCACTGAAAAACTAGTTCCTTTGATGGCTTTGTTCTTTACGATAGCGTCAATTATTGTGATTGCAATTCATATTGACCGTGTTCCTGCTGCATTCGTCTCAATTTTTGTGGGGGCTTTTAGTCCAGAAGCTGTCTTGGGAGGTGTCTTAGGTGTATCAGTTCAGCAAGCGATTCGATTTGGTGTTGCCAGAGGACTTTTTACTCATGAAGCAGGGATGGGTTCGACGCCACATGCTCATGCCTTAGCTCGTGTAAAGCATCCAGGAGATCAAGGGTTAGTAGCAATGATGGGTGTCTTTATTGATACGATTGTTTTATTACCTTTGACGGTTTTAGTAATTTTAGTGACTCAGTCATTAGATGGTAGCCGTACGGGGATTGAATTAACTCAATTTGCATTTGCGCAAGTTTTTGGTCAAGTAGGTTATTCTGTAGTGGCCGTCTCTGTGTTCTTTTTCGCATTTGCGACAATCGTTGGCTGGTATTTCTTTGGCGAGGCGAATGTTAAGTATATGTTTGGAGCCAAAGCTGTTCCACTCTATAGCGTTTTAGTTTCTTTATTTGTTGTAGTAGGCTGTAGTTTACAAGTAGAATTGGTGTGGGCTTTAGCTGATTTATTTAATGGTTTGATGGTGATACCGAATATCATCAGCCTATTTGTTTTAACCAAAGTGGTCGTGGCGTTATCAGAAGATTATGAAAAGCCTGCAATGGAGCGTTTGTATAATCATCACTAATTATAACGATAGATTCAGTTTCTTTAAGGGGTGCTTACCATTTCCTTAAAGAAACTTTTTTTATTGGTCTTATTTAGACCTCGATAGTTGTTGTAATTAGTTGACTTTATACGTGTTTTTGTTCACTATAACGATAGAGGTAAAGTTTTTTATAGGAGGTTAGTTATGCTGGAAGTAACAAATTTAGTTAAAACTTTTGGTGATTTGAGAGCTGTGGATGATGTATCCTTCAGTATTGAATCTGGTTCTATTATTGGGATTATTGGTCAGAATGGTTCAGGTAAGACGACTATTTTTCGGATGATATTAGATTTTTTAACACCAGAAGAAAATGGCCGTGTGCTTTGGAATGGTCAAGAAATGGGCAAGGAGTTATATAATATTGTTGGCTATTTACCGGAAGAACGTGGGCTTTATGAAAAGCTGACAGTGGAGCAGCAAATTATGTATTTTGCTCGTTTAAGAGGAATGGATGCTCAAGATATTCTGGATAAAATTGATTTTTGGATGGAAAGGTTTGCTGTTAAAGGGAAACGTTCGGATAAAGTAAAAACTTTGTCAAAAGGGAATCAACAGAAGGTGCAGCTTATTTCGACTTTAATTCATGAACCTAAGTTGGTCATTCTTGATGAACCTTTTAGTGGCTTAGATCCGGTCAATTCTGATTTATTGATGCAAGGGATTTTGGATTTGAAAGCTAAGGGGAGCAGTATTATATTTTCAAGTCACAATATGAATAATGTTGAAGAGTTATGTGATAAGTTAGTGATGGTTCATAATGGAAAACGAGTACTCTATGGAACGGTTTCGCAGGTTCGTGAGAGTTTTGGTCGCACGAAGCTATTTCTGGATACAAATCAATGGAACGTGGATAGCTTATCAGTTTTGGAAGGCGTTGCGAGTGTGAAACAGCGTGATACTGATAGTTTCTTATTAACTTTAGAAGATGATTCTTATGGAGAGGTATTATTTAAACAAGTGACTCAAGGACAATACATTAGAACCTTTAGTCAGCAACCGCCGACGCTAGAGGAGATCTTTAAGATGAAAGCGGGGGAAGCGACTCATGAATAAAGCATGGATTGTTATTAAAGAAGTGTATCGTAAAAATGTGCTGTCTTGGTCATTTTTCTTTATGGTGATGAGTCCAATCTTTATGATTGCGATTTTTGGGGGAATTGGTTATCTAATTGCTCAAGATCAAATGTCATCAAGTGTGGGTGAGATTGCGGTTGTAAATGCTGACAGTGAAGTTCAGGAAGTTATTTCTGAAAGTGGTGGCCAACATAATGTCATTTTTACTTTAACAGAAGAAGAGGCCAATCAAGCCTTGACTGCCGATGAAATCGATGGCTACTTAGTGGTCGATCAAACAGAAGAAACTCTAAATGGAATTTACTACCGTAAACCAACAAGTAAGGATATAAATATGAGTTTAATCCAACAGGCTTTGGGAAATTTTCATTTAAATAATGTGGCCGAAAGTATGGGGATGAGCCAAGAGCAGTTGCTCCAAATTCAATCCAGTACAGTTGGAATCGACACGATAATTTTACAAACTGGCGATGATGGGACGACAACAGAGACCTCTTCACAAGATCCTACGGTGTTAGTGCGTCAAGGGGTTGCTTATGGTGTGAGTTTTATCGTCTTCATGTTTATTATGACTTACGTCGGCATCATTTCTCAAGAAATTGCTGCTGAAAAAGGGTCACGTATTATGGAGATTATTCTCTCAAGTATATCAGCTACGACTCATTTCTTAGGTAAGATGATTGGCGTTGGTTTAGTTATTTTGACACAATTAGCAGCCTATGTCGTTATTTTCTTTTTAGTTCGATTAGTAGTTCAACAAATGGACTTCTTTAATTTCTTAGATGAGTTAGATATCGGTTACTACTTAAGTAATAGTGGTAATGTTTTAGCACTAGGAGCACTTTACGCTATTATCGGGATTTTGATTTATACAAGTATAGCTGGCTTCCTAGGCTCACTTGTTTCAACAACGGAAGATGTTAGCAAGATGATTACACCGATTATCTTTACAGCATTAGCTGGTTTTTATATTGGTTTATACGCCAATGTGTCGACTAATAATCCCATTGTTCGAATTGGTTCACAAATCCCTTTGTTTACACCTTTTGTTATGCCTTTTAGAATCGCAGCTGAAACGGTTGGTAACGGAGAAATTGTGTTATCCTTTATCCTATCGATTATTTTCATGATTCTTTGCCTATGGTTCTCGGCCGTCTTTTACAAGAGTAATGTGCTAGTTTATAGCGACAAAGGGATAATTAACACCTTTAAACGATCATTCGCACTTTGGAAATCAGAAAGAGAAGCGTCATAGTTCAATAAAAAAACATACCAACACCCGCTTGCTCGTAATGAGCTTGGTGCTGGTATGTTATTTTTTTTGAGGAGAGTGCTTAAAGGGGCACTACGAATGATTAGCGATTGGATCCAATTTTAAAAAGTTGTGCTCTCACTAAATTAAAAAAAAGCTTAACAAACTCTCATAAATTGTTTGTTTATGGGAATAGTTTTTCTTCTAAAGCATCGGCCAAAGTTGCCGAAAAATTAATTTTTTTCTTTTCAGCAAGTAGCGCAAGATACTCTGGGATATAAGTATTTTTCTTAATTTTTTTATGATTCATGCGAGAACGAAATTCCATTAAGTTGATGCTCACTAAGACGATTCGATCCGTTGGTTTGAGATCTACGTGGGTGAAATCAAGCGTTGGTTCAGGTAAGTTCGTTTGGTCATAAAGCGCGTTGCCGAGAGTGTTTTGAGCATATTGGAAAGCCTCAGATAAATTATTACCAAATGTAACAGCTCCAGGTATATCTAGAAATTGAACAGTATAAGCACCTTCTTTATCTTTAAAGAAAATTGCAGGGTAAAAAACTTCTGGTTGTGTCATCAGAAAACTCCTTTCATCGATTGATTAAACAGACAATATCTACTCATCTCTAATTCTATCAAAATTAGTAAAATCTTGATAGCCAATTCTTAAAGAATATTTATTGAGATTTAAGTGTGTATTGGTTCTAATTTAAGTGAGAATTCGGTAAAATTGTAAGGATGGCAACTTTTTCTAAGTATAATATGATAGAATTAAATTATGAATAAGTGAGGTTTTTTAATGAAAAATTTACCCATAGGTTTTGTTGATTCAGGAGTTGGTGGCTTAACGGTCGTTAAGCAGAGTTTACGACAACTCCCTAATGAATCAATTATTTATTTAGGAGATAATGCTCGTTGTCCTTATGGACCAAGACCACTTGAAGAAGTCAAACGTTATATCTGGCAATTAACAAATTTCTTGAGAGAAAAAGGCATAAAAATGTTAGTTATAGCCTGTAATACTGGCACAGCAGCTGCTCTAGATGATATCCGAGCCACTTTAGCGATCCCCGTTGTAGGTGTCATTCATCCTGGAAGTCGCGCGGCCATAAAGCAAACGACTAATAATCGGATTGGCATTATTGGAACCCAAGGGACAATTAACAGTGAATTGTATGAAACAGTATTAACTGAAAAAGTAGAACACTTAGATGTGACGAGTGTCGCTTGTCCTGAATTTGTGGAGATTGCTGAAAGTACAGTATATAGTCAAGCTGAAATTGATGAAATCGTTTCAAAGCGAATGAGCGCCTTTGAGGGCACTCAAATCGATACATTAGTTCTTGGCTGTACACATTATCCTTTGTTGAAAGAGGCAATCCAAACAGCAATTGGCCCTCAGGTTCACCTAATCGATTCTGGGAAAGAAACCATCAATGAAGTGAGTACTTTGTTAGATTATTTTAATTTAAGTCGGTCGGCTGAGGATGCAATTGCTGAACCAGCGACACAAGTCTATTACACTACAGGTGAAGTGGAACCCTTCAAGACAATTGCTAGCCAATGGTTAGAAGAGGCTCAACCTAATATCAAAAGTGCTGTTATAAAAGGAGAGATTGTAGTTGAAAGTGATTATAGCCAGTCATAATGCAGGAAAAATCAAGGAATTTAAAGAAATGTTTGCTCCTTTAGCAATGGAAGTCCAATCATTATTGGATTTTCCAGAGTTAGCGGAAGTTGAAGAAACAGGTACGACGTTTGAAGCAAATGCTCGATTAAAAGCAGAACAGATTGCGAAAGAATTAAACTGTATTGCCTTAGCAGATGATTCTGGTCTTGTTGTCCCCGCATTAAATGGTGAACCAGGTATTTATAGTGCTCGCTACTCTGGAGAGCCGAAGGATGATCATCGCAATAATCAAAAATTATTGGCCCGTTTAGCTGAGGTAAATGCAAGCGATCGTTCCGCTTATTTTGTTTCATGTATCGTCGTGGCTCATCCAAATATGGAAAGTTTAGTCGTCGAAGGACGTGCCCACGGAGAAATTCTAGAAGAATTACGTGGTGTTGAAGGCTTTGGTTATGATCCATTGTTCTACGTAGCATCAGAAGATAGCACCTTTGCAGAAATTCCTTTATCTATAAAAAATAAGATTAGTCACCGTGCCAATGCTACGGCACAGTTATTAGACTTATTACCAAGTTGGTTAGAGGAGTTGAAGCAATTATGAGGTTTTTAGTCATGAGTGATAATCATGGACGATGGCAGAAAGTGCAAGAAGTGATTGATGCATTTAAAGATGATGTGGATTATATTTTCCACTGTGGAGATTCAGAATTTCCATCGGATGATCCAATCTGGGAATCTGTTGCACTGGTTGTTTCTGGTAATATGGATTACGATCCACAATATCGAAAAATTGGTAATTTAACGACGGATGAGGGAAAAGTACTTGTGTTACATGGACATCGTCACGGTGTCAATCATTCTAACCAACAAGTGTTAGAATTGGCAAATGAAATAGGGGCGAAATTTGTCTTTCATGGCCATACTCACCGCTTATATGCTGAAGTTAAAGATGACGTTTTGTTATTAAATCCTGGGAGTTTAAATCAATCTCGAGGACCAGTTCCTGAAAAAACTTTTGCTGTCGTGAGTTTATCTCCTGAAGAAATATTGGTTGAATTTTATGATGATAACTTAACTAAATTAACGCGTTTAAGTCAAAGCTTTACTCGCTAGAAAGTAGATGCAAAATGATACATCCAACAATTGAACGTTTTATCTGTTCTGATATGGAACAATTGATGATACCGGCTGACAATGTAGCGAGTGTCATTTCAACACATACTTTGAATCATGGTTTACTGGTTTTGTCTCAAGTGAAGTATTCACTGATACCTGTTTTGTCTCCGAAATCACAATTGGTCGGTCTAATCAGTATGCCTTTAATTATTAATGCAGCTGTTACTTTAGACTCAATAGATATCAATCAATTGGACCAATTAAAGATAGAGGATGTTATGCGCACAGATGTAACGACAATCCATCCAGATACACCATTTGAGTTTATTTTTAGAGAATTAATCGATCATAACTTTGTATGTGTCATTGATCCAGAACGTGACAATAAATTTCTGGGTCTGATTACACGACGAGAAATTCTAAAACGATTCAATCATTTCATTCATAGAATTTCCGGCAACTCTGAAATAACGAAACAAATTGAAACACTACAACATGTCTTGATTAATTAGACAAAAAGACCACCAGGCATTCTTGACAGAATTCTTGGTGGTCTTTTTTTCGATTTAATAGGTTTAAGGTGTAAAAGTACTGATTGGGAATTGAATATCGTTTTCTTGTAAAGCCAAAAAGTATCGTTCATAAAACTCACTATTGAGTTGATATTGTTCGCCATTTAGCACGTAAAAAGTGATGCGATATAAAAAAGTTTGATGTTCGCCCCGGATCATACCTGTTATCGCGGGTTCTTGCGTCAGAGAATCACTAAAATCTTTCTGAATATCATCGGTTGTCTTTTGTACGACGGATTTAAATAAAGACAAATCCATATCGTCGTCTAAAGGTAAATCGATAACGATACGCATTGCTTGTCGACTTTGATTATTGACAATTGCAATATAACTATTCGGTACGAAGTAGGTATCGCCGGTGGCAGCTTTGAGCGTGGTTGTTCGAATCCCGGTGCTAATGATAGTGCCTGTAATCCCTTCTTGCGGAATTTCCACGAGGTCCCCAACTTCAAATTGGTGTTCTAAAATGATAAAGAATCCATTAATTACATCTTTTACAAAATTTTGAGCACCCAAACCAAAAGCAACACCAGCAATCCCAGCACTGGCTACTAAAGTTTCGATTGGAAAGCCAAACAGTTTTAAAATTGCGTAAGCATAGATGAAATATAAAGCGTAATTGGCTGCATTGCGTAATAAATTATTGATTGTTTTCATTCTTTGAGGTGAACTATTTTTAGTAATTACCTTCAATCTTGAATTAAAGCGGTTATCAAAGATCAGGTCAAGTAATTTACTTGCTAAAATAAATAATGCTGTCATAAATATAAAACTCAAGAAAAATGATAAACCATCGACTGCTAATTCATCCCATTCTTGTCTGAGAAATTGATTAATCCATTGTTTCAAACTATTACCCCCTTTTATGTTTTCAAGTTTTAGTTTAAAGTAAATTACCCCTTCTTTTCAAGTTAATCCGTTTAATCGCTAATAATTCAGAATTTTCTTACGATTTTCAAGAAAATTAGTGCTGTTCAAGGCGGCGAGGCTTCCTATTTTGCCTTGAATGTCTAATTTTGAAAGTGAAGACACTATTATTCTTGGTTGACTTACCTAGGATTAGATTATAGAATGTTTTAGGAAAACGATTACAGTTGTTCGAATGTTATTTAAATTCAGGCTTGGAAATCTGAAACGAAGTAATAAACTAGATTATTAGCTTGCTTTCATGCTTAAAATGTACCGTAATGGCGATTACAACTGCATTTAGCGGTAGTCTATAAATTTAATCATTGATTAGAGGAGAGAGTATATGTCGCAAATGATTTTTATAAATGAAGGTCACTATCCAAGTTTCCACTTAACTAACGGTAAGCTTAGTTATATTTTCCATGTATTAGAAAGTACTCAAACGTTGGAACAGTTGTACTATGGGGCTGCCATCAAGCCTAGAGATAATTATGATTATTTAATTGAAAGGGAAGTGCGCCCTTCGAATAATTTATACCAGGACACGCATACTACGTCTTTTGAACATATTAAACAAGAATTTCCTGTTTATGGGACAACAGATTTTCGTTACCCAGCAATCGAAATTGCTTATCCTGATGGGGATCATATTTCACATCTGAGTTATGTCGGTTATACCCAACTGTCGGGTAAGCATGCGTCGAATCTTCAGCCGATGTTACGAGCAGGAGAAGAAGATGCCGCTACATTAATTATTCATTTAAAAGATAACTACTCCCAGGCGGCCATCGATTTACATTATACGATTTATCGGGAGCAAGCTGTTATTGTCAGACGGGTGGTTGTTCACAATCATGGGGAAGAGAGTTTACGCTTAAAGCGTCTTTTGAGTATGTCGATAGACTTTCCGCATGATGATTTTGAGCTGCTTCATTTATATGGCGCATGGGCTCGTGAAACACACTTGGAGCGCAAACCTCTGATAAAAGGTGTGCAAAATTTTTCAAGTACGCGTGGAGCAAGTAGTCATGCCCATAATCCATTCTTGGCTTTAGTTGCGCCAAATACAAGTGAGCACCAAGGGGAAGCTTTTGGCTTCAGTTTAGTTTATAGTGGAAACTTTTTGAGCCAAATAGAAGTGGATACTTATCATGTAACGCGTGTATCAATGGGGATTAATCCTTTCCAATTTGACTGGCATTTAGATACTGGTGAGAGTTTTGAGTCACCAGAAGTTGTCATGGCTTATAGTTCTAAGGGCTTGAACGGGATGAGTCAACAGTTCCACGATATTTATCGTCAACAACTCTTACACAATGAAACACCTTTTGAGAAGGCACCTGTTTTGTTAAATAGTTGGGAAGCAAATTACTTTGATTTTGACGAAGAGAAATTATTAGAACAAGCTCAATTGGCTAAGGATCTTGGTTTTGATTTGTTTGTTTTAGATGACGGTTGGTTTGGAAAACGCGATTCAGACAATGGATCGCTGGGTAATTGGACAACTGATTTAGATAAAATACCACAAGGTATTCGTTCGTTAGCAAGCAATATTCAAGCGATGGGGATTCATTTTGGTCTGTGGTTTGAGCCAGAAATGTTATCTGTAGATACACCTGTTTATCAAGCCCATCCAGAGTGGATTATTGGGCACCCTAATAAGAATATTTCTCACGGGCGTAATCAATTCGTCTTAGATTTCTCCAATCCGGACGTTGTAGCGAATATTTTTGAGCAAATGTCTCAGATTCTTGGCTCAGCTGAAATAGATTATATTAAATGGGATATGAATCGTTATATTTCAGAACCATTTTCTAATTTCTTAAAGAAACATCAACAAGGTGAATTATTTCACCGTTATATTCTAGGCGTTTATGACTTACTCGATAGTATTCGTAAGGCCTTTCCAGCCGTCTTTATTGAAACATGTGCGGGAGGTGGGGGACGTTATGATCCTGCGATGCTTTTCTATGCAAACCAAAATTGGATCAGTGATGACACGGATGCGATAGAACGATTGAAAATTCAGTATGGAGCATCGATGGTGTATCCTATTTCTACGATGGGGAGCCATGTGTCTGAAATACCGAATCATCAAGTAGGACGAATAACAAGCTTGAAGATGCGTAAAGATGTGGCACTTTTTGGAACGTTTGGTTATGAATTAGACATCATGAAGTTGAGTGATGCAGACCGCGAAGAAGTTCGTCAGCAAATCAATCAATTTAATCAATATCAAAGTTTGTTACATCATGGTGATTTTTACCGCTTGAATAGTCCCTTCGAAGCAGGCTTAACAGCTTGGATGGTAGTGAGTAAGGATCAGTCAGAAGCGATTGTCGGAGTTTATCAAAGTCAAGCAAGCGCAAATCCAGCTTATGAGCGGATTCAATTAGCTGGTTTAGCGAGTGATCAAGCCTATGAATTGCTTGAATTGGACCATGAAAGTAAGGATATTCCGGTCCGTTATGGGGATGATTTAATGGCAATTGGTTTGATATTAAATGAAAACTTTACGGGACGTGCCGATGAGTATTGGGGGCGTGAAAAAGCCGGCGAGTATCACAGTCGTGTCTTTTATCTTAAAACCAAAAAAGGATAAGTGAGGGTGCTTATGAGTTTATTAGTATTTGATATCGGTGGTCAAGGAGTTAAACATGCAATTTGGCATGAGTCTAGTTTGCTGGATAAAGGATCTTTTGCGACCCCAGCCAATTGGGATAGTTTAAAGTTAGCAATGAAAGAAGTCCTTGTTATTGCGCAAGAAAAACATGAGATTACGGGTGTTGCCATTAGTAGTCCCGGTAGTGTTGATAGTCAAGCAGGTGTGATTCATGGAATTAGTGCGGTTCAGTACCTCCATGAATTTGAGATTGTAAAGGCGTGGCAAGAATTATTTGAATTACCGGTTTCGATTGAAAATGATGCGAATGCTGCTGCCTTAGCAGAATTAGATTACGGAATTGCGAAAGACTACAAAAATGTTGCATTTATGATAATAGGCTCTGGCATAGGTGGTGCCATTGCGATTAATGGCGAATTAGTGAAGGGTCAGCATTTATTTGCAGGTGAATTAGGTTATATGTTGCTTGATCATGAGAATACATTAAGTAACTTATCAAGTAGCTTACTTCAGATTAACCGTCATAATGCAGCCCATCCTGAGCAGCCTATCGCAAATGGTTTGGAATTATTCTCTTTAGCTGAGGTAGACGATCCAGCTGCCAAAGCGATGGTCAATGAAATCTATGATTCGCTTGCCAGAGGCATTTATAATTTATCCTTGATCATCGATCCTGAATTAGTAGCGATAGGTGGCGGTATTTCTGTCAGACCAGAAATTACACGCGTATTAACTGAGCGCGTCTCTCAGTTGTTAGACAGACAAGGTGCTGCCGACATTAAACCCAATATTCAGGTATGTCAATTCTTTAACGATGCCAATTTAATTGGTGCAGCCGTCCATTTTGAACGAACTTTTTTATCATAGCGGAATTTGAAGCGACGCTTTCTTGCGAGTCTATAAAGGCTGTAGGAGGGCGTTTTTCATTTGGAAAAGTCAGTGTCTTATTGTACCTGTGTTTGATTAGAGAAGATTAAAGTTTGATGAAGTATATATAATTTAATCAAAAGTATATACTTTATTAAAATGATGTGTTATTATCTATTTGTAATCGTTTTCCGAATGAATGAAATTGAAAGGGTGAGGCTATCTTTTAATTTTTGTATACGCACGAGGAGTTGGTTGAAAAATGGAATTGACGAAAGAAACAGTTCAAAAGCAATTGGATGAAAGTATTTTACCTTTTTGGTTGAGTCTTGAGGATAAAGCACAGGGTGGATTTTACGCGAAGGTAGCTGGCGATTTATCGATTGATAAGCAGGCGGATAAGAGCGCAATTTTAATGACACGGTATTTATGGGCATTATCTGCGGCTTACCCCGTGTCAGAGACTAAGGGCTTGTTAGAGGCTGCTGATCAGGTCTACCAATTCATTGTCGATTATTTACTTGATGAAGATCAGCAAGGTTTGTTCTGGTCTGTCACTTATGATGGTCAAGCGAAAGTCACTCAGAAGCATATTTATGTCCAAAGTTTTGCGATTTATGCTTTCAGCGAGTATTACAAAGTTTCCCAGAAAGAAAGTAGTTTAAAATTGGCGATTGACTTATTTAATTTAATCGAATCAAAAGCTTATTTAGCGGACGATAGTGGGTATCATGAAGAATTCACAAGCGACTGGCAGCCACATTCAGCGACACTGATGGGGCCTAAGGGTGAGGCAACATATTATTCAACCAATGCTTTATTGCATTTATTGGAAGCTTATACCAATCTATATCAGGTCTATCCAGACTCTCGTTTATCCAAGCGAATCACACATCTTTTGGCTTTGTTTAAAGAGTATATTGTGTCAGAAGAGGGGCATTGTTACACAGAATTTCATCGTGATTGGACTCCCTTAAATTCAGACATATCTTATGCCCATGATATCGAAACTGCTTGGTTACTTTATCGTAGCCTGGAGGTCTTGGAAAAAACGAATGACTCTGACTATGTGGCACTCGTTCAACGAATCGTTCAATCCGTGCTTGAGGAAGGACTGGATGATCAAGGAATTATTCTTGATCATTATCATTCAGGTCAAAAGAGTCAAATTAAACAATGGTGGAGTTTGGCTGAAAGTGTGATTGGTTTTTATGATGCCTTTAGCCGTACTAAAGAAGTTCAATTTAAACGATTAGCACAAAGCCACTGGGAATTTATCCAAGCACATTTAATGATACCAGGGCAATTGAGTGAATGGTTGCCTCACGTTGATGAAAGTGGGCAAGTTGTCGAGACTAAATCAACAAGTTTATCAGATGGGTGGAAAGGCCCATATCATACAGTCAGAATATATGTTGAAATGTTAGGGCGTTTATCATAAAAAAAAGGAAAGGAGGAAGCAGTTGGATTTTATTAAAGGGATGACTTTTGGTTTTATGAGTCGTCGAGGTGATTTTGAAAAACCAGAAGCGAAAGAATCACTCTTGTTATTAAAAGAGCGACTTGACGCTGATACAATCATTTTAGCACTTGTTGTCGAACAAGAGACTGCCCAATCTACTATGATTAACTGGCAGGCTGACACTGTACTGAGCGATGAAGAAGTCAAGGATATGATTGCTTTTGTTAAAGCACAAGGCCTGAGAGTGATTTTGAAGCCAATGGTGAATGTAAGTGATGGGACTTGGCGCGCTCATATCAATTTTTTCGATATGGATATTCCATGTGAGCCCAAATGGTCAGATTGGTTTAAAAATTATAATGATTACATTGTGCATTATGCGAAACTTGCTGAAGAGACTCAGTGTGAGATGCTTGTGATTGGCTGTGAGTTGGTGAATGCTACCCGACGAAGCCAAGAATGGCGTGAATTAATTGAGTTAGTTAGGCGAGAGTACAATGGTTTAGTGACTTATAATTGCGATAAATATCAAGAAGATCACCTTCAATGGTGGGATGCATTAGATGTTATTTCAAGTTCTGGTTATTATCCGATCGATCAATGGGACCAGCAACTCGATAGAATAGAAACAGTCGTAAAAAAATATGAAAAACCATTTTTCTTTTGTGAAGCGGGATGTCCAAGTCGTTCAGGTAGTCAATATTTGCCTAATGATTGGACTAAAGAAGGAGCGAGTGATCCAACCGCTCAAGCGGACTGGTATCAGGCGATGTTTGAAGCGACAGATAAAAGATCCTGGGTTCAAGGATTTGGGCTGTGGGATTGGAAAACCGTGCTATACCCGATTGTATCAGCAAATGAAAATGATGATTATGCCGTTTATGGAAAAAAAGCAGAAACAATCATTCAAGCATATTATGCTAAAAGTTCAAAATAGAGAGGAAAAAAATTATAATGAAATTATTCAAAAAAGCTACTTTAGTTCTAGGTTCAGCACTAACCTTAGCAGCCGTTGGCGTATTAACTCAGACAACTACTGTACAAGCACAGGAAGGTACAATTACATTTATCAACCACAAAACTGACTGGGAGGGAAATGGTAAATGGGATGAGTATATTGCTGAATTTAATGAGTTGTATCCAGATGTTGAAGTAAAAATCGAAACAATTACGGATTATGCAGGTCAAATTAAAACACGTATGAACACTGAACAATACGGTGACGTGCTAATGCTTCCAGCGGACATTAACCCAGAAGATTTCCACTATTTCTTTGAATCATTGGGCGAAAAAGAAGCTTTATCCGACACATATTTAGGATTAAATGACCGTTCATTTGATGGTGTTCAATACGGTATCCCGACACAATTAAATGCAACAGGAATGGTTGTCAATCGTAAAGTATTTGAAGACGCAGGGATTACTGAATTTCCTAAGACAACAGAAGAATTTATTGAAGCCTTAAAAACAATCAAAGAAAACAATCCAGAAGTGACACCGTTATATACTAACTATGCAGCTGGATGGACGCTATCAAACTGGGATTTTGCTCGCTCAGGTGTTTCAGGTAACCCAGATTTCACAAATGAAATGACTACAGATACAGCACCTTTCGAAGATGGTAAAACAATGAACGAAATTTACCGTTTATTATATGACGTTGCGAACCAAGGATTAATTGAAGCAGATCCAACAACGACAGACTGGGAACAATCTAAAGTAGACTTAGCTAATGGCAAAATAGGTATTATGGTTTTAGGTAGCTGGGCAGTTCCTCAAGTACAAGATGCAAATCCAGAAAATGCTGAACACATCGCTTTCTTCCCATTCCCAATGACAGCTGAGGATGGCAACCAATATTTAGCAGTGGGTGGCGACTATAACTTAGCTATCAATGTTCATAGTGAAAATAAAGAAGCTGCACGTGCTTTCTTAGATTGGTTAATTCAAGACTCTAACTATGCAGAAGAAAATGGCGGAATTTCACCAGTGATCGGTGCTGAAATGCCAGCCTCTCTAGCAAGTGCTGAAGAATCAGGAGTTATTTTATTAGAAGAAAATCCTGCTGAACCTGGAAAAGAAGCGTTATTTAGTCAAATTAATGATTACTCACAATTAGGTGTAGGTTCAACTGATAATGAAAAACAACGCATCATCGATGCTGCGATTGGCAATACAAGCGAAACATTTGAGGACATGATGGCTGAATTCAATGAGCGCTGGGCTGAAGCTATCGAAGCTAACCAATAATATAGGTCTGGTAAAAAGGTAGAATTGTGTAGCGCTCCTAAACGAGCGCTACTATTAATAAAAGGAGTAGCTCATGAAAAAATTTAATGCTAATGCCGAAAAAAAAATACTGATCTTTACTTTTACAATCATACCCCTAGTTTTATTGGTGCTGTTTTCATATTTTCCACTTGTTAAAATGTTTCAATATAGTTTAACTGACTGGAATGGTTACAGTCCTAATCAAAAATTTGTGGGTCTAGATAATTATAAGACGGTTCTAACGAATCCACGTTATTTCTCTGTTTTTAAAACTAGCCTTTATTATTTCTTTGCCACTTTTTTCCAACTAGGCATTGCTTTGTTGTTTGCGACACTTTTATCATTTAAAGTGAAGTTTGCAAATTTTTGGAAAGGTATCTTATTCTTCCCATATCTGTTAAATGGGGTTGCTATTGGATTTATCTTCCTTTATTTCTATAAAGGTGGGGGGACTCTCGATACAATCTTAACTATGATTGGCCTGGAAGACCAAATTCAGTTATGGCTAGGGAATCGGGCAATTAACAATATATCCCTTGCATTTACGTCGGTTTGGCGTTATACAGGCTTCAACTTTCTGATATTCTTGGGGTCAATTCAATCCATTAATCCAGAAATTTATGAAGCAGCTGAAATTGACGGCGCCAACAATTGGCATAAATTTAGATTTATTATTTTGCCAAGTATCAAAAATATTGTCTTTTTAAATATCATTCTAGGTATCTCAGGCTCACTTAGCGTCTTTGATATCCCATATATTATGACCGGAGGATCAAACGGGACTTCGACCTTTGTTATTCAAACAATTGAAACAGCCTTCGAATACAATCGTGTAGGTTTAGCTTCTGCAATGGCGGTTATCCTATTGTTTATTGTCTTATTTGTGACAATCGTCCAAAGATGGTTCCTACGTGAGAAAGGGTGAGAAAATGGAACAAGCTGTCAGTAAAGAATCGATAATAGAAAAATTGTATTTGGGAACGATTTTTAAATATGGTGTTTTAATAATTGGAGCTATTGTAGCTATTCTGCCTGTGTTGGTAGTTTTCATTGGTTCGTTCAAAACAAATGATGAATTTTTAAACAGTGGTGTCCTAGCTTTGCCAGAAACTTGGACCATCGAAAATTATACACGGGCCTTTGTCGAAGGTGACATGTTAGTAGGTTTCAAAAACACGTTGATTATTTTCATTATAAGTATGATTGGAAAATTGCTTTTAGGGGCCATGTTTGCGTATGCGATTCATCGTTTTGATTTTAAATTGAAAAAAGTGATCATGGCTTTATATATGGCTGCGATGTTAATCCCAGGAATTACAAGTCAAGTGGCCACTTTTCAAATCATCAACTCACTTGGTCTCTTCAATACGATGTGGTCAGTGATTATTTTGAGTTTAGGAACGGATGTTATCTCAATTTACATTTTTTTACAATATTTAGATGAAATATCTATTTCGTTAGATGAGTCAGCTATTATTGATGGTGCATCCTACTTTACAGTGTTCAGACGCGTCATTTTGCCGAATTTAAAAGCACCGATGGTAACGATTTTAGTCATCAGTGGTGTGGCTATCTATAATGACTTTTATAATCCTTTCCTGTACATGCCAAGTCGCGAACTTAAGGTGATTTCGACTGCATTATTTGCTTTTAAAGGACCTTATGGCACAAATTGGCCGGTTATATTAGCTGGAGTAGTGATTGTAATTGTACCAATTTTAGTTTTATTCTTATTTTTACAAAAGCATATTTATAATGGTGTCTCAGGTTCAGTGAAAGGATAGTCTCAATGAAAGCAAATATGGTAAAGTGGATAAATTATATTTATCAGATGATTAGTCATTCGGGGCATTTTTGGATCAGAATTTTCACGAAAGGAATTGTCCAAACGTTAATTGGCTTTTATGAAGAAGATTATCCAGAGAAGGTGGTCAAAAAGACACGTTATCAGCAAGCTTTATCAGTTGTTTGGTTGTTACTTTTTATCAATCTTTTTCTAGCGAGCACGCTATACATGAAACTCAACCATCCTTTGATAAACTTTTTTAGCTATATCATATTATTAGTTTTTATTGTGTGTACAGTATTTACTAGTTGGCTGAGTTATGTTCAAGTGATCAGTGATGTTTCGACCGAAGAGGAAGCTTTGCTAACAGCTTTTTATAGCTCTGTCCGTTATTGGACCACTTCATTGAGTTTTTCTCTTTTCATTATCGTGGCGATTATCATAGGCTATAGCAATCTAATTATATTAGTATGCTTATTGCCGGGCTTGTACGTTAAGTTGAGTCAATTGATGATGTCTCGTTACCAAGAGTTGATACAAGACGCTCAGTTACAATTAAAAAATTAAACATAGAGGGGTATATTATGAATTTAGAATTTCCGAAGAATTTTTATTGGGGCGCAGCCACATCTGGCCCACAAAGTGAAGGTCGCTTTAATAAACAACATGCGAATGTCTTCGATTATTGGTATGAAATTGAACCAGAAAGTTTCCACAATCAAGTAGGTCCAGATACAGCCTCAAATTTTTATAATAGTTATAAAGAAGATATTCAATTGATGAAACAAACCGGTTTAAATAGTGTCCGAACATCAATTCAGTGGACTCGCTTAATAGACGATTTTGAAACAGCTTCTTTGAATCAAGATGGTGTAGATTTCTATAATAATGTGATTGATGAGCTGATCGCAAATGGTATTAAACCTTTTATCAACTTACATCATTTTGATTTGCCAGTTGAATTATATGATAAGTATGGCGGTTGGGAATCAAAACATGTTGTAGAATTATTTGTAAAATTTGCAGAACAATGTTTCAAACTATTTGGTGATCGTGTGAGTGAATGGTTTACTCATAATGAACCGATGGTTGTCGTTGACGGTCAATATTTATATCAATTCCACTATCCTAAAGTAGTGGATGGTAAAAAAGCAGTTCAAGTTGCTTATAACCTACAATTAGCTTCTTCAAAAGCAGTTGCTAAATTTAAAGAAGTTAATAAAAATCCTGAAGGACAGATTGGTATCATCCTGAATCTAACGCCATCTTATGCAGCGAGCGAAGATGAAGCAGACCAAGAGGCATCAAGAATTGCGAACTTATGGATTAATCAACTGTTCTTAGATCCTTCTGTTTTAGGAGCTTATCCAGCTGAACTATTAGAACTATTAAGTAATGACGATGTGCTTTTTGACGCTACAGATGAGGAACTGGCTATTATAAAACACAATACCGTTGATATATTAGGTGTTAATTTCTATCATCCTCACCGAGTAAAGCAACCAGATGTGTCACCAGATAGCTTAAGATTTAATTGGATGCCTAATAAGTATTATGAGGATTTTGATATGCCGGGACGTCGTATGAATATTGATCGTGGTTGGGAAATTTATCCTAAAGCCTTGTATGATATTGCTAAGAATATCAAAGATAATTATGGCAATATTACGTGGTTCGTTGCTGAAAACGGCATGGGTGTCTCGAATGAAGAGCTGTTTCAAGATGAACAAGGTGTTGTTCAAGATGATTACCGTATTAACTTTATTAAGGAACATTTGCTAGAGTTACATAGAGGAATAGAAGAAGGCTCTAACTGTGTAGGTTACCATTTATGGACACCAATCGATTGTTGGTCATGGTCAAATGCTTATAAAAACCGCTACGGCTTTATTTCGACTAACATTCATACTCAAGTAAAAACAATTAAGAAGTCAGGTCATTGGTTCAAGACTGTTGCCGATAATAATTGTCTGACATTAGATAACTAGTAAAAGAAGAGGGATAGCATGTTAAAAACAGTCGCATTAGAAAATTGGGGAGACTATCAGTCCAGTGATTTAAAACCAGCAGACTTTGATGAATTCTGGAAAAAGGGGAAAAAAGAGGTAGAAGATTTAGGAGTAAACTATCAACTAGTTCAGCACGAGATATATTCCAGCATTGCCGAAGGCTTTGATCTTTACTTTGAAGGTGTCAATGGGGCTAGGATACATGCCCAGATAGTTCGGCCAAAGAATATTCAAAAGAAAATGCCTGTATTATTTCAATTCCATGGTTACCATAGTAATGCTGGCGATTGGGGCGATAAAATCGCCTATGCTGCCGAAGGCATCTTAACTGTTACTTTAAATGTTAGGGGTCAGGGTGGGCCTTCTGAAGACACGACAGTTAGTCGCGGAAATTCTTTAAAGGGTCACATTATTCGTGGGCTTAAGGAAGGACCTGATAATCTCTTCTTCCGTCAAGTTTACTTAGACATCTATCAACTAACTAGAATTGTCACACACATGCCAATGGTGGATACTGATAATTTATATGCTTATGGTGCTTCACAAGGTGGTGCTTTAGCATTAATCTCTAGTTACTTTGAAAAAAGAATTCAAACGGTCTTTACACTCTATCCCTTCTTAAGTAACTTTCGTGAAGCTTATCGTTTAGATGTTGAACAATCAGCTTATGAAGAGTTAGCTTACTGGTTTCGATTCAATGACCCACAGCATAAGCATGAAGAATATTTTTTCAATACGCTTGACTATATAGACTTACAATTTTTCGTCTCAGATTTAAAAGCAAATGTATTGTGGGGGATTGGACTTGAAGACCGAGTTTGTCACCCCAAATTACAATTCGGCGTCTATAACAAGATTACGACTGATAAAGAACTGTTGTTTTTCCCAGAGTTCGGCCATGAATATATACCTGATTTCTCAGATTTCATGAGAAAAGATATATACTTATCACTTAACGAGAAAAAACCAAGCGAACAGGCTTAAATTATGCTAAAGTAGAAGTGTTAGCTCGCAAGAAATTTTGTTATTAAGATAAAAGGGAGGGTATTTATGCCTAAGTATACGTATATTGCGAATGAACTAAGAAAACAAATATTATCTGGGGAATATGTACCAAATCAACAACTCCCTCTGGAAAAAGAATTGTGTGAACGATTCGAAGTTAGTAAAATGACCATGAAGAAAGCATTAGACATTCTTGTGAGTGAGGGACTAATTATCAAGCGAAGAGGTTATGGTACTTTTGTTAAAGACCTTAGCCAAGTTGAGATTCAACGTTTAATGATGTCGCGTCAGTTTATGGGGACCTCTGCTTTGTATGAAGAGGGAGCAGTTCATAGTAAGGTTCTTAACTTCACCGTGGATGTCGCTACTGAACATGTTTCGAATAGCTTAAATATTGAAAAAGATAGTTTTGTCTACCATATTCATCGGGTCAGATTTCTGAACGGAAAGCCACTGGCCATTGAAAAGACTTATATGCCGATTGATGTGATCCCAGGTTTAAAGCTAGAGAATGTCAACGGTTCAATCTATGAGTATATTGAATCTACTCTTAATGCCAGTATTCAAAGCGCACACCGCAAAATAACGGTTAGAAAGTCAAATGATTTTGAAGCGGAAGAACTTGCCCTTGAACAGGGAGATCCAGTTGCGATCGTCGAACAAACTGGTTATTTAAATACGGGAGAACTGTTTGAATATTCCATTTCTACTCATAAGTATGACGAATTTCAAGTTGAATTTGTTTTAACTAGAGCTTGATGAATTTTCGAACACCTAGTAAGCTACCTCGTTTCACGGAAATGTGTCGCGAGGTATTTTGTTATTAATTTTATTTACAGCAATATACTTTTGTCAATAGAGCGATAATGTTTGTGATAATTTAATTAAAATGGTATATTTATAACATGAAAACAGTAAAGGAGTGATTTTCTAGCATGAGTATCGGAGAAATTGCAGGCTTGATTGCGGCGCTTGCGTTTGCTGTTTTAGTTGGGTTTATTAGTATTAATCTTTCGAGGCTGTCCACGATTATGAAAGAAATTCGTGATACTGTCCAAAGATTGAATTCAACCATCGATATTGTAACAAAAGATGTAGATAATTTATCGATTGAGGTTGAAGGACTTCTAAACAAGGCTAACACATTGGTAGACGACGTAAATGGTAAACTGAGTAAGACTGACCCATTGTTTACAGCAATTGGTGATTTAGGTGTCACTGTTTCAGATGTAAATAGTTCAACCAAACAGTTGACCTCTAATTTACTGAGTGGCGCAAGTAAAAAGAAAACCTCACCACTGGAACGTTTTATTAAGTCGACGCGATCTAAGCCAAAAGCGCAGACGAAAGTAGCAACGCCCAATCAGTCATTTGCAGAAACTACAGTCAATCTTTCAGAAGTAGATTCTGAATCAGAACTTGTATCATTAACAAAAACAAAGCCATCTTCAACAGCTGGTGAAATTAATCTAAAGTAGTTATAGAAAGGAATGTTGAAAGTGAGAAAAGATAACAATAGTGGATTTTTCTTAGGAGCACTTTTTGGAGCAGCCATTGCAGGAGCAACCGCGCTTTTATACGCACCAAAATCAGGTAAAGAATTAAGAGATGACATACAAGATGAGTTAGACCAATTACTAGATCGTGCCTCAGAGTATTCTGATTATGCAGTTGAACGTGGTGTAGAAATGTATGACGCAGCAGCAGAAGCAACTGAAGATATCAAAGTTAATTTGAAAGATTCAGCGAATCAGTTTAAAACTCAAGTGAACGATTTATCTAAAGAAGCGTCTCAAGAGTGGAGTAAAGTAAAAAGCGAACTAGAGCAATCTAAACATAAAATTAAAGACGATGCTGGTAATTTAGCTGATACTGTAGCTGATGAAGCGACACATTTAGCTGAAGAAACTAAAGATGCAGTTGACGAAGTAAAAGATAAAGCGTAATATAGAACTCTTATGATTAATCGTTGAAGGCAGGTTTTTCAGCGATTAATCATTTTTTATCCGTTGAGTACGATTTCATGAAAAATTCTTGAATGAACAACTCTTCACAAATACCAGAGTGAGAGATTCACCAAATGATAGTGTGTGTGTTAATAACAAAAAACTATCTTTTTCTATTAAAATATTTATCATACTTTTTAAAATTGCATAAAGACTTTGAAAATACTCTTTTTCAAACAATCGTTGGTAATAAAATGTTTAAATGTAATTAAAACGCTTGCAAAATGTAAATCGCTATGATAGATTATGTGTGAATATATGATTTTCTGAAAGCGAGGATTTTTTTATGGAGAAGCAAACCATCACAATTTATGATGTTGCAAGAGAAGCTGGCGTTTCTATGGCAACTGTCTCACGTGTAGTGAATGGTAACCCAAATGTGAAGCCAAGCACACGCAAAAAAGTGTCAGAGGTAATCGATCGATTAGATTATCGACCTAACGCTGTTGCACGTGGATTAGCAAGTAAAAAAACTACTACAGTTGGAGTTATTATACCTAACGTAACAAACTTATTCTTTTCATCATTGGCCAGAGGTATCGATGATATTGCCTCAATGTATAAATATAACATCATTTTAGCTAACTCTGATGAAAACTCAGAGAAAGAGCTACAAGTGTTTAATACACTTTTATCTAAGCAAGTTGATGGCATTATCTACATGGGGAACAATATTAGTGATAGCATAAAAAAAGAAGTTCAAAGAACGAATACACCTGTTGTTTTTGCAGGGACTGTTTTATTAGAGGATGATTTCTTTACAGTTAATATTGATTACCGTGAAGCTGCAAAAGAGGTTGTTGAAGACCTTCTAGAGCGCAGAAGTCGCGTTGCTTTAGTAACAGGACCTAATGAAGATGTGATTAACCGTAGTTTCCGTAATGTAGGTTACCTAGAAGCATTAAAGAAACATGGTTTAGATTTAGACGAAGAGTTACTTTTCCAAAAATCTTATTCATATAAAGATGGCGAAAAAATTGTTGATCAGTTATTAGATGCAGATGCTACAGCAGCTTTTGTTTCACAAGATGAAGTGGCAGTAGGCATATTAAATGCTTTACAAGACCGCGGAATTAAAGTTCCTGAGGAATTTGAAGTGGTAGCAAGTAATAACTCACCAATCACTCAATATGTTCGTCCTGAATTAACAAGTATTCAATTCCCGCTTTATGATGTTGGTGCGGTTGCAATGCGACTATTAACTAAAATTATGAACAGTGAAGACATTGATGAAAAACAAATTATTTTACCTCATAAAGTTCTTAAACGAGGAACGACAAAATAAGAAGGATGCGATAACATTGAAAAACTCTTTAAGAAAACTGCAAGTATATTTTTCCCTTGCCGTAATACTATACCAAGCTTTTCAATTAGTGAAGTCACTTCAACGTCAAACTCATGATAACTAACATTATGATATCAAGTCAGTCACTTGTATAAGTGGCTGGCTTTTTTTGAACTGATATTTTTTCAAGTGATTTATCTAGATGAACTGCATAGGGTGATTATGGATTATTTGAATGGATGTCTCTAAGGTGTCGATGACTTCAAATAAATCGTCTAATTTATAAAAAGCAAATGATTAAACGATGGGGGAAAGAGGAAATCAAAAAATCCTACTCCAAAATAGGAAAAAGAAAAAATTAAGTTTAATAATTGATAACTTAGGTTGAGAGATGTCTTTTAATCGCTGGATAGGCAATATGAGCAGACTTTGTACATAATGGAGCTGTAGGGTGTTTTGTTTTACTGAAGAGCTTAGGCACTATTTATAGTGAATTTGAGGTGCTTCAATACGACATAGTGGTTGCAATAGCTAAAGAAGCCGTAGGTTCATTCATTTAATCCAAAAGAATGAAACCATAGGAGCATATACTGTGAAATAGAATAGGCAGAAGAGTCAATACAATTGGCGAGCATTCTAGTGTTTTAGGAGCATTAAGGCACATCCGAATAAAGCTGCTCAGATTAAATAGAGTAGGAGAATATTATTGGGTAATTTAAAGAACTAGAGAGTATAAAAACGAGCGTCACTGTCAAAACTTTAGTTTTGACAGTGACGCTCGTTTAACTATAAAATTTGTTAACTCTTTACATTACTCGCAAGAAAACAGTTATTCAGCAGGAGGCGTTTCCTCAGGGGATGATTCTTCAGGTGGCGTTTCACTTGTTTCATCACCAGAATTCTCTTCGGCTTCACTAGAGCTTGAACTAGATGAGCTTTGTTGTTGCTGTTGTTGTCTTTGTTGATCAGCCACTTGAGCGTATTGTGCCCAGAATGTTTGATGATCCGTATCTGCCGCATTAAACATAAAGTTAAAGCTTAGAGTTGGAGCCGGATTCGATTTTTTAAATAAATCTTCATAGGTTGGTGAAGTCACTTGATAAGTTCGGTTATTTATCTGAACACTGCCTGATAGAGTTCCAGTAGTCTCTAAGACTGCTTGACTTTGTACCGAATCAGGCTGTGTAAAGCTTTGCTCAATGCCGAATATATCAGGACGCAAGGCATAAAGTTCATTAACGACATTGCCCCAATAAGTTTGGCTACGAACAGCTTCACGGTCAAAACCGTCATTTAAATCAAAGACATACTCTGCATATTGATTATCGTAACCAATCCATGAACCAATTGTAATCGCCGGTGTTGATCCAATAAACCAAATATCTTTGGAGTTTTCACTGATACCGGATTTAGAAATCCAATCCCCACCAAAGTTTTTAACACCACCAGCTGTTTGCCCAGAACCACCATCCATTGTATCTCTTAACATATCGACCATTAAGTAGTTCGAATCTTCAGAAAACACTTGAACAGATTGTTCATTTTGTTGGAAGACAACATTTCCAAAAGTATCTTCAATACGTTCGATGAAGTAACCATCGACATATTGACCGTTATTAGCGAAAGTTGAAAATGCACGTGTTTGTTCAAAAACAGTCGGTCCAGTACCCACTCCACCTAAGGCGAACGATAGGTATTGAGTTTCTGTTTCAGTATAAGAATCAACGGTATTGAAGCCCATTTTTTCTAAATAATTAATAATCGGCACTTTACGGTTGATTAATTGATCATAAATTCGAATGGTAGGAATGTTGTCCGATTTCATTAAGGCAGTTCGAGCAGAATAATAAGTTCCACTAATCACTTCGCCATAGTTGGTAGGACGGTATTCACTCCCATCGCTTAGTGTCTGAACAAACTCTGTATCAGGGATAATCGTTGAAGGGTTAATTAAATTTTCTTCAATCGCTGGTCCATAAACAGCAAGTGGTTTGATTGTTGAGCCAGGAGAACGTCGCATATTGAATGCATGATCAATTTGATTATTCTCAAAGTCTGTACCAGAAACAAAACCAAGTACCTTACCAGTCTTATTATCGATGACAACAATTCCTGTTTGAACACTTTCGATATAGTATGTTTCCGCTCCTGTTTCGGGATCTATGAAGATACCATCATAGGTTGCTCCTAATTGGTCATCATAGGCTGCAGCGGATACTTGTAAATGATCGTAGATTTCTTTGTCGATGGTTGTATACACTTTATAACCACCAGTTCTCAATTGTTCCTCTGCAGCAAAATAATATTCGTTATACCAGTCAACGTCTTCATAAATAGTTTTCCAATCGTAACCATCTTCTCTAATGTTAAGTAACATTAACTGTTCAATCGCACCATTCATCATTGCTTGGTATAAGTAAGATTGTCTTTGCTCATCGCGTGTTTCTTGCGGCAAGAAGTCTTGAGTAATGTCATACGCAATTGCACTGTCATATTCTTCTTTGCTGATCTTTTCCTCACGATACATGCGGTAGAGCACTTCTTGCATTCGATTGATACCGGATTCGAAATCATCAACTAGAGCGCCTAATTGATCGTAAGGTGTGTAATTATAGGGGTCTTGAGGTAAGCCAACTAAAAATGCCGCCTGATTTAACGTGACATCAGTTGGTTTCACTCCAAATATACCCTCAGCAGCTTTCATAATACCAGCCACGTTGTCTCCATTATTATTGCGTCCAAATGGTGAAACGTTAAGGTAAGCCATCAAAATTTGATCCTTAGTAAAGTAATTCTCTAATCGTAGGGCTAATAATATTTCGTTAGCTTTACGGAAGAAGGTTACATCCGGGCTTAAGAGTTGCTGTTTAACCAATTGTTGGGTAAGAGTAGAACCACCGGAACCATCATCGGTCAAAATGGATTCAATGACCGCTCGAAAAATTGCTTTAGGCATAACGCCAGGGTGATTATAAAAATCTTCATCCTCAGTCGCAATCAAACCGTCTATGATATAAGGTGAAATCTCATCGATATTCGTAATCGTTCTAACAACATCTGCACGGATATTTGCGATAGGTTCACCATTCGCATAATATAAGGTACTTTGTTGTTCGAGACGATTGATTGCTGTCGCCATCTCTTCAGAAGAAGGAGGGGGCGTTTTAGAAACGAGATTAGCAAAATAACCAAAACCTACTCCACCTGCCATGGCACCACCTAAAATACCGATTAGAATAATATATAAACCGATTCGTTTAATAACGTTAAAGGCAATATTAATACCAAAGAAAATTCTTTCTTTAGTAGATAAACTAGCAAGTGAATAAATTTCTTTTTTTATTTTTTTATCTTTTCGTTTATAAATAGGGATTGATTCAGACAATAAATTTGCTTCAACTTCAGCAGCTAATTCTTTGTCAATTTTCGTTGAATTGACAGGTTCATGGATAACTGTAAAATGTGTATCCTCTGATTCAGCAGCTTCAACGCTCACTTCAGTTAAATCAAGTGTTGAACCTTTAGAGCTGTTAGCTATCTTATCTGATACAAGCAAAGATCCGGTCACTAGCTTGCTTTGCTTGTTGTGATCATCAGTTTCAAGTCCTTCTGCTAATTCATCAACAGAGCCATCGGTTTCGTTGGTGAAATTCTGATGCTCTTCGTTAAAGACTAATGCGTCATCATCAATAAACGAATTTACTTCAATATTATCATCAACTTCTGCAGCTATTGGTGCAAGGATTGTGTTAGACCACTCGTCTTCAGTCAATGACTGTTCAGTAAGAGTGACGTCAATTACCTCGTCCTCAAGATAGACTTTTGGAATCACAGTAGCTTCTTCGGTTTCTAAATCTTTAGTTTTAATGGATGGTGTGTTTGGAGTGGATTGCTTTTCTAAACTTGTATTTGAATCGACTTCCAACTCAAACTCATCCAACATCTGATTATCTGTTATGTCTTCGACTTCATAAAAACTTTCTGATTCAACAGGCGTTTCAAGCAGAGCCTCTTCAAACTCATGTTCTGAAATCTCCTGAACGATTTCATCAGATGATTCAAAATGATTAAAGTTTTTATCTAAATTAATAGTTTCTTCGGATTCAGAAGAAGTGCTTTCCAATGACTTGATAGAATTGTCAGCATTAAAAGCATCAGGGTGTTGACTTGCTTCATCAAGAACTGCATCAGCAGCTTGAACAGTATCTTCTCTGCCTAAATTAGAGGCTACAAGCGTGGAAGATGAATCCACGGATTTATCTTTACCGGGTGTTGATGTGTCTTTTTCAATAGTTTTTTTATTGTAGTCCTTTAGCCACTCAGTGTAGCTTTGCTTATACGTTTTTTCAACTTCCTCAGAGCTAGTCATTTGTTCTAATTCTTGAACTCTTAAACGACGGCGTCTTTCGCGTTCTTTTCTTATCTCTTCTGGAGATGGGAGGTCACTTGATAAACGTCGACGTGTTTGTGCTTCTTTAAACTGATGAGCAGGAGAATCAGACGAAATTGTGTTAGAAACATATTCTTGTATAGGTGCCTTCTCAGAGTGACTTAAAGGAGAGTAAGACTCTTGATCTTTTTCAATAACTGGCTTTTGAGAATCAAAATAATCTTTATCTAAAGTAAGTTCGTTCTCAACTCGTTTCTTAATGAAAGACTCTTTATTGCTTGTAGCGTCTTCTTTTGAAAAATCTCGTATACCTTCAGTCGTATAATTTTCTAGCTTCGAAGAAGGTGATTCTAAGGAAAGCCCATGTGAATCTAACAAGGATTGATCAGTTAGATCATTTTCGCTAGAAGTCTTTTTGAAAGGACTGAAGCGTTGATACCAACTAGTTGGTTGATCTGTTTCATCTGAAGCTGAAGCAGTAGGAGACAGTGGAACATCCACAGGCTCATCTATTTCGGCTGTCTCATTCACAGTTGGATTAAATAATGAAGATTCCTTTTCGTTAGGCTCATGTTGAATCGTTTCAAAGTCTGGGTCAGTATTGAAACGGTCTAATCCATCAGCAGTGGTAGTAGTGTCTTTTTCGAAAGGTGAGTCTTCTCCTGTATTTGCTTTGAATAGTTTCTTAAACAAGCTGACACCTGTGACACTGCGTGAGTTATCTGAATCCGCTTGACTTATCAAGGAGTCAGTTGCTTGTGGTTCATCAGCCGGACGACCTTCTTCGATATCATGCTGACTCTTGATTCCATCAAACGTTTCACCATGGTCAGTTGTACTTTGACGGAAACGTTTAAACCATTTGGGAGTCGTCTCTTGTGAATCAGACGCTACGCCCTCATCAAGTGAAGGGACAGTTGCTTGTGCATGAGTCGTGTCTTCTTTCTTAAAAGTAGCACCACGTTGCTTCAATATTTCATTGACTTCAGATTTATAGGGATTAGCAACAGGCGGCTCGTAGTTGTCAAAATCAGCAAATAAAGATCTGACCTTGCGAATCGAGCGATCAAGCATAACTGAAGATTTTGCCGCATCTTGTTGAATAAAATCGTCGCTTTCACGATTATCATCCACAGGAAGGAGAGACTCCCTTGGAGACTCATCACTTTCTGGTGTTAGGCGAAGTTTTTCATCGATTTCGACTTGCTCCTGTTTAGCTTGTTCGAAGCTCGCTTCTTGTTTTTCCTTAAAATTATCGTAAAACCCATCCCATTTTGATGGGCTATCTTTATTGGTTGAGTCCTCTAAAGCTGACTCATTTTTGGGCGATGAATGACGATCAGTGTCTTCATCGATGGGCAGATCAAAGGAAACGTCATAAAAAGAATCATCTTGATCATCATGAAATTCATCTTGTTTATTAAAATCTTTTGAAGTATATTTCTTAGTCATTCATTCACCTCCTTAGTCGCGTAAGTTATAATTATGCAGTTTCAACATCTGTTAATGATTCACCAATGTTTCTTAAACGTGTTTCCCATTCTTCAGTCGTCAATTTATTTTCTGAGATATATCTATTTCTTGGGTGACGACGACATTGTGGTGAACAACCTCTCACATATTTAGCTTCGTTTTCTTGTGAAGTTAGGATTTGAGCGTTACATTCTGGGTTACCACAGTTTACGTAACGTTCGCAAGCTGAACCATCAAACCAATCTTTACCAACGATTGTAGGGTTAACCTGGTTAATGTCCACTGCGATACGATCATCAAACACATACATTTTTCCATCCCATAGTTCGCCTTGAACTTCTGGATCTTTACCATAAGAAGCGATACCACCATGTAATTGACCAACATCTTTGAAACCTTCACGCACTAACCAACCAGAGAATTTTTCACAGCGAATGCCACCAGTACAGTAAACAACAACACGTTTCTCCATGAATTTCTCTTTGTTATCAATAACCCATTGTGGTAACTCACGGAAGTTACGAATGTCAGGACGAACGGCACCACGGAAATGACCTAAGTCATATTCATAGTCATTACGTGTATCCAATACAATAGTATCCTCATCAAGTAAAGCATCTTTAAATGATTTGGGATCTAAGTATTCACCAGTTAATTCTAATGGGTTGATGTCTTCTTCAAGCTCTAAGCTGACTATTTCTTCACGAGGACGAACGAATATTTTTCTAAATGCCATCACGTCTTCTTCATCTTCTTTAAACCAAACATCTTCAAAGCCTGGTAATGAATGAACATAAGCTTTATAAGCTTCTGTTTGTTCAACCGTACCTGAAACAGTCCCGTTAAAACCTTCTTCACCGACTAAAATACGGCCTTTCACACCAATGCGTTTACAATTAGCTAAATGCTCTTTCGAAAAAGCTTCTGGATCAGCGATTGGCGTATATTTGTAATACAGTAATACTCTAAATGGTTTTGACATAATAATTCTTCCTCCTTGTAGTTGCATGCTACAAATTAATATAAAATCTAACTCTAATATTATACTTAAAAAGCGTAAAAGTCACAATAGTTGGCCTTTTTTCATTAAAATTTAAACATCGCTACATCTTCCGTTAATATAATAATCTTATAACCAAAATTAAGTGAATAAGCAGCCCCACAAGATTGATATTAGAGACTTATTGGACTATACTATTCAGTGTTAACAAAAGGAAGAGGTGCTAAAATTGAAAGGGATGACTAGCGGATCACCATTAAAAAATATTGTTTTGTTCTCAGTGCCTTTAATTATTGGGAATTTTTTTCAGCTCTTATATAATATGGTCGATTCTTTCATAGTAGGAAGAACGTTAGGGGTTCATGCGCTAGCTGGTCTAGGTGCATCAGGCAGTTTAATGTTTTTTATTATTGGTTTTTCAACAGGTTTTACGTCTGGACTCGCCATACCAACTGCTCAGGCCTTTGGCGCAGAAGATTACACGCGCTTGAAGCGTAGCGTGGTGATCAACTGGCTGTCTTCATTAGTTGTTGGTTTAATTTTAACGCTGCTCAGTGTCTATTACTTAAGAGATATACTCATATTGATGAATACACCAACAGAAATTATTGATTATACCTATGATTATTTGAAAATCATCTTTGGTGGGATGATGATGACCATACTTTATAACATGCTGAGTAATCTTATGCGTGCCTTAGGTGATAGCCGAACACCCTTATATTTCTTGGTCATTGCGATGGTCACCAATATTATTTTAGACTATGTCTTCATTGTTCATTTACGTATGGGAACATTTGGCGCAGGTTTTGCGACAATCATCTCTCAAACAGTAGCAGTTATACTGTTATTATGGACGATTCAGAAAAGATGGCCGTTATTGCAATTTGATTTTAAATATTTGAAAGCCAAAAAAGACGAGCTTTTCCAACACTGGAAAATCGCTTTACCTATGGCATTTCAATCATCAATAATCGCTATTGGCTCATTATCAGTCACTTTCGCGTTAAATAAACTTGGTCCCTTAGCGGTAGCGGGTTTTACAGCTTCACAGAAAATTGATCAAGTAGTGAATCTAATTTTAATGTCATTCGGTGTCGCGATGGCAACATATGTTGGCCAAAACTACGGAGCTAGAAAATTTGAACGAATTAAACAAGGTGTTCGTTCAGTAACCTTTTTAACCTTGGGTGTCGCTATTATTGCAGGGGTTATTTTAGCTTTCTTCGGCGGACATGTTGTGACAATCTTCGCAGACAGTAGCTCACAAGCCGATATCTTTACCTATGGTAGGATGTATTTTGCTTATATGGCGCCTTTTTATTGGATATTAAGTTTATTATTTATCTACCGCTATACTTTGCAAGGTCTAGGAGACAGTTTGATACCAACGATTGCGGGCATCATGGAATTAATTATGCGCGTAATTGCTGCCTTTGTACTGAGTGAATATCTAGGTTTCATTGGCATTGTATTAGCTAGCCCTTTGGCATGGATCGGAGCGGTTGTCCCATTAGGTTATGCTTACCACAAACGGAAAAATAAATTAGATGTGCAACAACAAGCTCAAACAGTAAGTCTAGACTCGTAAAGAGTTTAGGCTTTTTTTGAAGGCCAAAATAGGAACAATCACTGAACCGTGAAAAAACCGCCAATAACTATTGGCGGTGGAAATGGCTTAGAATTCATATTGTTTGATTAATCGCTGAATGGTAGGATTTTTGAAGACGAGTCCTAACATTAAAGTATTCAGTGGTAAAGATACCAAGTTTTTGCCAATTCTAAGGGGCATGAAAGCGACCCATGCCTCGTCGAACATCATTTTTATCCAAAGAGAATTAAGACCTAGGTTGATAACGACAGTCACGAGCAACACAGTTAGAAAGGCTCTTAACCAAGAAAATGGTTGGCGCCAAAGTAATTTCCCGTAAATAAACCCTCCGAGAGCAGCACTTATAACGAAGCCCAAGAAGAAATTTTTACCATGCAACAAAGAAGTAATCAAATCGTTTGCGACGGAAACAATTAAAGCATACCAAGGACCGAAGAGAATGCCGCTGAAGGCAGTCCCAATAAAGCCAAACCCAATTTCAGCATAGGTACCAAAACTCAGCGAAGGAACATAACTTAAAACAATTCTACCAGCTAAAACGATAGCTAAGAGGGTGATTTGTTGTGTTTGTAACTTGCCAGCCTTGGTGTATCTAATCGGTTGTTGACTGTGTTTTTTATTCATTTTTATACTCTCCTTAAGACATGAGAGCTACATTAATATGCAGCGAATGCAATAATCTATCGCAAGTCTCCAATGAATGGGCTTTTCGTTTGCTAGCAACATTCCATCTAGCAACACTTGACGCAGATTATTTACTCTGTCAATTATTATTTTTTATAATTATAACCCTTATCTCCGATAGAAACTAGTCAATTTGGATGGGATAGTCACTCGTTTCGGTTAACACACAATCCATCACTTGATCATGCTCCTGAATCGGAATCTCTTCAACTAGAAGTTCGTCAAAATATGGCAGTAAGGTAAAGGCATCAGTCTTAGTTAAGAAACGGTCATAGAAACCTCCACCATACCCTAAGCGATGCCCCCTCGTATTACATGTGACACACGGCATAATGATTAAGTCAATGTCTTTAGGCATCATCTCAGGACTATTGGCTAAAGGTTCAGGTATACCAAACGAACTGACGGCCAATTGATCACCGTGTTGAAAGTAATGGGCACGCATATCTCCCTTGCCGTGGACGCGAGGCAGAGCAACTAGTTTACCTTGCTTAAATGCTTCGGAAATAATTTTACTCGTGTCTAATTCTTTTCCGACTCCATGGTATATAAAAATATTTGCTGCTTTTTGAAAGACCTCTGTAGACAACACCTTATCTACGATGGCAGCGTTCGCCTTCAGATAATAATCAGGTGAAAGCTGCTGTCTTTTTTCAAAAATACTTTGGCGCAAGGTCTTTTTATTCAATAATCAAACCTCCTCTTATTAAATGGTACGTCCATCATAGCCTTTTCTAATATAAAAATCAAAATCTCCCTTTCGAATTAAAAATATGCTAATATATAGTCAAATAAGATGATTAGGAGGTATCATATTGCTGAAGAATGTATTAATTATACCTAACCCAGGATCTGGAAAAGGTAAAGCAGTCGGCTATGGCAATAAATTAGGTCAAGTTTTAGAGGAAACTTATCAAGCGACAGTTGAGGTTCGTCCAACTACTGATGTTGGCGATGCAAAACAATGGAGTTCAACCGCTTTAGAAGATGGCTTTGATACGGTAATTTGTTTAGGAGGAGACGGGACTGTCAATGAAACAGTGGACGGTTTATTACAAAATGATGAAGTTCCCTATTTTGGCTTTGTGCCTTTAGGTACGGTCAATGACTTAGCACGTGTCCTTGGATACGATATGAATCCCGATAAGGCCATTGAACAATATCGAGACATAAAAACTGTTCCTTTAGACATTGGTCAAATTAATGGTGAAAGCCACTTTATTAATGTAATCGCAATTGGTGCCGTACCAGAATCAGTAATGCATACAGATTCCGATGACAAAAACAAATTAGGCGTATTGGCTTATTTAAGAGATGGTGTGAAAGCCTACTTTAATCAAGATAAATACCTTCTTGAAATAAAGAATGCCAATGGTGAAATCAGAGAGATTGAAACAAATTTAGCAATTGTAGCTCTGACAAATAGTGTCGCCGGTATTGAAGTGATGATTCCGCATGCTTCTTATGATGACGGACTTGCTCACTTGATAGCACCTAAAGGAGCGATTGCTAAGTCAACGATACAAACTCTATTTGAAGGCGGCATTCATCCAGAAGAAACGGATAGTATGTTTGTTTTATCTGACTCAGAAATTACGATTACGTGTCCATCACACGACAGGGTTGAAAGTAATGTGGATGGCGACCAAGGTCCTAACCTGCCATTAAAAATTAAAGTTTTAAAACATCGCTTACAAGCAATTGTACCTGCTTAGCTTGAATAGAGTGTTTTCTTAACCCAAATATTGGAAGTATGGTATAATATTGTATGTAGCATATTAGCCAACAGAAAAGAGGGGTAGCGATGGCAACAAAGCTGTCTAAAGATGAGCGTGCCTTAATCGAGAAAGAATTAAGACGTGGAACGAGTAAATCAAGAATTGCAACCTTATTGAACGTTGAATATGACGAGGGGTTGGAAATGATTGAGAAAGTTAAAGCCTCAATTCGACCAGACATTGGCGATAAAATTACTTTTACTTTCCGCGGAATGGATATGACTGGTATTATTGTAAAGTTGTTGATGAATAGTGCCGTAGTTGAGATTTATTGGGATAAATCCGATAAAACTTTGCACGATATTATTGAAGAAAGAACAATCGTCAATTTTAAAGATATTATAGATTTTGTTACTTTACCACCTCAAGATGAAGACGAAGGACTTATCTTAGATTCACAACCAACAGTGAGTGATTTCGAAGAAGAGGATGAAGCAGCAGACAAAGAAGATACCAAAGAATCTAAATAATAAGGTTTATGATAGTTAAAAGAGCTAAGCAACCCTCACTCATTGAATAAATGGTTGAGGGTTGCTTAGCTCTTAATCTTTATTTCTATGGCCACATAGTGTGGACTGAGCAACTGTGCTAATTTTGTCGACCAGAATAGAGTTTCAACAATTCGTCGTTGGCGACACTGTAGTAAGTAAGTAATTCTTGATTCAGGCTCGACGCGTTACGTTCATCTTCAAGACCATTTTGGACTAAGAAAATATCTAGCCATGCTTGTCCACTGGTGATAACATTTTCCAAATAAGGAAAGTAGATCATGGAGTGCATGACAAATTGCTGGCAAATCTGCTCGAAAAGGTGTGGATTATTACTGTCACAATATTCTTGGATACAGCTTATTGTCTGATCATAAATTGGATATTGGTCAAACTGTTTTAATTCTACAATTGTAACAGAGCTTGTTTCACCGAACCAAGATAGCAGATAAGTGCCCGTAACCTCTTGTTTAATTAAATTATGTAGAATATTGGATTTTAGGTATTGAAAAATTTCAGGATGAACCAGTAATGCTCTCAGCAAAGTGTCAGTGACTTCTAAAGGCATTTGAATGAGTTGTTTAATCCGTAAGGAAAGTTCATGACTGCCTTTCTTGACAAGTTGGTCTATCAGTTGCTGGATTGCTTCGGGTGTGCTCGCTTTTGACAGAGTTTTTTCAAAAAGATGTTGATCATTTAATTCTGCGATGGAGCGACTAAGATGTTCAGTGGGCCATTGTCGGCTATGTGATACTTCTTTAATACGATATAATTCAATTATAGCTAATTGCTGATCAAAAAGTATCGGAACGCAGAGACCATATAGTTGAGTCAAGGCACTATCTTCTAGGATCTGGTCAGTATCTAAATCAAGTATTTCCCAAATGTCTTTTAATTCTTCGTTTAAAGCGAAAGATAGGTAAATTTGGACTAATTCTTCAAAGACATGGAAATTTGGTTCGATTAGAAAACTTTTTTTCAACAATTCTGCAGCTTCTATGTAGCGCTTCGCTTCAATTAGGTTCAGTGCTTTTCGATAATAGTTTTCCGCATTGTTAGGCATTTCAAACACATCGGTCATCGAGAGGCCTCCTCTTGGATAAAATTTTAAACTGCGTTACGCCTTATCTTAACATATTTACTAGCCTTAGGAGGAGAGAAGATTGATAAAAATTTATACAGACGGCGCGTATCAAATGAAAACTCAAGCAGCTGGCTTAGCGATTATCATCCAAAGACATGGACAACAGAAACAGTATAAAATTCATATAGCTAAAGTATTTGATAATCATCAAGCGGAGTTTATGGCATTAGATCAAGCCTTAAGAATACTTGAAACTGAAAATTTACTGGGTGAAAGTTTATTCTTCTATTCGGACAGCAAAATTGTTGTGCAATCGGTAGAAAAAGAATACGTTAAAGAGACTCAATATCGGGTTCTTTTAGAAAGTATACTTTGTCGGTTTCGATTATCACCCTTAGCATTTATTCAATGGCTGCCAGAAAAAGAGAATAAAGGGGCGGATGTGTTAGCCAAACAGGCTTTGCATCAACAAGGAAAGTTGTTCACTTTTATAGACGAATAGAAATATTTTATTGAACTAGCTTTTTCAGTAGGAAAAGGTCAATCATCTTCTGATTTTGTTGGCTGTTTCAGGCTAGGAATCTCATTGAAAGCATGATACAGTATTGGAGTTAATTAAATTCTCATAATAGATTGAAGATTCTAATGGAAATGGAGTGTTGTAATGAAAATTGGGATTCAAGGAATTGCAGGTTCATATAGTGAGATGACTGCGCGCGATTATATTAACCGCCTAGAAAATGAAAACATTGGGCGCACACCGAATACTCAAGCAAATAGAAGCTATGAAGTGGTTGAACATTCTAGTTTTCAAGAAACGACGGATGCCTTGCTTAATGAATTAGTCGATTTAATCGTTGTGCCCGTGGAAAACTCAACAACTGGAGCAATCACTAAATTACTCGATCAACTTCGATATAAACCAGTCATAAGTATTGCTGAGGCTTATCAGCCGGTCAGCCACAATTTATGGGCAGCAAAGGGTAGTGATTTAATGCAGATTAAGACAGTCTACTCTCATCCAGAGGCTTTGTCACAATGCTCGAATTTTTTTGCTCGTTACCCACACATTGAAGCAAAAGCTCACGATGATACAGCTAAAGCGAGCTTGTACGTAAAAGAACTCAATCGACCAGATGTGGCAGCTATTTCTAGCGGGCGTGCAGGTGAATTATACGACTTAATCCCTTTACTAGAAGATGTTCAGGATGAATCGAATAATATGACACGATTTTATGTCGTCGAAAAGAAGCATACTAACAAAGACTATTCAGGCGAGGTACTTTCGTTTTATATTGAGACGAGACACGAGGCAGGCGCCTTATTAAAAGTGCTACAAGTCTTTGATATCTACAATGGAAACTTGTTAAGTTTAACGGCTCGACCGATAAAAAATCAAGCCTTTACTTATGGTTTCTTTTTAGAACTCTTGGCTGATAAGATGACGGTCTCGAATGATATTTTAATAAAAACCTTAGAACATGTCGCGGAGTATGTTCAACTGATCGGACAATTTAAAGCCGTTCAGCGACCATCTAATAAATAGGAATGAGTAAGATAGTAAGGGGAGACGTATGGAACATATAGCAATAGTTGGATTGGGCATCATTGGTGGGTCTTTTGCAAAAGCGATTCACCATAGATTTCCTAAACAGTATCATGTATCGGCCATTGATATTGATCAAAAGGCAATTGATGAGGCCCTCTCATTAGGTGTGATACAAAGAGGAGAGATTCAAAACCACACAATTCTGCAACAAGCTGATTTAGTCATTATTGCGCTTTATCCTAATTTAGTGAAACAGTTTATTCAAGATCATCATGCAGACTTCAAGGATGGCGCGATAATCACAGAAGCTTCCGGAATTAAGCAAGCAATTATGGCTGAAATTTTGCCAGTCGTGCCTAAGCAAGTTGAATTTATTTTTGGTCATCCGATGGCGGGTCGAGAAAGCCAAGGCTTTGCCTTCTCTGATGAACGGGTTTTTCTACACGCAAATTATATTCTGACGCCTCATAAAGATAATACGACAGAGGCATTGGATAAATTTTCTGAGTTTATTAAGGGACTTGGCTTTGGACGCTTAACTGTGGCTACTCCTCAATTACACGACGAAATGATTGCCTATACTAGTCAGTTAACGCATATCATTGCAGCAGCATTAATTAATAGTGATCAATCTGAGCATGCAACCGTCGATTTTATTGGAGACAGTTTCCGTGAACTGACGCGCATTGCGAAAATGAATGAGTCATTGTGGTCTGAATTGATGCTGAATAATCGAGAAGCACTCTTACAGGTTTTCGATGCGTTTGAAGACAAATTGTCTACGATTAAGGAAGCTATCTTGGCTCAGAATCAGAAAGCTTTGGAAAGAGAGTTCGTAGAATCAACGAAGCGAAGATTAGAGTTAGAAACAACAGATTTAGCTCACAGTCACGCAAATGAACGAGGAAAATGATAAAACGGTGAGAAATCCTTGACTTTCCCAGGAGTAACTATTAAAATTTGGTTAAACATGAAGGGGTGGTCAGTGTATGAGAACACAAATGCTACAAACAATGATATATTTTTACAGCTTTTATAGATAATGTTTGTATCACTCTAGATACAAACACTGGTTTGTATCTATGAGGGCAGTAATTTGTGTTCGCCGCATAGATTAGTTTTAGCAATCTAAGCGGCTTGACTGACATTTAAGTTAGAGTCGATTAGTTTAATTGCTAATCGGCTCTTTTTGTTTGGATAAATCGACAAGCTATCACGTTATTATAATAGGAAAGAAGGATGACAATGAGACACAGTAGACAAAGGAAAAAATATTTATTGGCACTGGTTGTAGCGTTAATGACCTTGCTTGGTATAAAAAAACAGCCAATAGAGGTTCATGCACAAGAGAAAGTGACCGTCGGAATATCAGCACAATCAAAACCATATAATTACTACGACGAAGCTAACGAATTAACTGGCTTTGAAATTGAATTATTGGAGGAAGTGGACCAACGCTTGGAAGCTTATGAATTCACTTACCGCACAACAGAATTTGCGTCACTTTTTGCTGGTTTAGACGCAGGAACCTTTGATGTGATTACAAATAATATTGGTGAAAATTCAGATCGAAGAGAAAAGTATTTGTTTTCATTGTATCCTTATGTCGTTACTCATAATGTGTTGATCACACGTCCAGATGAAGGTGAACAAGTGACGCTGACCGATTTAGCGGGCAAGACCATGGGGATTGTTGCAGGCTCATCACAAGCAATCTTTATGGAACAATACAATGTTGACCACCCTGATGCAACAGTAAATTTAGAGTATATTGACGCGGATGCTTCCACAATAATTAGAGAAGTAGCGTCAGGTCGTTATGATGCGACCATTTATTCCACGACCTATTTAAAAGATGTTCAAGATACGTTTGGTATTGAATTAGTGGGGCATGTGATTGAAAACGAGGATGCCATTCAACCACCTGGAGCTTACGCTTTATATCGCAATGATACAAAAGGCCAAGAGTTAAGACTCGCGATTGATCAGGTATTCTCCCAAATGCGACAAGATGGTTTTCTAGCAGCGTTAAGTCTTAAATATTTTGGGCAAGATGATACTCAGTTAAACCAAGCTTTAATGACGAAAAATGACGAAATTGAAAGCATGCGGACTGGCGAAGCGAGTTTGGAGCCGAGCGACACAAATGATTCAGTAGTGATAGTTGGAACGTCGGGTCAAACGAAACCTTTAAACTATTTCGATGATAAGAATGAATTAGTCGGCTTGGAAGTCGAAATTATTCAAGAGATTGATCGACGTTTAGATGATGTCTCCTTTAGTTTTGAACTGACAGAATTTGCTTCTCTATTTGCTGGCTTGGATTCAGGAAATTTTGATTTAATCGCCAACAATTTAGGAGAAGGTGGCGATCGTCGTAATCGGTTTCTTTTCTCATTATATCCATACGTCGTGACTCATAATGTTATCATTACGTCAGAAGATGTGACCGATGATTTAGGCATTGAAGATTTTGCAGGACAAAGCTTTGGTGTGGTGCCTGCTTCACCGCAATCGCTATTCTTAGAAGCTTGGAATGAAGAAAATCCAGGCTCAGCTGTTAAAATTGAATATGTTGACTCTGATCCGTCAACCATCATCAGAGATGTTCATAATGGGCGCTTTGATGCAACCATTTATGCCACGACTTATCTGTACGATGTTGAAGAAACGTTTGGCATTTCCTTAAAAGCTCATCCGATTGATAATGAAGATGTGATTAGACCTCCAGGTTCTTATTTTATCTATCGGAATGATGATGCAAAATTACGCGATAGAATGGACGAGGTCATCGCTCAGATGAGAGAAGATGGCAGTCTAGCGGAGATTAGCATGAAGTATTTGGGCCAAGATGATACGCAATTAACAGAGGCAATCGTTGCTAAAAACGATGCGATTGAAGCAGACAGAACGGAGACGGCTGATGAGGCTAGCCTTGAAACTGTTTCGGTGGGCATTTCCGCTCAATCAAAGCCCTACAATTACTTTGATGAAGATAATCAATTAACAGGTTTTGAAATTGAATTACTTGAAGAGTTAGATCAGCGGCTTGAGCACTATACATTTGACTATAGTACGACTGAATTTGCTTCTTTATTCGCCGGCTTGGATGCGGGGACTTTTGACCTAATTACGAATAATATTGGTGAGAAACCTGATCGCCGGGAGAAGTATGTGTTCTCATTATACCCTTACGTGATGACTCATAATGTGTTGATTACTCGACCGGATGAGGGGGAGGCAATCACCTTGGCTGATTTAGCCGGTAAGAAGATGGGCTTGGTAGCCGGTTCCGCGCAAGCAATTTTTATGGAACAATATAATCAGGATACTCCAGATGCCCAAGTTAATTTAGAGTACATTGATGCGGATGCGTCAATGATTATTCGAGAGGTGGCCTCGGGTCGTTATGATGCGACGATTTATTCGACAACTTATTTAACTGATGTTGAAAATACGTTTGGTATTGATTTGCTAGGTCATCCCATCGAAAATGAAGATGCGATTCAACCACCAGGCGCCTATGTTTTATATCGAGAAGATGCTGACAGTCTTGAATTGCGTCAAGCGATTGATGGGGTGCTAGCTGAGATGCGAGAGGATGGCTTTTTAGCAGCTATCAGTACTAAATATTTTGGCCAAGATGATACACAGTTATCGGATGAGATCATTGCCAAAAATGATGCGATTGAAGCTGACAGATTGAAAGAATTACCAAGTTCAGCGGACGACTCTTTGCCAGCTTCAACTAATCGTTCATCAGATGGGAAGATTTTTGCGCCTGAAGTCATTCCTCAAATTATTCCATCAATTCTAGAAAAATTGCCGGTCACTTTATTGATGACACTGGTGTCAGCTTTCATCGGCTTGACCCTAGGATTCTTGATTGCTTTAGTCAAGATAAAACAGGTTCCTATTTTGTCCCAAGTCTTGAGTGTTTTTGTGTCCTTTATGAGAGGGACGCCGCAACTGGTTCAATTATTCTTAGCTTTCTATGGTTTCCCGCTAGTCGTCCGTTGGTTAAATGCTCAAATGGGCTGGGGCATTGATGTCAATGGTATTCCTGCCTTGTTGTATGTGTTTGTGGCGCTTGGTCTAAACGAAGCCGCTTATAACTCTGAAACTTTCCGTGCAGCTATTCTATCGGTCAATAAGATTGAAATTGAAGCAGCTAAGTCAATCGGTTTAACAAATGGTCAGACAATGCGTCGCATCATTTTACCGTCTGCATTAATTGTTGCGATTCCTAACTTAGGGAATAGTCTGATTAGTTTATTGAAGGGAACGTCGCTTGCGTTTACAGTAACAGTGATTGATATTATGGGACAAGCTCGAATTATTGCTGGTTCTAATTTACGCTTTTTCGAGGCCTATATTGCTGTCGCCATCATTTACTGGATTATTTGTATTCTGATTGAACAGTTAGTTCGTCGTCTAGAGCGCCGACTGAATGTTGATCAGCACCTCGCTGTTGAACATGAGGAAGATGAGTTGGAGATCGACTCATTGCCAGAACGCCCTTAAGAGAATGAGCCAAAGGAGAATAACATGTTAAAATTAGAGAATTGGTCCAAATCATTTAATAAAAATGAAGTCTTAAAAAATATCAATTTAGAAGTTGCGACGGGAGATGTCTTAACGATCATTGGCTCGAGTGGGTCTGGTAAATCCACTTTATTACGAACAGTAAACTTTCTTGAGCCAGCCGATAAAGGGTTGATTCAAATTGGTGAAACCGTTAAGCAGGTCGAGCAAATTAGCCAACAGGAGATTTTAGCTTTGAGACGGCAAACTGCGATGGTCTTTCAAAACTATGCGTTATTTTCTAAGAAAACCGCTTTAGAAAACGTGATGGAAAACTTATTGATGGTCAAAAAGATGACCTTGGCCGAGGCCAAACCGATCGCTGAACACTATTTAGAAATTGTTGGGATGAAGAGTCGCATGAACTATTATCCGAATAAGTTATCCGGAGGGCAACAACAGAGGGTTGGGATTGCTAGAGCCTTAGCGATTGAACCTGAAGTGATTTTATTTGATGAGCCGACGTCAGCCTTGGATCCTGAGTTAGTGGGCGGTATTTTAGATTTGATTATGCAAGTCGCACATGAGAAAACGACAATGTTACTTGTCACTCACGAAATGAATTTTGCCAAACAAGTGTCTGACCATATTATCTTTTTAGATCAAGGAAGAATTGCGGAGGAAGGAAGTCCAACTCAGATTTTTGAGAATCCACAAAATGAACGGACGCGTCAATTTATTCGTGGTTTTGAAGCGACGAATGCGAGTATAAGTTAATCAATAGGAGAAAGCTCAGTTCAAAAGGACTGGGCTTTTACTTATGGGAGGAATGCCTGAGGCAGGAAAAAAGTCCGCTATTCGTAAGTAAAACAAAAAACCCCTAATCAAAGAAAAGGGGCAAAATAGGATAATTCACTTATCGCGTTTATTCAATTGACTTCTGTTACACATAAGATTTGGTCAAGCGGGCTAGCATTAGTCGTTTCGTTTCTTTCTAATTCCCCAATATTGGTAATAATCAACTTTTAAAGCACCATTATATAATTTACGTTTCTTAGTTGCGCGGGCACCATAATGTTGTTCAAAGGTCTCATCACTTGTTAAAATATATTTACTCCATGTCGGCATGGCGCGGTAGATGTCGCCCATTTGTCGGTAAATTTCGTGAGCTTCTTCTTCATCGAGTAGTCGGTCACCGTAAGGTGGATTAGAAATTAAAATGCCAAATTCCTTTTCAGTTGTAAAGTCTTTTAATTGCATTTGTTTGAAGTGGATACTGTCACCAACACCAGCCTTTTTGGCATTAGCTTTGGCAATTTCAATCATTCGGTGATCAATATCTGTCCCGTAAATATCTAATTCGATATCATGATCAATGGCTTCACGAGCTTCTTGACGGACAATTGGCCAAACGTCTGGATTCAACATTGTCCATTGTTCAGCAGAAAATTCGCGATTTAAACCTGGAGCGATGTTGTGACCGATTAATGCAGCCTCAATCAAGATGGTTCCAGATCCACAAGTAGGGTCATATAAAGGACGATCCGGACGCCATGTAGTTAATTTTACTAAAGCGGCTGCCATATTTTCTTTTAGTGGCGCGCCGCCTTTGTCCATACGGTAACCACGTTTAAATAAACTTGAACCAGTAGTATCTAAACTTAAAATAACATGATCTTTTAAAATCGATACTTCGATCGGGTATAGAGCACCCGTTTCAGGTAAATGTTGACGACGGTGGTAGTAGTCCATCAAACGTTTTGAGATTGCTTTTTTAACGATACGTTGACAGTTTGGCACACTGAAAAGTGTCGACTTAACTGATTTACCACTAACTGGAAATTCTGCATCCAGTGGAAGAATATCTTCCCAAGGTAGGGCGTACGTTTGATCAAATAGTGTTTCGAACGATTTGGCAGTAAATTCTCCATAAGAAATTTTAATACGGTCTGCTGTTCTTAACCATAAGTTAGTGAATGCGATGTCACGAGCGTTTCCTTCAAAACGGACGCGTCCGTTTTCAGTTTCTGTTTTGTAGCCATGTTCTTTTAATTCATTTGCAACAAGTGATTCAATACCTGCAGCAACTGTTGCGATAAGCGAATAAGTCTTCATAAAAGACTCCTTTCATAATGTGTTATTTTTAGGAATAGTATGCTTAAAAACTTGTGAAAAATCCAATAAAAAAGACTCTGAAACAGAGTCTTTTAATGCCTAATAGTGAGTTTCGATAAGCCATGTTTTGTCAATTGTTACGAATAGGCGTCGTAACAAAAGGATAATCATCTATCTACAATTTCTTGTCTCTTTCTCCGTTTAATTCCGTTGAAAAAGTGCCCCTACCAAATGTTTGGGTTGCTCGCTCGAGGGGTTTACCCGTTCCAAACTTACTGTTTCCAATAAGTATCGTCTCTGTGGCACCTTAGGAAGTACTGCATCATAGCTTTCGCCTTAGATGGTTTCTTCGCCGTTAGCACAATTGTACTACCTCAGCTTATTGTTTCGCTGAGCACGAACACTACAAGCATCTCAGCTTGTGCGAGCATGGACTTTCCTCAGCTAAATCTAGTTTAACCGCGATTATCTGAAACTCACTAATTATTTAATTATTAGCTTAATACTTTGTTACTTCTGAGTAATCAATGGTGTTATCAGTGTTATTAATCTTTGAACCAAAAACATGTTTTTCTAAATTAGATAAACGTTTTAAGATATCAAAGTTAGTCACGCCACTACCAGGTGTATTTGGAACATTTTTCTTAGCCAGTGCTAATTGTTTCGTTAATTCATCCACTTTACTGATTAAACGTTCGTTTTCATTTTTTAAGTAAACAACATCTTTTTGGTATGAATCGTAGTCGCGAATAATATTATCTAAATACTCATCAACTTCTGCAGTATTATAACCACGCATGGTTTTGGTAAATTCTTTTTGTAATATATCTTTTGCTGTTAAGTTTTTTTCAGCCATTTCAGTCACCTCGTAAGTTTTTGTCATGAATTATATGAAACATCAAACCTCTATTTCAATCTAATTTAGCTTCCTGTAAAGGATGCTAATTAGCAACTATTACAGTTTACTATTATTCTTCCCAATTATCAAAAGAAAATGTAAGTATTTAAAGCTTTTTAAGATTTAGCTCTGTATTATTCATTATGACATGCGTAATATTATTTTAAAAGCGAATATCTGTTCTTATTTGCAAGTGAAAGCTCGTATTATCAATAGAAGTCGTGAAGTATAGAAGAAAATGGGAGTTTCTGATTGAATTTTATGGTTTAGTCATTCATAATATTAATGCAAAGTAGGTGAAATAAAATGGAACGTAACAACATTTTAATGGTCGTCGATAAGTTAATTCAAGAAAATTATTTTCATTGCGAATGGGGCATAGAATGGCAAGAACAGCGCCACTATCTAGAAATTATTTTCCAATTTCAATTAGATAACTCTAATCAGTTTGTTTTACAAGATGTCTACCAGAATGTTTATAAAAATGATGAGGTGCCTTTTGAAGTGAGGGTCCTTATCTACGATGAAGATTTAGTAAAAGTTGAAGCGAAACATTATATAACAACCGTCCCAGTTAATTCCGATAGAGGCATTATGTATGGAGAATTAATTGCGATTATAAAGTATTTGAAAATTTTAACAGCTGAAGTCCCACTTAAATGGCGTGAATTTATGAGACAAACAGAAGAAACGCGCTTTAATGTTTTTTGGAATGAAGATGAATTCAATAAATTAAGAGAAAGTTTAATCAACACATCACGTTATAGTGAAAGTCAAGTGTTCTTTCCGAAAACAAATTGAACCTATTGACTAAGAGAAGGAGAATTTTAATTGACAAATAAGAGTTGGCAGAAACTAACTGTCACAGTTGCTTCACTTGATACCCAACTGATTGATTGGTTGAGTTATTTATTATTAGAAATTGAAGCAGAAGGTACAGAGGTTAATTATGCATTTGGCTATTTAGAAAATCATCCAGATTTATTTGGTGAAATTCCTCAAGAGATTCCTGAGGAATTGTTGAATCGTGATACTGAAGTGGTGGGATATTTTTCTCAAGAACGTATGATCGATTTAGAGGCATTCGAACTGGCAGTGAAAGAGGCTGTTCAATCAGTTCTTTATCGTATTAAGTTATCAGAAATTGAAAATGAAAACTGGCAACAAAATTGGATGCAACATTATGAAGTCCAAGATGTCAGTCGTTTTGTTAAAATAGTGCCTATGTGGCAAGAGTATGAAGGTCTAGCGGATGAGCGAGTGATTCGACTGGATCCAGGCTTAGCATTTGGAACAGGCAACCACCCAACGACACAATTAGGTGTTCAAGGCCTCGAGATGTTTATGCGTAGTGGAGACCGTGTGCTTGATGTAGGAACGGGTTCTGGTATCTTAGCATTTGTGGCATTAGCGTTCGGTGCCTCAATGGTTAAAGGTTATGATTTAGATCCACAAGCGATAGAAAGCGCCGTACAGAATATGGCCTACCAAAAAACAGCCGACTTAAGTCCATTAAGCTTTAGTGTGAATGACCTTTTAGTTGGTGTCAAAGATGAAGCGGATGTCATTGTTGCAAATATTCTGCCACATATATTAGTCAATATGTTAGACGATGCAAAAGTATTATTGACAGATGAGGGCTACTTAATTTTAGGAGGTATTCTTGAAGAACAAGGCGAAAAATTAGAAAAGGTTTTAAAAGAAAAAGGTTGGATGATAATTCAGAAAACTTGGTTAAAAGGCTGGTTAGGCTATGTTACTCAAAAGGAACGTGAAGTTTGATGCAACATTATTTTCTAAATAGGTTACAAGTTGACATTGGTGAACTGGTCACTTTAAGTCAAGAGGATAGTCATCATTTTCTGAATGTCATGCGCGCTCAATTAGGCACTAAAATAACAGTAGTAAGTGAAGATGGCTTAAGTTACCTGGCTGAATTGGTTGATAACATGGATGGACAAGCCACACTTTCAATCATAAGAATCGAAAAAGATACTTTTAATTCAGTTGAATTGCCAGTGAAAGTGACGATTGCGTGTGGTTTGTCTAAAAATGATAAGATTGAAATGATTGTTCAAAAGGCAACAGAATGTGGTATGAGCGAGTTTATGCCACTGGCTTTGAAAAGGGATGTTGTAAAATGGAACGGCAAAAAGGCCGACGCTAAGATTGATCGTTTAGCCAAAATTGCTAAAGGAGCTGCCGAGCAAAGTCATCGATTAATGGTTCCTAAAATTACGTCATTACACACGATGGAACAATTGCTTCAAGCGAGTTCAGATTATGATATCAAGCTCATTGCTTATGAAGAAACAGCAAAAGAAGGGCAACACTCGCAATTAGTACAGATAATCAACAGCATCAAAAGCAATCAGAATATCTTGATTGTATTTGGGTCTGAAGGCGGTTTGGAGCCCCAAGAAGTTGAACGATTGGAAGCAGCAGGTTTTATAGCGTGTAGTTTAGGGCCAAGAATATTACGAGCCGAAACAGCGCCAATCTATTTTTTAAGTGCCTTGAGTTTTGCTCTTGAATTAGATAAAGTATACTAGAAATAGATTAATTAAATGGAAGAGGTATTAAAATGGAACTAAGTAAATATATTGACCACACATTGTTAAAAGCAGATGCGACGGTTGCCCAAATTGAAACATTATGTCAAGAGGCAGTTGACTATAACTTCATGTCAGTCTGTATCAATCCAGTTCACATTCCAGTGGCTAAAATGGCTTTAGGCAACAGTGATGTGAAGATTTGTACGGTAATTGGCTTTCCTCTAGGAGCGAATACTACGGCCGTTAAAGTTTTCGAAGCTAAACAAGCAGTAGAAGCTGGAGCGACTGAAGTTGACATGGTTATCAATATTGGTGCTGCAAAAGCAGGTGACTGGAAGACTGTAGAGAGTGATGTTCGCGCGGTTGTTGAAGCAATGCCTGACCATGTGATCGTTAAAGTAATTATTGAAACATCATTACTAAATGATGAAGAGAAAACACTAGCATCACAAGCTGCTCAACGCGCTGGTACTGACTTTGTTAAAACGTCAACAGGATTTTCGACGGGTGGAGCGACACTTGAAGATGTTGCGTTAATGCGTAAAGCTGTAGGAGCAGACTTAGGCGTGAAAGCAAGTGGTGGTGTATCTAACTATGCAGAAGCGATAGCGATGATTGAAGCTGGAGCTACCCGTATTGGCGCTTCTAAAGGTATTGCCATTGTGACACAAAAACCAGCTGACCTAACGGGCGACGATAACTACTAATTAGTTGATAAAAAAATATTATTTTAATTATAATATGACGAACTGGCTGTGTCAGACTCTATTTAAGAGTGATGCAGTCAGTTTTTTGAATGTTTAACAATAAATACCCAAGGTTGTTTATCTATCATCGGGAGTCCTTAAAAGACTGGTGAAACAATGTTTGTATTTAAAAAGCATTGTAGTGTATAATAACTGGTAATTACATTGTAGTAAAGGATGAAAGCTAATGGCTCGTAATCAAGAATTAACGGCACAAGAGGTTATAGATATTTGTGCAGGTTATATGAATGAAAAAAATACAAAATATGTAAAGAAAGCACTCGACTTTGCTACGAATGCACATGAAGGGCAAGTACGTTTATCAGGTGAGGAGTATATTATCCATCCAATTCAAGTGGCTGGTATTTTGGCGCAACTCCAAATGGATCCTGATACTGTAGCAACTGGTTTTCTTCATGATGTGGTGGAAGATACGGAATATACTTTAGAAGATATTAAACGAGAGTTTTCTGAAACTGTTGCACTTTTAGTCGACGGAGTAACTAAATTAGGTAAATTCAAGTTTCAAAGCAAAGAAGAAGCGCTAGCTGAAAATCACCGTAAAATGCTGTTAGCCATGGCTAAAGATATTCGAATTGTCATGGTAAAGCTCGCTGACCGTTTACACAATATGCGAACATTAAAGTTCCAAAAAGAAAGTAAACAAATCGAAAAATCGCAAGAAGCCATTGAGATTTATGCGCCTTTAGCTGATCGTATTGGTATGAATTTAATTAAGTGGGAATTAGAAGATATCGCTTTGCGCTATATTAATCCAAGTGAGTATTATCGAATTGTCCGTTTGATGGACAGTAAACGTGACGAAAGAGAGAAATATATCCGAGAAGCGATCGTAGATATTGATGAAGCAGTGGAAGAGTTAGAAATTTCAGCAGAAGTTTATGGCCGTCCGAAGCATATTCATTCAATCTACCGTAAAATGGTCGACCAAAATAAAGACTTTGATCATATCTATGATTTACTTGCGATTCGAGTATTAGTTAACACGATTAAGGATTGCTATGCTGTTTTAGGTGCGATTCATACGAAATGGAAGCCAATGCCCGGACGTTTCAAAGATTATATTGCAATGCCTAAAGCCAATATGTACCAATCGATTCATACGACAGTTATTGGTCCATACGGTAAACCAGTAGAGATTCAAATAAGAACCTTCCAGATGCACGAGGTCGCTGAGTACGGGGTTGCTGCTCACTGGGCTTATAAAGAGGGTAAAACTGAAAAGATTCAAAGCAAAGATAACATTCAAAAACAATTAAATTGGTTTAGAGACCTTGTAGAACTTCAAGATGAAGCTCAAGACGCTAGCGAATTTATGAACTTTGTAAAAGAAGATATCTTCAAGGATCAAGTGTATATTTTTACTCCAAAAGGGGACGTGTTTGAATTACCTAACGGTGCGGGTCCGATTGATTTTGCCTACCATATTCACTCGGAAATTGGTAACAAAACAATTGGAGCAAAAATTAATGGAAACATTGCACCCTTAAATTATAAATTAAAAAATGGGGATATTGTTGAAATTTTAACGAATCCAAGTTCAAATGGTCCAAGTCGCGATTGGTTAAGTTTTACGCAAACAAGTAAAGCGCGTAACAGAATCAAGCGTTTCTTTAAACTAAAAGACCGTGATCAAAACGCAGAACGAGGACAACAAACACTAGAAAAAGATTTAAAAGATAATAATGCGAGTATTAAATTAATTACCAAGAAGCAAAATGAGAAAAATTTATTAGAACGATTCAACTTTAATAGTTTAACTGATTTATATGCAGCTGTCGGTTTGGGTGAATTATCTGCGACAACCGTTTTAAACTTCTTAGGAATTACACCGGAAAGAGAAAATGACAAGCAACAAACGGCTGCTATTTCAAAAGAAAACCCAGCAAACTCAAGTGGTAGCCGTACTGTACACGAAAGTGGCGTTGTAGTTGAAGGCGTCGCTAATCTAATGATTCGTCTCAGCCGTTGCTGTAGTCCTGTACCTGGTGATGAAATTGTCGGTTATATTACACGCGGTCGAGGGATTTCCGTTCACCGCAAAGACTGTACAAACTTACAGAGTGAACCTGATCTAAAGCAACGTACCATTCATGTCGAGTGGGAAACACAAGAAGAACTTTCGACAGAGTATGAAACAGAATTATCAATCACTGGTTTCGACCGTTCGGGTATGATTAATGACATTCTGCATGTGGTCAATCATACCGTCAAAAACCTACGTAATGTTAACGGAAAAGTGGATGCCAATAGCACAGCAGTCGTGGTGATTAAGGTTGCTATTTCAAATACGGATCAATTAGATAATTTAATGTCTAAATTAAGAAGCATTCCGGACGTTTACGACGTATCACGTATTAAATCTTAAACTGAAAGGGCGTTTCTATGAGAGTTGTAATCCAGAAAAGTTTGCAAAGTTCGGTAACGATTGATCAAGAAATTACAGGTCAAATCGAAAAAGGCTTTGTTTTATTAGTGGGAGTAACCCATGAAGATACTGAAGAAGATGCAGAATATTGTGCTCGTAAAATTGCTAAAATGCGTATTTTCGAAGACGAAGATGACAAGATGAATTTATCATTAAGCCAGGTAGGTGGCGAAATCTTATCAATTAGTCAATTCACCTTATTTGCGAATACACGTAAAGGTAATCGACCAAGCTTTACCGATTCAGCAAGACCAGAACAAGCAGAAGCGCTTTATGATTATTTCAATGACCAATTAAAAAATCAAGGCTTCAAAGTTGAAACTGGACGTTTCGGAGCAATGATGCAAGTATCCATTCTAAACGATGGGCCAGTCACTGTTTTAATCGATTCAAAAAAGCCATAAAAATAAACCTTCATCCAGAGTAAATACTCCGGATGAAGGTTTATTTGTTTGCTAGATTTCAATAAATCGATGAGTCAACAGAAGAGCTACTTGATCTAAGTGGCGTTATTGAGTCAGACTCATCGTCTAATGTCTGATAAAATGGATAGACTATCTTAAAGCTTGGACTTGCTCGAAGTAATTAAGCAAACCGTCCGTAATTGCTGAAGCAACTAATTCATGGTAGTTCTCGCTGAAAATATATTGTAAGTCATTTTGATTACTCATATATCCTAATTCTAAAAGGATACTTGGACGAGTATTTTCACGTAAAACATGGTAGTTACCAAACATTACCCCAACATTTTCTAAAGGTAATGGTGTGATACTTTGATTAATTGCTTGTGCTAAACTTTCGTCTGCTTCGTGGTAATAATAGGTTGTTGTTCCGCTCCAAGTAGGATCTTCAGACCCATCGTAATGCAGGCTAATAAAAGCATCGACTTGATTCAAGTTACTTGCCTCAGCACGCTCTTCTAAGTCAACAAAGACATCGGTCGGTCGTGTCAACATCACAGTTGCTCCCTCAGCTTCAAGCTGAGCTTTCAAAGCCATAGCCGTATCAAATGTGGCAGATTTTTCATAAGCAGTACTGTTAGCATTGGTTGCGCCAGAATCCTCCCCGCCATGACCAGGATCCAACATAATCGTGGCTTGTGCTAAGCTGTTTGCAATAGGCCAATCCACGTGTCCAAGTGAGTAACTTGAAACTGACACACGGATAGAATCAAGATATCCTCGAATACCATCATCATCTTCAACTAAATAAAATTCATTACCATTTGCATCTTCGATTGTCTCAATCAGTGTAAACATCTGATTATATAGTGCATAATAAATGATTTCTGAATCAACAGCGGCTTCAGTTAATAGAGGTTCTTCATTTGAACGAATAACTACAGCTTTTTCAGCTTGAGCCCTTTGCTTTTCCAACTCATCACGGTTGTACACCGGTTGCGTTTCAACAACATCAAGCGCATCCTCTTCATCTATTACTGATTCAGCAGGTACAAGATTAACGAGACGAGTGGGGATATAACCGTATTGATTTTCAAAGGATACAAGTAACCAACCATTCGCTTCGTTTTGAACAAATAGATAAGTGCCAGTTTCAACTGTTATGATTTGTTCGGTCGTTTCGTCTTGACTAGAATAAATAGGGGTATTAATCAAAATTTGTGCCGCCATATTTTGATCTGATTCTAAAGAAGTGGACTCTAATAACCATTGAGGTATCCAGCCTTCCGTTCTTCCATCAACACGAACTTTGTACCAGCCATTGCGATTGGTTAGAATATTCACTTCGGTATTACTTTCCAATTGCAACAAGGCTTGAGAGTTTGTTGCCGGCTCCGTTCTTACAATTACATTGTCACGTTCGATAATTAATGCGGTGTTCGATAGCAGGACTGAAATACTCAATGCACTGATTAGAAAAATAGTGACTGTTAGCAATGGAGGGAAATAGTTGCGAGAGAACACAATTTTAAAAAACTGACGCATCAGTTGGATGTAAATCCCTCCTTTTCATGAAAACCTTATTAAAAACATAAGCTTATTATATAAACTTATAGCGTTGAATTCAAACATCCTCTTCATCTGTCATTTAACGGTAACACAACTGACAAGCAGATGATATAAACCGCTTTCAAACGATGGCTAATCTGTCCAACAAAATAGGAATAATAATCTGACAGCGAGAAAGATAAATGGTAAGTCGAATGAATAATTAAATTTTACTAAGAAAATTACTTGACTTTATGGACTAAAATCAGTAACCTATAGTAAATCATAGTTTATTCGATGAAGTAGATAAGTAATTAAGGCGAAATTTTAGAGAGCAATCCCCGAAGGCTGCAAGGGTGCGAGACTTAATGAAGACACTACGGAGAAGAGTAGTTAAAAGTTACTCCGTTCACCGCGTTAAGGTTAGAGGTAATGATACATTACAAATTTAGGTGGTACCACGCAAATTTCCGCGTCCTATGACAATTATTCGTCATAGGCGCTTTTTTTATATTCAGGAGGAAAATTATGTTAATTCAAAAAATGAAAGGGACAGAAGATATTCTGCCTCAAAACTCTTATAAATGGCAATTCGTTGAAGATTCAGCAAGAGCTGTATTTGACACTTACCAATTTAGAGAAATTCGTACACCGATGTTTGAAGCTTTCGACTTATTTAGTCGTACTGTTGGGGATACATCGGATATTGTTTCTAAAGAAATGTATGATTTTATGGATAAAGGAGATCGTCGCTTAGCTTTAAGACCAGAAGGTACTGCTCCTGTAGTAAGGGCTTATGTTGAACACAAGTTATTTGGACCAGAGCATCCACAACCTTTAAAAGTTTACTATATGGGGCCAATGTTCCGTTACGAAAGACCCCAAGCAGGACGTCAACGTCAATTTAACCAAATTGGTGTAGAAGTATTTGGTAGTAGAAATCCTGCAACTGATGCTGAAAGTATTGCTTTAGCATGGGATTACTTCCAAGAGTTAGGTATTGAAAAATTATCAATTCAATTGAACTCATTAGGTAAGCCAGAAGCAAGAGCGGCATACCGTGAAGCACTTGTTGCTTATTTCACACCAATACAAGATCAATTAAGTGCGGACTCACAACGTAGATTATCTGATAATCCATTAAGAATTTTAGACAGTAAAGATCCTAAAGATAAAGAGTTAGTAGCAGACGCACCTGTGATTTTAGAGTTTTTAAGTGAAGAGAGTCAAACACACTTTAGCCAAGTGCAAACCATGTTGAAGGCACTGGATATTCCATTTGAAATCAATCCGTTAATCGTTAGGGGTTTGGACTATTATCAAGATACAATTTTTGAAATTGTTGTCGAAGACGATACGATTGGATCACAATCAACAGTCTGTGGTGGTGGACGTTACGACGGATTAGTCGAACAATTAGGTGGACCATCTGCACCAGGCTTTGGTTTTGCAATGGGTGTTGAACGCTTAATGCTTCTATTGGAAGAACAAGAAGTTGACATTCCTACTGAAGAACCATTAGATGTTTACGTAATGGGCTTAGGCGAAGCAAGTAATGTGATGGCTTTACAACTTGTGCAAGCAGCTAGAACAGAAGGTCTGTTAGCAGAACGTGACTACTTAGGACGTAGCATGAAGTCACAATTTAAAACTGCTGCAAAGCTTCAAGCTAAATTGGTAATGACTGTCGGAGATAATGAAGTGGAACAACAAGTTGTTCAATTAAAAAATCAAGAAAATGGTAAACAATCGACTGTGAAACTGGATGAAATATTAAAAGATTTCTCAGGGGTTTACCGCCGTGCGACAGTTGACACGAGTGAAATAGATAAATATTTTAGAGGAGAATTATAATGAGTAAGCAAAGAACAGTATACTGTGGATTAATCGAACCATCTTTAGTCGGTCAAACGATTACGTTAAAAGGTTGGGTTCAAAAGCGTCGTGACCTTGGTGGTGTAATATTTGCGGATTTACGTGATCGTGAAGGCTTTTGTCAAGTAGTCTTTAATGCTGAATATTTAAGCAGCGACGAGATGGAAACAGCTGATAAATTACGTAGTGAATATGTAATTGAAGTAACAGGTACACTTAAAGAACGTGAAGCAACTCAAATCAACCCTAAAATTCCAACAGGACATTATGAATTGTTCGCGGAAGAACTGACTTTATTAGCCAAATCTAAAACACCACCTATATATATCGAAGATGATTTAGATGCTGACGAAGAAGTACGTTTACGTAATCGTGTATTAGATTTACGACGTCCGAAAATGTATAACAATTTAAAACTAAGACATCAAGTAACGCGTGCGATTCGTAACTACTTAGATCAATTAGACTTTATTGATGTAGAAACACCTTACTTAACAAAATCAACCCCAGAGGGTGCACGTGACTATTTAGTGCCAACTCGCCGTGAAGCAGGCAAGTTTTACGCCTTACCACAATCGCCACAATTATTTAAACAATTATTAATGGGTGCAGGATTTGACCGTTACTATCAAATCGTTCGTTGTTTCCGTGACGAAGATTTACGTGGAGATCGTCAACCAGAGTTTACTCAAGTCGATTTAGAAACAAGTTTCTTATCTCAAGCTGAGATTCAAAGCTTAACAGAAGAAATGTTAAAAGAAGTTGTTAAAGCAACTAAAGGAATCGAACTGATAGAAGCCTTCCCAACGATGACATACGAGAAAGCCATGGCTGAGTACGGAGTGGATAAACCAGATATTCGTTTTGAAATGAAATTGGTTGATTTTACAGATATGGCAGAAACATCAGAATTTGGTGTCTTTAAATCGGTCGCACAGAGTGGCGGTCAGGTCAAAGCAATTAACTTAAAAGGACAAGCCGATGCCTATACTCGTAAGACAGCAGATGGGTTAATTGATATTGTTAAACCATACGGAGCGAAAGGTTTAGCTTGGTTAAAAGTCACTGAAGAAGGCTTTAACGGACCAATTGCTAAGTTCTTTGCGGGAGAAGAAGAAAGTAAATTAATCACTGACCGTCTGAATGCGTCAGTGGGTGATATTCTATTTTTCGTAGCAGACAAAGCAGAGGTAGTGGCCGCTTCATTAGGTGAGTTACGTGTTCACTTAGCAAAAAAACATCAGCTGTTTGATCCGAATGCTTTAGAATTTTTATGGGTTACAGACTGGCCAATGTTTGAATATGACGAAGAAGAAGGGCGCTATGTCGCAATGCACCATATGTTTACTGCACCACAACACGATGATCCAGCAGCTGTGAAAGCAAAACCAGCAGAAGCATTAGCTCAAGCTTATGACATCGTCTTGAATGGTTATGAAATTGGTGGCGGAAGTATCCGTATCCACACCCTTGAAATGCAAGAACAAATCTTTGACTTAGTAGGCTTTACTCGCCAACAAGCAGAAGAGCAATTTGGCTTCTTATTAAATGCATTAGAATACGGCTTCCCTCCGCACGGTGGACTCGCTCTTGGTTTGGACCGTTTAGTAATGTTACTTGCAAATGAACCGAACATTCGTGAAGTGATTGCTTTTCCTAAAACAGGCCGTGGTGTTGATCTATTATCAAGTGCACCTGGTTATGTAGAAAACAGTCAATTGAATGAATTACACCTAAATATTCGTAGTCAAAAAGACTAAACACACTACCCAACTGGCATAGTCTAGTTGGGTTAAATTATTTAGAATAATAGTTAAAAGGAGAATGCATTCATGTTATTAGGTTCCCATGTTTCAATGAGTGGAAAAGAAATGTTGTTAGGTTCAGCTAAAGAAGCTGCGTCATATGGCTCCAATCTTTTCATGATTTATACAGGAGCACCGCAAAATACGCGCCGTAAAGACGTCTCGTTGTTCCGGTTAGAAGAAGCGAAGGCTTTCATGGCTGAACATGGCATTAAGTTCTGTACGGTTCACGCTCCTTATATCATCAATTTAGGCAATACAGTTAAGGAAGGTTATTTCGAATTTGCTACAGATTTTTTACGACAAGAAATTGAAAGAGTAGAGTATATCGGGGCGAAGCAGATTACCATGCATCCTGGTGCTCATGTGGGACAAGGAGTAGATAGTGGTATTGCACAAATTGTTCGGGGACTTAATGAAGTTTTGACCCCAGAGCAAACACCACAAATCGCTTTAGAAACCATGGCAGGTAAAGGTACTGAAATTGGCCGTAATTTTGAAGAATTAGCATGTATCATTGATGGAGTGACCTATAATGAAAAATTATCCATCACGCTGGATACTTGCCATGTCTATGATGCGGGTTATGACATTGTCAATGACTTAGACGGCGTATTAAATGATTTTGATAAGATAATTGGTTTAAATCGTTTGAAAGTTTTACATATCAATGACTCGAAGAATCCTTTTAAGAGTCATAAAGATCGTCATGCTAACATTGGGCAAGGAAGCATTGGTTTTGAAACTTTAAATCGTATTGTCCATCATCCGCAATTAACTCATATTCCGAAAATATTAGAAACCCCTTGGCTACCTTTAAATGAAAAGAAGAAAGTAGCGCCTTATCGTCATGAAATTCAAATGCTTAAGTCACAGACCTACAATCCAAACTTGATGACTGACATCATCGAACAATAATATAAAATCCCCTCAGTACTCAATTTGAGTACTGAGGGGATTTTAATTTGGGTTTAAAAGGAAAGGGGAACAAGTTTCATAATCTCTGAAATAATATGCGCTGATTCTTCAATACTTCGATCTGCCACGTTGATGACTGGACAGCCTAATGTACGGTAAACTTCATCTGCATAAGCTAATTCCTGTTGAACTCTTTCAGAAGAAGCATAACGAGAGCCTTCAGGAATACCGTATTCTAACATTCTTATTTCTCTGTGTTTATTCACTACGGAAACATTATTTGTCAAGCCGATGATTTTCGACTTGTTAATTTCAAAAAGAATATCTGGCAATTCATTTTCAGGTATTAAAGGTAAATTACATACTTTATATCCTAGAGTCGCTAAGTACATACTGAGCGGTGTTTTACCGGTTCTTGAAATGCCTAACAAGACGATTTCAGCTTCACCAATCCCTTTAGGATCTTTTCCATCATCATATTTCATACAAAACTCCATTGCTTCAATACGGTCAAAATACTCGTCAGACAGTTCATGTTGAGCACCAGCTAAAGACGTTGCTTCGATACCTAAACGACGTTGTATTTCTAACGTGAATGGTTGAATGAGATTGTAGCAAATCAATCCCGTTTCAATACACTTTTGTTCGACGTATTTAGCCAATTCCGAATTCGCAATTGTCATAAATAATAAACCATCATATTTCAACGCATCATGAGTGATTTCATCGATTTTTTCAATATTTGAAATAAAAGTATATTTGTGTAATACTGTTTTTGCTGATGGGAAATGCACAAGGGCAGCTCTGGCTACTTTCTGTGCTGTTTCACCAATCGAATCTGAGAGAATAAAATAGTGTAAGGTTTGATTTTTTTTATCCATGCAAATCCTCCTCTTCTATTCTCACATCATAGCATAAAATGAAAAAGGAGCAATGATGATGAAAGAAAAAAGCAAGCAAATTTCACAAACAAGTGAACTTGTAACTGCCGGTATCAAACAATTAAAAGCAGCTGGCTTTAAATTAACCAAAAAGCGACAAGAAATCATCGAACTGTTCGCACAAACTCAACGCTATTTAAGTGCAACTCACATTCATCAAGAAATGAGTGAACGTTATCCAACGATGAGTTATAATACGACGTATCGTAATATTTATGACTTCGTGGAAATTGGTTTATTAGAATCAACTGAATATAATCAAGAACAACTTTTCCGTTTTGACTGCTATTTATTAAATGAAAAGAAAGTAGAAAATCATCATCATCACCATTTTATTTGTCGTGAGTGTGGCTTAACGCTATTATTAGATGCTTGTCCGATGCAACAAGTGACGACTGATTTAACTGGAGTTGTGATTGAATCACATCGATTTGAAGTGTTTGGATTATGCCGAGAATGTGCAAGCAAACTTTCGGCAAATCATGCAGTACCATAAGGGGAAAACTATATTTTTTAATAAAACAAGTCTATTTATCAAATAAAGTTAAAAAAAATATTAAAATTCGTCATATTCATTTGGAAAATAGCTTGAAAATGATTCGGTTTTTGCTATAATGTTAGAAGGACTTTATTTAGAAACTTTATTTCTAATGAAGGGTTACTAAAAGCTCGGAGGGAGGGGAACCATATGTCAAAAACAGTTATTCGCGATAACGAATCATTGGATGACGCTCTTCGTCGCTTCAAGCGTAACGTTTCAAAAACAGGTACTTTAAGAGAGGCTCGTAAACGCGAGTATTATGAAAAACCAAGTGTTAAACGAAAATTGAAATCTGAAGCAGCTCGTAAAAGAAAGTTTTAGTATCTGGTAAAGGCTGATTGTAAGGTTAATTATGGTCAATCTTATCATGAACGTTAAGCAAGCGATGAAAACTAAAGACTAAGAACCCTAAAAATCATTCGGATGCTGAAAGCAGCACTGCAAAATGAGCAGATTAACTAATCTGATTCCGTATCAACCGATCAGGAGATAACCGCAATTGCACGCGAAAGAAAGCAGCCAAACGATACTTTAGCTGAATTTAATCCGTTTAGTCTCTAGGATTTTCGGGTTAAATTCTCCATGAAATACCCATCGTCGAATGAACTTTTAACAAAATCTTTTTAGAATTTGTTAAAGTTCTAGTAAAACGATGCCTAAACTTAAAGGTCAAGCAGATGGAATTATGGTGAAATGCATAACGCGATCACTATAGCGCTAGATGCTGCTTTAAAAATTAAGCGTCTCATTTTTTAATGGGACGCTTTTTCTGTACTTAAAATTAAATACTCAACTAACTGTTCTCGAAACAGCAAATTAAGGCATAAATAACTTGTTAACAATGTCTATAAGTAGTCATTTAAAATAAAAAGTGAACTTAACTCAACGAATATTAAGCACTCAACCTGTCCTAATAGACTAAAGAAAGCCTATTGCTATGAAATTGATCGGTAAGTTTATATCTGTCGTGTCAAGTTGTTGCATCCAGGAGCACTGTGAATAAAGTTCAACTATCTTATCACAATAATATAATATAGAGTTGTATTGCAGTCGTTTGGCGGCGTTTACAATCGGTAGCTATTGGGGGCTATTCAAGTTGAATAGAGAATTGATTAGAAAAGTTACTTTCGCGTTACCAATTACGAAGGCATACTTAACAACTAGGTTGTTAAGCATAATGATAAATTAAAAGGAGCTTTCTATATTGAACAATTAATCCCTTATATACTTGCATTTTTCGGTGGTATTTTCGACGCTGTTTTTGGAGGAGCAACCGTATTTATAATGTTTGGTTTTTTTGGTCTGATTGGAATTGGCTTAATCGTTTCGACAGGGTCAGATGTGTTTTTAAATACAGTGGTCTTAAGTCCTATCATTAGTTCTGAAATATCATTTGCTGGGGCAGTTGCAGCAGCTGCTTATTGGGCAAGGTGACACGAGAGAAAGAGAAATTAGATTCAACGGCAGAAATTTTCGATGGCTCTAATATTTTTGCTCCATTAGTAACCACAAATAATGTGGGCGTATTACTAGTCGCAGGAGTATTTGGTGTTTTAGGTTACACAATAACTTCATTATTAAATGGATCAGGTTTCCTAGCAGATAATATTGCAGTAGGGGGTGTAGGGACAAACATCTTAGCTAGATTATTATTTGGCGAAGTTTAGTGAGTCAACTACCAGCTGACGTTAGTAAAGTTGAATTATTAACGAAACCACTAATGTTCAATATGATTTGGAGCTTTGCTTTAGCGGTTATCATCGGTGGTGTGATTGATGTCATTCAAATCCCGCTATTCGGCTTTGTTTTAGGGGCATTCGTCCTAATCTTTATTGCAGCCGGTATCAATATACCTATGGTACATCATATCGCTTTAATCGCAGACATTGCGATGTTAACTTTCGATAATGTTTGGCTGGCTGGAGTATTTGGTGTGATGGCCAATTTGCTTTGTGACTTTATCGGCATACACATTAACGCTAGAGTTCGATCACATATTGATCCACCTGCAGCAGCGATTATCATTTTAAGTTTAGTGTTAGCTTTTATATAAATTCAACACAAACTAGTATGAACAGTTTATTACTGTTGATACTAGTTTTTTTGTTGCCATTATTAAACAAACTCTTCAAAAGGAAGCCCCTTATTTTTCCGAGTATGGCTAATCGATCTGTGGAGGAATCAAAAGAAGCTACTCAAGCTTCACGATGGCTAAACTAATCGATTTAATTTGTTCAAATTTCCGCTCAGTTGTGATATTGTTAGATTATTCAAACTGAAAAGGAGACAACTATTTGAGTGAAACTAATAATTTTTCGAGTCAACTGATTGTCACTAACCCCAATTGGCTAATTGCTTTATTGGGCACACAGGATAAGTACGTTAATTTAATAGAAGATAACTTTGCAGTCACCATTGCAAATCGAGGCGAAATGATTAATCTGTCGGGCGAAAACGAACAAGAAGTCGAACAAGTCCGTCAACTCTTATTAAATTTACTACAATTAATGGAACGAAACATTACACCACGGACGATGGATGTCATGACCGCCATTAAAATGACTCAGAATAACACCTTAGATTATTTTTTAAATTTATATGACGAAGTAGTAGGGCGAGCTGCAGACGGTAAAGCAATTCGAGTGAAAAACTTTGGACAATTACAATATGTTAAAGCTGTCGAAACACACGATGTCGTTTTTGGAATAGGACCAGCCGGAACTGGTAAAACATTTCTAGCAGTTGTTCTTGCCGTACAAGCATTACGAGAAGGCACCGTTAAAAAAATTATATTAACAAGACCGGCCGTTGAAGCTGGAGAAAGCCTTGGCTTTTTACCTGGGGATTTGAAAGAAAAAGTCGATCCGTATTTAAGACCGATTTATGATGCCTTATATACTATATATGGGACAGAGCAGACCAATCGCTTAATGGAAAGAGGCATTATTGAAATAGCCCCTCTAGCTTACATGCGTGGACGAACATTAGACGATGCTTATGTTATCCTGGATGAAGCTCAAAACACAACAATTGCACAAATGAAAATGTTTTTAACCCGTTTAGGTTTTGGATCTAAAATGATTATTAACGGCGATAAGACTCAAATTGACTTGCCAAACGGAGTGAAATCAGGTTTGATTGATGCAGAACATAAATTAAATAATGTACGACGAATTTCTTTCGTGCAATTCGATGAGTTCGATGTGGTGCGTCATCCGGTGGTCGCGGATATAATAAGAGCTTACAATGAATAATTAGTTTTCTGTCATTAAAGAATGGAGGAATTGGATGAACCGTAGATTACAACGTTTTCAAGCGTTACTCGGACATTATTATATTCCACTCATGAGTTTCATTTTGTCACTTTCAATTATTCTCTTAGGCTATTCAAATGTACAACCTATTGAGTATAATTTTCAACTTAATCAAGTCGCTCAAGATACAATCTTAGCTCCTGTCACTACTGAGGATGTCGAACAGACTGAGTTGAATAGACAAAGGGCGAAAGATGCTGTGAATGATGTCTATTTATATCAAGAAGATATTCGAACGCAACAGCTAATGATTATCGAACAATATTTTAGTTTTATTCGCCAGTTAAAGAATGAATCTCATTCAAAAGAATCAATTCAAGCGCTAATAGAGGATAATGCTCAATTAATTGAGTCTGGCGTTATCGAGCGAACATTATTAAATCAATTTGCTAATGTCAATCGACCACAAGGACAGACTGTTACTTTTATGCAATTGGATGCGGTCGAGCAACTATTAGTTTATGAAATTAAATTATCCGATCAAGTAGATGGTATAAAATACTTAGGCAATAACATTAGTACGTCAACTTTGAGTCATATACTGTCAATCGATTCTGAAACATTATCTGCCTTTCAATCAACTTTGACTGAACTGGTAGCTAAAACTTTAGCTGAAGAGATTCAAGCAAATAATATTGAAGGTCATATTAATATAGGTGAACAAAACATTAGCAATGCTTCTTACAGTTTAGACGCGAGACTCGCTTTAACTGATTTTCTTAACGGTTTGATTATACCCACGATGACTTATAGTGAAAGCGAAACTGAAAGACGCCGTGAAGAAGTGGCTAATGCAGTACAACCTAGCTATATCCTACAAGGACAAGTAATCATTCAAGAAGGACACATCATTGGTGACGATACGATGCGCCAATTAGAAATTTATGGTTTCTTAGATCAGGCCTCTCAAAATACATTGGCTTACGCATTTTATAGCACAGTCATCTTCCATGGTATCGTAATGATAATTGTCTTTACGAAACGCTTTAAGTGGTCAGAAATCGATTTAGCCAAGCAAAATATGGAAGCTACAGCTTATACATTGGTGATGTTATTTGGTTTTGCTTTGTTAAAAGGCTTCCATTTAATGCAATCAAGTGGCTTAACGTATGCAACATTAGTCGTACCAGTGTTTTTGATTCCCTTTATGATAACACCACGAACCAATCCAAGAATTGGCATTCTATCTGTGTTATTTTTTAATATACTCGCCTTATTTGTAGTAAACGGATATGATAATTTAACAGTTATCACATTAACGACACTGTATTATTTTTTCAGTAGCATTTTAGGAATGATGTTTGTATTAAAAAAAGGAAGCTATCGTTACAATTTCTATGAATTCTTTTTACCTTTGTTTTTATGGCATTTAGCTATTGCGGTACCTTTGTTACTGAGTTTAAATGTCAATGTATTCTCGGAACAAGGAACAAGTATCATTTTGTTAATGGTAACGAATGTACTTTTTGTCAATATGATTTTATTTTTTGTGACACCGTATTGGGAACAGTTGTTAGTTGATAAAGCAGCTTTAACATTAAATCAACTTGGAAACTTAAATCATCCATTACTCAAGCGTCTGATTGAAAATTCTCCAGGTACCTACCATCATAGTATTCTAGTTGCTAATTTAAGCGCGAATGCGGTGGAAGCTATCGGAGGCGATTCATTATTGACGAGAGTAGCGGCCTATTACCATGATATTGGAAAAACAGTTCATCCTCGCTTTTTTACAGAAAATGTCAATTCAGGCATGGAATCACCACACCAAATGATTGCTTCACAAGAAAGTGCGGCAATTATTATGGGACATGTAACTGAAGGGACAAAGATCCTAGAGGAGAGTTCAATGCCAAAAAGTATTATTGATATTTGTATGCAGCATCATGGAACGACATTGGTGAAGTATTTTTATTACCAAGCTAGAAAAGATAATCCAACTGTTAATGAATGTGATTTTAGATATCCAGGACCAAAACCTCAAACAAAGGAAGCAGCAATTGTAATGATTGCAGATTCGGTTGAGGCAGCGTCGCGTTCATTAAAAGAATACAATCAAAAATCAATAGAAACTTTAATAGATAATATCATTGATGATAAAATAAATGATGATCAATTTTCTGATTGTGATTTAACAGTAAATGATTTAAAAATTGCTAGACGCTCGTTAATATCAGGAGTAGCCGGCATGTACCATACTCGAGTAGAGTATCCGAAATAAAACGCAATGAATGGAGAATTTTAGATGATTATCGATATTATTGATGATGAGAGATATTTAACAACCGAACAAGTCACATTGATTCAAGAGGTAGTTGAATTAACAGCTAAATACTTAAAGATGACTGGGGAAATTGAAGTGGATATTTCGATTGTGTCGAATGAGGAAATACATCAATTAAATTTAGAGTATCGACAAATCGATCGTCCAACAGATGTTCTAAGTTTTGCTTTAGAAGAAGTGAGTAGTGAGTTTGATATCACAGATTTCAGCTCATTCACATTAGACTCAGAGTTTACTGAAGATGAGAAAGAAGTTTTACTCGACGATGATCAATCACTTGAACAAGCTATGCCAAGACATTTAGGTGACATCATCATCTCTTACCCTAAAGCGCACGAGCAAGCGGTTGAATATCAACATTCATTTGAAAGAGAGCTTGCTTTTCTGGCAGTTCACGGCTTTCTACATTTAAATGGATTTGATCATCAGACAAAAGAAGAAGAAGCCGCCATGTTTGGTATTCAAGAAGAGGTGCTAAGTCAGCATGGTCTCACCCGATAAACAATTTATAAGAGATAAAAGTCGCTCCTTAGCCACGTCTTTTAAAGATGCTTTTGCAGGTTTAAACTATACGTTTAATAATGAGCGTAATTTTCGAATTCACACTGTCGTGACACTTTTAGTCGTTACGGCAGGTTTTGTTCTTAATATCAATAAAATGGAATGGCTAGTAGTTATTTTATGCATTAGTCTTGTTATGGCAGCAGAGTTAGTCAATACTGCCATTGAGACAACGGTTGATTTAATTGTAGGAAGTACATACCATGAACTCGCTAGAATTGCTAAAGATGTTTCGGCCGCTGCAGTAGTTTTATCTGCACTCTTAGCCGTTGTTATTGGATTTGTCGTATTCCTGCCATATATTTGGCAATTATTTATCAGTTTTTTATAAGAATAGGAGTAATTATGAAAGAAAAGCAAGCATTTAAATCAGGTTTCGTCGCAATTATAGGTCGTCCAAACGTAGGGAAATCTACATTACTTAACCGTATCGTAGGACAAAAAATTGCCATTATGTCTGATAAAGCACAAACTACAAGAAATAAAATTCAAGGTGTCTTCACTGATGATGATTCACAAATTATTTTTATTGATACACCAGGAATTCACAAGCCGAAGCATGCATTAGGAGATTTTATGCTAAAAACGGCATATAGCGCCTTAAAAGGGGTTGATGCGGTTTTAGTCGTTGTGAATGCAACAGAGAAAATTGGACCTGGAGATCGATTAGTTATAGAAAAAGCTAAACATAGTCCAGTACCAGTTTACTTATTAATTAACAAAATTGACTTAGTACATCCTGATGAGTTATTTGCGATTATTGATTCATTCAAAAATGAGCATGACTTTGATGAAATTTTCCCTATCAGTGCCAAGGAAGGTAGCAATGTTCCTGAGTTAGTAAATAATTTGAAGAATATTATTCCAGAAGGGCCACAATATTATCCTGCCGATCAAGTAATGGATCACCCAGAATATTTCGTTGTGGCGGAATTTATTCGTGAAAAGATTTTAATGTTAACTCGTGAAGAAATCCCTCACTCGGTAGCTGTTCAGGTTCAGAGCATGCAACGTAATGAAGACGGGAAAATTGAAGTTCAAGCAACTATAATTGTAGAACGTAAAAGTCAAAAAGGGATTATCATTGGCGCTCAAGGAAGTATGATTAAAAAAATTGGCCAATTAGCACGTCGTGATATTGAGACGTTGTTGGATGATAAAGTCTATCTAGACTTATGGGTTAAAATTCAAAAGAATTGGCGTGATCGTCAGTCAAACCTTATGGATTACGGCTACAGACCAGATAATTATTAATCTTAGGACAAAGGAGTGAAGGGATGAATGAGCGTTTTGAGGGGATTGTATTGTTTAAACGAAAGCATCGCGAACATGATGCTTTAGTCAAAATTTTTACTAATGATTTTGGGACCCGTATGTTTTTCGTTAAACGCTTAGAGAAACCTAATCATCCTTTAGCTAGTCAATTGATTCCTTTAACAATTAATGATTATATCGGCACGATTAATCTAGATGGACTTTCATTTTTAAGAGAGGCGTCTACGTTAGAGTTTAATCGCAAAGTCCAAGAGAATTTCATGACTCAAGCTTACGCTGCTTATGTTTCACAGCTGGTAGATGCAGCGGTTGACGATAATGTGCCACATAGAAAATTATATGAAGTATTCAAATTAGCTCTACAACAGATGAATCTGGATAAGTCACCAGAAGTGATTACAGCTTTCATAGAAATCTATCTATTGCCTGAATTTGGCACGCATATCCAATGGCATCAATGCGTGATCTGCGGATCCACGCAACAACCATTTGATTTTAGTATAAGAAGGCAAGGAGTCTTGTGTGAAAAGCATTTTCATGAAGATGATTTTCGACTAAGAATCTCACCCAGAGCGATGTATGTAGCAAGTGTTTTGGCAAAAGCCGAATTAACTCAAATTCAATCAGTGAATGTTTCTTCAGAAACTCTGACAAACATTAAACGACTTATGGATGAAATTTATCAAGAATTCGTTGGATTGAGATTAAAAAGCAAAAGTTACTTAGATCAAATGTTAGAAGTTAATCAATCGATGGTGAGTTTATTAGAAAAGCGTCAAAAGCCATTATGAGGCATTTTTGTAATTACTGACTGTTAAACTTGACATTCGAAACTTTAACTTTAGTTTCATTGACATTTGAAAGTGAAGTTAGTAAAATAAGTATCACATCCAAAACATATAGTAAAGAAAGTTCAGCGACTCTAGGACAGTGCAAGCTAGAGCAATTTCGATGGCTGTTTTGGAACAATTTAATCTATCAATAAAGTGCTAGTGTTTACTAGAATTAGGGTGGAACCGCGAATTCAATTCGTCCCTATGATTAACAGATAATCGCTTATCTATTAATCATAGGGATTTTTTGTGGGTAAATGTACTTTAAGAAAGTGGATAGCACTTGTATAACAGTATAAGAGTGAGGAGAAAGATTATTATGCAAAAGAGAACCGTTCAATCAATTATTTTAACTTTGCAGCAGTTTTGGTCAGAACAAGGTTGCTTAATTTTACAAAGTTATGACACTGAAAAGGGTGCAGGGACAATGAGTCCTTATACGTTTTTACGTGCTGTTGGTCCTGAACCTTGGAATGCAGCTTACGTTGAGCCGTCAAGAAGGCCAGCGGACGGACGTTATGGAGAAAATCCGAACCGTTTATACCAACATCATCAATTTCAAGTGGTTATGAAGCCTTCACCATTAAATATTCAAGAACTTTACTTAGAAAGCTTAGTCGCCATTGGTATTGATCCTTTGGCACACGATATTCGTTTCGTTGAAGATAACTGGGAAAACCCTTCATTAGGTTGTGCTGGATTGGGTTGGGAAGTATGGATTGATGGTATGGAAATTACTCAATTTACTTATTTCCAACAAGTTGGTGGATTAAAATGTGATCCAGTGACAAGTGAACTTACTTATGGTCTTGAAAGATTAGCAATGTACATTCTTGATGTTGAAAATGTTTATGATCTTGATTGGATTGATGGCGTTAAATATGGTGATATATTCCTACAACCTGAGCGTGAACATTCTACTTATTCTTTTGAGCACAGTAATACAGAGATGTTATTTAAACAATTTGAAGCGTATGAAGAAGAAGCACTAAAGTTGATTGAATTACGTTTAGTTCATCCTGCCTATGATTACATCCTGAAATGTTCTCATACATTTAATTTACTTGATGCTCGTGGCTATATATCTGTTTCAGATCGACCAGGTTATCTTGGTCGCATTCGTAAGATGGCTCGTAATATTGCGAAAACATTTGTTGAAGAAAGAGAAGCACTTGGTTTCCCATTATTACATGAGAACCAATCGGTTGTTGAATAAGGAGGAAATGAGATGGCAAAACAATATTTACTAGAAATTGGATTAGAAGAAGTCCCTGCTCGTTTCTTGTTAAGTTTAAGTGAGCAATTAAAAGAACGTTTGGCAACATTCTTGACAGAAGAAAGAATTTCTTTTAGTCATATCAATAGCTATGCGACACCAAGACGTCTAGCAGTTATTGTAGAGAATATAGCTGAAAAGCAAGCAGACTTAAATGAACGTGTTAAAGGACCTTCAATTAAACTAGCTAAAGATGACACAGGTGCGTGGTCAAAAGCAGCACAAGGCTTTACACGTGGCCAAAAAGCAACACTAGATGACTTGGTTATCGAGGGTGATTATGTCTACATCGATAAATTTGTAGCAGGTGCATCAGTTGAGAGTGTTCTAACAAACGTTGATTCTGTATTAAAGAATATGACATTCCCTGTTGCGATGCACTGGAGTAATGTTCCTACTCCATTTATCCGTCCAATTCATTGGATGGTGTCACTGTTAGATACTCAAGTGATTCCATTTGAATTTGTTGGTGTTAAAGCAAGTAATGTTACTAAAGGTCACCGATTTTTAGGACACGATGTCACAATCAATCAACCAAGTGACTATTTAGCAAGTCTTAAAGAACAATTTGTGTTAGCAGACTTTGATGAAAGACGTACACTAATACGTGAACAAGTAGAAGCGATTGCCGATGCAAACTCGTGGGATGTTCCAATAGATGACGCTCTTTTAGAGGAAGTGACTGCTATTGTTGAATGGCCGACAGCATTTTATGGTGAATTTGAAGAAGAATATCTAGCTGTACCAGAAAGTGTGCTAATTACAGCGATGAAAGATCACCAACGTTACTTCTATGCTATATCAAAAGAAACTGGACGTTTATTGCCAGTGTTTATTTCAGTTCGTAATGGTAATGCAGAACATATTGAAAATGTTATCAAAGGGAACCGTAAAGTTCTTAAAGCTCGATTAGAAGACGCATTGTTCTTCTATCAAGAAGACTTAAGTCATGATTTAACATACTACCTTGAAAAACTCTCTACAGTGAATGAACACGTTAAAATTGGTTCTTTTGCTCAAAAGCAAGCGCGGGTAAAAAAAGGGATTGAAATACTTGGTGAAATTCTTGAATCAAGTAATATTTCATCAGAAACGATTGCTACGAGTGCTCGTGCGGCACTTATCTATAAGTTTGATTTATTAACTCAAACTGTTGGGGAATTTGATGAGCTGCAAGGACAATTAGGAAAAATCTATGCAACTTATTTTGGAGAGAGTGAAGCAGTAGCGGCGGCTATTGGTAGTCAGTATTTACCAGTAACTAGTGGCGGAAAGCTTCCAGATACGACTGCCGGAGCAATGCTAGCCCTTATTGATAAGTTAGATACACTAGCAAATTATTTTAGTATTGAATTAATTCCTACTGGTTCGAATGACCCATATGCCTTAAGACGTAAAGCGCTTGGGATTGTTGAAATCATTCTAGATCAAGCATGGAATTTTGATATAATTGAATTACTTAATAAAGTGAGTGTCGAAAATCAATCTGAAGACTGGATTATTTTTAAAGATAAATTAGTCAACTTTATTAAAGGTAGAGTACAACAACATCTTGAAACTGATCAAATTGACCATGATATCATTCAAGCTGTTTCAAAAGTATCCCATTTAAATGTATACTATATAGTAGAGAGTGCACACCAGTTGCAATCTTTAAAAAATACACAAGCTAGTGACTATCGATCAATGGTAGAAGCAATGACGCGTGTGGTTAATTTAGGGTCGAAAGTTAAAGAAATGACGGAAGTAAATCTGAACTTAGCTGAAACAGTTTCGGAAACTAACTTACTTAAACAACTACAAACGTTAACAGCAACGAGTCCCAAAGAGATATTAGCTCAATTTTCAAGTTTAGTTGAGAAAATAAACGACTACTTTGAGCATAATATGGTAAATGCTGAAGATGAACAATTGAAAAAAAATCGTCAAGCAACAATGAAATGTTTAACTCAGTTCATTATGCAAATGGTAGATCCAAGAGAATTAATTAGTAAATTTGATTAAATATTATAATAATATGAACGGAAGGAGTGAAGTGTATGTCTACATTTTTAGATCGTGCAAAAGTAAATGTTAGAGCCGGTAAAGGCGGAGACGGAATGGTAGCCTTTAGACGCGAGAAATATGTGCCAGATGGTGGACCAGCCGGCGGTGACGGTGGAAAAGGCGGAAGTATTATCTTTCGTGTTGATGAAGGTTTAAGAACCTTGATGGATTTTCGATATAATCGTCATTTTAAAGGTGAAAATGGACAGAATGGGATGAGTAAAAGTAAATACGGAGCAAATGCCGAAGATTTAGTTGTTAAGATCCCGCCAGGTACAATTATCAGAAATAGTGAAACTCAAGAGATTCTAGGGGATTTAGTAGAAAATGCTCAAGAATTAATAGTCGCTAGAGGAGGTCGTGGAGGTCGAGGGAATATCAAGTTCGCGACTCATAAGAACCCGGCGCCATCTATTGCTGAAAACGGAGAACCAGGTGAAGAGTTTGAATTAGAACTAGAGTTAAAAGTTCTTGCTGATGTTGGATTAATCGGCTATCCAAGTGTAGGTAAATCTACCTTACTTTCTGTTATTAGTAATGCTAAACCTAAAGTAGCAGATTACCAATTTACGACATTAGTACCTAATTTAGGTGTTGTTAAATTAAAAGTGGATCAAGAATTTGTTGTGGCTGATATGCCTGGTTTAATTGAGGGAGCATCTGAAGGTGTTGGTCTTGGAATAAACTTTTTACGTCATATTGAGCGAACCAAAGTCCTTATACATGTTTTAGATGTGTCAGAAACTCACGGCCGTGATGTTTTCCAAGATTTCTTAGACATCATGCATGAATTATCTAACTATAATGAAAAATTATTGTTACGCCCAATGATCATTGTGGCGAATAAGATGGATGAGGCGATTTCTGCTGAAAACCTAGTAACATTTAAAGAAAAATTAGCTGAGCATTATGCTGAATTAAATCAAGAAATGCCAGAAATTTTCGAAATTAGTGCTTGGCAAAACAAAGGTCTTCAACCATTATTGCAAAGAACTTACCAATTAGTACAAACTTCTGATTTTATCTCTTTAGAAAATGAAGTAGAAGAGAAAGTACATTACACATTGGATGACGACGATGCCTTTGAAATTGAAGAACTTGAACCAGGACACTGGCTAATTACTGGACGCAAGATTGAAAAACTTTATGCGATGACTAACATGGCTCATGATGAAAGTATCGCTCGCTTTGCACGCCAAATGCGTGGAATGGGAATTGACGATGAATTACGTCGTTTAGGGGCACAGAATGGAGATACTATTCAACTATCAGATTTCTACTTCGAGTTTATGGATTAGGTGAAAGCTATGGATCACAAACAAGTTAATGCGCCAGTCAAAAGATTAGCTATATTTGACGGATTAAAAGGTGTGTCAATTTTGACCATTATTGGTTATTATTTCTTTGAACATATCGTTCCAGGTGGATTCCTTGCTGTTAATTTATTCTTATTTATTGCAGGATTCTTTAATTTCAGAAGTTTATATTCAGCAAATGTGAGAGGTGAAAGTTTAAATGTTTTAAATTTTTACCGATTACGCTTTGGCCGTCTTTTTTATCCAATGTTATCCATGATTGCTGTGACGATAACTTATATTCTGTTGTTTGCAAGAGATTATTTATTTAATATTAGAAACATGGCCGTCTCGGCTTTGTTTTTCTTCAATAACTATTATCAAATTATTAATAATCAATCTTATTTTGTACAAGCAGCAAATCCAAGTCCCTTCACACATCTATGGTACGTAGCACTTTATGGTCAATTAATACTTTTAGTTCCTATCATGATAAAATTGTTTTACTCTTGGCATAAAAAACCAGGAACAACTGCAAATATTCTGTTAATCATTTCAGTATTATCGGCAGTCTTACTTGGCTATTTGTATAAAGAAGGACAGGATCCAACAAGAATTTATTATGGATTATTAACGAGAGCGTCTGCATTTACTTTTGGTGGAGCTGTAGGCTTGTTGTATCCCGTGAAGTTGGTACCTAAACCAATGAATGCTAAAGTCAAAGTTCTATTTAACTGCTTAGGTTTAGTGGCATTTGTGTTAGCTTTCTTTATGGTGAAATTTATGTACGGTACTCATGCTTTTGCCTACCAATTCGGAATGACTTTATTCACATTGGTCAGTGCAATCTTGGTTATGTCATCAATTCATCCAGCAACAATTTGGAATAAGTTTTTCAGTTTAGGAATCTTTACATTTTTTGGTAAAAGAAGTTTTTCATACTACTTATGGTTTTATCCAGTATATTTAATTGTTTCTAGGCATTTATCGTTCTTTAACACAAATATCTATTTAAATTTTTTAGTGCAATTTTTAGTTATTATGATTCTAAGTGAAGTAACTTATCGCTTATTTGAAATTAAACAATGGAGCTTACCCATTGGACAAGATTTTAACTTGAAAAAATCAAGATATCAATTCAACTATTTAAGAAATAATCCGAATAGTTTAACGGGTATTAAGATAGCAACTGGTAGTTATGTTTTTGTGTTGATAATGGGATTAGTAGGGGTTATAGCTTCTCCCGAAGAACGTAGCCAGACGGCACAGAACCTTCAAGATGTCATTGAAGCTAATCAAACGGTTGCCCAGCAAACTCAAACGTTAGATACTGAAACAGTTAAAGTGGTAAATAATATTGAAGGCTTGACCCAACAAGAACTACTGTTTGCCAATGGCCTAGATATTAGTTTTATTGGTGATTCGGTCTTGTTAGCTAGTACATCAGAAATCCAAAGTGTGTTTCCAAAAGCTGTTGTAGATGGAGAAGTAGGACGCCAATTATATAATAGTTTTTCTGTATTAGAGTCTATGAAACAAAACGACTTACTCAAACCAACGGTCGTTACAATGTTAGGTTCCAACGGAACGTTCACAACCGCGCAGCTTAATGACTATATTGAGGCGGTTGGAACAGATAGAGATCATTATATCTTAACGGTACATGTAAATAGAGCATGGACTGATGACGCAAATAGACAAATTTATGCAGCCGCTCAACGTTATGGGAATGTAAAATTAATTGATTGGGCAGGATACGCTAATGATCATCCGGAATGGTATGCAGATGCTGGTATTCATCCTAATGATGTGGGTGGTTTGGAATTAGCGAAGTTAATCGCGAAAGAAATTTATCGCCAACGATAAAATTAATAGTTAAGGGTGATGATTAATCCGGACTTTTATAGTAAGTAGACTCGCGTTTTTTCGACCTGTCTATTACTTAAAGGGTCCGGATTTAATTTTCAATTAAAAATGGATGAATTGTTAGGAAGTGTTAAAAAGATGAAATTACAATTTTTAGGTACTGGAGCAGGAGTTCCGGGAAGAATTAGAAACGTTAGTGCCTTAGTTTTAAAGTTACTTGATGAATTGAATGAGATTTGGTTATTTGATTGTGGCGAAGCAACTCAACATCAAATTTTAAAAACGACAATTAAGCCACGTAAAATTACGAAAGTTTTTATTACACATATGCACGGTGATCATATTTATGGTTTGCCAGGCTTTCTAAGTAGTCGATCTTTTCAAGGCGGCGATGGTCCGTTAACTATTTATGGCCCGCCGGGCATTCGTCAATTTATTCAAACGACATTAAAACTATCAAAAACAAAATTATTATATAGTTTGAAAATCATTGAGTTAGATCCTAATGGTGGAACCCTTAATTTGAATAAGGGGTGGACAGTTGATTATTTACCTTTAGAACATGGTGTGCTTTCTTTTGGCTATCGTGTGACTGAACCTGATTCTGTTGGTGAGTTACTGGTAGATTTATTGGCCCCTTATCAAATTCCCAATGGGCCAATTTTTGGTAAGATAAAGCGTGGAGAAGAAGTGACCTTAGCTGATGGTACTGTTATAAATGGTAAAGACTTTGTTGCTCCTGATCGTAAAGGGAAAATTGTGACGATTTTAGGCGACACACGACAATGTACTAATATTCCACTTCTGGCGCAAGGTGCTGATGTCTTAGTACATGAAGCGACCCATGAAAGTAAAGAAGCTCAAATGGCGCATGATTATTACCATTCCACAAATGTTCAAGCAGCGAAAGTTGCCGCAAAAGCTAACGTTAAACAATTATATTTAAACCACATAAGTGCGCGATATATGGGACAAGATATTAGAGAATTGGAAATGGAAGCTAAACATTATTTCAAAGCAACTAAGATTGTATTCGACTTGGAAGAATATAATTTAAATTATGTGAATTCTGAGGAGATAATGAATGAAACTGCTGAATAAAGTTGTTTTAATCACAGGAGCATCGAGTGGGATTGGTCGCGAAACTGCTCATCAAGCTGCGCGTGAAGGTGCAAATTTAGTTATCGTAGCTCGTCGTAAAGAACAGTTGAGAGAATTGGCTGATGAAATAAAAAAAGATTATAATGTAAATATTCTGATGATTTGTGCTGATTTAAGTCAATCGACACAAATTGAACGAGTAGTCGCCAAGACGAAGCAACATTGTGGCAGAATAGATTATTTAGTAAATTCTGCAGGTTTTGGAGAATTTAAACCTGCCTTAGAATTTACTTATGGTGAGATCGAAGCCATGTTTAAAATAAATACATTTGCTATGATGTATTTGAGTCAATTAGTCGCACAAGTGATGATTGAACAAAGAGAAGGTCAAATTGTTTTCATATCTTCAATATCAGGAAAGTTGTCGACGCCTTCATCAAGTGTGTATTCAGCTACTAAATCTGCTATAATCGGTTATGCTGACTCGCTTAGATTGGAATTAAGACGATTTGGCATAGGGATTACGACGATTAATCCTGGCCCAGTCAAAACACCCTTCTTTTCTCATTCAGATGAATTAGGAAGTTATTATCAACGCATTGAACAATTTGCTTTAGAAACAGATTACGTAGCGAACAAAGTAATCCAAGCGATGACCCATAATGCAAGAGAAATAACGATACCTTTTGCTTTAAAAATGGCAGCCTTTGTATCACCTTTAGTCCCACATATTAGTGACTTTCTAAAGGAACACCTGTTTAATTTCAAGGAGGAAATATCATGAGAGAACCTTGGAGAATACTACTATCTTTATTTAGTTTAATTTTTGTGGTCATTTTTGCAGTTCAAAATACTGCGAATGTGACCGTTAATCTATTCTTCATTAATATTACTGTCCCACTTGTTATGGTCATTTTGATTACGCTTATTATTGGTGTAATTGTAGGCCTATTGGTCTCTATTGCTTCAGTTAGTAGAACTCGAAAGAAAATTAAAGCATTAGAGCAAACAGTTGCTAGTTTGACAAGTGAACAAGCAACTAAAGAAATATCTACGGAGTCAGTTGTTGAAGGGTGACTATCACTTAAGAAAAGACAAAGTAAATTGAGGTCTTAATATGAATTTAGCAAAATATGACTGGAAGATGACAAGTTCTTCCGGTGAACTAGAAGAAGAAATACATGCATTACAAGCAGCAGGCTTGAAATATTCGCCTGCTTTTTTGCGTTTATGTTTAAATCGTGGCTTAAAAAGTCCAGAACAGATTGAACAAGCGATAAACCAAACGCCTCAACTCTATCATAATCCATTTGAATTATATCAAATGGAGCTTGCTGTGAAGAGGCTACAGACTGCCGTCGAAAATGAAGAACGAATACTCATTTACGGTGATTATGATGCGGATGGTATCACAAGTACTCTAATACTTTATGAAACGCTTGAAATGATTGGTGCTCATGTCGAGTATTATTTGCCTAATCGTTTGACAGATGGTTATGGTCCCAACAGTGAGCGTTATCGAGAATTTATCGAAGCGGGTATACAATTAATACTAACGTGTGATAATGGTGTCGCAGGGCATGACGCGATTGATTTAGCTAATGAACTTGGAGTAGACGTCATAGTTTCCGATCACCATGAGATTCAAGAAACTTTACCTAATGCGTATGCGGTCATACACCCTAAACATCCGCAAGGTCAATATCCTTTTGGCGAATTAAGTGGGGCTGGAGTCGCCTTAAAAATTTCACATGCACTACTAGACGAAATTGCTCCGGAAGCGGTAGAATTAGCTGCCATTGGGACGTTGTGTGACATGGTGTCGTTGACAGACGAGAATCGAACAATTGTTTTAGGTGGTTTACAATTAGTAGCGGACACTCATCGTTTAGGCTTAAAAATGCTCTTAGAAGATCAAAAAGTTGATTTAACTAAAGTAGACGTTGATACAGTGGGCTTTGTTATAGGACCTCGTTTGAATGCGATAGGACGTTTAGGTGATCCAACGCCTGCTTTAGAATTATTAAAAACGTTCGATGAGACCGAAGCTGACCGACTTGTTCTGTTAATTAATGATAAAAACTCTCAGCGCCAAGCGATGGTTAAAGATATTCAAACTCAAGTTGAGGAAAGAATGGAACAGTATGAAGAGATTCCTGATGTAATTGTTGAAGCGGATGCTTCTTGGCAAGCGGGGGTATTGGGAATTGTAGCGAGTCGATTGAAAGAAAAATATAACCGACCGACCATTCTATTCCAATATCTAGAAGATAAGCAAGTGTATAAAGGGAGTGGGCGAAGCGTTAATAGTGTTAATATTTTTGCTTGGTTAACGGAAGTTAAAGAGACGATTGCTTATTATGGCGGTCATAGTCAAGCCGCTGGACTTACAGTCAATTCTTCTGAATGGTTGAATTTTAAATCGGCACTGGCTTCATTAGCTAATCAGAATGAAGCCTTGATTCGTCAACCAGAGGAACTAAAAGTCGATATGGTAATAAAACCATCGGAAGCCACTGTCAAATTTATCGAAGAAATTGAATTATTAGGACCTTTTGGAATGGATAATGCTAAACCTGTATTCGAATTCGAGGATGTAACGGTTCAAGAAAAACGTTTAATTGGTGCTGATAAAACACATGTTAAACTCTCTATTGCTGAGAAAGATAGTAAAGAATCCGCTTTAAATTGTGTGGCTTTTTCAAAAGCGACACAATTTGAAGGTGTTGAAGCTAATTCAATCATTTCAATTGTAGGCACCTTATCCATTAATGAATGGCGTCATTTGGTTAATCCCCAATTGATGGTAACAGATATGGGCGTCAATCAGTCACAGTGGCTAGATTATCGATCAAGTAAAATAGATCCTCAACTTTTAAAAGTTAATGGGGCGATTTATTTATTTAAACACTCTAAGTTAGCTGAGTGTTATAAAGAATCTTTACCTAAGAATAGCCGTGTCGAACTATATGCCAACATCAACGAAGAATTGCTAAATGAGTTAGTCAATGACGTGAGTTATAAAAAACTAGTCATTATGGAACCACCGCAAAGTCTAGAAACGTTACTGATTTTGTTAAAGCAAAAGGATTGGTCTCATATTTATTTAGGATCATTTATTCAAGAATCTAAGTATACTGCTGGAGAGCCGACACGTGAAGAATTTGCTGTTTTATACCGTTGGTTAAGCAAGCAAACGGCATTTCATTTGCGACAAAACCTCTCTAAAATGAGTGAACTATTAAAAATATCCATAACTAGATTAAAATTGATGATTGTTGTGTTTTTTGAAGCGGAATTTGTTACAATAAAAGATGGCTTTGTTGCATTTAATAGAGAACACTCGAAAGAGGCTGTTGATTTGTTTACTATGCCGGCATTCGAGCGTTACCGACAAGAAATGCAAGTCGAAGCAATAATGAATTACCAGACTTTATCAGATATTAAAAGATATTTCGAGGAGAATGAAAAAAGATCATGAATTTAAAAGACTATATTGCAAAAGTTGAAAATTATCCAGAAGAAGGAATAATTTTCCGTGACATCACACCATTAATGGCTGATGGAGATGCTTTTAAAGAAGCGACACAACAAATTGTTAATTATGCTAAAGAGTTAGGTGCTGACGTAGTTGTTGGGCCAGAAGCTCGTGGATTCATTGTAGGTTGTCCTGTAGCCTATGCTTTAGAGATTGGATTTGTACCTGTGCGTAAGAAAGGCAAATTACCAAGAGAAGTCATTGAGGTTGATTATTCATTAGAGTATGGTAGCAATACTTTGACAATGCATAAAGATGCTCTGCAACCAGGTCAAAAAGTATTAATTACTGATGATTTATTAGCAACAGGTGGTACAATCAAAGCAACGATCGATTTAGTTGAAAAATTAGGTGGAGTTGTCGTTGGCTGTGCATTCTTAATTGAATTAGAAGAATTAAATGGCCGTGATAAAATTTCTGGTTACGACATTAAAACACTAATGACTTACTAAACTACACACAAAAAAAAACGAACAAAGCGTGTAGAGCTGAAGCAATTTGCTTCCTCTATATGCCTTGTTCGCTTATTTGTAAAGATACTCAACTAATAATCTAGAAGCGTCGAAACAGGCTGACAACTTTACCTAATACGGTAACTGAATTTAAAATAATGTCATCCATATAATCATTTTCTGGTCTTAAGACGTAATGATCGGTTTTTTTAAAGAATGTCTTACAAGTAACTTCTTCTTCTTCTGTCATAGCAATGACGATTTCACCATTGTTGGCAGACGTTTGGCGTCTAACAGTTATGATATCGCCGTCCATAATACCCGCATTAACCATACTTTCGCCTTTTATTTCAAGCATAAATAATTCGCTTGGATCATAAGGTAACTCTGGTGGTATTGGATAGAAGGCAACCGCATCTTCAACTGCAAGAATTGGCGCACCAGCAGCAACTCTTCCTAATAAAGGAACTTGTACAGGTCCAACGCCAAGCAAATCAATTGAAGCTTGTGTTAATTCAAGAGCGCGTGTTTTACTAGAATCTTTAATTAAATAGCCAGCTTTTTCTAATCTAGATAGATGTCCGTGTACTGTCGAAGTTGAGGATAAGCCAACTGACGAACCAATTTCGCGAACAGTAGGTGGATAACCATTTTCCTCAATGTTATCATAAATACATTGTAGGATTGTCATTTGTTTCGTTGACAATTTAGCCATTGGAATCAACTCATTTCATTTTTGTTATTATTATTATATCAGAAACGTTTTTCAATGACAAACAAACGTTCGTAAAAAGGAGGATTTACATGTTAGAGAAAGATAAAATGGAGAGAATTAATGAATTAGCCCGCAAGAAAAAAGCTGAAGGTTTAAATGAAGCTGAATTAGCTGAACAAAAAGTGCTAAGAGAAGAATATATCGAAAATTTACGTTTCGGTATGCGTAATCATATCGAAGGAATCAAGGTCGTCGATGAAGATGGAACTGATTTAACTCCTGATAAAGTGAAAGAAATCCAAAAAGCTAAAAAACTTCATGGCCGTCACCTTCAACACTTCTTCGATAAGAAGAATAAAAAGTAAAATAAATTTAGTTTATCGTCTGCTTCTTGTGAAAATATACTATGAAAAACAGATGAACTTTAGTAAACTATAACTACATGATATTTAGAAAGTGAGGTTTATATATGCCAACAATCGCTTGGATTTTTATTGTTTTACTAGCTTTAGTAGCTGGTGCAGTGGGAGGATTCTTTTTAGCTCGTCGTTATATGATGAAGTATTTTAAAGAAAACCCACCAATTGACGAAAGAATGATTTCTCAAATGATGGCTCAGATGGGTCAAAAGCCATCTAAAAAGAAAGTTGAACAAATTATGCGTTCAATGAAACAGCAGTAATTAAAGTTTTGCAGGGGTTGTCCGTTTGTTCGGATTAACTCCTGTTTTCTTTTTATAAAATTTGAGAGATAGATGATATTTAGTCTGTTTAAAAGGTAGAGTTAAAGAACAATTTGCTTAGGAGAGGTATCGCGTATTTATAAGCTGATTGCTTTGTTTACTCACAAAAAGAGTGATAAACTTATTCATGGACTATTTAATTAATAATTAAATCATATAAATCAGAAAGGGTGGATAGTTTGGATATATTTTCTAGGTTAGCTTGGTTTTTTAAGCAAGAAAAATGGGCTTATATAACAGGAGCCTCGATGTTAGTTTTAGTAGGATTGTTAGCCGGGATTGTGCCAATGATTATAGCGACAGTAATTGATGGAATGACTGACGGTAGCTTAACGCCGACTGTCTTATTTTTTTGGGTAGTGGCAATCATTGTCATCTCAATACTACAATATGCAATGCGTTACGTGTGGCGAATTAATATTTTTGGTACGTCAGCAAAATTAGAAAAAATTTTACGTCAGCGATTATTCAATCATTTTACAAAGATGGATTCCATTTTTTATCAAAAGTACCGAACAGGAGACTTGATGGCTCATGCAACGAATGACTTAGGCGCCATTCGCATGGTTGCTGGTGGTGGAATCTTAACGATGGTCGATTCATTGACACAAGGTATTATTACGCTATTTATGATGTTTTGGGCCATTGATTGGCAATTGAGTTTAATGGTTATCATTCCTTTACCGATTTTAGCTATTTCAATACGTTTAATTGGTAAGAAAATGCATTATCACTTTAGACGTGCTCAAGAAGCCTTCTCTTCTTTGAATGATAAAGTACAAGAAAGTGTTACTGGTATAAAAGTAATTAAAACATTTGGTGAAGAAGAATTGGACAGTATCGATTTTAAAAATATGACCGCAACCGTAGTAGCTAAAAATAAATCAGTTTATTTTTATGATGCATTGTTCCGCCCAACGATTCAATTAATTATGGGTGTTTGTACGATTATCGGCTTGTTTTATGGTGGTTTTTTAGTAACACAAGGGCAAATCACTGTTGGTTTATTAGTGGCTTTTCTAAACTACATTACCCGCATGTCTTGGCCAATGGTGGCAATCGGGCGGTTGTTTAATATTATCGAACGTGGCTCAGCCAGTTATGACCGTATTATGGAATTATTAAAAGAGGAAACAAATGTTGTGGAAGCAGCCGATCCTGTGACTTCTCCGATTGATGGTGATCTAAATTTTGCTGTCGAACGTTTTACTTATCCTCAAACAAAAGAACCTATGCTGAAAGATGTGCACTTTACTATTCCTCAAGGACATACTTTAGGCATAGTAGGTAAAACAGGTTCAGGGAAAACGACAATATTCAAATTACTTATGCGAGACTATGATCAATACAAAGGAACTATTCGTTTCAATGGGATTGATATGAAAGCATATGCCTTAGATGTTTTACTGGGATCGATTGGTTATGTTCCACAAGATAACTTTTTATTTTCAACGACAATCAGAGATAATATTCGCTTTGCTGATCCAACTGCCTCTCAAGAGCGTGTGGAAACAGCTGCTCGATTAACGAGTGTACACGAAGATATTATCGGCTTTCCTGAAGGGTATGATACCTTAGTAGGAGAGCGTGGCGTGGCTTTATCAGGTGGTCAAAAACAAAGAATATCGATGGCGCGAGCGATCATTAATTCACCATCCTTATTAATTTTAGATGATTCTTTATCTGCAGTTGATGCAAAAACGGAAGAAGCGATATTAAGTTCGATTAAGACCAATCGACAGAATAAAACGACGATTATTTCAGCTCACCGTATCAGTAGTGTAATGCATGCCAATGAGATTATCGTTTTAGATAAAGGTGAAATTGTTGAAAGAGGCACCCACTATGAGCTGTTACAACAGGATGGTTGGTACAAACAAATGTATGAAAAACAACAATTAGAAGCATTATTAAATGAAGGAGGCGCACAGTAATGGCACAAGCAAAAGATTTTCAATCCGCATGGACTAAGAAAATGACAATGCGTGACCAGTATCAGGTAACCAAGAGAATTATGCAGTTTGCCAAACCTTACTGGAAAGAATTTTTATTAGCGCTCGTTTTTTCTGCAGGTCAAATTGTGGCGACTGTTTTCATGCCGCGAGTGATTCAATCCTATATTGACCAATACTTGTCAACATCCTCAGCAACCACGCAAACCGCCATATTATTTACTGCCCTGTACGCATTTTTACTAGTCATACAAGGGATTTCAAACTATTTTTCTACATATATCTTTAGTATGGCCTCTGAAAAAACGGTTGAAAATATTCGTAATGTTATTTTTGATAAAGTCGTTCATTTAGGGATGCGCTATTTTGACCAAACACCGGGCGGCTCAATTGTCTCGCGAGTGACGAATGATACAGAGACGATCAAACAGTTTTGGAATGTATTCTTTGCAATCTTTGAAGGCTTTGCAACGATTATTGCTGTCTTTATCGGTATGTGGAGTCTGAATCAAACGATGGCTTTATATTTCTTATTATTTGTACCATTAATGGTTTTTGCAATTTGGCTCTACCAAAATTATAGTACACGAATCTATCGTCAATTACGTGAAAACTTAAGTCGTTTAAATACTAAGATTAATGAATCAATTTTAGGGATGTCAGTTATTCAGCATTTAAGACAAGAAAAACGGACAATGGCTGAATTCGAAGAGCAAAATGAAAACCAATATAAAGGACATCTAGCAATGGTTCGTATGAATGCTTTGCTTTTAAATTCGGTTATTAACCTTTTTGAAGGCTTATCAATTGCCTTAGTCTTTTATATTCTTGGTAATCAATATTTTGATGGTTTGATTGAAGTGGGGATTGTCTATGCCTTTACTCAATATTCAGCAAACTTCTTCAGACCGATGGGAATGATGATGGATAATTTGTCCTTCTTACAAGACGGTGTCGTGTCTAGTTCGCGAATTTTGCGTGTGTTAGATCATGAAGAACATGTACCAGAACAACTAATCAATCCAGCTGCAAGCATCACAGATGCAAAGATTGAATTCAAAGACTTAACCTTCTCCTATGACGGTGAACAAGATGTGTTAAGTAACATTAGTTTTACTGTGAATCCCGGCGAGACAGTTGCATTAGTCGGACATACTGGTAGTGGGAAAAGTTCGATTATCAATGTCTTGATGCGATTTTATGAGTTTAAATCAGGTGATGTCTTGATTGATGGGCATAGTATTCGTGAATTTCCTTACGAAGCTTTACGTGAACAAGTTGGTTTGGTTTTACAAGATAGCTTCTTGTTCTACGGGGATGTTTCAAGAAACATCCGTCTACTCGAGCGAGGTATTTCAGATTATACAGTAAGAGACGCTGCACGCTTCGTTAATGCGGATACCTTTATTGAAGCAGATCCAGCTGGCTATAAAAAACGTGTCATTGAGCGTGGTGCTAGTTATTCAAGTGGTCAGAAACAATTGATATCCTTTGCCAGAACTATGGCACGTGAACCGAAGATATTAATTTTAGATGAAGCAACAGCGAATATTGATACTGAAACCGAAGAATATATTCAGAATAGTCTTCAGAAGATGCGTAAGAATCGTACCACGATTGCGATTGCTCACCGTTTAAGTACCATTCGTGATGCCAACCAAATCATCGTCCTCGATAAAGGGCGCATCATTGAAAAAGGAACGCATGATGAACTGATTGAATTAGGCGGTACCTACTTCCAGATGTACCGTCTGCAAAGTATGAATTAAAGAATAGACCTAGTGGTTGGCCAAGAAGGCGAATTACTAGGTTATTTTTATTTACATAAGAGACCATAAGTTTAAAGAGCTAACTAACTGGAACTCCGTCCAAAATTGAGGGGAATCGCCTCGACCGCCCGATTTTTTAGATTGATTTTGTTAACATGTTAATTCAATTTACCAATCGATCGATTAAAATTATTCTGCCACTCAAACACATTAAAGCACAAACAAGTACGGATTGTATGCAATTCACCAAGTTTTCCATGGTTCTTTATTAAGTATTATTTGTTAACCTTTTAGAAAGGATTTCAAACTAACCAAAAAACCGCAGTGAAATCTCAAATGGATTTCACTGCAGTTTTTACTGTCATTCATTCAATAAAAGTGTAAATAATCGAGCTTTTATTTATCTTTTTTAACGGGTGGTATATACTTGTAATTAGGTGTTAGTTGTTGATCCAATTGATCAAAACGAATCGCAATTAAGTTGTCCACGTCAGCTAATTTAGTTTTATCATACTTCACCGTTTCGTCATAAGCAATCGGTTCGCCGAAAGCTAACTTAATTTTTTTACGTTTGAAAAAATCAGCGGTATTCAGAGTCGGTTGAATCGCAACGGGGACAATATCATTTTTGCTTAACCGTTGAATGAAAGCTGTTCCACCTTTAATTTCAGTTGAATAGCGTGTACCTGAAGGGAAAATCCCTAGGTTCAGATGATCTTCATTCATTACTTTTACAGCGTGTTTAATGGTACGTGGCGACGTTTTTTCACGGTTAACCGGAAATACATTTAACTTTGGTAGAACATAAGCCATCAGTTTATTATTAAATAGCGTATCTTTGCCCATAAAAGCCACTTTTTTACCAAGAGGGTATATCGCAAAGGCTAAATATAAAGGGTCTAATAATGAGCGGTGTGTGCCTGCAAATACCACCACTTTGTCCTTCGGAACGTTCTCAAGGCCCTCGTAGTGAGGTTTACCATTAAAAAGATACATAACCGCACGGACGATTACAATTGCAATATCATAGAATGTCATTCGTTTATTCCTTTCGTTGTTACATTAGTTTAATTTTACCAATTATTCAGTGAATAGCCAATAGATAAACGAATAATAATAGTTAGGAGATGCGAAAATGACAAGCAAACGACGAGTCACATTGTGCCTATTGTATGGGCTGTTGATTTCAGTATTGGGAGAAACCTACGTCAATGCCCAAGAATCGATTAATTTACTGGCGCTTTATCCTAGTGATCAAACAGCTTTCACGCAAGGATTTGAAGTCCATCCAGAACTTGAGCCACAACAGTTGTTACTCGGAACAGGGCTGTATGGTGAGTCTAGTATAGGAATTCTGGATCTCGAAACAGGCGACTATCAAATAATAGAAACTTTAGATAAACAATATTTCGCAGAGGGCTTAACACTTACTGAAAATGCTATTTGGCAATTGACTTGGAAAGAAGGAACGGCCTTTAAGCGAGCCTTAAACAGTTTTGAAGTCTTGGAGACAGCAAACTATACAGGACAGGGCTGGGGGCTGGCATACGATGAGAAACGCCAAGTCCTATGGATGTCAGACGGGACTAGTCAATTAAGTCTGAGAGACCCAGATAGTTTTGACTTATTAGACACACTAGAAGTAACTTATAAACAACAATCAATCGGCAATCTAAATGAATTAGAATTCGCCAACGACATGATTTATGCAAATATTTGGTTAACAGACCAAATTGTTGCCATTAATCCAGAAAATGGACAGATCGAACAGATCTATGATTTAAAAGCCTTAATTGAACAAGTCAATCAAAAATTTTCAGCAGAAGAAGTTGCTAACATGGACGTCTTAAATGGGATTGCCCATAAAGAAAACAATGTCTTTTATTTAACTGGCAAACAATATCCCTATGTATTAGAAGTTGAATTACCACGCTAAGTTTACTATAATTATGTGTTGAGTACATTGTTTTAGACAGAAAGGAAGCATTATGACAGAATCAGCAATTCGTTATGAATTAATTAAAGAAGAAAAAAATACGGGTGCCCGTTTAGGCATCTTACATACACCACAAGGTAGTTTTGAAACACCCATCTATATGCCAGTTGGGACATTAGCAACCGTTAAAGGTCTTTCGCCTGAAGAATTAAAAGACATGGGAGCAGAAATTGTTCTGAGCAATACATATCACTTATGGTTACGCCCAGGTGAAGACATTGTCGAGGAGGCAGGTGGCTTACATAAATTTATGAACTGGGATCGAGGCATTCTAACAGATTCCGGTGGTTTTCAAGTTTTCTCCTTAAGTGACATGCGTCGCATTGAAGAAGAGGGGGTACACTTTAGAAACCATATTAATGGAGCTAAATTATTCTTATCACCTGAAAAGGCAATTCAAATTGAAAATGCACTAGGTGCAGATATTATTATGAGTTTTGACGAGTGCCCGCCATTCGACCAAACATACGACTATGTAAAAAAATCAATCGAACGTACGACACGCTGGGCTGAACGTGGGATGGAAGCACATAAAAACCCATCGACACAAGCGCTTTTTGGTATTATGCAAGGGGCAGGCTACAAAGACCTACGTTTACAACATGCACGCGACTTAGCGTCAATGAACTTTCCTGGTTACTCAATTGGAGGCCTATCAGTTGGTGAAACGAAAGAAGAAATGAATGAAGTACTGGATTACTTAACGCCTGTGATGCCAAAAGATAAGCCACGTTACTTAATGGGTGTTGGCTCACCCGACGCATTAATTGACGGAGTGATTCGAGGCGTTGACATGTTTGATTGTGTCTTAGCCACAAGAATTGCAAGAAATGGCACTTGTATGACCACATATGGCCGTTTAGTCGTTAAAAATGCGAAGTACGCCCGTGACTTTAGACCCATCGACGAGCATTGTGATTGCTACACATGTCGCAATTATACAAGAGCTTATATCCGTCACTTAATTAAAACGGATGAAATTTTTGGTATGCGCCTAACATCGATTCATAATGTTCACTTTCTATTGAAATTAATGAAAGATGTTCGTGAGAATATTAAAAACGATTCATTATTGGAATTTAGAGAAGATTTCTTCGAACGCTATGGCTATAATAAAGAAAATGCTAAAAGTTTTTAATATATTGAGTAAATTTTAAACGAATTTTCAATTAAACAATAGCATGTAATGCCTTTTTTTGTTAGACTAATTTAGGAAGCATTTTTTTTGAAGGTAGGTGAAATAATGGAACTTTTAGTAAGTTTATTACCCATGGTCGTACTTTTTGCGGTGATGTACTTTTTAATGATTCGTCCACAGAAGAAGCAAGCGGATAAAAAACGTCAAATGATCGACGCGATGAAACACGGCGACGGAGTAGTAACAATCGGTGGATTACACGGTATCATTGATGAAGTCAATCAAGCAAACCGTACTGTCGTTTTAGATTGTGAAGGCATTTATTTAACATTTGAACTAAGTGCAATCGCAACAGTAAAAGCGAGCACACCAACAAACGAAACAACAGTTGAAGACCTACAAGCAGATGCTGAGTATACTGACTCAGACGAATTTGCCGAAGAAGGCACAAACTAAAAATCGATAGCGTCCTTATGGGCGCTTTTTTTAATGGTCAAACCAGTGCTTTTTGTGGGGAAAAGTTTTCTAATAGTTATATTCGATAACATGGCGAATGAGAAAGTTAAAAGCGACCAATCAAAAGCGAAATATAAAACGCGAGTCGCATGCTAAAGCTTTCTGCAGAATCTTCTTTAGTTGCCATCATTATATTGAAATATTCACTAAGCAAACGTATAATCAGAAGATATCCATTATAATTAAAGAAATATAAACTAAAACAAAAGCATATTGTTTTTGATTAATTAGAAAAAAATTAGCCGGCTAACACGCTTTTTAGCGAATATATCGTGTGGTCTGTCATTGATTATTAATTTAGTCTTGACTTAGGAAGGAATTATTATGAAAAATAGAATACTGACAATTATTTCTCTAGCAATTGTAACATGGCTAGCCCTGTTTATTGGAAAACAAATTCCATTACTCGGGAGCTCTATTTCAGCTATTTTAATAGGTGCCATTATCCGACATACACCGCTATTTGATCTATTAGATAAGGCGGTGACAAAGTTCGTCTCGTCCTATTTATTGAAGACGGGAATTGTCTTATTAGGTTTTACCTTATCTCTAAGGATCTTAAACGAAGTCGGCCTCAATATTTTAGTCATTATTGCAGCGGTGATTATCGTGTCAATTCTAACCAGCGTCTTAGTCAATAAGGGGCTAAAAGTCGATAATAAACTCGCCTTGCTGATTGGAATTGGGACCTCGATTTGTGGAGGATCTGCCATCATAGCAGCCGCCCCAATTATTGAAGTAGAAGATGATGATATTGCGGTATCGATTACCACAATGTTCATCTTTTCAATGCTCGCTTTATTCCTTTTACCGACCTTGGGTGTCATGTTCAGCTTTAGTAACCAACTATACGGCATTTTAGCTGGAGTCGCTGTCAATGACACAGCGTCCGTAGTAGCGACTGCCTTTGATTGGCACCTAGAAGCAGGGAATATTGCGACGGTTGTCAAACTGGTACGTACATTATTTATTGTACCGGTGACTGTCGGGATGATTCACTACAAATATTTACAAACGGCTAAAGAAGCAAAGGAAAATGGCACAAGTAAGTTAAGGATTGATTGGAAGCAAATTCAAAGTACGATTCCAATGTTTGTGGTGTTTTTTGTAGCGGCAGTCATCGTAGCAAGTTTAGTGTCGTTACCTGCAACATTAACAAGTGTTATTAGTCAAATCAGTAAAATTTTTATGACAATCGCTTTGATTACGATTGGGCTCGGTGTCCATATTAAGCAGATTCAAAAGGCAGGCATCAAACCTGTCATTCTAGGGGCAGCTTGCTGGTTAGCTGTTGTGACAATCAGTGTGGGGCTAATTATGGTAATGTATTAAGCGATAAAAGACGTCGGTAGGAAAGCTGCTGACGTCTTTTATTTATGGAGAATTCGCCAACACACTTAAAAAAACTCATCAATATTCCCGTCTCACATCGTGACGTTAAGAGCGACGGATTCTACAGAGTGTTTCACATCGTGGCTCTAATCACCACGATGTGGAAACGTAAATAAACACTGTTTTGCCTGCAAATACTAGTCGTTTGTCTGTATTTTCGTCAGAAAAGCCCTGAATCGGCCATCTCACATCGTGGCGTCATGAGCGACGGATTCTGCAGAGTGTCTCACATCGTGATTCTAGATACTACGTGTTGTTTTGCTATTCTTAATTCAAATTACGATACAAGTTAAACTTGATAATCCTACTTAAAAGTAACAATTATATATTCATCAATTTTTTACTAGCTTAATCAAAATTCGAATGACTTTCAATTGCGTCTCAGAGGTGATTAAGGCAATAATCAACAGATAGCTAATAATAAGTTCGGGAATATTTTTATTAAAATTAGGCATGCATGAGCTAAATAATATAGCTGAAATTGAGTGTGTGTTATATTATTTATATAGAAATTAAATAGTAGTTTTGTTCGTAAAGACAGAATGTAATTGAAGGAAGGGGATATATTATGTCAGAATATTTTTATCAATCCGTTGATCGAGTTGAAAAAGAATTTGAAACTTCCATCAACAAAGGGTTAACTCAAGAAGAGGTCGAAAAAAGACGAGAAAAGTATGGAGCGAATGAATTAGAACAAGATGATCAAAAGAATGCTTGGATTATTCTATTAGAAAACATAAATAATATTATTGTTTATTTATTAGGCGGAGCTGCTTTATTATCATTTATTATGGGGGATTATATTGAAGCGGTGGCAGTTTTATTAGCGGTTGTATTAGCTGTATTAACTGGCTTTGTAGTAGAGTTGCGTGCTCAAAAATCTGTCAATTCTTTACAAAAAATGATTTACACCAAAACAAAAGTTTTGAGAAATGGAACCACTGATGAAATTGAATCGGGAGAGCTGTTACCTGGTGATATTATGTTATTAGAAGAAGGCGATGCTATTGCAGCGGATGGTAGGATAGTAGAGGCGAATAATTTTGCGGTCATCGAATCAGCATTGACTGGTGAATCAGAGGCAGTCGATAAAAACGCCGAAGACATTGAAGCGGATGATGTGCCATTAGGAGACAGATCAAATATGGTCTTTTCTGGAACAGCAGTCACGCGAGGCAAAGCCACAGTTATTGTAACTGGAACGGGAATGGAAACCGAAGTCGGGAAAATTTCTGACTTAATGAGTGGAGATAGTGATGATACAACACCATTAGATAAAGAAATAGATCAATTAGGTACCGCCCTCATTATCGTAGCATTTCTTGCTGCCGCAGCGGTTTTAGTTATTGGCTTAATGACGGGCCAAGAGTGGACTGAAATGTTACATATTGCCATTATATTGGCAGTTGCTGCTATACCAGAAGCGATGCCAGCAGTCCAAACAATTACTTTGTCGCGTGGCATGAAGACGATGTCCGAGTATAAAGCCCTTGTTAAAAGTTTATCGGCTGTTGAAACCTTAGGTTCAACGTCAGTGATTGCGAGTGATAAAACGGGGACCTTAACCGAAAATCAAATGATGGTGGCTCGAGTAGTGTTGGATGAAGACCGTGAGTATACAATCACAGGAAAAGGTTATGAACCTCAAGGTAAAATTGAAATGGCTGATGAAGTCCTTGAATTGTCAGTAGAGGATAGTAATCAGGCCGATGAACATGAACTGTTGCTAAAAATGATTCGCAACGGACTGATGAGTAGCAATGCTAAGCTGCGTCAAGGTAGTGAATCAACCGATGACAGCGAGTCAAACGGTAAAGCTGAGCAATCAACAGATCAAACAAAGAAGGATGATTCATCTAACAAAACAAAAGGTGAATATGAAGTGTTAGGCGATCCCACAGATGGAGCGTTAGTTGTCCTAGCCAGAAAAATTGATTTAACTCGTCGGCAGCTACGAGAGGAAAATTGGGAGAAAACGAATGAGATGCCTTTCGATTCAAGTAATAAATATATGGCGGTACTATATAATGGACCGACACCAAAAATTATTATTAAAGGTGCTGTCGATGTACTTGTTGCCTTAGCAAACGAAACTAAGGCAAGCGTTGACTACTGGAGAGAAAAAAATGAACAACTAGCTGGCGAAGGGATGCGCGTCATTGCCATTGCCGAAGTTCCAGTTGAACAAGTAGAAGGCGTGGAGGCACAAAGTGATAAAGAATTAGAATCGATACTAGAGGACAACATCGATAGTTTTAAAATCATGGGACTCTTTGGTATTATTGATCCACCGCGACAAGATGTTAAAGAAGCGATTGAAATAACACAATCCGCGGGAATCGATGTTAAAATGATCACAGGAGATCATCCAAAAACAGCATCGGTCATAGCGTCGCAAATTGGTCTGAACAATGCAGAAAGAACAATGACTGGTAAAGAAATCGATGAAGCGGTTAATGCAGACGACTTCTTAGATCGCATTAGAAGAGTAGCTGTCTTTGCCCGTGTCTCACCGGAGAATAAACTTCAAATCATTGATGCACTCAGAGGAGACGGTGACGTCGTTGCGATGACTGGTGACGGAGTGAATGATGCGCCTGCTTTAAATGGAGCAGATATTGGAATTGCCATGGGCATTAGAGGAACAGAAGTTGCCAAAGATGCTTCTGATATGATTCTAACCGATGATCGATTTTCTTCGATAGTAGATGCAGTTCGAGAAGGGCGAATCATTTTTGCAAATATCAAGAAGTATGTATCTTTCTTGTTTGCCTGCAATATGGTTGAAATCATCACCATTTTAATGACGATTCTATTTTTACTCCCCGTGCCAATTCGTCCACTCCACGTTTTATTCCTAAACCTATTGATCGATATTGGTCCAGCAATTACCTTAGCCTTTGAACCTGCTGAAGATGACGTCATGAAGCACCCGCCTCGTGATAATAAGAGTGGGCTAGTAAATAAGGCTTTCCTCAGCAGAATCACAATTAATGGCGTTATTCTAGGGTTGACTGCCTTTGGAGTTTTCAATGTGTTCCATCATTTTTCAGAAGAATCACTTGCTTACGCTCAAACAGCTACATTTACCTTTATGGCGTTTGCCCAGTTACTGCACATTTTAAATGTGCGACACGAGCAATCGTTTGGCTTAGATAAAAGCTTATTGGAAAATAAGTATTTAATTGGAGCAATCATCTTTTCAGCTGTCCTTCAAGTGATGGTCGTATATCTTCCTTGGTTGCAACAAGTATTTGGTACAGAAGCCTTGAGTCTGACTGCATGGGGGATTATTCTTTCAGTTGCGATAGCTGCAACGGTAGTCGTACATTTTTCAAAACAATTGATGTTAAAATGGAACAAAGAATCAGATAAGAAACATCCATTGACAAAGGACTAAAAGAAGATTGCTAACGACTGAACAATATGCTAAACTATGATTAATAAAAGGGAATGAAGTTCTCCCTGGCTAAGTTTAGCCGAACCGCTTGTTAAGCTGATGACTTCTGCAATTAATTTTAATTGCGGGAGTGTCGGCTTTTTTTTCATTCTCGCGACAAAGGAGAATCGTTATGTTATATAGTTTGGCTTTAATGATTTTAGTTGGTTTGTGTCTGAGTCGTCTGATGGAACGAGTAAATATGCCGCCTCTGATAGGTATGTTGTTTACAGGGGGGTTATTAGGACCTTCCGTTTTAAATTTAATCAGTCCAACAATTTTATCGATATCATCTGATTTAAGACAAATTGCCTTAATCATTATTCTGATGCGAGCAGGCTTAGCATTGGATGTTGGTGACCTAAAGAAAGTAGGGCGTCCCGCCTTTTTCATGAGTTTTCTTCCGGCGACTTTTGAAATAATCTTGACGATAGTGGTTGCACCTTTAGTGTTTGATATATCATATACTGAAGCAGCGATTCTTGGAACAGTGTTAGGAGCGGTTTCTCCAGCAGTGGTTGTGCCACAAATGCTGAAGTTGCTTGAAAAAGGTTACGGTAGAAAAGCAGGAGTACCACAATTAATTTTGGCAGGCGCTTCGGTTGATGATATTTACGTAATTGTCTGGTTTTCAACTTTTATGGAAATTTATCAAAGTGGCCATTTTTCTGTGTGTTTATTGTTAACGGTTCCGATTGCGATCGTGGTCGGTAGTCTATTTGGCTTCTTAGTAGGCAGTATACTTGTCAAACTGTTTAAAAGAGTAGACATACGAGACACTATCAAAATATTAATTATTCTCGCGCTGGCACTTGCTTTAGTAGCTTTAGAAAGATCAGTCCAAGCTTGGTTGCCGATGTCGGGCTTGTTAGCAGTTATGGTTTTGGGTATCACTCTCTTACAACAATATGGCACTTTAGCTAAAAGACTTTCAGAACGATTTTCGAAAATCTGGATTGCAGCTGAATTAATGCTGTTTATTTTAGTAGGGGCGTCTGTTGATTTGGTTTATGTGGCAAATGCAGGCTTATTAGCGATCCTTTTAATCCTCTTGGCTTTGATTTTTCGAAGTGTTGGCGTGTTTATGTCATTAATGAAAACACAGTTAACGATTAAAGAAAGAATCTTTTGTGCGATTGCTTATTTACCTAAGGCAACGGTACAAGCAGCAATCGGAGGGTTACCTTTAGCAGCTAATGTAGGTGCTGGAAAATTAATACTAACAGTCGCTGTCCTTGCAATTCTTGTGACAGCACCACTTGGTGCGATTGGAATTGACCAGACTTATTCAAAATTACTAGACAAAGAATAATCTCAGTCTATTAAAGAACATTACGGCAACAACCGCTTGATAAAGCGAACGAACGTTTGTATAATTAAGTAGGGGGTGAGACAATGCAATACGGTATATTAAGGTTTGAAGAGCCAAAGCCTGATACGTCGAGGAAGATTTTACATGTTGATATGGATGCTTTTTATGCTAGTATTGAGATGCGCGATAATCCGAAATTGGCGAATAAACCAGTCGTGATTGCAAAGCATCCTAATTTAACAGAAGGGCGTGGAATTGTCTCAACTTGTAACTACATGGCGAGACAATATGGCGTCCATTCGGCAATGTCTTCTTTAGAAGCTTATAAACGTTGTCCGCATGCAGTGTTTATTCATGGTAATATGCAACATTATGTCGAAGTATCTGCACAGATTCGACAAATCTTCTATCAATATACTGACCAAGTCGAACCCTTATCTCTGGATGAAGCTTATTTAGATGTAACAGAAAATAAAAAAGGATTGAAAAGTGCCATAAAAATTGCCCGGATGATTCAACAACAAATATTAGAAGATATAGGTTTAACATGCTCAATTGGAGTATCTTATAATAAATTTATCGCAAAAGTGGCTTCTGATTATCATAAACCCTTTGGCATGACTTTGGTTAAACCAGATGAGGCAGTAGAGTTTTTAAAGCAATTACCGATTGAGGATTTTTACGGTGTAGGCCGAAAATCAGTGCCAACTTTTCATCATCATGAAATTTTTAAAGGTGAAGATCTATTTAAATGGAAACTTGATGACTTGATTAAGCAATTTGGAAAAATGGGTTATTCTTTATTTTTTAAAGTCAGGGGAATTCATAATGCCCCAGTTAAAAGTCATCGCGAACGTAAGTCGATCGGAACAGAGACAACCTTTAGTAAGTTTCTAGAGACGGATGCAGATGTATTGACGATATTTGACCGTTTAACCCAAAAGGTTGCGAATAAACTACAGGAAAAAGGCTTGAAAGCTCAAACAATAACAATTAAAATTAGGTATGATGATTTTGAAACGTTCACGAGACAAATGCAATTATCGACACCATCTGATCAATTTGAAGAGTGTATCCGTGTGGTCAAGCACTTATGGCAAACTCATGGTAATTTGGACCGCACAGTTCGTTTGCTTGGTGTCTCTGTTTCTAAATTTGAAGATTTAGAATTTTCATCAATACAATTAGAATTGGAGTGATTAAATGGAATATTTCGAAACTCTTCATCCTGTTTTTCAAGCATTATTAGGAGGCATATTTACTTGGTTATGTACGGTATTTGGTTCAGCTGCTGTCTTCTTAACGAAAGAAGTTAATGAGCGTTTACTTGCCGTTATGCAAGGTTTTGCAGCAGGCGTAATGATTGCCGCCTCCTTTTGGTCCCTTTTAGCTCCAGCGTTGGATTTTGCAGAGTTGAGCGATTCAAGAATACCGGCTTGGTTAGCTGTCACGATTGGTTTTTTAGCAGGTGGGGTTTTCCTACGCTTACTAGACCTTGTCGTACCGCATATTCACACAGCAAGTGATCACGGCGATACAGATCCAAAAGAAAACAGTTTATCGCGTTCGACCATGCTATATTTAGCCGTAACGATTCATAATATTCCAGAAGGTCTGTCGATAGGAGTTGCTTATGCAGCGGCATTTTTAGATTTAAATGGAGCGACAATAGCCAGTGCGTTGGCTTTAACGATTGGCATTGGTATTCAGAACATTCCAGAAGGGTCAGCCTTATCAATGCCAATCCGAGCAGAAGGAAAAAGCCATAAATATGCCTTTATGTTAGGCCAGTCTTCTGCATTAGTTGAACCAATTGCAGCGGTTGTTGGAGCAGTTGCCGTCTTATCGATTACAGCTATATTGCCTTATGCGCTGGCTTTTGCAGCTGGAGCGATGATATTTGTGGTGGTTGAAGATTTAATTCCACAGTCGCAAACTTCTAATCATACAGATGAAGCCACGATGGCTTTAATGGTTGGTTTTTGTGTCATGATGATTTTAGATGTTGCTTTAGGATAAGTTTTTTTTGAGCCTTTATGGCTCTTTTTTTTTACTCTTGTTCAGAATAATAGCACCTTTCCACGCAGATGAATAGGTTTTCGAAGAGGAATGAATGATTAATATTAATGCCTGTTGCCTTCAGTCAGTCTTGTTTTGTGCGTTTGTGCACTGTCTTCTAACATAGTAATAAAAGCATTTTATAATGTGTTTAATGATGAAATGTTTTAGGAGGACAAGTTATGGATAATATAGGCCGGGTAATTGAGGCGATTCGTCAAAATCAAAGTCGGTCGATTGCTGAGGTGTGCGATGGAATTGTGGCTCCTTCGACGTATTCACGTTTCATTAGAGGGAAGACTCTTTTATCAGCAGACTCATTTCTAGCGCTTATTTCTAAATTAGATATATCATTTGGGGTGTTCCTTCAAGAATATTTGGTGTTTTTTCAGCTGTCGTATGATTATGTCGTGTTACATCATGCTCAGGAGACGGCTGATTTCTCAATTTTAGTATCTTTAATCGAGAATTATGAGCAAAAGAAGTTAGGAAAATATTGGTATTCAAGTGATCAATTATTTTTGACACTATTAGTTACTTTCGAAGCCATTGCGCATCCAATAAGTGGTGTTGAGCCGAAATTTGCTGAGGTGCTGCGTCAACTTCGTCAGATAAAATACTACTCCAGTAATGATTTGCGAGCACTTCAGTTAATATTTAAGTATATCAGTCTGGATGATGCTGAGAGCTTATTTCAAACGGCTCTGGCTCTTAGCGATTATAAGCAAGATCCAGTCGTATCTAAACAGCTCTTGGAACTGTGTGCACAAATGATAATCGAAAGAATTCGAAAAGGAGAATTTAAACATGCGCAGGAGTATTTTACTTCGTACAAAGAGTTGTTTGCTTTACCTACCGATTTAAGTGGTAAATTAACAGTTCGACAATTGGATGCATTGCGATTATTTATCAAAGGAGAGGACGAAGTAGCTTTTCAAATGATCGAGGACTTGTTGATATTTTATGAAGATTTAAATTTAAATCAACGAAGCAAAAAGCTTAAAGACTTGATGGAAAATTTAGGTGTGTCAACCATGAAAGGGGGGGGAAAAGGTGCCGATTGATTATAAGTATCTAGTGGAGTCTTTGCGTTTGAAACGTGGCTTGTCGGTCAAGCAACTTTGTGGTGATTATATTTCCCATTCGACTTACTCTCGTTTTATTAATAAAGGCCAAGCCTTATCTGTGGACAAGTTCTTGTATCTTCTAAGTCGTTTGGATATAAATGAGCATGAATTAAGTATGTTTGATTATGTCAAATCGACAGAATCTGAAGATGTTTTGAGAATGGCAAAAGTCATTCAACGCCAAGATCTTGAAGAAATGAAGCAGCAAGCTGCCTCTTTCGATCGACAATCGACGTTGCGCTACGATCATTATGGAATGATGGCTATTCAGATTCGTCTGAAGATGGGTGGGACGGACGAAGCTCAGCAACTTCAAAACATTAAAAATTATATCTTTCAAATCCAAGAATGGAGTTCAAAAGAGATTCAGCTGTACACATTAATTCTCTATCAGCATCGTAGTTCCGTCATTATGTCCTTTGTTAATCGTATTTACCAAGAAGCAGCTAATCCGATCTATTTAGAACAAAATATGGTATTAATTTACCTGTTGGATGTGGCTTATTATGAATTTATCAAACGTTCGCAAAAGCATTACGCAAAAGATATTTCTGACAAATTGGCAGCTTTGCTTTTAATTGAAAGTTATGAAACACTCCAAGCTTTTTATGCGATTAATCGAGCGTTACATGCTGTCGTTTTTGGGGGGGAAGAAGACGATTACACACGTGTTCTACGCTTGTATAAGCGCTTTAATGACATTAAAATGGATTTTCTAGCCCTGCGATTGAGACATCGTTATGATGAATTGCAGGTCATTCATAATTTAGCTAAATTGAATTGGTAGCATTGGAAGTTTAAAGATAATGAAGATTATTAAAGACTGATATTCTTCAAAAAGGGTGAATCATTCGTGATTTACCCTTTTAATTGTGGGTTATTTAGAAATGTTTGATAAATAAAAGCTAAATAACCATAAAAAAACCCCTTTTAAAAGTTAATGTTCGTGTTTTCTCATTTTTAAAAGATTATAGTTGAATTCAACTGGGTCGCATAAGGCTTTCTGAGATTAAAAACGAATGTTCAGTTAGAATATCTCTCTATTGTGAATGTTTTTAATTAAGGGGATACAAACAGAGCAAATGGCTATCTAATGCGTTTGAAAGCGTGAACTTCTGGCGTGTTAAAGATGTGTTCATTATAATGTAACACCTTGAATATGTTCGTGTTATTTAGGTTGTAAACCCTTTCAAACAGCTATTAAATTTTAACCTTTCATGTTAAACTTATCTTAAGTTCTTAAATGAGGGGGGATTCAATGTCACAAGATGGCTCTGTATTGAAACGAACACCGTTGTATGATTACTATCAAACACAAGGGCTTAAATTAGCAGATTTTCATGGATGGGCGTTACCGATTCAATTTAGCAAAATTCAGACTGAACATGAGGCAGTCCGTCAAAATGTAGGTCTTTTTGAAACATCACATATGGGTGAAGTTTTCGTGTCTGGTCCGGACGCAGAGTTGTTTATTAACCACATTATTACAAATGATATTCGTAAGGTTGATAATAACCAGGCTCAATATACTGCAATTGTTGATGAATCAGGTGGAACTTTAGATGATTTGATTATCTATAAATTAAATAGCGAACGATTTTTATTTACTCCCAACGCTTCAAATACAGAAAAGATAGTAGAATGGTTAGAAAAACACCAATTAGACTATCAAGTGACGATCGAAGATGTTTCGCACAAGATGGGCTTAGTCGCTGTTCAAGGTCCTCGTGCAGTGGATGTCATGCAAAAATTAGTCAAAGAAGACTTATCTGTTTTAAAACCATTTCATTTTATTGAAAAAGTCATCGTTTCATCAATTCCTGATGTGTTCTTATCAAGAACAGGTTATACAGGCGAAGATGGCTTTGAATTATATTGTCAATGGGACCAAACAGAGGCTTTATGGCTTGAATTATTAAAAGCGGGAGAAGATTTTGCAATCACTGAATGTGGTTTAGGATCGCGAGATACCTTGCGCTTAGAAGCGGGTATGTCTTTATATGGTCAAGAATTAGATGAAAATATTAATCCTTTAGAAGCAGGCATTTCTTTTGCGGTTAAATTAAATAAAGACCCGCACTTCATTGGTCAGGATAGTTTACAAGCGCTCAAAGAAACTAGCACGCAACGAATCTCAAGAGGTTTTGAAATGCTTGGTAAAGGGATTGCGCGGCAGGGCTATCCTGTTTACAACGACAAAGATGAAGAAATTGGCATTGTTACATCAGGAACCCAATCACCAAGCTTAAAAAAAGCCATCGGTTTTATGTTGTTGAATAAACATGAGGCTGCTTTAGGTCAAGAGGTATACGTTCAAGTACGTAAGAAAAGAATACCAGCAATCATTACCAAAAAAGATTGGTTAAAAAGAAAATAAACAGGAGTGATTTAAATGGTAAACAAAAACGAATTGTTTTATACACAAGAGCATGAATGGGTAGCAGTTTTAGATGAACATACAATTCGTATCGGTATTACGGAATTTGCGGTAGATCAATTGGGAGACATCGTTTACGTTGAATTACCCGACGTTGAAGATGAGTTAGCTTTGGAAGAAGAATTTGCGACAGTTGAATCAGTAAAATCAACGTCAGGAATTTATGCGCCAATTGCAGGTGTTATTTCAAATACAAATGCACTATTAGAAGACGAGCCAGAGGTATTGAATGAATCACCACTTGAAACAGGTTGGCTAGTCGAAATGAAAACAAAAGACGTTGTCGATACATCTGGCTTACTCTCTTTAGCGGATTACGAAAAATTCATTGAAGAATAATTCATATTAAAACAAAACTATTTGAGTAATTTAAATCATGAGGAGTGAAGTTTTTGACTAAACAGCATCGTTATTTACCATTAACACTAGCAGATCGACACGAAATGTTAGCTCAAATTGGCGTCAACGAGATGGAGGATTTATTAAAAGATATTCCAAGTCAACTGCGACTTAAGGAAGCCTTAAGAATCCCAGAAGCATTAAGTGAATTAGAATTAACGAGACATATGACTCAATTAGCAATGAAGAATAAATCAGCCAATGAAGCGGCTTTATTTTTAGGTGCTGGAACTTATGATCACTTTATCCCTAGTGTAGTTAACCATGTGCTATTACGTTCGGAATTTATGACTGCTTATGTTCCTTATCAACCTGAGGCTAGTCAAGGTGAATTACAAGCGTTATTCGAATTTCAATCAATGGTGTGTGAATTAACAGGGATGGCTGTTGCCAACTCGAGTCTATATGATGCTTTTACGTCTTTAGGAGAAGCGTGTAACTTAGCAGTTGGGACAACCAAGAAAAAACGTGTGCTCGTATCTGAAGCGGTACATCCTCAAGCACGAGAAGTGTTGTCTACCTATGCTTACGGCATGGAATATGGTGTGGAAGCCATCGCTCTAAGCAATCACGCGACCGATATAACTTTATTAGAGCAAGCGATTGATGATGAAACGGCTGCTGTTGTTGTTCAATATCCTAACTTTTTTGGAACTGTGGAAGATTTACAAGCCATAAAAAACTTGTTAGAAGGACGGAAAACCTTACTGATTGTAGTGGCAAATCCGTTAGCTTTAGCTCTTTTAGAAGCACCAGGAGAATTAGGAGCCGATATTGTCGTCGGGGATATGCAACCACTAGGGATTTCCATGTCTTACGGTGGACCTCATTGTGGTTACTTTGCTGCGAAAAAAGCATATATGCGAAAGTTACCAAGTCGTATTGTCGGTCAGACAGTAGATGCCGACGGCAAACGTGGCTTTGTGATGACATTACAAACGCGTGAACAACATATTCGTCGTGAAAAAGCGACAAGTAATATGAGTTCTAACCAAGCGTTGTTTGCCTTGGCTTCAGCAGTGTTTATGAGCGCTATGGGCAAAGAGGGCATCCGTGAAATGGCACAACAGAACATTTCAAAAGCTCACTATTTATCCACAGCTTTGGCCGAGGCTGGTATTAATGTGTTAAGTCAACCAGACTTCTTTAATGAATTTGTTATTCAATTAAAGGAACCAATCAGTGAGGTTAATGAGAGATTGTTAACAAATGATATTATTGGTGGTTTAGATGTATCCAAGCGATTAGGGGTTTCTAATGCCATGCTGTTGTGTGTGACTGAAAAGCGTAGCAAGTCAGAAATGGATAAATTAGTGACGGTATTAACGGAGGTGGCTCAATAATGATGATACAACAAAATCAATTAATATTTGAAAAATCTCGCTCAGGCAGACGAGCGTTTGATTTACCGTCTAATGATGTCGATTATGTTGATGTAAAAGAAGTTATCCCAGCACATTTAGTTCGCAAAAAAACTGCTGAATTGCCAGAGGTTTCTGAATTACAACTCATGAGACATTATACTGCTTTATCGAATAAAAACTTTGGTTTAGAAACTGGCTTTTATCCATTAGGCTCTTGTACGATGAAGTATAATCCAAAAGTGAATGAGGATATTGCGCGTTATCCAGGTTTTGCAGCGATCCATCCATATCAAGAGCCAACTACCACTCAAGGTGCTCTAGAATTAATGTATGAATTACAAAATTATTTAAAAGCTATCTCAGGTATGGATGAAGTTTCATTACAACCTGCAGCAGGGGCACAAGGGGAATGGACTGCCTTACTCATATTTAAAAAATACCATGAAAAAAATGGTGACGGGCAAACAAGAAGGAAAATATTAATCCCAGACTCTGCTCATGGCACGAATCCAGCAACGGCTGCAATATGTGGCTTTGATATTATTGAAATTAAATCAAATGAAGATGGGACGGTTAGTGTGGATGCACTAAAAGAAGTGGTTGGTCCAGATACTGCTGGAATGATGATGACGAACCCAAATACATTAGGCTTATTTGAGAACAACATCAAAGAAATTTCAGATATTATCCACGATGCTGGGGGATTAATGTATTGTGATGGTGCAAATTCAAATGCTATCTTAGGCTTAACACAACCAAGTGAAATGGGCTTCGATGCGGTTCATTTTAATTTACATAAAACATTCAGTACACCACACGGTGGTGGTGGCCCTGGATCAGGACCAGTTGCCGTTAAAGATTTCTTGAAACCTTATTTGCCGGTCCCACAAGTAGAAAAGATGGGTGATCACTATATCTTGAATTCTGACTACCCGGATTCAATCGGAAGAGTAAAAGGTTACTTCGGAAACTTTGGCGTTAATGTACGTGCCTATGCTTATATTCGAGCAATGGGACCAGATGGTTTACGTCAAGTGTCTGAGGATGCGATTTTAAATGCTAACTACCTTAAAGCGCGCTTAGAGCCTTATTACGACACGCCATATCCACAAGTCTGTAAACATGAATTTGTGTTAAGTGGTAATCGTCAGAAGAAGCAGGGAGCTAATACAAAAGACATAGCAAAACGATTATTGGATTATGGCTTCTATGCACCAACTGTTTACTTCCCATTAATTGTGGCAGAAGCTTTGATGATTGAACCGACTGAAACAGAAGCTAAAGAAACGTTGGATGAATTCGCAGATGCAATGATTGAAATTGCAAAAACTGCAGAAAATAATCCGAAATTGTTGAATAACGCGCCACATCAAACACCTGTTAAACGGCTTGATGAAACGCTAGCGGCAAGAAAACCTGTCGTGAAATATTAGTTAAAACATCATTTTTATCTTGCATAAAAATGAGCAGAAATAGCTTAACGTTGCATAGTATAAGCTAACTAAAACTGTTATACTATTTAGTGTAACAGTTTTAGTTTTTTTGTATATATTTTGAAAAAGTATATAAGAGGTGAAAAAAGTGGCAACGAAACACGAACAAATTATTCAATATATTGAAACATTACCAGTTGGAGAGAAAATATCTGTTCGAGGCATCGCTAAACAATTAAATATGAGTGAAGGTACAGCCTATCGTGCAATTAAAGACGCTGAAGTGAATGGTTTAGTCTCAACGATTGAACGTGTTGGCACAATTCGTATAGAAAAGAAAATGGAATATATCCCTGATATGCTAACGTTTCGCGAAGTTGCTCGTGTAACCGATGGAGAAATTCTAGGTGGGGACAATGGTTTGGATCATCCATTATCTAAATTTATTATCGGAGCTATGACGGTAGATGCCATGGAGCGCTATTTTGCCAAGAATACGTTAATCATTGTCGGAAACCGAGAAGATGTTCAAAAATTAGCATTAAATAATGGTATTGCTGTATTAGTCACAGGTGGATTTAAAATAAGTCCTGAAGTTATCAAACTAGCAAATGAGAAAGAATTGCCGATTATTTCAACAACTCATGATACATTCACAGTAGCGACAATTATTAACCGGTCAATGACAGAACAATTGATAAAAAAAGAAATTATGACAATTAAAGATATTTATACCCCAATCGAACAAACTAAATCAATCAGTCCACAGGATACGATTAAGGTGTTCCATGATTTATCAAATGAAACAGGGTTATCCCGTTTTCCCGTTGTTTATAATAATCGATTAACAGGTGTCGTGACTGCGAAAGATTTAATTGGAAAAAGTGAATCGGTACCAATCGAGCGAGTCATGACAAAGGATACGGTAACAGTTAAAACCCATATGAGTATCGCTAACGTTTCACATCGAATGGTGTGGGAAGATATTGAAATGATTCCTGTTGTTGCTGATAATCTACAGTTGCTAGGCGTTGTGACGCGTCAAGATATTATGAAAGCTATTCAGACCGTGCAACAACAACCTCAAATTGTCAATACATATGAGGATGACGTTGTTGTTCATCTGGAAGAATATCAATCGGAAGTGGACGATACTCGCTATCAATATGCATTAAATGTTCAGCCACAAATGATTAATAACTTAGGGACCATATCCTATGGTGTGCTATGTGAATTAATTACTCAAGTAGCTTATCGACGTATATTGGAAACGACAGGCTTGAATAATATTATTGAATCACTCAATTTAAATTATTTTAATTTGGTTCAAATGGGGAATGAAATCCAGTTCAATGTCGAGATAGTTCATCAAAATCGTCGCTCGGCTTTGAGCCAAGTTGATATCTTTCATGAGAATTCAATTGTGGCAAGAGCCATGGTGACAAGTCAAATTATTGGTCGCAATTATACAAAATAGAAAGTAGGCAAGTATGTATTTACATCCAGAACAAATTGAAACACTTTATGAACTAATTAAAGAAAGTAATTCTATTATTATTCACCGTCATGTTCGTCCTGATCCTGATGCCTTAGGCTCTCAGTATGGTTTAAAGTACTTAATAGAAGCATCATTTCCTGATAAAACAGTAAAAGCAGCCGGGACAGTATCACAAGGATTAAGTTGGCTAGCCGAAACAGAAATAGTTTCTGAAAAGGATTATGAAGATGCTTTAGTTATTGTCGTTGATACAGCAAATGTTCCAAGAATTGATGGGAAATTATACCATCTTGGGGCTAAGTTAGTAAAAATTGATCATCATCCAGCCGTTGACTTTTTTGGCGACTTACAAATTGTTCACACAGAGGCAAGTTCTTGTAGCGAAATGATTGTTGAATTAAGCCATTACTTAGGTGAACGATTACCCATGAATGATCGAGCAGCACGGGTTTTATACGCTGGAATTGTTGGTGACACAGGTCGTTTTCTATTTAATTCAACTACACCTATTACGTTCAATGCTGCTGCACGATTATTGACTTTTGACTTTAACGCATACGAAATAAGCGATCGTTTCCAGATCATGACGAGCAAAGTTGCGAAATTTCAGGGCTATTTGTTAGAAAAATTAAGAATAAGCCAAGAAGGCGTAGCGGATATTATGATCAGTCGCGAAGATCTTAGCACATTCGGGATTACCGAGGAAGATACTAATAGTGCTGTGGGACTCCCTGGACAAATAGAGGGTGTGCTAACCTGGATTATTTTTGTGGAACAAGAAGGAAATAACGACACCTATCGTTGCCGGATTAGATCAAAAGGACCAGCAATTAACGAAATTGCTGCCAATCATTACGGTGGTGGACATCCCAAAGCCAGTGGGGCAAAAGCTTACAGTCTTGCTGAAGTTGAAGAAATTATTGAAGAATTAAAGGTCGTAAGTTTGTCCTATCGTAATGAAAACGAATAGTATAACTGAAAAAATTGCCTTCCATAGAAGAAGCATATCATTGCTTCTAGTATGGGGGCTTTTTATATTTGTCTAGAGCTATACACAAAAGCACACTTCCTGTTAACTAGAAGTGTGCTGAATGACTTTAAACTATACCCAGTGAGTGTTGTTTCGTTTTAATAATTCATCAGATGCCTTAGGTCCCATTGAATTAGCTAAATAATTCGGGAAATCAGGTGCTGGGAATTGTTCCCACAAGTCGATAATATTGTCGACATATTTCCAAGCATTCGCTACTTCTAACCAGTGAGTGAAGTTGCTGACGTTGCCTTGAATACATTCAAAAATAAGACGCTCATAATCTGCCGGCATTTCGTTGAGCTGTTCTTTATTATAATAATAACTTAATGGCACTAACTCAGACTCCAAATTATAACCCACTTGCTTTTGATTGATATAAATTCTATAAGCTGGATTTGGTCCGATTTCAATTTTAAAGCGATTGGGTGGTAAGTCTGGACTAGTTGCTTTAAAAAGAATGTTGATTTCAGTGTGCTTTTCTGCCATCCTTTTACCTGAGCGAATATAGAAGGGCACGCCTTCCCATTGTGGAAGGTTCACTTCAACTTTAGCAGCAAAAAAAGTCGCTGTTATTGAATCATTAGCTACGCTACTTTCATCGCGGTATGCCACTAAGTGGTTGTCTTCACTACTTGCGTACTGCCCACGGACGACATTTTCTCTCACGTCCTCAACAGATGTGAAATGACGTAGATTTTGAAGTACTTTTATTTTCTCTTGACGAATTGCTTCTGGATTATTACTTGAAGGTTTTTCCATAGCGACTAAGGCTAGTAATTGTAAAGCATGATTTTGAATCATATCTTTAGCAACACCAAAACTCTCGTAATATTCGCCACGATCTTCCACTCCAACTTCTTCTGATAAAGAAATTTGAATGTTGTCGATTGCATCTTTATTCCAAACGTATTTCATTAACATGTTATCGAAGCGTAGGTTGTAAATCGAATGCACAATACCTTTACCTAAATAGTGGTCAATACGATAAATTTGCTCTTCATCAAAAGCTTTCTCTAATTGTGCTTGTAATTCTTGAGCAGAGTCAAAGTCATTTCCAAATGGTTTTTCAATGATTAGACGGTTATATCCGTTGTCTGTGAGTAAATTTTCGCTTTTTAAATGGCCCGTAATGATAGGGAAGAGCGATGGTGATAGTGAAATATAGAAAATACGATTACCACATGCGTCGTATTCTTTATCTAAAGTATCAGCTAAACGTTTTAATTTTACATAATGTTCTGCATCATTGACATCATGTGCTTGATAATAAAAATGTGAGACAAATTCTTCAGCATGTTTTGGATCTTCAATTTCGGATTGAATACTCTCCAAAACTTTTTCTCGAAAATAGTCATCTGACCATTCACGCCGTGCTGTACCTATTAAAGCAAAGTGCGTTGAAAGTTGTTGGTTCTTATAAAGACGATAAAAAGCAGGATATAATTTTCTTGCTGCTAAGTCTCCTGATGCCCCAAACAATGTAATAATTAAACTATTTCTATTCATAGGATCCCTCCGTTTTCACAACGTTTATTATATACGATTTGAAATCAGATAACAATTGATTAAATTTAAATGAGAAAAAAATTATCAAATAAAATTATATCCATATCCCCTGAACACGACAATAAACTATTGTTTTATCACTGTGAAAAGACGAAACAAATTGTTGTCTTTGAAAAAAACTTGTATACTGATAGATGAAAAGCTTTATTAAAACAGGGCAGAGGAGTAAAAAAATGAATATTGTTATTATTGGAGGATCATTTGCAGGAATTAGTTGTGCGATGCAGACTCGCAGACTACATCCAAAGGCGAATATTTATATTTTTGAAAAACAATCCACAATTGGTTTTATCCCGAGTGGTTTAAATTTAACATTAAATGAGGAAATTGAAGATATCACACAAGCATATTTTGCGACGGAAAAAGATGTGCGTCGAGCGAACATAAAATTACATCTTGATTCAGAAGTGACTGCTGTTCATCCGAAAGAGCAAGAAATCACCTATTATGATGAAGTGCGTCAAGAAGAAAATATCATTCAATACGATAAATTAGTTTTAGCCATGGGGTCTCGTCAACAATCAAATATCTTAAAAGATTGGACACATCCACAAATAGTCACGACAAAGGAACTTCAAAATGCTGCTAACGGCTTTGCTTTATTGGATAAAGCACAACACATTGCTGTGGTTGGTGGTGGCCAAATAGGAATTGAAGTAACTGAAGCTTTAGTGAATGCTAACAAACAAGTGACCTTGATTGAAGCTGGAACTTCTTTATTGTCAAGATATTTTGACCAAGATTTCGTTGATTCGATTCAAGAAGCGATTGAAATGGTTGGTGTCGATATTCATCTTTCAGAAAAAGTGATTGATATAAGTGGCAATCCAATAGAGATACAAACTGACATGCAAACGATTCACCCTGATGCGGTAATCTTAGGGGTAAATTTAAGCCCTCAAAGTCAAATGGTCGCAGACAAACTCGCAATAAATGAAGATGGGACGATTCTTGTCAATGACTATTTAGAAACAACAGATGAAAATATTTTTGCCATTGGCGACTTAGTTCAAACGCCATCTTTCAATCAGGGTGCTACTTTTATTGCTTTAGTTAATAATGCGGTGCGTTCGGGACAAATCGCCGCATTTAACTTATTTGAACAAAGAATCAAGCACCAACAGTCTTATCGTTTGATAGGCTCTCGCGTGTTTAGTCAATACATAACAAGTGTAGGACAAACAGAAGTGGAAGCAAGCAAGAGACATGAGATAGAAACTACCTATGTTGAAGCGCCTTATTCTATTACAATTCATGAACCAGTAAAATTAAAATTGATTACTGAGCGCGAAACAGGTAGAATACTAGGAGCACAAATCCGTTCGGAACAAGATATTCTCTCAATGGCTGATACGATGGCACTTGCCATTGCTAACGATTTAACGGACCAAGAATTGGCCTTCCAGGATCGTTTATATTACCCGAGAATTACCTCAACACAGCCGATAATTTATCTTGCAGCTCTTCGTAGTTATGAGAAAAGATTGCTGAAGTAAATGAAACTTTTGCATGAGTGACGGATAAACAGTGCCTATTCACTCATTGAATTACGTGAATAGCTAACGTTACTATATGCCGAAATTTAGGAGAAAAACATGACATTATATAAAGAATTAACATTAAAGCCTTTTATTCAAAAGGCCATTGCAGAGATAGGTTTCGAGACATTAACACCCGTTCAAAACGAAGTGATTCCGCCAGCTCTAGCAGGCGACAATTTAATTGTTCAATCGCAAACTGGTTCTGGGAAAACGCATAGTTTCTTAATCCCACTACTTAACAAACTAGACATAAGTAAAAAGGAAGTTCAAGTTGTTATTACCGCACCAAGTCGTGAGTTAGCTACTCAATTATTTGATTTTGCTAAACAAATTGCAGATTTTTCAGAAGAAGAAATTTCAATTGTAAATTACATCGGTGGTACTGATAAGACGAAACAATTGGATCGTATTAAAAATGTTGGACAACCACAAATCGTTATTGGTACACCAGGGCGTATTTTTGATTTAATGTCAGAAAATGCTTTATGGGTACAAACAGCTCAAACATTTATTGTTGATGAAGCTGATATGACAATGGACTTAGGTTTTTTACAAACAGTTGATGAAATCGCATCACGTATGCCAGAAAACTTACAAATGATGGTCTTCTCAGCGACTATTCCACAACAATTAGAAGTATTCTTAAATAAATATATGGTCGCACCAAAAGTGATTACAATTGAACCTAAAACAGTCTTAGCAGAAAAAATTGATAACTATTTAATTAATACGCATGGACGTAAACGTGAAGAATTAGTTCACCAGCTTCTAACAATGGGACATCCTTACTTAGCTTTAATTTTCTGTAACACTCGTCAATATGCTGATCAAGTAAGTGAATACTTAAAAGATCAAGGGATGAAAGTTGCAACGATTCATGGTGGTGTTCAGCCTAGAGAAAGAAAACGTTTGATGCGCCAGATTAGAGACTTAGAGTATCAATACGTGGTTGCATCTGATTTAGCAGCTCGTGGTATTGATATACCTGGAATTTCAATGGTAATTAACACTGAGGTACCTAAAGAATTGGAATTTTTCGTGCATCGTGTAGGTCGTACAGGACGTAACCAATTAGCAGGGACTGCTTATACTTTTGTTACACCTGATGATGATCGTTCAATTGCTGAATTAGAAAAAAAAGGCATTGAATTTACACCAGTAGAAATTGTTAAAGGTGAACTGAAAGAAGTTAAATCCCGTCATGCACGTCGTGAACGTGAAGATTCAAAACGAGACTCAGATGATCCAGTTGTTAAGGGGATGATTATGCGAAACAAAAAACGTAAAGTTAAACCAGGTTATAAACGTAAATTAGACAATGAAATCAAACAGCATCGACGCAATGAAGCTAAAAAAACAGGCCGTCAACAAAGACGAACTGAAAGAAGCAGTAACAAACGAAAATAATAATAATTGAAATCAACAAAAAGAAGAATCCTAACGTTTAACGTTGGGATTCTTCTTCTCTTTTATCTAATTCATTTTTATTAATTTTTTTCATTAGCTCTTGAACAAATTCAGTATGGTTCTTAAATGCTAAATAAATAATATAGAGCGTAATGAACAGTAACAGAATATAATTTGCTCTAAAGAAAGGCAGAAAGGCATCCATTATTTGTAATAAGACTAATGGAATGAAAGATGCCATTATACTAAGTTTGAGTCGCAGTTTATATGGAATCACTTGCGTTAAGCGAGTATTAAACCAGCCAGCTACCGAAGCAATCAATAGCATTTGTAACCAGTAGATGAAAAAGCCAAAGACTAAAGCTGTCAAGAAAATGCTGATTAACATCATGGGTTTCTGGCTGTCAATCGACAGCAATAGACGATTTAATGCAGTATGATTACTGAACAATTGTGATGATTCAGGAATTCTATACATATTCCCCATTATTACTGCAATTGATTGATCTTGCAAAATCAATAAGTTGAATAGTGTGTTGGTTGAGATTGAATCAACTTTATCATTTGCAATTGGAATAAAGTTCTGAATTCCTCGACTCTTTAACGTATCATCAACGATTAATTGGAAGGTATTTGATTGATAGTAAAGAGGTTTTTCGCCTTCAGCCAGTTGTAAATTACCTTCGGCAAAATAAAATTCAGGAATATATTCTATTGAAGCAGTCACATCGTTAGAAACAGAATTAACAAAAGGTAAAGCTTGAGTGGCTATATTTGCAGCTAGAGCCACCATAGCCATAAAACTGATAATAAATAGATAACGCCACTTCAAATTAAAAGCCTCAATATAAAAACGAGGATTTTTCAAGCCTAATTTAAGAATTTTAAGAGTATATTTCAATTTCAACTTCCTTTACTTTGTATGTTAGTACATACCTAATTTAACCATCATAGCGAAGTTTGAGTAAAATTTCAAACTCTTTTCTTCGAAAAATCAGATACCCAACGGTCATTAATTACCAATAAGCCTAAACCAAGCAGAGAGGCTGAAATTCCGAACCATATAGAACGTGGTAAATAATGTAAGGTGATCTCGTGATTACCAGATGTGATCGGAATTGCCATAAGTGTCTCATTTAAAACGGCTTCAGGTTCAACACTTTGTCCATCTATAGTAATTTTCCATTGTGTATCAAAAGGAATGGTGAATAACAAGTAACCTTGATCTTGTTGAATCGTGACATGACCTTCGATGTAATTCTGTTTGAAATGTGAAATTTTAAACTGTCCCTCTTGCTTAGTTGCTATCATCTCGTCAAATCGTGCTTGGTCAAACTCATATAAAGAGATTAAATTGGCGCTTAGGCTGTCTTCTAGCATCTTAACTTTAAAAATTTGGTCAGGCCTAATAGTCAGATAACTGGCATTGGTCACTTGACGTCGACGGTAAGGAGTATAAAAACGATACTGTTGACCATTCAAGGATAAAGCAACAGTTTCATCATCATACTGACTTGGCAGAGTGAAATAGTAAGGATTTTCGCTTTCTGTTGCGAAATTTATTTCAAAATAGGCTTCATCATCCGATTCGGTGACTATCTTATTATATGTATAGTAATCACCGTCACCGACATTCGATACTTCTATATTGTGGTAAGACGCTTCATCCATTGCATGTTCTGTAAAGTAAGGTTCACCAGAACCTTGAAAATCAATTAAATCTAATAACAGTTCTTGATTATAAATTGGTTGGTGTTGAATGAAAGAATGTGAGCCATCAGCGATTTCATCTGAAACTTCGATTGCTAAAGCCAGGCGCTCCTCGTTTTCTCGAATCAGGTATCGGTCTGCTTCTTGTATGATTGAGTAAGCTTGGTTATCTAAATCTGTTGCTCTCGGATAAAGAACATACTCATGTTCGAGCGTATGATCAGACGACTGTTCAGTTGGTTCTAAATGATAACGGACATTAAAGAAGTCATCAGTAAATAACGTTCCATTAGTATAAGTGACAAAACCATTACCATCTGGTAAACCTAGATAACCGAATAATTCGGGTACATGAGCTTCAATCGTCGATCCGAAATGATCTAAGCCGTTGTAATGAGTAAACATCGCTTCGTCTTTAGTGCGTTGATAGGTTTTATTAATACGATAAAAATCAGATTGATCCTGTCGGATGTCAGTGACGGCTTCATCTAATGTTGCGACATAGTCTTTAAATTTTGACTCAGCGACATAATTTAAATCAGATAGAATTAAACTCGCGTTAGCTGTTAATTCAACAGTAACAATAGCCAATAATAAGATATAACGGAAGTTATTATCTAAAAAGTCTAGTTGTAGGACAATAAGTAAGCCTAAGAAAACAATAAGTGTAACAAATATGTTAATTGAATTCAGAAAATCATATTCATTGTAAACATAATAGTACATACTGAAAGCAACAATCACTAAGGTTGCCAGTACAAGGTGATAAGTAGGGTAATATTTCGGCTGAGCTTTAAATGCTTTTACGGCCAGCATAATTAAAAAGAAGCTAGCGACAAATGAAAATCGAAAATGGTACCAAATTGGAAATTGGCCACCATGCCAAATTTTATCAATGATTTCATAATGAAAGGATGCGAAAAACATTGAGAATATCCCTAGGCTTACTATTTTTTCTGAAAGTTTAATTTTCCTATTAAACCAATAAAGAAATACTAGTAGTAAGACAATCATGCCAGCGTAAAGATTTGGTGAACCAGATGACATTTCATCAAAAATAAAACTACCAATAAAAAATTTAGAAGTAACATCTTTGAGTGTATGCACAGTATCCCAGCTAAACTCAAAACTCATGTAACTGCCTTTATTTTGTGTTAATGAATAAAAAGTCGGAAGTAGAATGATACCAGCGATTAGTACAGCAATAATGGAGTGCTTGATAAAACTAAAATAATCAATCATTAGTCCTTTAAGGTTAAATTTTTGTTGGTTTTCGATAATTGAATAAAGAGAATAGAATGCTAAAAATAAACAAACCATATAGCCAATATAATAATTAGCCATTAACAACAAAGCTAGACTGAAGATGTATAACTTATTATTCTTTCTGTTTAGTATATGATCTAAACCAAGGGCAATCAGAGGAAGTAGAACTAAACCATCTAACCACATGATATTTAATAGGTAAACCATAGAATAACTCATAAAAGCATATGTTTGGCTAAAGAGTATAGCTGGGATGGTTTCTAGTTGATACTTGCGTCGGACTAAGAACATAAATGTTGTGCTAGCCGCCATCAATTTCAGATAAGTAATTAAAGTGACTGCCAGGGCCAAATCAGCCTCAGCAAAAAATAGGAAGATGATGTTAAAGGGACTGAGTAAATAGTAAGCCCAAAGCCCAATCATTTCACCACCAATTGCTTTTTCAAAACTATAAAACAATTGACTTGTATCATTAAAGACTGTGTCACGAAATAGACTATAAAAATCGATATATTGTTGCCCTAAATCAATCGTTAACATAGTGTCTTCACCAAAAGGAATAAAGCCTATAATTAGGGCGATGGCAATAAATATACTACTGGATAGGGCTAAATTTAATAAATAAGGTTTGCTTTTTGACCACATTAGTTTAAAACTCCTTTTCTATATACACTTTCAAGTAAAATTACTAAATATGTAGGGTTTTTGAATCGTCATCAATTGAGAAAAAAGTGTATTTTTAGAACTCATAGAATATCATAGCAAAACATTCTTAAATCTTCATCCTAAAGCACTAAGTATTTTTAACGAATAAATCATGAATATTTCGTTAAGTTTGTAAAAGAGTTTGGTCGATGGCGACTTATTTGATATAATAGCTAACGTAACTGTAATAAAACTATAGAATCGAGTGTATATATGGCGAAATATAAAATTAAAAACAAAAAAAATCGTTCACATATCCCACGACGATTGAATTTGCTATTTTTTATAACCTTTTTAGCATTTACGGCTTTGTTTGTGCGTCTAGGTTATTTGCAATTATATCAAGGGGAAACAATTACTAACATGGTTCAACGAACAGAATCGACTTTATCGACTGGCTCTGTTCCACGTGGTGTAATTTATGATAGTCAAGGAAGAGTGTTGGTTGGAAATCAGCCAGAACTTGCAATTTTATATACGCGTGATCGAGCTTCTCGAGTAGCTCCGATTGATATTGTTGATGTAGCGCGCGAACTAGCATCACTTATAGATATTCCGGTCCAAGATTTGACAGAACGGGATAAGAAGGATTATTTCATTGTCGTCAACTTAAATGAAGTGAATAGTCGCTTAACAGCCGAACAACGCTTATTAAGTGGTTCTGAGGCATATGAAGCTCAATTAGCCACAGTCACTACTGAAGATTTAAATTTCTCTCAAGGTGAGTTGAAAATTATCGCACTATTCAAAAAAATGAACAGTGCTTTCGAATTATCTACTGTAACAGTGAAGAATAAAAACGTAACTGAAGCAGAAGTGGCTCGAGTAAGTGAACAGTTAGGTAGTTTACCGGGAATTGAAATCGGAACAGACTGGCAAAGAGTCTATCCGCAAGGAGAAATGTTGCGGTCGATTCTTGGACATGTCTCAACTGAACAAAGAGGGCTACCAAGTGAAAGTGCCGATTTGTTATTGAGTCGAGGCTATGCGATGAATGACCGAGTGGGCATCAGTTATTTGGAACAACAATACGAAGATGCGTTACGTGGGTCAAAATCAATTTATAATATTGTAACAGACTCAGCCGATGATATCCTTGAGAATGAGCTTCTATTTGAAGGGGCCAAAGGAGATAACTTAATTTTAACAATTGATACTGAGTTTCAAGCTAAACTTGATGAGATTGCTGAAAATGCACTCCAGAATATGACTAACCGAGGATTGAATGACCGTATTTATATCGTTGCTCAAGAACCATCAACTGGCGACATATTAGGAATTGCAGGTAAACGATTTGAATATGATGCAGCGACGGATTCGTATAATTATGATGTCATTGTTGATGATGCTTTAGGAGCGATTAATACAAGTTATGGTATGGGGTCTAGTATTAAGCCAGCCATGGTTGCTATGGGATATATGGAAGGTGTAATCAATCTCGATGATAATGTCATTGTCGATGAACCATTAAAATTCCAAGCATCTCAAGAGAAATCATCTGTATTTAACCGTACTGGTTCAATGCCAATAGATGATATCCAAGCTTTACAAATGTCATCAAACATTTATATGATTAAATTAGCGATGAGAATTGGTGGACAAACAGATTATCAAGAAGATGGTCGTTTGAATATTGATTATAATACGATAAATATTTTAAGAGATTATTTTTCAGAATTTGGTTTAGGAACACAAACAGGAATAGATTTACCGAATGAATCATCTGGTTATACGCCATCTAGTGATCAATTAGTGAGTGCTTTAGATTTGTCCTATGGACAGTTTGACTTATATACACCATTACAAATGGCTCAATACGCAGCGACAATTGCTAACGGTGGTACTCGTTACTCTCCGCGTATCGTAAAAGAGATAAGAGGTACTGATTATGACGGTGAATTAGGAGCTGTTAAGACAACGATTAAACCGAAAGTTATGAATGTAATCGATATTGATCCCAATGCAATGAAAAGAATTCAAGAAGGTATGAGACAAGTGTCGCATACTTCAGATGGTACAGCTCGATACTATTTCCAAAATTATCCAATTGAAGTTGGTTCAAAAACAGGAACAACAGAGGCCTTTTATTCTGGACCGATTCAACATGCGGCTAATGAGCCTGTAACCAATGCAACATATGCTGGTTATGCACCATTTGATAATCCGGAAATTGCGATTACTGTAGTGGTCCCTTATCTAGAAGAAGAAGCATGGGGACGCGAAAGTACAAAAGTTGCTCATGAAGTGATGAATGCGTATTTTATGCAGAAAGAAGAAACACGTGAAATCATCGAAAACTACATGAAGACCTTCGTTCCACCTTCAGAATAATTTACTTATAACCCTTGAGACAGTGAAAATTGTTTCAAGGGTTTTTGATTTTCACAAAGAAAGTATAGGAGAGGAAAGGGCAAGCTTGGGTGTATACTCAATATTGTAAAAGACATTCGTCTGTTATCTCGGCCGCTTTAAAAGTACATTGTTAAAATTATTCAAGCAAAGGGAAAAAGTGGTATTCAATAGTAAATTAGGGAACGCTAAAGAATTAGCCGATCTTATGCCATGGATTTATTCGTTTATGAAGTGTAAGAGGGAGCAATACGAGTGAATGATTGATAATATTGCATAGTATTAATCATTTACCATAAGAAAAAACCACTCCAGAAGGAGTGGTAGAGTGTTAATAGTAATAATAAGCACCATGAGTTAATTCATTGGCAATGTCATGGATTGACATGTCGGCGGTTAATTCATAAGTACCAGCTTGGATGATGGAACTTAATCCCCATTCATCAAGTAAAGCTTGGAATTCAGAGGCTGATTCAACAAAACCAGCTGCTTCTAGGTTGCTTGCGATGTCAACAGACGTTTCACCTTGAGCGATAACGAAACTGCCCTCAGCAGCTGTATTTTCTGATTCATCTTCGGATGTTTCTTCAGAATTGGCTTCTGTTGTTTCATCTTCACTATCAGTATCCTCACCAGCAACTGAGCGGTTTTCTAATTGCAATTCAGCAACTTGACTTTCTAGACCAGTATTTTTTTGAGTTAAAGATGCGATTTCTTCGTCTTTAGTGCCTAGATCTTCTTCTAAAGCATCGCGTTCAGTAATAAGAGAACTCATTTCTTCACGATACTTTGCCAACTCTTCTTCATGAGCAACAGAATTAGAAGTTAAGACAGTAGGAACAGTGATACCTTGTACAGGTACATGTCCTTGAAAGAAAATCGCATAGGCTCCTGTAATAATACCGGAAGCTAAGAATCCAAGTGCTAGCGAACGTAAACTACTTTTATTCATAAGCTCGATCCTTTCTTAACGATTTTCGATATAATCATCAATCACATGTTGAACAACTTGTGGATTAAGTTTAACTTCATGCGCGATTTCATGCATTGTGTATCCTTGAGAGTATAAACGAATGACTTCTTCGCGAGTCATATCAGAGACGGCTTCAGGGTAAGTTTCATCACCTTCAGCAAAATCAGTTGCATCTTCAGTTGTATGGTCATAGTCATCAGTAGGGCTTAGCGACGGTTGACGTTGCTCGCGTTCTAACTCAGATAGACGACTTTTAATCGTATACAACTCTTGAGATTGTTGTACTGTGTACTCGCTTAGTTGTTCCTCAACATTACTAGAGTCTTTACCAGACATTGAAATTACAAATAAAATAATAGCAATGACTAGTAGGGCAATTACTAAAATCCATATATCCATGGTTTCACCTCATCTATTTAATTTACCTGTTCATTCTTTAATTTTATCAGACGCAATAAAAGTTTCAACTATTTGCTCATTACAGTCTAGTTAATTTTATATGCTATCTTCTAAAATGCTTAATCATTATATCATATTCTATCCTTAGATTCCTAATATAAAAATCGCCTAAAGTAGATAAACTAAAATTATAAGTTAAATTTGTTGAAAAAATGACTTGTTATTCAACTAAAACTTGAGTACGATGTAAAATGATATTCGAAAAAAATACTAAATGTTTACAGCTATCGTTTCTTTTGAAAATCAAGTGGTTTTCAAAAAAAACATAGCCAAACTCAAAGATTAATGATATAATGCTTTAGTATTGTTTGAAGAAATCAATAATATTACAAATACTAATAATGTTTGGAGGGATATCAATGCGCGTAAACATCAACCTAGAATGTACAGAATGTGGCGAACGTAACTACTTAACTAGCAAAAGTAAACGTAATAGCCCTGATCGTTTAGAATCTAAAAAATATTGTCCACGTGAGCGTAAAGCAACACTTCACCGTGAAGTTAAGAAATAATTCATATTTGTATGATATAAAACAGTTAGCAGCCACAACGTTGCTAACTGTTTTTGTCTAAATGTTTATATAACCGCTCTGCTTATTAATAAAATACTCATTAACCCTAAAATCATGACAAGACAGTATCTTAATGGTAAAATATTCAAGTAACAGACTAAAATCAAAACTTATTTTCAAAAAAAGTTGAATGTATAGTTATTAGGCGAGCATTTACAGTGATATGTCAGTTAAAGATTCATTATTAAATAAATGAGCAGAAAAGAGGGGTTTAATGCAAAAAAACTATCGACTGTTTAACCAGAAGAGAGTCTTTCACTCAGATGGACCTTTTATGACCTATTTATTTTTAAGTTTAAACATAATTGTTTATTTAATCACGCTTTGGCGTTTCGGTACGACAGAAAACACCTACGTTTTGCTATTAATGGGAGCAAAGTTTAGTCCTTTAATTATCGCTGAACAACAATGGTGGCGCTTGCTGAGTGCAGCCTTTCTTCACATTGGTATCCAACACTTAATTATGAATGGTATTACACTTTATTTTCTTGGGCAAGAATTGGAAAGAATAATGGGACATTGGCGCTTTACGTTGGTTTATTTCATCGCGGCTATCGGAGGAAATGTTTTTTCTTTTGCCTTTAGTGATAGTGTGTCTGCTGGAGCGAGCACTGCATTATTTGGCATGTTTGCTTCAATTATCGTTTTATCGAAGATGTATCCTCGAGTCCATGCTTTAAAGCAAAGAGCATCTACTTACACTATTTTAATTGTGTTGAACGTTTTTAATGGCTTGATAATGCCTGGTATAGATAATTGGGGCCATTTCGGTGGGGCCATTTATGGCGCAATTGCCACTTTGGTTGTTGGTTTAGCAATAAAAAACGAAACATCCAAAAAAGAACGTCTTTTAGCACTTGTAATCGGAGTCATTTTGACTGTATTATTAATCATGTATGGTATTCATCAATATTCTTAAAGGAGCAATTATTAATGAAAGATAAAATAATCGGAATTGATTTAGGTGGAACGTCAGCAAAAATGGCGATTATATCATTAAAAGGAGAAATCTTAGAAAAATGGACTGTAAGTACAAATATTCTTGAAGATGGGATACATATTGTGCCAAACCTGATAGAATCTTTGGAAGAAAGAATTGAACTTTACAAGATGTCTGCTGCAGATTTCCTTGGAATCGGCATGGGGTCACCTGGTAAAGTAGATGCTGATACTAAAACAGTTATTGGCGCATACAATCTAAACTGGAGTACTTTGCAAGAGATAGGTAAAGCGTTTGAGAAAGCTTTCGATATTCCGTTCTACATTGAAAATGATGCGAATATCGCAGCATTAGGAGAACAATGGAAAGGCGCAGGCGAAGGAGCTTTAGACTGTGTGACAGTTACTTTAGGAACCGGTGTTGGTGGAGGAGTGGTTGTCAATGGTCAGCTAGTTCGTGGTGCGACAGGAACTGCTGGTGAGATTGGCCATTTAACAATTGATACACAAGGACAATTTGATTGTACTTGTGGGAAAAAAGGGTGTTTAGAAACCGTTGCATCAGCAACAGGTATTATGCACCTAGCTCGTCATTTCGCTTTAGAGTACGTTGGAGACTCTATTGTAAAAGCACGTATTGATGATGGATCGGAAGTAACATCGAAAGATATTTTTGATGCAGCTAAAGAAGGCGATTATTTTGGCCTACAAGTAGTGGATCGCTTTGCTCATTACTTAGGATTAGCCTGTTCACATTTAGCGAACAGTTTAAATCCATCGAAGATTGTTTTAGCTGGTGGTGTTGCTCAAGCCGGTGAATTTCTACTTGATAAAGTAAACGAACAATTTATTGAGTATTGTTTCCCGCAAATTCGTAACAAAGAGACGTTAGTTTTAGCTCAATTAGGTAATGATGCTGGAATTATGGGAGCGGCTCAATTAGTTCGTTTACAGACAAAAGAAGGGTAAGGGTTAGTTGCTATGACGTTAGTTGAAATGATTTTATTTACACTGTTATTTATTGCTGCACTTTACGGTATCTATTATTTATGGTTATGGGTAATGCGTAAACTTTCAGCAACGATGGTAGACTCGGTCGAAATGAATGAGAATATTCGTAGAGTCCAAGTTATCGATGTTCGTGAACCAGCAGAGTTCGATGCGAATCATGTGTTGGGTGCACGTAATATCCCCATATCTCAATTTAAAGCTCGTTTTAATGAAATTCGTCGTGATCAAAAGATTTATTTGTACGATGATTCATTAAACTACACATCGCGTGCAGCAAACATCCTACGTAAAAACGGCTATCAAGAGATTCATATCCTTAAAGGTGGTTTTTCGAACTGGACGGGTAAAATCAAGTCTAATATTAAATAAAATAAAAAAACTGTCTTCTTAATGAATTAAGGAGACAGTTTTTTTATGTATCTTTCTATAATAAACACACACTTTAATCCGTGAGGTATGATTAAAGTGCGTGACTCATATTGAAAAATTGATGCTGCAACGGCAAGCTTGTCAATAAGATTCTATATGAGTAGGATTCATCTGACGAAAAAGCTGATGTTACACTAAAATTCTTCGTCAATGATAAACGAAAGTTATTTAAAGTTAGGCCAATTTAAAAAAATCAAATAAAGACGTTTAAACTCATGACCAAACTAATTAGAAGAGAAGATACCATTGCTACAACCATAATTATGGCAGTAATTTTAATTATCTTTTCCATTTTACTTTTTTTCTTTTTAGGGTATTGATTAAACTGTTGAGTCATTGAAAGCTCCTTTAATAACATACTATATCTATAGTTTACTGGAAATTAAGAAGCAATTCAATTGGGAAAAGGAAGAGAAACTTTAAACTATCATTAAAATTTGTTAAAATAGAATTGAGTTAAAAGTTTGAGGAGGAAAATTATGAGTAAACAACAAATTGGTGTAGTTGGTATGGCTGTTATGGGACGCAATATTGCATTAAATATTGAGAGTCGTGGCTATTCAGTTGCCTTGTATAATAGAACAGGATCAAAAACTACTGAAGTGTTAGGTGAAAATCAAGACAAAAATCTTAAAGCAACTTATTCGATCGAAGAGTTTGTAGCGAGTTTAGAAACACCACGTAAAATCATGTTAATGGTTCAAGCAGGTGCAGGTACAGATGCAACAATTGAAAACTTATTACCACATTTGGACAAAGGCGATATTCTGATAGATGGTGGAAATACATACTATAAAGATACAATTCGTCGTAGTGAATATTTAGCTGAATCAGGTATTAACTTTATCGGTACAGGTGTTTCTGGTGGAGAAGAAGGTGCTTTATTAGGACCAGCGATTATGCCAGGTGGTCAAAGAGAAGCTTATGATTTAGTAGCACCGATCTTTGAAAAAATTGCTGCAAAAGCTGAAGATGGCAAACCGTGTGTGACGTATATCGGTGAAAACGGATCCGGTCATTATGTAAAAATGGTTCACAATGGAATTGAATACGGTGACATGCAATTGATTGCTGAGTCGTACGACCTATTGCATCGTGGACTAGGCTTGCCAGCAGAAGAAATAGGTAAAATCTTTGAAGAGTGGAACAATGGTGAATTAGATAGTTTCTTAATGGAAATATCTGCTCAAATTCTACAAACTTACGATCCTGAAACTGGTAAACCAATGGTAGAGGTAATTATGGACCGTGCGGGTAATAAAGGGACAGGAAAATGGACATCTCAAAGTGCTTTAGACTTAGGTGAGCCACTGTCGTTAATTACAGAATCAGTTTTTGCTCGCTTTATCTCTTCTCAAAAAGATCAACGTGTGGCTGCAAGTAAGATTATACCTAATGTTGATGCTCAATTAGATTTAGATGATTCTGCAAAATCAGAATTCATAGATTCTTTACGCAACGCTCTATATTTTAGTAAAATTATGAGTTATGCTCAAGGATTTGCTCAAATGAATGCTGCAAGTGAAGAATACAACTGGAATTTACCATATGGAGAGATTGCAAGTATTTTCCGCGAAGGCTGTATTATTCGTGCTAAATTCTTACAAAAAATTACAGATGCTTATGCCAAAGATGGGAATTTACAAAACTTAATGTTAGATGACTATTTCTTAGACATTGTTTCTAATAATCATGAGGCAGTTCGTCATGTGGTATCAACTGCAATTGCAGCTGGAATTCCAGTACCAACTTTCTCAAGTGCTATTAGTTATTACGATTCTTACCGTTCAGCAGTTTTACCTGCAAACTTGATTCAAGCGCAACGTGATTTATTTGGTGCACATACTTATAATCGTGTAGATAAACCAGGTACATTCCACTTCTTATGGAATGAAGGCAAAGAGGAAAAATTAGAAGATTAGTTTTTTCATCATTCCTCTCACTGTTTAGCTAATCACTAGCGAGCAGTGAGAGGTTATTTGTGCTTAAAATGGTGAAAAAGTAGAAATACATTAGGTTATTATTAGAAAACTAAGATAAATCTATAGCAATATGCTAACTAATTGTGTAAAATTAATAAAGTAGATAAAATATCAATAAGGAGGAGATTCCTTTTATGACAGAAAAAGAGAAGCAACGTATATTAATTATTGAAGATGAGAAAAACTTAGCACGATTTGTAGACCTAGAATTACAACATGAAGGTTATGAAACTGCTATTTGCATGGATGGGCGAAGTGGTCTTGAAACTGCGCTGAACGAAGATTGGGATGTTATTCTTCTGGACTTAATGTTACCAGAGTTGAATGGATTAGAAGTTTGTCGTCGAATTCGTCCAGTTAAAGATACTCCAATCATCATCATGACTGCGAGAGATTCTGTTATCGATCGTGTTTCTGGTTTAGACCAGGGAGCAGATGACTATATTGTTAAGCCGTTTGCTATTGAAGAATTATTGGCGCGTTTACGCGCTTTATTCAGACGTATTGAAACGGAAGATGAACAAAGATCTCAACAACAACCAACGGTTAAATATCGTGATTTAGTCATCGAGAAAGCAAATCGTATCGTTAGACGTAATGACGTAGTCATTGACTTAACGAAACGTGAGTATGAGTTATTGTTATTCTTAATGGAAAACTTAAATATGGTGATGTCCCGTGAAGTATTACTAGATAAAGTATGGGGATATAAATCAGAAGTTGAGACTAACGTAGTTGATGTGTATATTCGTTATCTACGTAATAAAATCGATGTTGCTGGACAAGATAGTTACATTCAAACTGTTCGTGGTACAGGCTACGTAATGAGAACGTAATCTATGAAATTACCACAACTTTTAGATACAAAACAACCCCTTTCCTTAAAATGGAAATGGGGGATTTTGTTATTAATTAGCTTTCTTAGCGTAAGCTTGCTAGGCGTGACTCTTTATCATCAACAAACGATGTCTAGTCGTTATGATCATTTACGTTCTTTTAGCCAACAGAGGTTTAATATAATTGAAAATATGTTAGCTGGTTTGGATGAACCTTTCCAAAAAGCTGACTTTGAAGAAGACAGCTTAACAGGTAATGAGATGATTAACGACTATTTAAGTTATCTTGAAAACGAAGATATAGTAGTCAGACTTTTTAACAACGAGAGTCAGTTGATTTTTGAAACGCGTCGCATAACTGTTCCAAAAACTGATTCATCTCAAGAACTAACGGCAATAATTATTGAAGGCACAGAAACCTATGTAGGTAATACGCCAATTCTATCTAAAGATAATGAACAGATGTTAGGAACACTTCAGTTTTTAGTTTCGCCTGAAGTTATTCGTAAGATGGAAAGGGTCCAACATTCACATTTTCTCTGGGTAGTACTAATTTTACTTGCTACAGCGATGATTTTTTCCGTATTAATTTCTAATCGTTTCCTACGACCGTTAACTTATTTAAATAATAGTTTAGATTTAGTAGAAGAAGAGAACTTGTCAGAACTTAGAGTACGCAAACCCTCTAGTAATGATGAATGGAGCGACTTGAGTATTCATGTCAATCGTTTACTCGATAAAATCGACTTATATGTTCGCAATCAAAAACAATTTGTGGAAGATGTTTCCCATGAATTAAGAACACCTGTTGCTATTGTTGAGGGACATTTGAAAATGCTTAATCGTTGGGGAAAAGAAGATCCTGAAATTCTAGAAGAATCAATATCTGCTTCCTTACAAGAGATCACGAGAATGAAAGGGCTTGTTCAAGAAATGCTTGATCTGTCACGTGCCGATCATGTGGATATTGATTACAAAGATGAAATTACAGATGTAAATTCTACAACACGTCAAGTCTTTAACAATTTTGTTATTTTGTATCCTGACTTCCAATTTTATTTAGACGGTGAAAAGGATGGGGACGAGCTTTATGTAAGGATTTTCCGTAATCACTTTGAACAAGTTCTGATTATACTCTTAGATAATGCGGTTAAATACAGCCGTAATCGTCAAGAAGTTCATGTTTCAGTCAGTCAATCACTCACAAAAGTTGAAATTGCAGTACAAGACTTTGGAGAAGGAATGACTGATGATGACAAAGAGCGAGTGTTTGGGCGGTTTTATCGTGTAGATAAAGCACGTTCTAGAAATAAAGGCGGGAATGGTTTAGGTTTAAGTATCGCTAAACAACTTGTAGAGGGCTATAAAGGCGATATTCGAGTAGAAAGTGTCTTGAATCATGGGTCAATTTTCTATATTGAATTTCCAATTTTAACTGATACGCGTCAAGTCTATAAATTAAAACAAATTGCTGAACATAAGAATATCTAATATAACGTTAGATAATAGAATAAAAAGTTCGTCTGCCTTAAAATGGTAGACGAACTTTTTTCATTTTATTAGTTTAAAGCTAAAGAGTAAAAAGCACGCATGGCGTAAGGTATAATGTCATCTGGAAATTCATAGCTAATGTCATGTAATGGTGCAGTTGTTACACCACCCCCAATTCCAAAAAAAACACCTGGTTTTGAAATTAAGTAATGACCAAAATCTTCTGATGGTCTGAAAGGTTCGGCTAGTCTAGCGACAGATAAATCCGCAATGGTCATTAGGTTTAAAAAATCGTTCACACTACCTTCATCATTAGCAGTTTCAACAAAATCATCAATAAAAGCAATTGTAAAAGTCAAATTTGACTCTAACACTAATGATTTAACTTGCTCTTCGATTGCTTGAATTAACGTTTGAAGATCTCGATGATTCTCTGCTCTTAGAGTAAGTTGCAAGTTTCCATTGTCCGGAGAGATTCCAAAATGATTTGTATGACCAATTTGAGTACTAATAATAGTTGCTAAAACCATACTCGAAAAAGTAATATTCTGCCAAGTAATAGGGTGATAGCCCTTAAATTCTGACAAGGGAGCCAGAGATGATATAAGTCTAGCAATAGCATATGCAGGGTTTAATCCCTGTTCGGGAGTGGCGGCGTGGGTCTGTCTTCCAGTAAATGTAATAGACATTCCTACTGAAGCGCACATGAATGTACCTGAACGCGTTAAAATTTGACCTAGTTCGAAGCCAGGGAAATTATGCATCCCATAGATTCGATCAACGTTCTCGAGTGTAAAAAGTCTTAAACACTCTTTAGCGCCCAGTCCGTTTTCTTCAGACGGTTGAAAAAGATAGATAATCGTCTTTGAGAGATTTGCATTTTCTAGGAGTAAGGCTAAGCCAGCTAGTATAGCTGAATGTCCGTCATGGCCACAACCATGAAATGGGTGACCATCGGGATGTAATATTGCGTCATGATCTGCTCGAAATACAACTGTTTCTATAGGGTTAACTACCCGATGGACTGCGTAGAACCAAGTACCAAAATCATGAATTTCAACTGAAGTATAATTTTTTAAAAATAAAATTAAATGCTCTCTTGTTTTAAATTCTTGCCCAGATAATTCAGGTATAGAATGAAGTTCTTTGCGTAAGTTGCGAGTAAGTTTTATCAAGTGCTCATCTATTTTTGTTTCGCTCATATTGAAATCTCCTTAGAAATCGAATGAGATAATTATAACTTGATTATAATTTTAAGCAAGTGAATAAAATAAAAAGCCAAGACTTTTAAAGGTCTTGACTTAATAACATCTTGTAATGATTAACGCTTTTGTTTTCCAGCATTCCGTCGATTACCCGTGTTAACTGTTGGATCATTTTTTGTTGGTACTAAGCGTTGGCTTTTGCCATCACTTTTGGTTTGTGTTTGTATTGGACGAGCCTTACGTGGCTTACGCGGTGAACGTTTTAGTTTTTCTTCTTCTTCAGCAACAATCGCTTTGATTTTTGGACGAACAATTTTATTAGTATAAAGTTGTTGCACTAGAGCGAAAATACCACCTGCTAAGAAGTATAAACCAAGACCTGCAGCAGAAATCCAAGAAATCCACCCGATCATTAATGGATTCATTAACATCATCGTACGTCCCGTTTGATTTGCTTGAGGATTATCAGTCTGAGGCGTGTTCTTTTGCATTGCCCAACCTTGAAGGGCGGTTACAATTACAACGATGACCACTAATGGAATGCTTTGCTCACCTAGGTTAATACCTAAGAAACTAGAGGTGCGAATTTCTTGTGATGAGCGAATAGCTGCATAAACGGCAGAGATGATTGGCATTTGGATGACTAAAGGTAAACATCCGGATAAACCACCAAACATATCAATATCATACTTTTTGTAAACAGCCATTAATTCTTGATTTAACGCTGTTTGTTCTTGTGCATCACTCGTTGCTTCAATCTCCGCTTTAATTTCATCGATTTCCGGTTGAGCAATTTTCATTTTCGCTTGACTAATCATTGAATTCTTCGTCATATTGATAGAAGAGGGCATCATCAGTAAACGAGTAATGATTGTTACGATAATAATCGCAATACCATAACTACCACCAAATACATTTGCTAACCAGTCTAAGAAAAAGGAAGCAGGACGTCCTAAGTATTCATAAACCCAGCCAGAAGGATTACCAGCCGTGTCATAAGAAACACAACCTGACGCAACTAATACCACTAATACAAGTAAGCCAATCATTTGGATTTTTTGTTTATTTATAGAAAGTTTTCTCATTTTCACACTCCTTGTAAAATTCATACTTCAATACTATAGCGAATAACGGAAGCTTTTTCAATAAGAATTATGAAATAAGTAACCATGTTAACTAAATATTATTTAGTATACAATCTTGAAATCTTTATAAGTCTTTGTATTAGGCCTTTCTTCCACTTTAGATTCAGTGACATTCATAAAAGGATGCGCTTTTTTATAAATAATTTTATCCATCGTATCTAGATCCAGGTCATCTCCTTGGAGAATGATTTTGACTGAACCATCAGATAAATTCCTAACATTACCCTTTAATTTTTTTGAACTTGCCAAATTATGGATGTGAGCACGATAACCAACACCTTGTACACGACCGTTTACAATGATTTGATATGTTTTCATAAATTTAGTCCCCTTCTTGTTTAGCTTTGACGCATTAGTTTTAAGACAAGGTTCGAAAAATGAAGAAAGTAATGTTATAATGCTAGATGCTACTATTATATCAAAAAAAACATTTATTATATAAGGATTAGGAGGATGTAGAGTTGGCAACTAATCAAACAACGAAGAAGATCGAAACAAATAAGACAACTGTTAAAAAACGCAAGCCAACTACTAAAAAGGATAATCAAGCTTATAAACCCATGTACCTATTGCTTGGTTTAGCCATTTTTTTCTTTAGTGTGGTCGCACTTTTTAATTGGGGATTTTTTGGACTAATGTTCGCCAATACATTCCGTTTATTTGTAGGAGAAGCTTATACATTATTATTATCGCTGATTACAATTTTTTCGTTTGTACTTATTATCAAAGGGCGACTCATAATTATTAGAGGTAAACAACTGATTGGTGGTGTTTTAGTTATGGCATCAATTACTACTTTACTGCATTTCAATACATTTTTTAGTGAAGGTGCAACAGCTAATACTATTTTCAGTCTAACATTCGATATTTTTCGAAATGAGTTACTGACTAGTCAAAATTACCAAAGTTTAGGTGGAGGTATGTTAGGTGCTACCTTCTATGCAGGCTTTGGTTATTTATTTGGTCAGTGGGGAACTTATTTACTTGTATTTATGTTGTTTTTTGCTGGTTTGTTTATGGTCGTTGATTGTTCGATTGAGCAATTACTTTCAGCCGGTCGACAATTAGTGAACGGCCTATTCGCAAGTTTTAACGCTTTATTCCCTAACTTTGAGCAAATTAAGCATGTATTTAATCGTGTGGAAGTGACTGATAAAGATTACGTACCAGCAATTGAGAAAAAGAAAGCTCAAATTGTGACGTCTCAACAGGTAAATCAAGATAAGTTAGAAGAAATTGAGGTGCTAAAGACAAATACTGAACAGAAATCGCCATTCTTTGAGAAACTATTTAAGCCAAATAAGGTAGCGAATTATGCTGATCCGAAAGTTAAATCAGCTACTTTTGAATCTAGCTATCAGCCGTCGATTGAAAGAGAAACAAAGACGAACTGGCAACCCTATACAGCAAGAGACACATTAGCTAGTACTGCAGCCAGTGAAAGAAAAACACTTGTCTTAGACTTAGATTATTTCGATGAAATGACTAATATGACTTCGAGAGTTAAAGGAAGTCAGGAATCAAGCGAAGAAACTAAGCAAAGGCAAATACCAATTGTACAAGCTGAATCATTGAATACTTCGCCGCCTCCAGAAGAAAGTTTAACAAACGCAACAGTTCTAGAACTTCCGGAAGAGATGCCTGCTACCGGTCAAACAACAGAAACATTAAATAATATGGCAGCGGCTCATTGGCAAGAAGGATCAAATAAAAAACAAGACTTAACTCAGGATGATTTAGACGTCGTTTTATCTGAAAGTGAAGCTGCTTCTAAACAAAAGCAAGAAGTTAAGAAGCCTAAACGCTCAAAAGCTTATCAACTTCCAAGCAAGAAATTGTTAAATAAAATTGCTCCAGTTGATCAATCAGAAGAATATGAACGAATTAATATTAATATTGATAAACTTGAGAAGACTTTTGAAAGTTTTGGTGTTAAAGCCGTCGTTGTTAAAGCGAATTTAGGACCTTCCGTTACTAAATACGAAATCGAGCCTGCTATCGGTGTGAAAGTCAGTAAAATTGTTTCTCTTTCTGATGATATCGCCTTAGCATTGGCGGCACGAGACATACGAATGGAAGCACCAATTCCAGGCAAGTCTTTAATTGGAATTGAAGTCCCGAACAATCAAGTAAGTCCCGTTTCTTTTGCAGAAATCATTGAAGCTGGTCTGGAAAGTCCGAATATTCTGGAAGTTCCTTTAGGTCGGGATATTTCTGGAACAGTCTGTCTTGCTGATTTAAGCAAAATGCCCCATTTACTTATGGCTGGTGCAACGGGAAGTGGTAAATCGGTTGGAATGAATGTTATCATCGTGTCATTGTTAATGAAAGCTAAACCAGATGAAGTGAAATTTTTAATGATTGACCCTAAAAAAGTAGAACTCACAATGTACGATGGTATTCCTCATTTATTATCGCCCGTCGTTACTAATCCGCGTAAGGCAGCTAAAGCATTGAATAATATCGTCCAAGAGATGGAAAGACGTTATGAGCTTTTTGCAGCTACGGGTGTGCGAAATGTTGATAGTTATAATGAACAGATTGATACATACAATGCTGAAGAAGGAACTGGCTACGAACGCTTACCTAAGATTGTTGTCTTTATTGACGAGTTAGCTGATTTAATGATGGTTGCGAGTAACGAAGTTGAAAATGCGATTATTCGACTTGCACAAATGGCCAGAGCAGCAGGAATACATATGATCATCGCTACTCAAAGACCATCTGTTGATGTTATAACAGGGATTATCAAGGCGAATGTTCCATCACGACTGGCTTTTGCTGTATCAAGTGGAACAGATTCGAGAACTATACTGGATAGTAATGGTGCCGAGAAGTTATTAGGCCGCGGGGATATGCTTTTCCAACCAATGGGTAAGAATAAACCAGTGCGTGTGCAAGGCGCCTATATCTCAGATAGCGAAGTTGAAAGAATTACTGAATTTATTAAAGATCAACAAGATGCAGAATACGACGAGACCATTATGGTGTTAGAAGAAGACACATCGGATAGTGCTCAACTATCAGAAGATGAATACTTCGAAGACGCAGTAGAACTCATAAAAGGAGCTGAGACAGTCAGTATTTCTCACTTACAGCGAAAGTTCCGAATCGGATACAACCGAGCGGCCAGATTGATTGATGATTTAGAAGCAATTGGCTATGTAGGCGCTCAAGATGGTAGTAAACCACGTCAAGTACTGATTGGCGATCAACCATTAGATGTGTAATTGTTAAGAATATTCCTCTATGTAACGATTTTAATTACATAGAGGATATTTTCATGTCAACTTTATGATAAACAACATTAAATAACACATTAAAATCTAATGTTGCCAGCGAAATCAAACCAATCATCTGATAGAATCATCATAGAGCCAGAATGGAGAGTAGTTCCTAGAAGTGTGATACTTGTGGTTAGCAATATACGTGTATGAAAATAATTTTTGTTTTCATATTGAAATATTTGCAAAAGTTTAATATAATGAAGTTGGAAAGCGTATCCAAATAACAAGGAGGTATTATATGAAAAAAATTATTACTTTAGCTGCATCAGTCTTATCAGTGGTAGGGGTGGCGGCACCAACGATGGTGGCTGCTCAAGATGATTTTTCTGCAGTAATTGTTACAGATATTGGTGGCGTGGATGACAAATCATTTAACCAGAGTGCTTGGGAAGGCTTAACTGCATGGGGAGAAGAGCAAGGTAAAGAACAAGGCATAGACGGTTTTGAGTACATTCAGTCAAATAGTGATTCTGACTATGTTACAAACTTAAATACAGCTGTACAATCTAATTTTGATATCACATTTGGTATCGGTTTCAAATTAGAAACTGCAATCAATGACATTGCTCAACAATTCCCTGATCGTCATTTCGCAATCGTTGACTCTGTAGTTGACCAACCAAACGTTGCATCGTTAACGTTTAAAGATCACGAAGCTTCATTCTTAGCAGGTGTTGCTGCAGCATTAACTTCAGAAACTGGCCATGTTGGCTTCATTGGAGGAGTTGAAGGCGTTGTAATCGGACGTTTTGAAGCTGGTTTCGTTGCAGGTGTTCAAGCAGTTGATCCAGACATTGAAATTTCTATCGAGTATGCAGGAAGCTTTGCTGACGCGCCTAAAGGACGTCAAATTGCAGCTGCTATGTACTCAAACGGTGCGGACGTAATTTTCCACGCATCAGGAGCTACTGGTAACGGTTTGTTCTCAGAAGCAAAAGACATTGTTGCTAACGATCCAGAACGTAACCTTTGGGTTATCGGTGTCGACTTAGACCAAGAGGCAGAAGGAATCGTTGAAATTGACGGCGAAGAGCGTCATTTAACATTAACTTCAACGCTTAAAGGTGTTGGTGAAGCTGTCAAACAATTTACTGAACTTGCTCAAGCAGATAACTTTGAAGGCGGAAATCATGTGTACGGTTTAGCCGACGGTGGTGTAGAAATCTCTGAAGGTAATATTGCTGAAGAACATTTAGAAACTATCGAAGAGTACAGACAACAAATTATCAACGGTGAAATTGAAGTGCCAGAAGCACCCGCTGAATAATTGAATAAGGCAGGAAGAGTCATGTGAAAACATGGCTCTTTTTGACGAATATATTTATGGTTTTGAAAAACAGATTTATGATGAGAGCGCCTTCTTTAAAGGGTAATGGTTTGACACGTAAGTTACAATTTCTATTAATGAGATTATATGGAGGGTTTATTATTGAAGAAGATTATGCGAAAGTCAAAAGGCAAATGGGTTATCGTTGGACTAAGCACTGCAGCAATGTCCTTATCGCTACAAACAGTCAGTGCAGAAAAGCTTGGTCACTCAGTTGATATACCAACTGAACTGGAATCAGAATTGCTGATCGTTGACTCAGAAACCTCACAACGCTCAGACACGCAATTATCAAATATTGTAAAAGAACAAAGCATCAAAAGTGAAGAGTTACCAATAATAGACTCTTTAGAAAATCAGTCACTTGAAAAAGAAGAGACAGTAGAGGAAACGGTAATTGATTCAGAAGTTGAACAAGATAAGTTAGTGGAAGAAAGCAGCAAAGATAATGAGGATCGATTGGATGAGCCTAAGGATGAGAGTGGAATGACTGTAAATGAGCCAACAATAGCTATAGCTACTACAATGTCTTTGGCTAAAACTCAGACTCATACTGTAAAGTCAGGGGAGTATCTATATTTAATTGGTCAAAATTATGGTGTAACAGTACAACAATTAAAAGAATGGAATAATTTAACTTCGAATTATATTTACTCAGGAGATCAATTGTTAATATCCGGTCCCGCGGTTAACCAACCAAAACCAGAAGAAACAGAAGCGGAGAAAACACCGGTTTCGGAAACGGGCAAATATTACACAGTTAGAGCAGGGGATTATTTATGGAAAATTGCCACAGATCACGGAATTACTGTCAATCAGTTAAAGAGTTGGAATAATCTGACGTCTAATTATATTTACTCAGGGGATCGTTTCTTAGTATCTAATCCTAAAATCGTGACGCCAACACCAATAGAACCGAAACCCGAACCGAAACCCGAACCGAAACCCGAACCGAAACCCGAACCGAAACCCGAACCGAAACCACAGCCCAAACCAGAACCTAAGCCTACAGTTGCTTATTATACAGTCACACGAGGAGATTATTTATGGAAAATTGCTACTCAGCATGGCATCACATTAAGCCAATTAAAAGAATGGAATAAATTAAGCTCAAATTATATCTATTCAGGTGATCGATTGGCAGTTAGCGATCCATCTAAACAAGTTGAAACTGGTAAGCCAGAAACTGAGTCACCTGAACCAGACAAAGGTAATGAAAAAGAGCCTGAAACTGGTTCTGAAGATAAAGACAAAACCTCAGTAAAGTATTATACAGTAAAATCAGGAGATTACTTATGGTTAATTGCAACTCAAAACGGCATAACTGTCAATCAATTGAAGACTTGGAATAAGCTTACTTCAAATTATATTTACTCAGGGGATCGATTAGTTGTAACAGAGCCAAACAAAACAGAACAACAACCAACTATTCCCAGCGATTCTTTAACAGGGACCCATCAAGCAGTTCAAGCAGTATTAAATCAGTATAAAAACTCTCCAATTCATGTGTTTTATGAAAGTTTATTGGAAGACGATTTACGTACAGCTTCATTAAGTGGCGATGTAGCGATGTACGGCGCGTCAGTACCTAAAGTTGTTCTGATAGCTTATACGTTAGACCAGATAGAAAAAGAGAACTTGTCCTGGGACACACCATTGAAATATAACTCAGCTATCTATAATCATTCAGAATCGTACGCCTGGGGTGGTAGTGGAACAATTCAGTATGAAAACTACCAGAATAAATCTTATACATTAAAAGATATCGTTTATCGTACCATTGCCCATTCGGATAATTTAGCTAGTAATATGTTGCTTCATTATGTTGGTTATCGTGATAAAACAGATTTTAATCGCTTCACCCAAGAAGTATATGGTGCTACAAGTTACTCAAGGACAATGACACCTCGAGAAGTGAACAAAGTTATGCGCTATATTCATGAACACCCTCAGCAGTATGCGATGAGCGCTTTAGATAAAACTAACTATGATCACACTAAATTAGATACTGTTTCAGCAAACGTATTCCAAAAAATTGGCGCCTGGTGGCCATATTATAATCATTCGACTGCGATTGTAGACAGTAAGCGACCTTATGTATTAACTGTTCTGACAGATTATTGGTCTGATAGTTCAATTGCAACACTGGCCAAAAAGATTTTTACGGCTGTAATGAGTTAAGCAGATAAATTGTTTAATGCTTTAAACGGTTGATTCTAATTTAAAAATACGAACGTTAGGATTTTAAAGAAGGGTAACATGCGCATTTTGTTGCGGGAAGCATTTATTTAGAATATGATAGTAATGAATTCTAGAGATTCAATAAAACTATTTTTTTGGAGGAAGAAAACAAAATGAAAAAATCATTAGCTTTAGCTTCAGCGTCTTTATTATTAGCAGGATTTACTGCACCAGCAGTGGTATCTGCACAAGAAGATTTCTCAGTAATCATGATTACTGACCAAGGTGGTGTAGATGATAAATCATTTAACCAAAGTGCTTGGGAAGGGATTGAAGCATGGGGCAATGACAATAGCAAAGAACGTGGTGTAGGTGGATATGATTACTTACAATCAAATAGCGACTCTGACTATGTAACAAACTTAAATTCAGCTGTACAAGCTAATTTTGATATTACATTTGGAATTGGATTCAAACTAGAAACTGCAATTAATGATGTAGCTCAACAATTCCCAGACAAGCATTTCGCAATTGTTGACTCATTTGTAGAACAACCAAACGTTGCATCTTTAAACTTTAAAGATCACGAAGCAGCATTCTTAGCTGGTGTAGCTGCAGCAGCTACCTCAGAAACAGGACATATCGGATTTATCGGAGGAGTAGAAGGTGTTGTAATTGACCGTTTTGAAGCCGGATATATCGCTGGGGCACAAGCCGTTAATCCAGAAATCCAAGTTTCAGTTGAATATGTGGGAAGTTTTGCCGATGCTCCACGCGGACGTCAATTAGCAGCTGCAATATACTCAAACGGAGCAGACATTATCTTCCAAGCTGCTGGTGAATCAGGAAACGGTGTATTCTCAGAAGCTAAAGACTTAGTAGCGAACGACCCTTCATTAAACATTTGGGTGGTTGGTGTAGATATGGATCAAGGAGCTGAAGGTGTTATTGAAGTTGACGGAGAAGAGCGTCATTTAACATTGACTTCTACACTTAAACAAGTAGGAGAGTCAGTGAAGTTATTTATTGAGAAAACTCAAACAGATGGCTTTGTGGCTGGTAATACAACTTATGGTTTAGCTGACGGTGGTGTGGGTATCACTGAAGGTAACATCTCTGAAGAAACTTACGAATTAGTTAAAGAGTACGAAGAGAAAATTATCGCTGGAGAAGTTGAAATTCCAGAAACTCCAGAAAACTAAATTCGCTTGAATATATAAGCAACATAACTTACAATAATAAGGCTGACAATGTCAGTCTTATTTTTTTCGGAATATGTCTATTTCATAGCTAAACTACCAAAATTGAACTGCAAATTCTTTTGTAAATTGTTATAATATAAAATAGTGGAAGTAAGCGTTTGAAATACTAACTATGAATGAGAGGATTACGTATGGAAACAAAACAATTCCCCGTAATAGAGATGCGAAATATATCAAAGCAATTTGGTGAGTTTTTCGCAAATAAAAATATCAATCTGGAACTTCGTAAAGGAGAAATCCATGCCTTACTCGGCGAAAACGGTGCCGGTAAGTCTACATTAATGAATATCCTATCGGGCTTACTTGAGCCAACTGATGGGCAGATTCTGATGAATGGTGAGCCAGTGGTGATAAATTCACCATCTGTTGCGAACGAACGAGGGATCGGCATGGTCCATCAACATTTTATGTTGATAGAAGATTTTACTGTCGTTGAGAATATTATTTTAGGGACTGAGCCTAAGAAAGGTATCATGTTGGATCGTGTCGCTGCCAAGGAAGCGATTTTAGAAATCTCTAAGAAATATGGTATGGCAGTAAATCCAGATGCCAAAATAGAAAATATAAGTGTCGGTATGCAACAGCGTGTAGAAATATTAAAAACTTTATATCGAGGTGCAGACATTTTAATTTTCGATGAGCCCACGGCATCATTAACACCTCAAGAAATTGATGATTTAATGTTGACGCTTCGATCATTAACTAAAGAAGGTAAGTCAATTATCATTATTACGCATAAATTAGACGAAATTAAACAAGTAGCTGATCGTTGTACCGTCATTCGACGTGGCGAGTCAATCGGAACAGTAGAAGTCGCAGATACATCATCAAAAGAACTGGCAGATATGATGGTGGGACGATCTGTTTCCTTTAAAACTGAAAAGTCAGTAGCTTCACCAACTGATGTAGCCTTAGAAGTTAAAAATTTAGTTGTCAAAAATGAACGAGGTATAATGGCAGTTGATAATTTAAGTTTTAATGTAAAACATGGTGAGGTAGTTGGTATTGCTGGTATCGATGGTAATGGTCAGACAGAATTAATTCTTGCTTTAACTGGTCTCTTACCAATTGAAGAAGGTCATGCGGCCCTAAATGGTCAAGAATTAAACAAATTAAATCCACGTCAAATTCACCAAATAGGTGTAGGTCATATTCCAGAAGACCGTCATAAACACGGTTTGATTCTAGATATGGCTGTAGAAAGTAATATTGTCCTTAAAGACTATTTTAAGAGCCCATACTCAAATTCTGTTTTCTTAAACTTTAAAGCAATAGAAACTCGTGCAAAAGAACTTATTAAAAAGTTTGATGTAAGAACTGTTTCAGAAAAAGTAGCCGCTCGTTCACTGTCAGGTGGAAACCAACAAAAAGCAATTATTGCACGTGAAGTTGAAGGCAATCCTGATCTATTAATTGCAGCGAACCCAACACGTGGACTCGATGTAGGTGCGATTGAATTTATTCACAAAGAGTTAATTAATGAACGTGATAAAAATAAAGCAGTCTTACTGATGAGTTTTGAATTAGAAGAAATCATGAATGTTTCAGACAGAATTTTAGTCATGTATGATGGAAAAGTAGTAGCAGATATGCCTGCGAATGAGACAAATGAACAGGAAATAGGACTACTAATGGCAGGGACAACTTTTGAAGAAGTTCTAGCTAGTCGAACAACTGATAAAACGGTCAGTGAAGTTAATTCATCAGAACTTTCTGAAGCTGGAACGACTCATGTGAAGGGAAGTGTATAGGCCATGCAAAAATTTCGAGGTGTTTTAGTACCTATTTTGACAGTTATTATTGGTTTGATTTTTGGTGCGTTGGTTATGTTAGTCTTTAATTATGATCCGATTGCTGGTTACAAAGCCTTGTATGAGGGAGCATTAGGAACGCCTTTTGCTACTGGACAGACAATTCGAGCAGCAACACCATTAATTTTCACTGGTCTAGGATTTGCAGTGGCATCAACTGCTGGTTTTTTCAACATCGGACTTTCTGGTCAAGCCTTAGCTGGTTGGCTGGTGTCTGTTTGGATTGGAGTATCATTACCAGATGCACCAAAACTAATTGCTTTACCATTAGCTATACTAGGTGGGATGGCTGCAGGTGCTTTATGGGCTGCAATTGCTGGCTTTTTAAAGGCATACTTTAATACGAGTGAAGTTATCGTGACGATTATGTTGAACTATGTTGCTGTTTATATTAGTGATTATGTCGTTAGAAATGTGATGACGGACCGTATGGACCGGTCACCGTTTGTTGGAGACAATGCATCGTTAGACATTCAATGGTTAACTGATTTAACCAAGGGTTCCACAATTCATGGTGGAATTTTCTTAGCAATTATCGGAGTGGTTATTGTATATATTATGATGAAACGGACGACTGTTGGTTTTGAATTTGAAGCTGTAGGCTTAAACCGACATGCAGCTAATTACGCAGGAATGAATGCTAAGAAGAATATCATTTTAGCCATGGTTATCTCAGGTGGTTTAGCTGGATTAGGTGGAGTAATGAGTGGTTTGGGTGAATTTGGTAATATATTCATGCAAAACGGGGTCGCACCAGCGATTGGTTTTGATGGTATGGCTGTTGCTTTACTTGGTGCAAATAACCCAATTGGGGTATTATTCTCTGCTTTCTTATTTGGTGGCCTAAAAACTGGTGGGAACTTAATGCCATTAGCGGCAAAAGTACCTCAAGAAGTTGTATCAATTGTTACTGGCTCAATTATTTTCTTTGTAGGTTCAAGTTATATCATTACTTACTTCCTAGATAAAAGAAAAAAACCTGCTATGGCAAATAAAGAAGTAATTACTCAAACTGAAGGAGGCGATGAATAATGGTACAAACTTTAGCCTTAATCGTATCCTCATCACTTGTTTACTCTGCGCCACTTATCTATACCGCGCTTGGAGGCGTATTTTCTGAGCGAAGTGGTGTTGTAAACGTTGGTTTGGAAGGTATCATGGTAATGGGGGCGTTCAGTTCCATTATTTTCAACCTTGCAATGGCACCGACTTTAGGGGACTGGACTCCTTGGTTTGGGATGTTGTTTGGTGGTTTCATTGGGATACTGTTCTCTTTAATTCATGCAGTTGCAACAGTTAATTTAAGAGCAGATCATATTATTTCTGGTACAGTGTTAAACTTAGTGGCGCCTGCTCTAGGTATTTTCTTAGTTCGTGTAATGTTTGATGGTAAAGGCCAAACTGATATTATTCGAGAATCGTTTGGTTACTTTAACTTCCCTATCATCAGTAAAATTCCAGTTATTGGGCAAATTTTCTTTACTAGAACGTCCTTAGCTGCTTATGTTGGTATCTTATTAGCCGTCATTGCCTGGTTTGTGGTCTTTAAAACAAGTTTTGGTTTAAGATTACGTTCAGTAGGTGAGCACCCTCAAGCAGCCGATACGTTAGGAATTAATGTTTATCTGATGCGTTATGCAGGTGTCTTATTATCCGGTTTCTTTGGAGGTATGGGTGGAGCGGTTTTAGCTCAATCTATTTCATTAGATTTCTCTATCTCGACTGTAGCTGGTCAAGGTTTCATGGCGATGGCAGCAATGATTTTTGGTAAATGGAATCCATTAGGAGCGATGGGGGCAGCATTATTCTTTGGTTTTGCTCAAAGTTTGGCTGTTATTGGAGGACAAATTCCATTTATTAGTGCAATTCCGTCCGTGTTCTTGCAAATTGCACCTTATATCATTACAATTATTGTATTAGTTGGATTTGTTGGGAACTCAAGAGGACCTGCTGCCAACGGTACAACTTATGTGAAGACTAAATAGAACAACGAAAAGACTGAGTTTTATGACCGAAGTAGTGACTAGCTTATGAAGCGTAGGTCGCTATTTCGGTTATTTTTATTATTTGTTAAATGAGGAGACAGAGTGTGAAAGAACTATATCAAGGGATATATCTAGATACCAAATTATCGAAAAAATACAAATCGAATATGATAGTCGTTAAATTTATAACGCCATATTCAGTAGCTTCTGCTTCTAAACGATCATTAATTGCTAGAATGATTGAAGATGGGTCTATATCAATTAAAAACAAGGGAATATTAGAACAAAAATTGGCCAACTTATATGGATCAAGCTTAGGCGTTTCAGTCCAAAGAAACGGTAATTTTCTTGAATTTACACTAAGTTCTACTTTAGTACGACCGTCACTTATAAAAGATTTAGCACCGAATTTATTGAGTGAGTGGTTTTCATTGATCTACTCACTGCTGTTCGAGCAAAGTTTTGATGACTCAAATGAATTTATTTTGGCGCGTTTTAAACGAGAAAAGCAATTATTATTGACAAGAATCAAACGTCGAAAAGATGTTAAAACGAATTTAGTAGCCCAAAATCTACTGGAGAAAATTTACCAGAATGATACAACTAAATATTTGGATGGTCTAGGTAGCGATTCAATATTGAGAGAATTAACGTTAGCAGATTTAGCGCAGGAGTATCGAAAACTATTAGATGAGTCTCTGGTATTGATTGGCGTTCATGGTGAATTTAGCGAAGAAAAGTTAATGACTACGGTAAGAAAGTGGCCATTATCCTCTCGAGTTATTGATTATAACTACAGTAATAATCAAATTATTGCGCCCGAAACATCATACCAACTATTTACTAAAGAAGTTGATGGCAAACAAAGCCATTTGGCAATGGCGTATCATTTCCCCTTTATCAGTACGTTACGTGGGCGAGTACAAATGCAACTGTTGAATGCAATATTTGGTGGATTGCCGAATTCATTGTTGTTCATGGAGATTCGCGAGAGTCAAAGTTTGGCTTATTCTATTTATTCATCTGTTGATTTTTCACGGAGCTTATTGCTGGTTTTTGCTTCAGTTGATGGTGAAAAGGTTGGTCATGTAATGAATGAAGTGAATAATCTGTTGGAATTAGTGAAAGAAAAAGTTGCCGATAAAAGTTTTTTAGCGGAGGTTAAGTTTACATTAATCAGTGATCATATCCAATCTAGAGATTATCAAGAGACAGAGTTGTATTTGCAAATTAATCAATTTTTGCAGCCAACTTTTCCTAGAGATGCCAACGTTTATCGTGATTATGTTGAAGATGTTCAAGAGGAAGATTTGTTGGTATTACTCAATGAGTTAAAGGCTATTACGAGTTTTGTATTGAAAGGAAGGGAATTGGATGCATAAGCAATTTTTTAAGGATGTAGACGAAACAATGATTCAGACCAAACTTAAAAATGGGTTGAGTGTGACATTGATTCCCAAAGAAGATTATCATCGTGTATATGGTATTTTGACCACCAATTTTGGTTCATTAGACGTGGCTATTGAGAATGTACAAACTGGTGAAGTGATTCCAATACCAGCCGGTGCCGCTCATTTTCTGGAACATAAGATGTTTGAAGGTCAAAATGGTGAAGATGCTTTCGTCAAATTCATGAGACAAGGTGCACAGGCCAATGCTTTTACTACGAATTTCCAAACAAGTTATTTATTCTCTACTTCTTTTCAAATCGAAAAAAATATTGAAACTTTACTAGACTTTGTTCAAACACCTTATTTTACAAAGGATGGGATCGAAAAAGAAAAGGGAATTATTGAACAAGAAATTATATCTTATCTTGATAGCCCTCATTGGCGAATTCATCAGTTATTATTAGAAGGACTGTATCCTAATCATCCTGCAGCTATTGATATTGCTGGAAGTGTAGCAAGTGTTAATGCAACGACCTATGCGGATCTTACGAACGCTTATAATGCTTTTTACCATCCCTCTCGAATGAGTTTGATTCTGGTTGGGAATATTAGCCCTGAGAAAGTAATTCCCTTGATAGAAGTCAATCAATCTAAGAAAAAATTTCCAGAGTTAGTTTATCAATCAAAACCAGTCCTTTTGGAAAGCTCTGTTGTGGATAAGCAAACAGTTAGAATGGAAGTCAGTCAACCCTTAGTAGCATTAGGCGCTCGTTTGGGGGAGATTAACGCGAGTAATGACCAGTTGCATCGATTAACACTTCAAAGCGCTGTTCTGATAGATTTATTATTTGGTCCAACGGCGTCTGTCTCTCAAGCTTGGTATGAGAAGAAATGGATTGATAATAGTTTTGATTGGATGATTTCTTCAAAAAATCCTATGCATTATTTATATTTAAGCGTTTCAACTGACTATCCCCAGGACATCTTATTAGAATGGGAAAATGTGCTCAAAGATTGGGAGAATTCTTTTGATTTAAATCAGATTCATTTTGAACAAGTGATAAAAGGAAGAATTGGAGACTTACTGCAAATGCATAATTCGCTAGAAAATATAGCGTATGCTATTATTGAAAGTGAGTTTGATGACTATGAGTATTTTAATACTTTGAAATATTTAAAAGATATGACACTATCTGATGTTATCGCATATGGAAAAAAATATTGGACAACTGCGGAACTAAGCCGTGCAGTTATTTTACCGATTGCTTAAAAAGAATTAATCATTCGGACATTATTCTGTGCTATAATATCTTTGTGTTTAGAAAGATGTAAGGGAGCAACCTGGATGAGTGAATTAGGTACACGTTTAAGAGAAGCCCGTGTTGAAAAAGGCTACACATTAAATACATTGCAACAAATGACTAAGATTCAAAAGAAATATTTACAAGCAATTGAAGAGGGACAATATGAAGAAGTGCCAGGCACTTTTTATGTCAGAGCATTTGTTAAACAATACGCAGATATGGTAGGTTTGAATGGTGACGAGTTGCTTGAAGAATATCAAGAAGAGCTTGAAACTCAATCAGATGAGATTGATGAAACCGTAGTACCGACTGAAACAGTCATACCTAGCCGACTATCTCAAAGACAAAATAATAATGAAAAAACTGCCTGGGAGTCAGTGTTTTCTTATTTACCAGTTGTTTTTTTAGTGGCTATTATTGTTTTGATTATGTTGACATTAATTATAGCAATTAATCGTATAGGAAATGTCGAAAAAAATACAAATGTGACGGAATCATCATCGACTAGCATCGTTAGCTCAGTTGAACCTGATTCAGTTGCATTACCTACAGAAGATGAATCCTCTGTTGAAAGTTTGGACTCTGAGGCAGAGTTGGCAGATAATCAAATTCAAGTAGGTGATCAAGTACTTACTTTAGTTTCAGCTGAGGGGGAAGAAACGACTTACGAGATTAGTGGTTCTTTCTCTGATTATACATTTGAAGTAGAAGGACTTGGTTTTGTTTGGGTAGGTATGTATGAAGATGAGATGATGGTTGTTGATGAGTCGATTGCCGAAGGAGATACCTTTGAATTTGCTGGTGTATCAGAAGGTACGACTAGCTTTAGAATTCGTTTTGGCTATCCAGAAGGTGGTTTACTCTTAGTTAATGGAACACAATTACCAATTGATAATCCATTCTTCGCAGATACCGTAGTGTTTGTGTTAGGTGATGAAACGGAGAATACTAACCAAGTGGAATCGAACGAAACAATTGAATTAGACATACCGTCTGATGAAACTGAAGAAACTGGCGAAGAAACAGCAGAAGAAACAACAGAAGAATATCAAGGACCCGCTGTTTTAGACCCAGGTACTAACACCGGAAATGAGTAGTGATTTATTATGAATATAGCAAATAAATTGACGCTAGCACGAATTGTAATGATTCCAGTATTTATTATATTGTTAACTTTACCACTTGACTGGGGACAAGTCACTTGGATGGGGGCAGTTATCCCGGTTCATCAATTAGTCGCAGGCATCATCTTTGCGATGGCTAGTTTTACTGATTATTTAGATGGCTATTTGGCTCGTAAATATAACTTAGTGACATCTTTTGGTGCATTTGCAGATCCCATGGCAGATAAATTACTTGTTTTGGCAGCGTTAATCATGTTAGTCACTGCTAATGTTATACCTGCTTGGATAGCGATTATTATTATTAGTCGTGAATTGCTAGTAACTGGTTTGAGAGTTTTACTTGCTCAGCATGATGGAAAAGTTATGGCAGCAGCAATGCCTGGGAAAATTAAAACATTTTCTCAAATGTTTTCAATAATTTTCTATCTATTTAATGACGCAGGCTTTGTTATGCTAAACATTCCAATGGCGGATATTTTATTATATATTTGCTTGTTCTTTACGCTTTATTCGGGCATAGAGTACTTTTACCAAGGACGATTTGTCTTTATGGATACAGTGGAATAAGACTATAAACTAAAATTAGAGGCGAATGATTGAGTTCATTCGTCTTTATTTGCTTAGAGGGTTATTTTAATAAGGGGGCATGTATCTTTATTAATTTATTTGGTGTCTTTATTAACTAAATGGGAAGTTCGACGCATATTTGCGGATTAAATACGTATTTAAGATAGAGGGGTTTTATGAAAGCAGAAATTATCGCAGTAGGAACAGAATTATTAATGGGCTACATAGTAAACACTAACACAAGTGATATTGCACAGAGTTTATTGGATATCGGCATCGGAACGTATTATCAACAGGTAGTAGGTGATAATCCAATTCGTTTAAAAGAGGCACTAACTTTAGCGTCAGAACGGTCAGACCTCATTATTCTTTCAGGTGGATTGGGACCGACTCGAGATGATGTGACAAAAATTATATTGGCAGAATTTTTAGACGAACCACTAGTCTACGATCAAGCTCAATTGGCAAAAGTCGAGGCAAATTACAAACGAAACAATCGTAAAATGACAGAGGGGGATTATCGTCAAGCGTTGACTATAGAAAATGGGGAAACACTTTTTAACGAAGTCGGCTTAGCTTGTGGGCTTGGTTACCAACGAGGCTCTTGCCTTATGGCTGGAAGACACCAACATTATATCGTTTTACCAGGACCGCCATATGAAATGAAACATATGATGGAACATTATGTGAAGCCCTATTTGAGTAAACATCGTGAAGAAAAGATTGAAATTGAATCGATGTATCTAAACTTTTATGGACTGGGAGAAGCAAGGGTTGCCCAAGCAATTGATGATTTAATCCTTTCTCAGACAAATCCTACGGTGGCAATTTATGCACGTCCTCGTTTAACGACTATTCGTATCACAGCTAGTGCGCTAGACAAAGAAACAGCGCATTCAATGAATAGTCAAATGGCTAAACAAATAAAAGTTAGAATGCTTGACTATTATATTGGTAGTGGGGAACATCTGTCCTTCGAGGCTTACATTTTAACGATGTTAAAGGAAGGTCAGAAAACGCTAAGCGTAGCAGAAAGCCTCACGGGTGGATTAGTGATGACGAGTTTGACGGCAGTTCCTGGCTCATCAGATGTACTCAAAGGTGGCTTTGTAACTTATCAAACAGCGATGAAGGAAACTCTATTAGGCGTCAATCATGACCTCATAGAAGAATACAGTGTGGTGAGTGAACAAGTTGCTCAAGATATGGCAGAACAGTGTTTAAGTCGTTGTAAATCTGATTTCGCGTTAAGTTTGACGGGGGTGGCGGGGCCTGGACCTTTAGGGGAACAACCTGCTGGTCGAGTTTTTATTGCCCTAGCCATAAAAAATGAATCAACACAAATAAAAGAATTAATGATTGATGATAAACCTCGAGAAATTGTGCGAGAAATAGCAAAATATGAAGCTTTAAATTTACTAAGGAAATATTTAACAGAAAAATAGAACGTTTGTTCGTTTTTCGCTTGCATTCTTTCAAATTATTAGATAAACTGTAAAAGAAGTTATGGAATGGAGGATTTTCATGGTAGATAAAAAAGAACGTCAAAAAGCCTTAGAAATGGCAATGAAAACAATTGAGAAAAATTACGGTAAAGGTGCCATCATGAAGATGGGAGAAAAAGGGGATACTAAGATTCAAACAATTCCTACTGGCTCATTAGCACTTGATGTAGCATTAGGTGTTGGTGGTTACCCGCGCGGTCGTATTATTGAATGTTATGGACCGGAATCGTCAGGTAAAACAACAGTTGCTTTACATGCAATCGCAGAAGTTCAAAAACGTGGTGGTATGGCGGCATTTATTGATGCAGAACATGCGCTTGATCCAGATTATGCTGCCAAATTGGGTGTAAACGTTGATGAGTTATTATTGTCACAACCTGATACAGGAGAACAAGGATTAGAAATCGCAGATGCTTTAGTTGCTTCTGGAGCGATTGATATTGTTGTAATTGACTCGGTAGCTGCTCTAGTACCTCGTGCAGAGATTGAAGGAGAGATGGGAGACTCACACATGGGTCTACAAGCTCGTTTAATGTCACAAGCTTTACGTAAACTATCTGGTTCAGTAAACAAAACAAAAACGATATGTTTCTTCATTAACCAAATTCGTGAAAAGATTGGTATTATGTTTGGGAACCCAGAAACGACACCTGGTGGTCGTGCATTAAAATTCTATTCAACCGTTCGTCTAGAAGTAAGACGTACTGAAACAATTAAAGATGGCGGGACAATGATTGGTAACCGTACGCGTATTAAAGTTGTGAAGAATAAGGTTGCTCCTCCGTTTAAAGAGGCTATTGTTGATATTATGTATGGGCTAGGTATCTCTCAAACAGGAGAATTAGTCGATATGGCATCAGACATTGATGTGATTAATAAAGCAGGATCTTGGTACTCGTATGGAGATACCCGAATCGGACAAGGACGCGAGAATGCGAAACAATACCTTGAGGATAATCCTGAAATTCGTCAAGTTGTTGAATTACAAGTGCGTAAGCATTATAACATTGGAACAGCAGAAGAATTGGCTGCAATGGAAGAATCAGCCTCTAAAGAAAAAGAAGTAACAGAACTTCCATTAGATTAAAAAGAGAGTTATAAGATCAATTAATAGATAGCAAAAGCCCAGTAAAATGGTATTTTGTTACGTTAATTGATCTTTTTTTGTAATGAATCTATCTAACGTAAGCGGTTTAGTTCATTGACAGTTTACGAATTTAAACGTATTATAATGTTATGTGGCAACACATTATTTGTTTTATGTCAAAAAATTTTTAAAATGAATAAATTATAATAGATTCGGAGGTGACTCAAATGGACTTTATGTCATACGCCTTCGCGATCGTTACTTTAATTTTAGGGACAGGAATCGGTTTTTATATTCGTAAAAAATCCGACGAAAAGAATGTAGCTGGTGCTAAAGCTAACGCTGAAGCAATCATTGATGATGCAATTAAACAAGCTCAAATCTTAAAACGAGAAGCGCTTTTCGAAGCGAAGGAAGAAAATATTAAGTACCGTAATGAGGTTGAGCAAGAGTTAAAAGAACGTCGTAGTGAAGCTAATCGTACAGAGAAGCGGCTAATTCAAAAAGAAGAAAATCTAGAAATCAAAAGCAATAATTTAGATAAACGCGAACTAAATTTAGAAGCTAAGGAAGAAGATTTCTTCAAACGTCGAGATGATTTAGTTAATGAAGAAACTAGAATTCAATCATTAATTGATGCCCAAAAGACTGAACTGGAAAGAGTTTCAATGCTTTCACGTGATGATGCAAGAAAAATCATCATGGATGAAACCGAGCAAGAGTTATCGCACGATATTGCGCTAATGATTCGAGATGCTGATCAAAAAGCTACCGATGAAGCAGATCGAAACGCTAAAAATATAATCCTTCAGGCTATTCAACGTAGTGCATCGGATATTGTTACAGAAAACACTGTCACAATCGTTCATCTACCTAATGATGATATGAAAGGTAGAATTATCGGACGTGAGGGTCGTAATATTCGAACACTTGAAAGTTTAACAGGGATTGATTTAATTATTGATGATACACCGGAAGCGGTCGTTATCAGTGGTTTTGATCCAATCCGTCGTCAAATTGCTAAGTTAGCATTAGAGAAATTAATTCAAGATGGCCGTATCCATCCAGCTCGTATTGAGGAAATGGTGGATCGCGCTCGTAAAGAAATTGATGAGAAGATACGTGAAATTGGAGAAGAAGCAACTTTTGATGTGGGTGTGCATTCGTTACATCCAGATTTAATTAAAATTTTAGGACGTTTATCTTATCGTACTAGTTATGGACAGAATGTCTTAAAACATAGTATTGAAGTTGCAAAATTGGCTGGAGTAATGGCTGGAGAACTTGGAGAAGATATTAGCATGGCTAAGCGTGCAGGTTTATTGCATGATATTGGAAAAGCGCTTGATCATGAAATTGAAGGTTCCCACGTTGAAATCGGTGCAGAAATTGCTAATAAGTATAATGAACCGGAAATTGTTATTAATTCAATTGCCTCTCACCATGGGGATACATTGCCTACTTCAACAACCGCCGTACTAGTTGCTGCAGCAGACGCATTATCTGCCGCAAGACCTGGTGCAAGAAGCGAATCATTAGAAAATTATATTCGTCGTTTGGAAAAACTCGAAGAAATTTCAAATAGTTTTACCGGAGTTTCACAAAGTTATGCTATTCAAGCAGGACGTGAGATACGCGTAATGGTAAAACCAAATGAAGTGAACGATGCGCAATCTATTCGTATCGCTAGAGACATCAAGAAACGTATTGAAGAAGAAATGAACTATCCAGGCAATATTAAAGTAACAGTAATTCGCGAGACAAGAGCGATTGAGTACGCGAAATAACAGAAAATAACAAAATTACCAGCAGGTTGACAACATTAAGTTGTTAACCTGCTTTTATTTATTTTTACTGACTTTATTTACAATGTTTGATATCAACTGTATTTTGATTAAGCTTAAAGGGTTAAATGGTTAATCTATCTGATTGAACTGCCTATTTTTGAAGAAAAACTTAGTTGCAGAGAAAACATCCTGCGTTTTGCTTTACCTTTCATTCAAACGGATGTTTGTTATAATAGGAGTATGCCAATACATTTAGTGCTTTCACACATATAGAAATATTAGAACACTTTTAATAGGAGGATGTACTATGACAAAAGTTTCTGTTTTAAATTTGGTGCCACATTTCGAAGGTGAAACTGAAAAAGAAGCCATTGATCGAGCAACAGGTTTAGTGTCAATTGTTGAAAAACAAGGATACACTCGTTATTGGGTTGCAGAGCATCATAATTTCAAAGGGGTCTTGAGTTCAGCCACAGATTTAATCATGCAACATTTATTAGCTAATTCATCAACGATTCGCTTAGGTGCGGGAGGCGTTATGATACCTAACCATACCACTCTACAAGTAGCGGAAAGATTTGGTACTTTAGCGACGTTATATCCTGATCGTATCGATTTAGGTTTAGGACGCGCACCAGGGACTGACCAAGCAACAGCACGATTGATTTATAGGGGAGATTCAAGTGAGGGAGGCTTTGCGCGTTCGATTCTAGAGTTGCAACGTTACTTCGGTCCAGAGGAAATCCAAGAAGAAGTGATTGCTAATCCAGGAATCGGTTTAGAAGTACCTTTATATATCTTAGGAAGTTCTATTAGTTCAGCCTACGTCGCAGCGGAGTTTGGCTTACCGTATTCTTTTGCTTCTCACTTTGCTCCTCAACAAATGTCTGAAGCGTTAGAGATTTATCGTTCTCGATTTAAACCATCAAAACAACTAGCGCAACCATATGTTATAATGGGTGTCTTAGGTTACGGTGCACAAACAGATGAAGAAGCTGATAGGCTCTATATGATTAATCAAAAAGTAACATTAGATTTAATCAGAGGAGAACAAGGGCATTACAAACAACCGGATGAGAATTTCCGTGATCAATTAACGTCAGCGGAAAAATTATTTATCGACTCTAGAATGGGTATTAGCTTAAAAGGTAGTAAAGAAACGATCACCAAGCAATGGCAAGAGTTATCAGACACTTATCAAGCAGATGAAATTATTGTAGTTTCTTACTTGCCGACATTAGAGCAATTAGAAACATCTTATGGAATAATTGCAGAGGTCGTTTTAAATGATAAATAAATAGAACTGTATACTCACTTGCCACAACAAAAAAGTGATATCAGACTCCAATGAGTGCCAATTTTGATTTAAAAACCAGCAGACGCAGCATTTGCTAGTCGAAAATGAAATATGCAACTTTTTTGTATAGTAAAGTATCAGTGCCTAATTGCCTGATACTTTATTTTTATCATAATGATTGATAAAATAGATTAGATGTCAAGATTAGAAAGAGGACTTTCATGAAAATATTATTTATAGGCGATGTCGTCGCTGCAAGAGGGCAAGAAGCACTCAGTCAATATTTACCAGAATTAAAACAACGTTTTCGACCACAATTAACGATTGTTAATGGTGAGAATATTGCAGAAAATGGAAAAGGTATCACTGAAAAATTATATAAATGGTTGTTAAATCAAGGGGTAGATGTGGTAACGTTAGGCAACCACGCTTGGGATAACAGAGACATATACGAATTTATTGACTCAGCAAACTGCTTAGTGCGACCGGTTAACTTACCCAAAGGGACACCAGGTAAAGGTGTACATTATGTGAAGGTTAACCAAGAAGAAGTAGCCATTATTAATGCTTTAGGGAGTGTCTTTATGGGACCGTGTATCGATCCTTTCCAAGTATTGCCTGATGTGATTAAGGAAGTCAGAGAAAGAACGCCTCATATTCTGATTGACATGCATGCTGAAACTACAAGCGAAAAGCAAGCAACAGGGTGGTTATTTGACGGTCAAGTATCTGCAGTAGTGGGTACACATACGCATGTTCAAACGAACGATGCGCGAATTCTGCCTAAAGGAACTGGCTATATGAGTGATGTAGGGATGACTGGCGCTTTGAATAGTATTATTGGTTTTAGACCAAGCGACGCTCTACACAGGTTTACAACTCACTTACCACAACGCCTCACTCCAGAAACAGAAGGACCATTTGTGTTAAGTGGAGTGTTTATTGAAACAGATTCCCAAACAGGCTTAGCTAAAAAAATAGAACCGATTCGCTTGAGCAATAGTAATATGTCATCGGTCAGTAAACGAAAATTTGATTAAGAGTTATGTGAATTAGAATGAGGTGTAAGTGTGTCAAGTAAAGCAAAAGTAACGCCAATGATGGAACAGTATAATGAAATGAAGGCACAATATCCAGATGCCATCCTATTTTTTAGGTTGGGTGATTTTTATGAAATGTTTAATGAAGATGCAATTGAAGCAGCAAATATTTTAGAAATTACACTAACCTCGCGAAATAAAAAAGCAGAGAATCCTGTGCCAATGTGTGGTGTACCACATCATTCAGCAACTGACTATATAAAAAGATTGGTAGAAGCAGGTCGCAAAGTAGCGATTTGTGAACAAATGGAAGATCCTAAATTAACCAAAGGGATGGTCAAGCGTGAGGTTGTTCGCGTTGTGACTCCAGGTACTATTTTGGAAGAGGATGCCATTCCTAATAAAGAAAACAATTACTTAGCAGCTTGCTATTTTAGTGGACAACACTATTATGTAAGTTTTATCGATATTTCAACCGGAGAGATTCAATTAACGCATACAGATGACTGGGTACAATATGTCAATGAAATTCAAGCAATTCATCCAACTGAGATTGTGATGGAAAGCTTGCACAAAGAAACAGCAGAAGCGATAAAGATCCATGAAGCTGTTAAAGCTCATTACACTTATTACCAATTACCTGAGGATACTAAAGGTGAAATTGGATGGCAGTTAGATCAGGCAACTAAAGAGGAAGCTTATTTATTAAACGTTCTTTTCGAATATTTATTCAGTATTCAAAAGCAAGCATTGCACCATGTTAAACCGGTTCAGCGCTATGAATTGAGTCAATATTTACAAATGAATCATTATGCCAAGGTACAATTAGAATTGACGCGTTCTTTGCGAACTCAAAAGCGTAAAGGAAGTCTATTATGGCTGATTGATCGTACAAAAACTGCCATGGGTGGACGTTTATTACATCAATGGCTAGAAAAGCCCTTATTAAGAATGGAACCATTAGTGAAACGTCATCAAAAAGTGGAGCAGTTGATGAATCATTATTTCGAAAGAGTCGATTTGATGACTTGTCTGGGCAAAATATATGATTTAGAACGTCTTGTAACAAAGATAAGTCTAGGAACAGCGAATGCTCGTGATGTTGATCAGTTACGTTATTCATTGAGTCAAATACCGGTAATTAATCACCTCCTAACTCAAATTAATCAGGAACTCAATGGTCTTTCTGTCGAGGTGTTCGATTTATTACCAACATTTTCTGATTTATATCAGCATATTGAAGAGGTCTTAGTTGATGAGCCACCCATATCGATAACGGATGGTCATATCATAAAGACAGGTTATCATGAGGAATTGGACCGTTATCATGATGCGTTAGAAAATGGACAACAATGGTTAGCGCAGTTACAGTTAAGAGAACGTGAGCTAACAGGCTTAAAAACATTAAAGGTTGGTTATAATAAAGTCTTTGGCTATTATATTGAAATTAGTCGCTTACAGGCTGCACAATTGAAGGATGATCGCTATATTCGTAAGCAGACTTTGGCGAATAACGAACGTTATATCACTGAAGAATTGAAAGAAATGGAAACAACAATTTTAAGTGCTCAAGAAAAAGCTGTAGATTTAGAGTATCGCTTATTTTTAGAACTACGAGCAAAAATTAACGAATCCATCAGCCCACTTCAATTTTTAGCGAGTCAAGTCGCTGAACTGGACGTTCTATGTAACTTTGCAACAGTAAGTGAAACAGAAGGCTACGTGAGAGCGGATTTAACGACGGATAACAAAGACATGATTTTAAAAGATAGCCGTCATCCAGCTGTCGAAAAACTAATAGGCCAAGCGGCATTCGTACCGAATGATTTAGTTATTACACCAGAACAATCGCTCTTGCTACTTACTGGGCCCAATATGTCTGGTAAGAGTACTTATATGCGTCAAATTGCTTTTTGCGTTATTATGAACCAAATTGGTTGTTTCGTTCCTGCAAAAGAAGCGCGCTTACCGTTAATTGATCAGATTTTCACCCGTATCGGAAGTTCTGATGATATTTCGAGTGGACAAAGTACATTTATGGTTGAAATGATGGAAACTAATTATGCGATTTCTCAAGCAACAGAACGTAGTTTATTATTATTCGATGAATTAGGTCGTGGGACAGCTACCTTTGATGGTATAGCCTTAGCAGAAGCGATTTTATACTATATTGCTGAAAAAGTGAATGCTGCGACGGTTTTTTCAACGCATTTCCATGAATTAACTGAACTCGATGAGAAAATATCAACGTTAAAGAATGTTCATGTTGGAGCAACTGAGCATGAAGGAGAAGTTGTCTTTTTACACAAAATTATCGATGGACCTGCTGATAAAAGTTATGGGATTCATGTAGCTAAATTAGCTGGTTTACCTCAATCCTTATTAATTCAAAGTCAAAAGACGTTGACGGAATTAGAAGCTAAAGCCCACCAATTACGTCACCCTGGCGCAGTCCAAATGAGTTTGTTTGATGAAACAATTAAACCATCAGATGATAAACTAGAAAGTCCTGCGAGTGCAATATCTAGTGAGATTAAGCAGGTGTTAAAAGAGATTGAAGACGCTAATATTAATTTAATGACACCTTTTGAAGCAATGCAAAAACTACTCGACTGGCAACAGCAGTTGAAATAACCCAATAGTAAACATACAATGTCTGGAAGGAGGATTTTATGGGGAGAATTAAACAAATGTCAGAGGCATTAGCTAATCAGATTGCTGCAGGAGAAGTGGTCGAAAGGCCCGCTTCTGTTGTGAAAGAATTAGTTGAAAATGCGATTGATGCGAATGCAACAGATATAGTTGTTGAACTACTCGAAGCGGGGATTCAAAGAATTCGTGTCATTGATGACGGTGATGGAATGGACGAGGAAGATATTGGATTGGCATTCCAAGCACATGCGACAAGTAAAATTTACTCAGTGCATGATTTGTTCAGTATTCATACCTTAGGTTTTAGAGGAGAAGCTTTGGCTAGTATCGCCTCTGTAGCTAAAGTGAGACTTGAATCTAGTCAAGTGAGTGATGAAGATGATGCGACAGGTCATTTTGTACAAGTTTCGGGTTCAAGAATTGTTGAACGTGGTATATCAAAACCAAGAAAAGGGACAATTATTACAGTAGATAGTCTTTTCTATAATACACCCGCTCGCTTAAAGCATTTAAGTAGCATTAAGACGGAATTAAGGCATATACTTAATTTTGTTCAAGAGATTGCCCTTTCTTTTCCAGAAATACGCTTTACATTAAGTAATGACGAACATAAATTATTCACTTCTTTTGGAACTGGGCAGTTGAGACAAACAATTGCTAACGTGTATCAACCCGCTTTAGCCAGACAATTACTTGAGATAGAAGCAAGTGATAATGACTTTGAATTGTCAGGCTTTATTTCACCACCACAGTTAACACGTACGAATCGCCAATATATTCATTGGATTGTGAATGGACGAGCGATTAGAAGCTACGCTTTGAATAATATACTTATCAGAGCCTATGGAAGAAGATTGATGATTGGACGCTTTCCAGTGGCGATTATTCGAGTGAATTTAGACCCACGATTGGTTGATGTCAATGTTCATCCGACTAAACAAACGATTCGTTTAAGTAAAGAGGAAGAACTCGCTAAACTATTAACACAAACAGTTCAAGAAAAGCTTAGTAGTATCAACCCAGTGCCGGAAGTTGATCTAAAAGACATTCCTAATCTACCAAAGCAGAAGCCTCGTGTTGAAACGTTACCATTTGAGTTTAGACAGATAGAAAAGCAAACTTCATTTGACGGGCCGACAATGACCGAAAAAACTGATAAAAAAATAGTCACTCAACCAGAAACAGCCATAAATAAGGCATCTAACGAGTCTTCATCTTCGGATATCTTTAAAGTTGAAGCCCCCGTCGGTGAGTATGATGCAGTCCAACAGAATCAAGTTGAGGCAGAAACTAATGAAAACAAACTCACCAAAGATTCGCAACAAGCAATTGAGAAAACAGCACATCTGATTGACTTTAAACAGTTACGATATGTTGGACAAATTCATGGTACTTATTTGATTGCAGAAAGTGAAGTAGGCTTCTATTTGATTGATCAACATGCTGCTCAAGAGAGAAGTCGTTATGAAGCATTTATGCGTTATGATCCTAATGTCTTATTGCAGCAACAGTTGTTATTTCCGATTGTTTTTAATTTTACCCAAGCGGAAGTATTGCAGATTGAACAGATGCAGGAACCTTTTGAACGCTTGGGGATATTTTTAGACGCTTTTGGGCCTACAAGTTTTCAGTTAGAGAGTTATCCTAATTGGTTATTGCAAGATGAAGTGGAACAAATGGTGTATGATTTAGTCGAATTATTAAGCGATCAGCCAGATTTAACAATCGCTCAAATAAAAGAAAAGACTATCATTATGAAAAGTTGTCGAGGCGCTATTAAAGCCAATCACTATTTAGACGAAAGACAGGCAAAAGCATTGATTGAGAGCATGGCGGAGTTAGAAGATCCTTACCATTGCCCCCATGGCCGACCGGTTTTTATTGAATTTAATCAGAATACGTTAGAGAAACTATTTAAACGAATTCAAGATCCACATGAAGGAGGTCATTTTAGATGACAAAGGAAAATTTTAAAGAAACAATTGAAAACTTAACAGAATTACAATACAAGGTTACTCAAGAGGAATTTACAGAACGTCCATTTTCAGGAGAATATGATGATTTTTATGAAAAAGGTATCTATGTAGATATTGTGAGTGGAGAACCGTTATTTTCTAGTACAAGTAAATATGATGCTGGCTGTGGCTGGCCATCTTTTTCTACTCCAATTCCAGGTAGTAGTTTAAAAGAAGAAATTGATAACTCACTTGCAAGAACACGGATTGAAGTTAGAAGTTCACAAGCAGATTCTCACCTAGGGCATGTCTTTGAAGATGGACCCGAAGATATGGGCGGACTACGTTACTGTATTAACTCTGCATCATTAAAATTTGTTCCGCTAGCTGAAATGGACGACGCAGGCTATAGTGATTATAAGAAGCACGTGGAGTAAGCAATATGTATGAATTTATTGAAGGAACATTACTTCATATCTATCCTACCTATTTAGTACTTCAAGCCAATGGGATGGGTTTTCAGATATATTGTGCTAATCCTTATCGTTGGCAAGATTTACTAATGCAAACAGCAAAAATTTATGTTGAATTAGTGGTTCGAGAGGATTCAATGACTCTATATGGCTTTAAAGATTTAAGTGAAAAGAAATTATTCTTAACTCTGAATAAAGTTTCTGGAATTGGTCCTAAGAGTGCAATGTCAATTTTAGCATTGGATGACCATCAAGGCTTAATTCAAGCCATTGATGCAAGCGACAGTAAGTATTTAATGAAGTTTCCAGGTGTCGGCAAGAAAACAGCTCAGCAAATGATTTTAGACTTACAAGGGTCACTAGATTTTGCAGCTGATTTCACCAACGACCCTAAGGACGCTCAAGAGGTTCAACAACAACAGCTCTTAGAAGAAGTCTACGAAGCTTTATTAGGTTTAGGTTACTCACAAAGAGAAATTAAGCGCATTGAAAAACCACTTGGTGAACAAAACTTTGAGAATACTCAAGCGGCGTTAAGTGTTGCGTTTAAATTATTAATTAAATAAAAACAAGTGATGAGAGGAGGGTGAAAATGAGCGAAGAACGAATAACTAGCGCAGAATTGTTAGCGGACGAAGTTGAAGTATTAAGTTTACGTCCGCAAAGATTAGCTGAGTATATTGGTCAAGGTAAAATTAAAAATGAGCTAAGTATCTATATTCAAGCAGCTCAACAAAGACAAGAAGCATTGGATCATGTTCTGTTGTATGGCCCTCCTGGACTTGGAAAGACCACATTAGCCATGGTAATTGCCAATGAATTAAATGTTGGTATTCAAACGACCAGTGGTCCAGCAATTGATCGCCCAGGGGACTTGTTAGCAATTCTCAATGAGCTAAGCCCAGGCGATATACTATTTATTGATGAGATTCATCGCCTGCCACGAGTGGTAGAAGAAGTATTATATTCTGCTATGGAGGACTATTTTGTAGATATCATTGTGGGACAAGGTCCATCAGCTCATCCTGTGCATTTCGAATTACCACCATTCACATTAATTGGAGCAACTACAAGAGCTGGGATGTTGTCTCAACCTTTAAGGGATCGGTTTGGAATCATTGCTCATATGGAGTACTATCAACCCGCTGACTTGAAATTAATAGTGGAACGTAGTGCCGTTGTTTTTGATACTCAAATTGACGAAACCGGTGCGACGGAGGTTGCTTTGCGAAGTAGAGGGACACCTCGTATTGCAAACAGAATTTTGAGACGCGTTAGAGATTACGCGCAAGTAAAGAGTGATGGAATCATAACTAAAGAAATTACCGAAGCGGCTTTAGACATATTAGCAATAGATGAAAAAGGATTAGATACTATCGACCGTCGTTTATTGATAACAATGATTGAACATTATAATGGTGGACCGGTAGGGATAAATACGATTGCCGTAAATATAGGCGAAGAAATTGAAACTGTTGAAGATATGTATGAACCTTATTTGTTACAAAATGGTTTTCTTAAACGAACACCTCGCGGGCGTGTGGTAACACCATATGCGTATGAACATTTAGGTATTCGCTATCCAGATAGAATGAAAGAGGAATTTTAATGTTAACGACTAAAGATTTTGAATATGATTTACCTGAAGAATTAATTGCGCAAACACCCCTAGAAAACCGAAGTTCATCGAGTTTGTTAGTGGTTAATCGTCAAACGGATGAATTGACTGATACGACGTTTGATCATGTTTTAGATTACTTACAAACAGGCGATGCTTTAGTGGTAAATGAGACTAGAGTTATTCCAGCACGGATATTTGGAGTAAAACCGGATACCGGAGGGCATTTGGAAGTGTTACTGTTAACCAATACGCATGGCAACCAATGGGAGTGTCTTGTAAAACACTCTAAACGAGCAAAAGTTGGAACAGTCATTCATTTTGGTGAGGATGCTCGATTAAAGGCGACAGTTGTTAAAGAGTTAACGCACGGTGGCCGGATCATTGAGTTTTCATATGAAGGTGTGTTTTTAGAGGTGCTAGAATCATTAGGCGAAATGCCCTTACCTCCGTATATTAAAGAACGTTTGGATGATCCAGACCGTTATCAAACTGTTTATGCGAAACATAATGGCTCAGCTGCGGCTCCAACTGCTGGCTTGCATTTCACTCCAGAATTATTGGAACAAGTGAAGAAAAAAGGCATAGAACTTATTCCGCTAGTACTACACGTTGGCTTGGGAACGTTCCGACCCGTTTCAGTAGACAATTTAGAAGATCATGAAATGCATGCGGAATTTTACCAATTAAGTGAAGAATCTGCCTTGAAAATTAATCAGGTGAAAGCTAATGGTGGTCGAGTTGTAGCTGTTGGCACCACGAGTGTCAGAACCCTCGAAACAATTGCGTGCGAGAATAACGGTAAATTGCTTGCAAGTTCAGGCTGGACATCAATATTTATTTCTCCAGGTTATACATTTAAAGCTGTAGATGCATTAATTACCAATTTTCATTTGCCAGCTTCAACACTCGTTATGTTAGTAAGTGCTTTTTATAATCGTGAAGCAGTTATAGCAGCTTATGAACATGCAGTGGCGCAGAAGTATCGTTTCTTTAGTTTTGGCGATGCCATGTTACTAATTTAAATTAAGCACTCTACTTAAAAATATAAAAAAGCGAGCTAGCGTCAGATTACTGACTGTTAGCTCGCTTTAAATTTTAAGCGTCTGTAGTTGGTTCGATTGAATTTTTCAAAACATTAGCGATAATAACGACTCCTATGGCCACAATTAAACCTAAGAGAGAAGCGCTATTGAAATCATAGCTTACACTCGTCAATGAGCTGCCTAGATAATAAGCAACATGACCTAGAATAAAACTCCAAAATAAAGTAACGATATACTTCATATAATCCCTTCTTTCATAATCAGTTTATCAATAAAGGAAAAAAAATACAATTCTATTTGTTTAGAGTTAAACAAAACGTAGTAAAGAATGATATGATTATCTTAAATAAAACGTTTGTTTGTTAAAGTGTATACAGGAGGTTTTGCGCAGTGTTATTAAATGTTAGAACCGCTTACTCGTTATTAAATAGCACGGTTAACATTCAAGACTATGTGAAAAAAGCGAAAGAATTAGGCTATCAAGCGATTGGAATCGCAGATCATAACGTTTTACATGGTGCACTTGAATTTTATCAAGCTTGTCAAAAAATAGGAATAAAAGCTTTAATGGGAATGACGCTAGAAATACCAGGTCTCGTTAGACAAGAGACTCGTTATCCCTTAATTATTTATGCAAAAGATTATGAGGGCTATTTAGTCCTATTAAAACTATCGCGATTAGCTAATCAACCCCAAATAGCTAATCAACAAATTTGGCAATTAATTTCTAATCAAGAAAAGCATTTAATCCTCATTAGTGGTGGAAGAAATGGCGAGATTGAACAAGCCCTTATTCATGATGATCAAGAATGGGCCAAGCAAGTGTTAAGTTTGTGGCGGTCCTATTTTGGCAGTGGAAATGTTTACTTGGGTGTTCCAATTTATCCTTATAATCCTTTAGAAATCGCGAATTTAGTTGAATTCGCCCAACAATCTCAAATACCAATGGTCAGTAATCAGCTGGTTGACACCATTAATCAAGAAGATGCTTTTAGTTTGAAAGTGATGCAAGCTATTGCGGCGAATGAACAATTAGATATCTCATTACGGAATATACGTGGTGGACACTACCTTTATTCTGCAAGGCAAATGGAGTCACTTTATGAGGAGGCAAAACTTAATGAATGTATCCAACACACACAAATTTTAGCGAATGAATTAAATGTAGTCATTCCTTTGGATCAGCACTTGTTGCCCAAATATCAAGTGCCTAATCAGTTAAGTTCTGATGATTATTTGAAACAACTGACCTTTGAACGCCTTAGCTCACTGAATTTATTAGATCAAAGGGCCTATACTGAACGATTAGAACATGAATTAACGGTCATTAGACAAATGGGGTTTAGTGATTATTTTCTAATTGTTTGGGACATTATTTCTTACTGTCACGATAAGAAAATCAGAGTAGGACCAGGACGTGGCTCAGCCGCTGGTTCATTGGTTAGTTATTTATTGAAGATTACTTTAGTTGATCCGATTGAATATGATTTACTTTTCGAAAGATTTTTGAATCCAGAGCGGTTTAATATGCCGGATATTGATATCGATATTCCTGATAATAAACGTGAACAAGTTCTACGTTTTATAGAAACGCATTATGGTTATGAGCAAGTTGCTCAGATTTGTACCTTTGGGACGTTTGGTGCCAAGCAGGCCATTCGCGATACATTACGAGTCTTAGGAGCTGACGCTCAAGAATTGAAAAAGTGGTCAAATGCTATACCACGTGAATTAGATATTACGCTCGAAAGTGCGTTTATTAAATCTGGTGAATTAAGACAGATTGTTGAAAGTTCAGACTTGAATCAACAATTGTTTCAAGTTGCTTTGACTTTAGAAGGCTTACCACGTCATATTTCGACACATGCGGCAGCAGTTGTTATCAGTGATTTTCCGTTAGAAGAACAAGTGCCTGTTTTCGATCGTCAAGATCAAATGTTAATTACACAGTATGCAATGGCAGATGTCGAACGTATGGGACTTCTAAAAATGGACTTTTTAGGACTACGAAACTTAAAATTACTGGATGATGTGTTGAATAATATAAAGCTATCCCAAGAAGAAGAAATTGATATTGCAACAATTGATATGAATGACTCGAGAACACTCGAACTTTTCCGCAAAGCAACGACAGCGGGGGTGTTTCAATTTGAATCAGATGGTATTCGTAATGTATTGAGGAAGTTACAGCCAGCTTCATTTGAAGATATTGTCGCGGTGAATGCCTTGTTTAGGCCAGGGCCAATGAAGCAAATTGATCGCTTTGTCAGACGGAAACACGGTGAAGAAAAAATCGAGTATTTACATCCATTGTTAGAAAAAACACTGTCTAATACTTATGGAATCATTGTTTATCAAGAACAAGTTATGCAAATTTGTCAACAAATGGCTGGATTTAGTTTAGGTCAAGCGGATATCCTTAGAAGAGCTATGGGAAAAAAACAAGTGGATATTATGGAACGCGAAAGAACACATTTCATCCAAGGCTCTCTTGAAAATCAGATTGACAGACAAACAGCTGAACGTGTGTATCAATATATTTATGAATTTGCTAACTATGGATTTAACCGTGCACATGCTGTTGTTTATTCAACACTGGCTTATCAATTAGCCTATTTAAAAGTACATTATCCTTTAGAATTTTACCAAGCTTTACTGAATAATGGACGTTCAAACAGCACAACTGCTAATCAGTACTTTCAAGAAGCTAAGAAACGTTTGAAGAAAGTGGGCGGGCTAGACATCAATTTCAGCTTAGCAGGTTTTTCGATTTATAAAAAACAGCTTCAGGTTGGCTTTGATTCGGTTAAAGGCATGCGTAAGGACTTAATTCAACATATTATCGATAATCGAAATTTATTAGGACCTTACACGGATTTATTGAATTTTCTAAGACGACTCCCTAATAATTTTTTAAAAGATGAGATTGTCCAACCATTAATCGATGGTGGGGCCTTTGATAGTTTTGGTTATAACCGTGCAACTTTGACACACAATTTATCCACAATGATTCAAAGTGTTGAATTTAGTGGTCAAAATATAAATTTATTTGCAGAAATTGAACCAAAAGTGACCTGGGTAAAAGAGTGGAGTTTAACAGAACAACTTGACAGAGAACAAGAAGTGCTAGGCTTTACTTTAGCGGGACATCCTATTGATGAGTATCAAGAGTATATTGAGAATCATCCGGAATTGAGTCCTTTAGCTTCAATACATGACATGAAAGCTAAACAACGCTTTAAAGCAATTGCTTATATCAAAGGGATTCGTGTGATTCGAACGAAAAATAATGATTTGATGGCTTTTGTTAGTGTCAATGATGCGGATTCTGAAGCGGAACTCATAGTCTTTCCACAACAGTATCAACGTTTTTCATCACTTTTAGTGGAGCAACAAATAGTGTTTCTTGATGGAACGATTAGTCTGAATAAACGAGATGAAAAACAAGTCATTATCAATGATTTAAAAGTTGCCAATAAACTAGATTTAACGTTCGAACGTAAAGAAATTACTAAATGTTACGTGAAGATACCTGATTTTAAGACTGCAACTGATCAAATACAAAAATTAAAAGATTTGGCGATAGAAAACCCTGGCCCGGCGATCATAATATTAGTTAATGATCTAAGACAGACTTGGCAATTTAATTCTCCTTATACAATTAGTTATAGTCAAAGAGTACAAAATGAAGTTAAAGAAATTTTTGGGAATGAACGAGTGGTATTTAAGTAAATTTTAAAGCGTGAAAATGAAAGTTAGCCCATTTTTTGATGAAGTCTTTCTCATGTGATTCTTACTTTATATAAACCTCGTTAACTTTACTGAAAAAATATGACAACTCTTACAATTAGTGGTAGAATAGGCCGTGTGTGTGTAATTATTATTAAATTTTTTATTTTGAGGTGAATAGATGAAACGCATTGCAGTATTAACAAGTGGTGGAGACGCCCCTGGTATGAACGCTGCCATTCGTGCGGTAGTTGAACAAGGCTTGCACCATGGTATTGAAGTACTAGGTGTGAAGTTTGGGTACAAAGGACTGGTTGAGGGAGAGTTCATTCCTTTAACAGTTGCGGATGTCCATCATCAAGTAAAGCGCGGAGGAACGATGCTTTATACCGCTCGTTATCCGGAATTTAAAGAAGAAGCAACGCAACTAGCAGCAATTGAACAACTTAAAAAGCATGAAATTGATGGTTTAATCGTTATTGGAGGAGACGGCTCATTTGGGGGTGCGCTAGCTCTTACAAGACACGGATTCCCAGCAATTGGAATTCCAGGAACGATTGATAACGATATTCCAGGTACGGAGTATACAATTGGTTTTGACTCAGCGATGACTGTCGCTTTAGAAGCGATTGATAATATTTCAGATACAGCTGCATCACATAACCGAACCTTTGTTGTTGAAGTTATGGGACGTCACGCTGGAGATATTGCTATTTGGGCAGGTATTGCTGCCGGTGCAGACGCCATTATTATTCCAGAAGAAGAGTATGACCTAGTGGATGTGGCTAGACGCGTTACAGCAGGTCGTGCAGCTGGTAAAGATTATTCTATGATTGTTTTAGCAGAAGGTGTAATGGGTGTTGAGGCATTCGTTAAGCAGTATAGTGAAGTAGCACCTGGGCAAAGTGTACGTGGGGTAACATTGTCACATATTCAACGTGGTGGAAATCCAACTGGACGAGATCGTGTATTTGCTACATTAATGGGAGCTAAAGCAGTAGATTTACTAATTCATGCACAATCAGGTATTTATGTTGGGATTATCAACGAGGAATTAGCAGTCTTTGATATTGTTGAAACACTTGAAAAAACTAAACATAAAGTACGGGAAGATTTATATGAATTAAACTTAGAGCTAACTGATCGCGTAATAGACTAAAAAAGGAGCTTCAATCAATGAAAAAAACTAAAATTGTATGTACATTAGGACCTGCTTCAGACACAAAGGAAATCTTAACACAGTTAATTAATGAAGGGATGAACGTTGCACGTTTTAACTTCTCACATGGATCTCACGAAGAACATTTAGAGCGTTTCAATAAACTGAAAGCTGCTCGTGAGGAAACTGGAAAATTAGTGGCTATTTTATTAGATACTAAAGGGCCAGAAATTCGTACACACGAAATTGAAAACAATCAAGCAGAACTTGTTAAAGGCTCAACAGTCCGTATTGCGATGGAAGAAATCGTCGGAAATGCTGAAAAGTTCTCTGTTTCATACCCAGAATTAATCAACGATGTTGAACTTGGAACTAAAATTTTAATTGATGATGGTTTGATTGAATTAAATGTGACTAAAATTGACCGTGAAAACAATGAAATTGTCACTGAAGTACAAAATACAGGAACAATTAAAACTAAAAAAGGTATCAACGTACCTGGAGCGAAATTGAACCTACCTGCGATCACTGAAAAAGACGAATCAGATATTCGCTTTGGCGCACAGCAAGGAATTGACTTTGTTGCAGCAAGTTTCGTTCGTAGAGCGAGTGATGTAATGGAAATTCGTGCTGTTTTAGAAGACGAAGGCTTTGGCCATATTAAAATCGTTTCTAAAATTGAGAACGAAGAAGGCGTACAGAATATCGATGAAATCTTACAAGTTTCTGACGCAATCATGGTTGCTCGTGGTGACTTGGGAGTTGAAATTCCAACGGAAGATGTTCCGATTGTTCAAAAACAAATCATCAAGAAATGTAACCAAGCTGGTAAACCAGTTATAACAGCAACTCAAATGTTAGACTCAATGCAAAAGAATCCACGTCCTACACGTGCTGAAGCAGGAGACGTAGCGAACGCTATCTTTGATGGTACCGATGCGGTAATGCTTTCTGGTGAAACAGCTGCTGGAGATTATCCAGTTGAAGCAGTTAGAACGATGGCAAGTATTTGTTCACGTACAGAAGAAGCTTTTGTTGGTCAAGATGCTTACACATTGAAAAGCTACGGCAATGATGATTTAACTGAAGCAATTGGTCAAGCAGTTGGACATACAGCGCGTAACTTAGGGATTAAAACAATTGTTGCAGCGACTTCTTCAGGTCATACTGCTAACATGATTGCTAAATACCGTCCACAAGCTCATATTCTTGCAGCTACTTTTGATGAAATCTCAGCTCGTCCATTAGCATTAACTTGGGGTGTAGAAGCTTATGTCATCGAAAAACCAGGTTCTACTGATGAGATGTTAGATTCTGCAACTGCATTATCTCAAGAAAAAGGTTATGCTAACGAAGGTGATTTAATTATCATTACGGCTGGTGTACCAGTAGGTGAAGCAGGAACAACAAACATCATGAAAATTCAATTAATTGGTACACAATTAGTTAAAGGTCAAGGTGTTGGTAGCGGAAACTTTATCGGTAAAGCTGTATTAGCCCAAGATGCTAAAACTGCAAACGATAACGCTGTTGTAGGCTCTGTATTAGTTGTTAAATCAACGGATAAAGAGTATGCTCCTGCATTAGAAAAAGTTGGCGCAATCATTGTTGAGCAAGGCGGAATCACTTCTCACGCATCAGTTATTGGTTTAGAAAGAGGAATTCCAGTAATTGTAAGTGCAGAAGGCGCATTAGAAAAAATTAAGAATAATGAATTAATTACAGTAGATGCACGACGTGGCATAATCTACCGTGGTGCAACAATTAGTATTTAAGAATAAGTATATTTAGACGAAATCTTCCCTAGGGCATGTTGGTTTTTTAGTTGGCGAAATCGATACCACTAAAACTAACTATGACACAAGGGAAGGTTCGTCTTTTCTTTTGGAATAAATGCTATAATAGTCAAGACGATATTCCGAAAGTAGATAAATGAGAGGTAGTGAATCACAATGATTAAATATGGTGAGATAGTAACGGCAGTTGTAACCGATGAAAACGAGAAAGAATATTTCGTACAGAGTCAAGGGGTCACGTTTGCTTTAGCAAAAACAGACGTTGAGGAAGCATTAAACAATGGTGAAGAAGTTGAAGGAATGGTTTACGAAACACAAACCGGTAAGAAAGTCATTCAAGTAGATTTACCTGATATTCGTCCAAATTATTATGGCTGGGGAACAGTGGTTTCTAGCCGTAAAGACTTAGGCGTTTTCGTTGATGTAGGTTTATTGAATAAGGAAGTCGTTGTTTCACTAGATGATTTACCATTACTTAATCATTTATGGCCCAAAAAAGGCGATCGCTTGTACCTGACTTACTCAGTCGATGATCGTAATAGATTCTGGGGACATATGGCAGATGCTGAAAAAATGGCAGAGCTCTTCATCAAAGCACCTATGAGATTAAAAAATCAAGACATTACAGCAACTGTTTATCAATTAAAAATGGCAGGTTCCTTAGCAATCACTGAAGAAGGATTTTCAGCCTTCTTGCATGAGAGTGAAAGACAAAACGAGCCTCGTTTAGGACAAGTGCTACAAGGACGTGTTGTTGGAGTCCGCACGGATGGTGGAATCAATATATCCCTAAATCCTCGTGCCCACGAAGCAATTGATGATGATGCTAAAATGTTGATTGCAGTTTTACAGAAAATGCCAAATGAGCACTTACCATTACATGATAAGTCAGCGCCAGACGAAATTAAACAACAATTGGGGATAAGTAAAGCCCAATTCAAGCGAGCCGTTGGAAACTTAATGAAGAATTCTATGATTAAGCAAGTTAAAGGTGACGGAATTTATTTGCTTAAAAACGATTCGGAATAATGACTAATGTTTGAAGAGCTTATTGAGGAGTTTAAACGCTATCTTCTGATTGATCAAGGTAAATCAGAGAATACGATTAAAAGTTACCAGCTTGATTTAAACAAATTCATTCTTTTTTTGGAAGAACAAGATTTGACGGAAATAATTGAAGTGGATCAACAAACCATACAACTTTTTCTAGCACACTTAAGACAAGCAGGTTATGCTAATAGTACAACGAGTCGAATGATTTCATCCTTAAAGCAATTCTTCATTTACTTAATGAAAGAAAGCATGATTAAACAGAATCCATTAACTTTAATTCAAGGGCCTAAAAAAGCTCAAAGGCTTCCAAAAGTCTTGACGATGAAAGAAGTAGAAGCGCTGATTCAAGCACCAGATACCTCAACTCTATGGGGATTAAGAGATCGTACGATATTAGAAGTAATGTATGCGACAGGCTTACGTGTGACTGAATTAACTCAATTGAGCTTGGATGAATTACATCTAGATTTAGGTTTTATTCAAACAGTAGGTAAGGGTGATAAGGAGCGGTTAGTTCCTTTAGGAGAAGAAGCTGAGTATTGGTTACAACGCTATTTGGATTTAGTCAGACCAAGCTTTGCTTTGAAAGGAACAACTGCAACACACTCTGTTTTCTTAACAGAAAGAGGCAAACAATTTACCAGACAAGGTATTTGGAAAAACCTCAAAAAATATGTTGCATTAGCTAATGTGGATCAAGACGTGTCACCACATATGCTAAGGCATTCATTCGCAACACATTTACTGGAAAATGGAGCAGATTTACGTATGGTTCAAGAGTTGTTGGGGCATTCAGATATCTCCACGACGCAGATTTATACACATATCTCTAAACAAAGATTGCAGAAAGTCTATCGGCAATATTTTCCAAGAGCATAAAATAATCAAACAATATTAATAGGAGGTTTTTTGATGAGTTTTGATCGAATTCATTTAGTAGTACTAGATTCAGTCGGTATAGGAGAGGCACCAGATGCAGCTGAGTTTAATGATTTAAATTCCCATACTTTAGGAAACATTGCTAAAAATGCAGGGTTAAAAGTTCCTAATATGGTAGAACTTGGCCTAGCGAATATTGAGGCTTTGGAAGGACTAGAAGCTCAAGAAACAACGAAGGGTTATTGGACAAAGTTAGAAGAAGTGTCAGTTGGTAAAGATACGATGACGGGACACTGGGAAATTATGGGCTTAAAAATTGAAAAGCCATTTAGAGTGTTTCCGGATGGTTTTCCCAAAGAGTTACTTGACCAAATTGAAGAGTTTTCAGGTAGAAAGATTGTTGGGAACAAACCAGCATCAGGAACAGAGATTTTAGACGAATTAGGAGAATACCAGATGAAAACGAGAGACTTAATCGTGTATACATCTGCAGATTCCGTTTTACAAATTGCAGCCCATGAAGAAATTATCCCTTTAGAAGAATTATACCGTATCTGTGAATTCTGTCGTGAGATTACATTAGAAGAACCCTATATGTTAGGTCGCATTATTGCGCGTCCATACTTAGGAGCGCCTGGTAACTTTAAGCGTACAAGTAATCGTCACGATTATGCTCTAAGTCCGTTTGGAGAAACTACATTAGATTACTTAAAAGAAGCGGCTTTAGATGTCATTTCAATTGGTAAGATTAATGACATTTTTAATGGACAAGGACTAACTGAAGCAATTCGTACGACTGATAATATGGATGGTGTTGATAAGTTAATTGCTAAATTAGGAGAAGATTTCAAAGGCCTAAGCTTTACAAATCTTGTTGATTTTGATGCAGTTTACGGTCATCGTCGTAATGTTGAAGGCTATGCAGAAGCGCTAGAAGAGTTCGATGGCCGTTTACCAGAAATCTACGCTAACTTAAAAGAAAACGACTTACTTATTTTAACGGCGGACCATGGTAATGACCCGACTTATCCAGGAACGGATCATACAAGAGAGTATGTGCCAATTTTAATTTACAGCCCGAAATTTACTCAAGCAAAAGAATTGAAGGCAAGGTATTTTAGTGATATTGCGGCAACTATTTCAGAAAACTTTGGTGTTAAACAGACTGAAAACGGAACGTCGTTCTTATCACAATTAATCTAAAAATTATAAAGCGAGGAAATGTATATGTTTAAAGATACAAAAGATTACTTAGTTTCAAAAGGAATCATTGAACCAGAAATTGGCTTGATTTTAGGGTCAGGTCTAGGGGAATTAGCAGACGATATTGAAGATGCTGTGAAAATTCCTTACGAAGATATTCCAAATTTTCCAGTTTCAACTGTTAAAGGTCATGCTGGTCAATTAGTTTATGGAACATTGTCTGGTCGTAAAGTGATTGCTTTACAAGGCCGTTTCCACTACTACGAAGGTTATGACTTACAAACAGTGACTTATCCAGTAAGAGTTTTTAAAGAGCTTGGAGTAAGTAAATTAGTGGTAACGAATGCTGCAGGTGGTGTAAACACGTCATTCGTACCTGGTGATTTAATGATTATTACTGATCAAATTAACCTAACCGGTGAAAATCCATTGATCGGTGAGAATATTGACGCGCATGGACCACGATTCGTTGATATGACAGAAACATATAGTAAACGTGGTCAGAACCTATTAATTGAAATCGCGAAAGATAACCAATTGCACTTACAACAAGGTGTATATGCTTGGTTTACGGGACCTACCTATGAAACTCCAGCAGAAATTAGATTTGCTCGTACAATCGGAGCGGACGCTGTAGGTATGTCAACCGTACCAGAAGCGATTGTTGGAAAACATTGTGGAATGGAAGTGTTTGGTATTTCATGTATTACTAACTTAGCAGCAGGTATGCAAGCTTCGCTAAACCATGATGAAGTAGTTGATGTAACGACTGTTGTTAAACCACGCTTTAAGAAATTAATTAAAGATTTAGTGAAACGCGCATAAGACTACTTTACGGCTTGATAGTTGAAATTTCATGTTTTGAATGCTATTATCTCAAAAGTGGAGCTAAGGAAGGAGGATGAATATGCTAATACGTTCTAAAAATAAAAACGAAAAAATTGTGTTAGGGTTATTATCTTATACATATGATGACAATGTTAAAACTGAAGTTTTAAAAGAACTGTTAGAGAATTATCGTAATGACGATAATCGTGAGATTTATCTATACAAAGATGATTCTTCTGGAAATTATGTCGGCGTTATGGCTGTTGAACATAATCAATCCTCGGTTACCAATAGTGAGGATGAAATTTCAATTCGAGAGAATATCATGGTTCAACGAGTAGCAGTGATACCTTCTTTTAGAAATGAAGGCATCGGCTATAAGATTTATAATGATTTACGTCATTCACATCCGAATGCGACAATTATAGGAACAACAACGAATAAAACGATTGATTTAGTTTCAAAATGGGCACAACAATATAACGATGCACAGTCTAAATGATTTAGTGGAGAATGAGGGTAGATATGTCAAATACTGAATTAAAATTGGAGTTGGAGGCATTTCAGGGTCCCTTTGATTTACTATTGCATTTGATTAAGCAAATGAAAGTGGATATCAATGATATTCCAATGAGTGAGATAACCTCACAATACTTAAGCTATCTTCATTCGATTCAAGAGTTTCAACTCGATGTTGCTGGAGATTATTTGGTTATGGCGGCGACTTTGCTAGAAATAAAAAGTCGCCTTTTGTTGCCAATTGAACCCGATCCAGAATTTGAAGGGGACTATGAATCAGAGGATCCTCGTCAGGTTTTAGTTCAACAATTACTGTTGTATCAACAATTTCAAGATGTTGCGACCGCTCTAGAATTAAAACAAATTGAACGTGCAAAGCTTTATACACGGCCCAGCGAAGACTTGTCTTTACTGCAACAATTTGTTCCTTTAGATGAGGGGGATATCACGCTTCAACAATTAAGCGAAGCGATGTCTTTGGCTTTACAAAGAGAGTTAGAAAGAGCACCAAAACAAAAAGAAATAATTCATGATCCATTAACTGTTTCGCAAAGAATGGATGATATTTTATCAGTTTTGAATGGCTTGGATGCAAACGATTCGATTCATTTTAATGATCTAATTCACCATAATAGTCGTCATGAAGTAATTACAACTTTTATGGCTATGCTAGAGTTAGTTAGAAAAAAAGCAATTATATTCAATCAAAATGAAGCATTACAGCCAATTGAAATACTTAAAGCAAAGGGAGAGGCTTAGAAGAATGAATTTAATTAAACGAGTGCATGCGATTCTGTTTGTCTCAGGACAAGAAGGTGTCAGCCGAGAACATTTATCGAATTCATTGAATGAAAATGTTAAAGCGATTGACGCAGCATTACAGCAATTAAAATTGAATTTATATTCAGATGAAGACTCTCCAATTGAATTAGTCAATTTCAATCAACACTATGTACTTGTTACCAAAAAAGAGGTAGCACAGGATGTTGAAACTTATGCTCAGTCACCTTATAAAAACACGTTGACACGTGCTGCGATCGAAACGTTAGCAATCATTGCTTATCGACAACCAATTACACGTCTGGCAGTAGATGAAGTAAGAGGAGTCTCTTCAGCAAGTATGATTCAAAAGCTGATAGGTCGAGACTTAGTTAAAGAGGTAGGGCGAGTCGAAGCGCCAGGAAGACCTGTCCTATACGGTATAACAAATTACTTTATGGATTATTTTGGCTTACAGTCTTTAGAAGATTTACCGGAAGTCGAACCATTGGAATTAAATTCCGAATCCGCAGTAGAAGAATTATTTTCTACTAAAAATTGGCAGATTGAATTATATGATGAATTAGAGAACTAATCGAAAGAACAAGAGGTGTAGATAGATGGAAAGATTGCAAAAAGTAATGGCGCATGCAGGTGTAGACAGTCGTCGAAAATGCGAACAATTAATATTGGATGGTCGCGTTAAAGTTAATGGAGAAGTTGTTCGAGAATTAGGCGTAAAGGTTAATGCGACTGATCGAATCGAAGTTGATCAAGTGCCTATTTATAAAGAAGAACCACGTTATATTTTACTGAATAAACCACGTTCAGTGATCAGTGCGGTCAGTGATGATAAAGGACGTAAAGTTGTTTTGGATCTAATTGAAGGGGTCACTGAGAGAATTTATCCAGTTGGCCGTTTAGATTATGATACAACGGGTTTAATTGTTTTGACGAATGATGGTGAATTTGCCAATTTATTGATGCATCCTAAATATCAGATTGATAAAGTATATGTAGCAAAAGTTCAAGGGATTCCTACACAAGCTTCATTAAATAAGTTAGAAAGAGGCGTTGTTTTAGATGGGAAAAAGACAGCTAAAGCAAAAGCTAATTTATTAACATCAAATCCAACTAATGGGACGGCTATTGTTGAATTGACTATTCACGAAGGTTGGAACCACCAGGTAAAAAGAATGTTTGAATCGGTCGGTCATCCGGTTATGAAACTTAAACGCGAAAGATTCGCATTTTTAGATATTTATAATTTACATGTTGGTCAATGGCGCGATTTAACAGCCTTTGAAGTAGATAAATTGCTAAAATTAGCAAAAAGTTCTAAATAATCAAATTAGTATAAGAATAAATTTATTTTATGCTTGTTATGTCATAAAAAACATGTTATACTTTTAACAAATAAAACAATACGTCTTCGGGGCAGGGTGAAATTCCCGACCGGTGGTATAGTCCACGACTTTGCAATGATTTCATTGCTTAGATGAACTGGTGTAATTCCAGTACCGACAGTAAAGTCTGATAGTAGAAGAGATTGCATGATTATGCTTATTTACTACACCGTATTTGCCGAAGAGTTTTTTTGAGGCAGATTCGGTGTATTTTTGTAGGCATTATCAACTCATAGTGGTTGATTTGCTTTCTATTCCATAGACGTGGAAGGAGAAAAAGTAATGAAAAACATGAAGTTATCGCGTTTGGTTTTTTTAGCAATTTTGGGGGCATGGGCAATTGTATTGAGGACATTTGATTTTCCTATTCTGCCGGCAGCTCCGTTTTTAAAAATTGATTTCAGTGACTTGATGGTTTTGATTGGTTTACTAGCAAATGGTCCAATTGGGGCAATTGTTGTAGCAGGTACACGAGATTTATTAAATTATATAATGGGTGGAGGACAAGCGGGTCTACCAATTGGTGTGATTATGAGTTTTATTGCATCGATGGCAATGTTTTTACCAACTCACTATATTTTATCTAATTTGAAACAACTATCTATTAAATTTAAATATGTTTTGATGAGTACTTCTTTAGTCACATTTTTAGTAATATCAATGGCAATTTTCAACTACTATGTGGCTTTGCCATGGTATGTAGCCGTATTGAATTTCCCAATACCAGATCTTTTTGTTTACGTCGTATCCATTATTATCCCGTTTAACTTAATCAAAGGTGTGTTCTTAGTATTTGGTCAATTGGCTGTGTTTAAAACATTAGTTCCAATTATGAAAAAAAGAAATATGCTTTACGAAGCATATTCCTTTGAAAAAAGTTCAATTAATTCAACTGATGGTCGACTATCTCAATCGCACGGGTAGGGCATCTATAAACTGCTGGAGTACTCTCGTCTTGTTGGCGAGTGGTACTCTCTTTTTTTATGAAGGCTATTCCTTCATCGTTGCAGTCAAAAACTTCCGGATAATGTAAGTAACATAAACCGCAAGCGATGCATTTTTCAGGGATTATGTGTAATTTGTTCACTTTCTCACCGCCATTTGTTACAATGTAATTACAATACCGTATCTTTTCGGTATTAAAAGGCTTTGTATATTTTCTATTTTTTTAAAATAAAGTATGATGATAGTATGCTATTACGAATAGTCTGACTAGCTATTCTAGAATAAATATGTTATTAATAGTATAACATATGTAGGAGGAATTTTGATGGCAAAAGATAACGAACTAAATGAAAATCAAGAACATCAAGATGAGCAACAACCAAAACAAGAAAGTAAATTTAAAGCGCCTTGGAATAAAAAATTCGGTGAAGATGAGAATTTGAAAACCAGACAATACTCACGCGCTGCACGTAATCAACCTGTTAAGGAAGCAACTACTTTGTCAAAAGTATTGTTATTCTTATTAGTAATTACGTTGTTATCACCTTTTTTATTGTATTGGTTTGTAAGTGCTCAAAGATCGGAAAACCAAATTCCGCAAAGAACTACTTCGCAGATTCAAATTGACCAAAGCTCAATAGCGTCTAGCGAATCGACAGTTTCAAGTGAATCTGAATCTGAATCGTCAAGTGAATCTGAATCAATCAGTTCACGAGAAATTGATGAGAGTACAGCACCAGAATCATCAGTAGTTGAGTCAACGCCACCAGTGGAAACAACTCCGCCAGTGGAAGAGACACCAACACCAGCACCAGAACCAGCTGGAAGTTTTTATGTGATTCAAGCAGGAGACTCTTGGTATGGTATTGCTACAGCTTATGGAGTGGATGTTTATCAATTAGCACAAGCTAACGGTGCAACGATTGATACAGCAATTTATCCAGGTGACACAATAGTTATTCCATAGTTCTTATAAATTCTTAAATCACGTTTCTCAATTCGTGCACTTAGCGTAGAGAAACGTGATTTTCTATGTTTACAACGATGTTTTCGAATATAAAGGAGTAATGACATGAGTATAACAATTGCAATTGATGGTCCAGCAGCATCAGGTAAAAGTACAATCGCGAAACAAATTGCGAAACGATTAAGTATCACATATATTGATACTGGCGCTATGTATAGAGGAGTGACTCTGGCCGTCCTTCGTCAAAAGGTAGCAGTTGATAATATCGAACGAATAGAAACCATTTTAAAAGAGATTGATCTATCTTTTGAATTTGTCGATGGGGTTCAACATTTGTTTTTAAATAATGAGGATGTTGAAGAGGCTATTCGTAGTGTTGAGGTTTCTCAGAATGTCTCTGCTGTATCTGCTCTTGATTTTGTTAGAGAAGATTTAGTAGCGCGTCAAAGAACAATGGCAAAAGAACACTCGGTAGTTATGGATGGTCGTGATATTGGAACCGTCGTGTTGCCGGAAGCTGATTATAAATTTTTCTTTATTGCTAGTCCAGAAATCAGAGCTCAAAGAAGGTATGATGAGAATATAGCAAGAGGGATTACAAGTCAAAGCTTTGAAGAATTAAAAGCGGATATTATTCGCCGTGATGAATATGATTCAACTAGAGAGCATAGTCCGTTAAAACAAGCGGAAGATGCAATTACACTAGATACAGGACAAGGATCGATTGAAGAGAACATTGAAATTGTTCTGAGCTATCTAAATAAAGCAGAATAATTTTTAAATTAAAATCAAATTAAATCTAAAGGAATAATTAATAACAATAGCGACTAGACTAATGTTGATTTATTTGTTACAATTATTATTAGGTGGTTTGTATACTAGTTATACAAGCAACAATTTTTAGGTAATCGCTTAGGAGGAACTGGTAGATGTCAGAGTTTGTAGAGAATAATGAATTAAATGAAGAAGTTGAATCAGCTGAAGAGGTTGAATCAGCTGAAAAGGTTGAAGCAACAATGACTTCAATGGAAGATGCTTTAGAAAGCGTCTTAGATATTAAAGTTGGCGACACTGTTAAAGGTGATGTGTTAGCTTTTGATGACAATCAAGTACGTGTTGCAATTAAAGAAAGTGGCGGCCTGGAGGGTGTAATCCCACCAAACGAATTATCAGCTGCACCTTACGAAGAGTTAACAGATATTGTTAACATTGGTGATGAAATTGAATTAGTAGTGTTGAAGCCTATTAAAGATAAAGAGAATGGAAACTTCTTATTATCTAAAAAACGTGTAGACGCTAAAAAAGTTTGGGTTGAAATCCAAGAAAAAGCAGATAAAGGCGAAACTATTACAGCACCTGTTAAAGATGTTGTAAAAGGTGGTTTAGTTGTTGACGCTGGTGTACGTGGATTCGTACCTGCATCAATGGTTGAAGATCACTTCGTAGAAGACTTTTCTTCTTATAAAGGTAAAACTTTAGAATTTGCTATTATTGAGATTGAGCCAAGCGAAAACCGTTTAATCTTATCTCATAAAGAAATTGCACGTAAAGAACGTGAAGCTAAACGTGAGTCTTTAATGGACGAATTAGTAGAAGATTCAGTAGTTGAAGGTACAGTAGCTCGTTTAACTAACTTTGGTGCTTTCGTTGATTTAGGTGGCGTTGATGGATTAGTTCATATCAGCCGCATTGCTCACGAGCACATTGCTAAACCAAGTGATGTTTTAACAATTGGCGACAAAGTTAATGTTAAGGTTTTATCTGTAGATAAAGAAAAAGGTAGAGTGTCATTATCAATTAAAGATACTTTAGCTGGACCTTGGGATAATATCGAAGAAAAAGCTCCAGAAGGATCTGTATTAACAGGTACTGTTAAACGCTTAACAAGCTTTGGTGCTTTCGTTGAAGTATTCCCAGCTGTTGAAGGTTTAGTACATATTTCTCAAATTGCTCACGAACACATTGCGACACCTCACGAAAAATTACAAGAGGGTCAAGAAATTGAAGTGAAAGTATTGAGTGCTGATCCAGAAGCTCAACGTTTATCATTATCAATTAAAGCATTGTTAGACAAGCCTGCTCAAGAAGAAGGCGAAGCTCCAGCAGCGAGAGAATCTGCACCAAGACAACGCAAACCAAGAGCTAAACAAAAACCAGCAACTGAAACATATTCTGATACATCATCAGAAGGTAGTTTCACATTAGCTGATATGTTAGGTGATGCTTTTGACGCACTAAGCTCAGAAGAGTCAGAACAAGACTAATTTAAGTATTTGAATTGGATTTAAAGGCATGGAGACTGACTAATTCTTGGTCAGTCTCTTGTTTTGTCTAATTCTAGAATTTAACAAGAAAATCACGGAGGTGAGTGAAGAATGAGTATTCCAACTATAGCATTGGTCGGAAGACCAAACGTTGGTAAATCGACTGTATTTAACCGTTTAATCGGTGAGCGTGTTTCGATCGTTGCAGACTATCCAGGTGTGACTCGTGACAGAATTTATGGCACAGGTGAATGGCTAGGCAAAGAGTTTCGTTTGATTGATACAGGCGGGATTGAAATGAGTGATGAGCCATTAATGGATCAAGTGCGTTTTCAAGCTGAAATCGCGATGGATGAAGCGGACATTATTATTTTTCTCGTTAGTGCACAAGAGGGTTTGACAGATGCTGATGAAGAAATTGGTCACCAATTACATCGCACGAAAAAACCTGTTATCTTAGCAGTAAATAAAACAGATAACCCAGAGCAAAGACAAGCGATTTATGATTTCTATGCATTAGGTCATGGCGATCCATTCCCGGTTTCTGGATCACACGGAACTGGTTTTGGTGATTTACTTGATGAAATTATGGTTCAAGCGCCATCAGACAGCGATGAAACAGAAGAGGATACCTCTATCAAATTTAGCTTTATCGGACGACCTAACGTTGGTAAATCTAGTTTAGTAAACAGTATTTTAAAGGAAGAGCGTGTGATCGTTTCTAACATTGAGGGAACAACACGAGAAGCCGTAGATACTAAATTTACTAGTGAAAATGGGCGTGAATTTACGATGATTGATACAGCGGGTATTCGTAAACGTGGAAAAGTGTACGAACATACTGAAAAGTATAGTGTGTTAAGAGCAATGTCTGCGATTGATCGTAGTGATATTGTCTGTGTTGTAATTGATGCTGAAACTGGTATTCGTGAACAAGATAAAAGAGTTGCCGGTTACGCATATGACGCAGGTAAAGGGATTATTCTCGTTGTAAATAAATGGGATGCTGTGGATAAATCAGATAAAAAGTTCGAAGAATTTACTAAAGATATTCGGGCTGAATTTCAATATTTATCTTTTGCACCGATTCTATTTGTTAGTGCATTAACAGGTCAAAGACTAAATAAGTTGCCTGAATTATTAGAGATGATTTACGATAACCGTAATCGACGTGTACAATCTTCAGTGTTAAACGATGTAGTAAGTGATGCAGTCGCAATGAACCCTACACCGACAGACAAAGGCCGTCGCCTAAAAATCTATTACATGACACAAGTCGCGGTCAATCCACCAACTTTCGTTGTCTTTGTCAATGACGTTGAATTGATGCATTTTAGTTATGAACGTTTCTTAGAAAATCAATTGCGTCATGCATTTTATTTCGACGGAACACCTCTAAAACTTCTCGTAAGAGAACGGAAATAATCTGGTTAAATTACTAGTTATCATAGTAAAACATTGTAATAGCAAGTTTTATGTGATATTCTATTAAAGAAATAACCAAGATGATTATACCCACGGGTTTATTTCATTAAAAAGAAAGTTGCTCAAAAAGAGCACTATTTTAAAGGAGGATATACTAAGATGGCAAACAAAGCAGAATTAGTAGAAAGAGTAGCAGCAAAAACAAATTTAACTAAGAAGGACGTTACAGCAACAGTTGAAGCGTTATTTGAAACAATTCAAGACGTTCTTGCTGAAGGCGAGAAAGTACAAGTAATTGGCTTCGGTACTTTTGAAGTTCGTGACCGTGCAGCAAGAAAAGGTCGCAACCCTCAAACAGGTGAAGAAATTGAAATCGCAGCTAGCAAAGTTCCAGGCTTCAAAGCTGGTAAAGCTTTAAAAGACGCTGTAAAATAATTTAAGATTAAAACCCCTAGAGCCGGAAGGCCTTAGGGGTTTTTATTTTGGGTATTTATGAGAATGGGGACAAAAGGGACGGTAGGCTTAAACGAATCTTCTGCTTAAACGCGAAATATCCATATTATTTTCCTTATGATATAAATTTAATCGAACTAACTAGTTATTTATACTTAGCCCCCCAAAAAATGTGACCAAGTTTTTAATTAGCAATATAGAAAATACAAATCTACTGGTAAACTAAAAAAATTGAGAGGTCAGTACTTCCTAATTTAATTCAAAATCTATCAAAATAGAGATAAGCTCATTATTTTGACTATGTAACTTTTTAAGCCTTCGAGTTCATGTTATAATAATACAGACCTGAAAAAAGGAGGCGTCATATGTCATTGTTTGATCAAATGATGAAAGATTTATCTCAGCTAGAGAATATGGAACAATTGTCGATTGTGCTTGAAGAGTATTATATTGAAGCAGAGACTGATCCGATTATTTATAATGAGCTGATAAATGTAGCCGAGTACTATGCACAAACTGGCTACCGCGATATGCAAATTGAAATTTTAACTGTTTTATATGAGATTAAACTAAATTCGAACATAATTTATTTAATTTCAAAAGCGTATTATGAATATGCCCAATTTGAGGAGGCATATGCTTGGATTAAGCGTTTAGATGGCCCTTTACGTAATAAAACGTCTCTTTTAGAAGCTCGCATTTTAATTGAGCTAGGAGATATGAACCAGGCGAAAGATTTATTGCTTGCGAACGTGAAGAAATTTCCGACAAAGCCACAAGCTTATGTTGAGTTAGCGGAGTTATACCTAACAAATCACATTTATGATAAAGCAGAGTATTTTTATCAAACAGCATTTGATTATTTTAAAGATCAAGTAGATGGACGTACAATTCGACTAAAACTAGTCGAGATAGAAATTTCAAAAGAAGTCATTGATATTGAAAAAATTGAAAAACTAATGCTATCAGAAGCTTTACCAGTTGAAAATTCTGAAGAAGCGTTTATTCTAGCACTTGCCTATAAGAGAGCTTTTCAATTTCAACAAGCGATCACGTATGCTGCTGAAGCTATTGCGATGGATTATGATTTCCTAGATGCACGTTTACTCTTAATGGAACTGTACGTTGAGACAGGACAAAAAGAAGGATTAAAAGATATTATTCATTTGTTAGCAAATGCGTTACCATCTTACCATGAAACGATTTTAGAAGTGGCTGATGCGGCTAATAAAATTCAAGAGTTTCCGCAAGTACTGATTAATAAGATGATTGATTACTGTGAGTATACAGATGATGCAGAGGAACAGTATAAAATTATTAGTTATCTTGTTCGCTATAAAATCGCAACAGATAAACCACAAGATGCTTTACACTATCTTAAAACGTTAGCAGGTGCTTTCGAAGATGAACTAGTGTTGAGTTATTTATTTGCGATTACTTATGAAAAATTAAACATGATGGAATATGTCGAAAAGTTTTATCTGTTGGCTTTAGAACAAATGGCACCAGAATCAGAGTTAGTTTCTAACATTGTCAAATTCTACCAAACAATAGGCGATATTAAGAGAGCTTTTGAAGTGGCAGAAAAATATAAACATTCTATCTATGACACAGCGCAGTTGAAGAGTTTAAGAACTCAAATGAGAAAGACACTCTCACAAGACTATTAGGACTCATTAAAAACCAGCTCACTGTATCCAGTCTACTAAGTATCAATAGAAAGTAGGGAAAAACATGATTAATCATAACCAACGCAAGCGTCAATTTATTGACTATATTCTACAAAAGTATCATCATGTTAATCCGACGGTCACTTATTTGCTCAATTTTTTAAAAACACAGCCAAACATCATTAATTCTGTTGTGTTTACTGAAAATGTGAAATATACTCCCCGAGGGATTTATATTTCATATCAACAAAATACACAGGTTCCTTTTGTTTATTATAAAGATCAGTTGAGCTACACTTTGTGTGAGCAAGCTTTTCATGACATCCGTTTAAGTACTAAATTTGAACAGCAAAAATTTTATCTAGAATTCAATACGCCTGATTATTTTCAGCAGCTTTACCATTTAGATATCTTTGAAGAAAACCCATTTATGCCGCAAGATGATGAGTTAGTCTTAAAAACTAACGCACATTTGGAACGATTAAGTATTGAAGCGACTATTAAACAATTAAGTAAGAAATTAGATGGTGCCCTTGATAAACATCAATTTGAACAGGTCAGCTATTATTTAAAGCAAATAGAGCAACTTAGAGGTGAGCTAGATGAAAATTGAGTTATCCGATCAGCTGTTTCAGACGGCTTTACCGGTTTTAAGTACGATTGAGTCTCATGGTTATGAGGCTTATTTTGTTGGTGGGTGTGTTCGCGATACGTTATTAAACTTACCGATTCACGATATAGATATCGCAAGTAATGCCACACCTGATGAAATTCAGAGTATATTCAAACACACTTTTGATGTAGGTAAAGAGCATGGAACGATTGTAGTACTTTACCAAGAGGTTCCTTATGAAGTTACAACCTTTAGAACTGAAGGGACTTATAGCGACTTTAGAAGGCCAGACGAAGTGCACTTTGTGCGTAATCTTGAGGAAGATACTTTAAGACGAGATTTCACGATTAATGCTCTTGCTTTTGATCGTCACGGCCAATTATATGATTACCATCAGGGCTTAAAAGATTTAAACGCAAGAGTGATTCGGGCGGTGGGGCAAGCAAACGAGCGTTTTAATGAAGATGCTTTAAGAATGTTGCGTGCCATTCGATTTGCCAGTCAATTAGGCTTTAAAATTGAGAGCGAAACTTTTTTAGCTTTGCAACAACTTGCTCCATTAATTGAGAATGTTTCAATTGAAAGAATTCGAATCGAAGTTAGTAAGTTTTTCCAAGGTGCTTACTTCCACTTAAATGGTCAATTATTGCCATTGACAGGTCTTTGCGAGTACATTGAACCCTTTGCCGGACTTCCAGTGGAAGAAGGGGTTGAAGGGCTCAAAATGGCTGTTAAACCTATGATTGAAAATGGAATTGCTAGAGACGAGAGTTTTGTTTGGACCTTGTTTTTATATCATGCAGGAATTAAAAGTGAAACGAGAATAAAAAACTTGTTACAAAAATGGACGCATAGCAAACAGTTCATCAAGGACGTACAAGCGAGCATGTCATTACTTAAAGCAATCGACCGTCAGTCTTTAGAACCGTGGACTGTTTACCAATATCCTGACGATATTATTCAAAGAGTTTATGAATTTTTAATTGTTCATCAGCATGCTTTGTCAGAGCAATTAATGACGATTTACCATGCATTACCGATTAAGCAACGAAATGAATTACAATTGGACGGACGCCGAATCATGACAGCATTAAGCATGAAAAAAGGTGGCCCATTAGTAGGCAAAATATTAAGTGACGTCGAACAGTTCGTCGTCACTAAGCAGCTCGTGAACCAAGAACGAATTTTGATTGAATATGTCATCAAACACTATGGCCAAGAATCTAAATAGACAACGATACTGCTTAGCAAGAAATTGAGGGATATAAACTATGACAAAAATCGCAATTGTTGATATTGAAACAACAGGACCTCGAATAGAAGAGGGCGATCAAATCATTCAAATCGCAGCTGTGATTATTGAAGAGGGACATATTATACAAGAGCATAATATGCTAATTAATCCTGAAATAGAGATCCCTTTTCATATTTCTCAGCTAACAGGAATCAATCAAGAAGTGGTTTTAAAAGCACCAACCTTTAAACAAGTAGCGGGCTTGTGGTATGAACGTTTACGCGACTGTGTTTTTGTTGCTCATAACCTAGCGTTGGATTTAAACTTTCTGCAAGAGAACTTTAGGCTTCATGGTTATGAGAGTTTCGAACCTATAGCGTTAGACACAGTGAAATTAGCTAAAATTCTAATTCCACAAGCACCAGGCTTTAACCTTAATGATTTGAGTAAACATTTCAATTTGTTTTTCGAAAATGCGCATGACGCTTTAGCTGACGCTCAGTTGACAACTCAATTACTGCATCACTTAGCGATGAGAGTTCAAGATCTACCTAAGGGTGTGTTACTCAATATGCGTCCTTTCGTCGAAGCTTTACCGAATGAAGAAATCGAATTGTTTGATCAACCTTCTTTATTTACATTGAATCAGGATGCGATTAGTGAGGCACCATTCATCAGAAAATCAATTGCAAACGAAGGTAAAGTGGGGCATAGTAATCAACAATTTGCTCAATTAATTCTTGAAAAAACTAACGAAAAAAAACAAATAGTGGTTGAAGATGCCCTACAACCAATCAATGAAGAATTAGTACAAAGTCTTATTAGTGAATTACTTAATCAGAATCAAGCCTTTGCTTTAGCCGTTACTCGTTCTAATCGTTTAAAAGATTGGCTATCATTCTTGAAAGATCAAGTGTCAGCTGAAGACATCCTTGTGTTAAAAAACGCCCGGCATTTTATTCATGTCGGTGCATTTAAACGTTTATTAGAAATTTACCAACCGTCGCCATTGAGTAATCAGCAAGAACTTATCATTATCGCTGCTACTATTAATTGGTTATCGTTTACGAAAAACGGTGACTATGATGAACTTAATCAAGAATTATGTACACAAGCTTTGTTAAGTAAATACACTGAAAGATATTTATCGAACAGAAGCCATCAATTTTATCAAAATATGATAGAAAAAAGCTACTTGGCGCGAGTGATTTTAATGGATCATCGTTTCTTATCTGAATTAACACGTTATTATGACCAAGTGAATCAAGCACTATTCAAACGCACTTTATTAATAGATAATTTAAGTTTTTACACAAAGCGTGTTAGACAGACTTATCAAGATAAATTTTCAATTAGCGAATGGTTTACTCGCACCCGTTTACTGATAGATCAACTAACATATCATTCCTTGGAAACAACTAGCTCATCCCATTTTTTAAAAAAACTTCAAGAATTTACCGAAGCCTTCAATGAACTCTTTAATTATTGTCAATTTCTACTAAAAGGTTTACCTAAGAATAAGTTGAAGAAAACGAAGGTTGAACACTTCATTTCAACGAAAGATACGGCTAGTCAGTATTTCAGCCAAGTAATCGCAACAATTCAAGCGATTTATTCTGACTTAGAGAGATTGGTTGAATTAGATAATCATCGGTTGAAAAACACTATTTCAGAAGTGGATCCCAATTGGTTGTATCACTTTAGATTACTTAAACATTCCTTGCGACATAATATAGCGAACGCTTATGGAGCGAGTTATTGGTTAATCAAAGCTGAATATATTCAAGGACAGTTTTTCCATGTAGAATTAATTAAAGAAAGACTGGTGCTTGAAGAAAGTCATATCAATTACTTGCGAAAATTTGAGCAATTGCTCTTTTTGAGTCCGGGTGACTTACATTATTTACAAAATAATGGTACATACGAATGGCTGCAGTTACATAATTTTTACTTTTATTCCTTACCGAAAGTATCACAACTTGCCCCATTAAACATAAAAGTACCAATCGAATTTATTCAAGAATCAGACGAGTCAATAGCTACACAGAAATTCGAAAAATTACACTGTCAATTTATCGAAGAAAATATTGATTCTTTAGCCGACTATCTATTGATCATTGTTAATAGTAAGGCGGCTGCGCAAGAGACCTATCGTATTCTGTCTAAATCTGAAGTGATTAAGACTCATTTTTCTTTACATGCACAAGGTGTTAGTGGTAGTTTAAAAAAGATTAAAAGGCGTGCTCAAGAAATGAAACCATCAATTGTTGCGTTAAGTTGGAACGCCTTACTGACAGAACAATGGAGGATTCCTAATGAGACATTTGATATTCTAATCAGTAGCTTACCTTTTAATTCTCCTAAGAACTCTTTGATGCTTGCGATGAGTGAGTATTTAAAAGAAACAGATGAAACTGACTTTCATGAAGTGTTATTACCGCAAATGATTCAAGATTTTAAAGTCCTTACGAACTATTTGAGAGATTCTTTTGAAATCAATACAGCCTATTTATTTGATGAGAGAGTTTATACGAAATATTATTCACAACAAGTTCGTGAACAATTAGAAGTTTTAGTAAATTTTGAAATTAGTCAGTAAATCGACCTAAAAAATATGGTATGATAAGGAACGACAATACGATAGAGGAGGTTAGCTGTTGAATCGAAAAACAGTCTCAGTTTTAACAGCGATTTTTCTAATCTTGCTGATGAGCATTCTTGGTGTCTTTATGCAGAGCCAAGCCCGTGTGAATCAAGCAGAAGAAGAAACTATCAGCTTAGTTGAATTTGATTATGCAGTAGATAAAATAAATAAGTTTTATTGGATGACAACTGATAATACTTATTTTAGTTTAGATTTTATTGATGAAGAGGGCGTACAACATTTTGCAATTGTTGGGCAAGAGGGTGGCGATATTCAGTATTATGCTGAAAATGAAATCATCTCTGAACAAGACGCCAGTGACATCGCAATGAATGAAACATCGTTGATGAACATTATCCAAACGCGCTTAGGTTTATTAGAAAATAAGCCAGTTTGGGAAGTGACGTTAAAAAATGAGAATAATACATTAACGTATTTTTACATCGATGCGTCAACTGGTCGTTGGGTTAAAACAATATCAAATATTTAATTTTATTTTCAAGGAGGACTTATGGAAACAATTACAATGTCACAAGCAGCACAATATGTGGATCAAAAAGTTATGATTAACTCATGGGTAACCAACAAACGAAGCAGTGGAAAGATTGCCTTTTTACAACTACGTGATGGTTCAGCTTATTTCCAAGGGGTAGTATTAAAAAGTCAAGTGCCTGAGGATATTTTCGAATTAGCAAAATCATTGCATCAAGAATCAAGCGTTCGTATACAAGGTACTGTCCAAGCGGATTCACGATCAGTTTTAGGTTATGAATTATTGGTTGAGGGAATCGAATTACTTGGGGAAAGTGAAAATTATCCAATCACTCCAAAAGAACACGGAACTGATTTCTTAATGGATCATCGTCACCTCTGGTTACGTTCTTCAAAACAACATGCCATTATGCAAGTACGTAATGAAATTATACGTGCGACGTATGAATTCATGAATATTAACGGCTTTATTAAAGTAGATCCACCAATCCTAACTGGAAGTTCTCCAGAAGGAACAACTGAGTTGTTCCACACGAAATATTTTGATGAAGATGCTTTCTTATCGCAAAGTGGTCAACTTTATTTAGAAGCAGCTGCTATGGCATTTGGAAAAGTATTCTCATTCGGACCAACTTTCCGTGCTGAAAAATCAAAAACAAGACGTCACTTAATCGAATTTTGGATGATGGAGCCAGAAATGGCATTCGTTGAGCATGCTGAGAGTTTAGAAGTACAAGAGAAATACGTTGCATTTGTTGTACGTAACGTTATTGATAACTGTCCAATCGCATTAAAAACTCTTGAGCGTGATGTAGAATTATTAGAAAAATATACTCAAACACCATACCCACGAATTGAATATACAGCAGCCATTGAATTATTGAATGCTAATGGTTTTGATGATATTAAATGGGGCGATGACTTTGGTTCTCCACACGAAACATTCATTGCAAGCCAATATGAACAGCCTATCTTTATCCTACACTATCCAAAAGACATTAAACCTTTCTATATGAAAGAAAACCCTGAAGACCCAAGAACGGTCTTATGTGCGGATATGATCGCACCAGAAGGCTATGGGGAAATTATTGGTGGTTCAGAAAGAATTGCTGACTACGATCACATTATTAAAAACATCGAAAATTATGGCTTAGATCCAGAAGCTTACTCATGGTATGCTGATTTATCTAAATACGGTCCAGTACCTCACTCAGGTTTCGGAATTGGGTTAGAGCGTGCAGTTGCTTGGTTAACAGGAATTGAACATATTCGTGAAACAGCGCCATTCCCACGTCTATTAAACCGTTTATACCCATAACATAAAATTACAAACGAGAGTGTCTAAAAAACAATTGTCTGCTTCGTCAGCCAATTGTTTTTTTAGACACTTCAAACCGACTGAAAGGAGCTTACCATGAAATCATCTGCTTACGATTGGATGAAAGAAGGTTTTACGATGGTCCCGAACATACTTTTTAATCGATTCCATCAGTTAAACCTGACTTCAGACGAAATGTTATTAGTGCTTTATTTATTATCTCAAATGAACCAAAGTCAATCGATTGAAGAAACTACAAAAATTGCCAATCAATTAGGTTGGACAAGCGGCAAGTTATTCGGTGAACTAAATCAATTAATGGATAAAAATTATTTATCCATCGAATTAGTACCAGATAGAAATGGTAAACAAACAGATCATTATAGTTTAAGACCATTTTTCGAACAACTTGACGAGAAGTATTTTCAGAAGGCTGGGCAACAAACGACTGCTCAAATTTCAAAAGCGAAACAAACAGAAGATGAAACATTTAAGGAAACAGAATCTTTAGTGATGGCCTTTGAAAATGAATTTGGTCGTATGTTAACGCCATTGGAACTCGAAACTTTAAATACCTGGGTATCTCAAGATAATTATCAGCCAGCGTTGATTAAATATGCACTTAAAGAGGCCGTTATTCATCAAGCTCTCAGCTTGAAATATATCGACCGTATCTTATTGACGTGGGAAAAGAAAAATATTCGCACAGTTAACGAGGCTCAACAAGAAAGTGAACGATTCCAACAGAAACAACAGAGTAAAGCGATGCCCCCTAAAAAGGACAATCGCTATGATCATTTTGAAATCCCACTCTATGATTGGAAACCAGATAATTAACTTTGTTATATCATTATTTAAGTATACAACCGACCCTATTTTGAAGGGGGCTCTCTAGAAAAGAGGCGTATAAAGTAAAAACAGACTAGTATCACCTGAACTCCGTGAATATCATAGTATACAAGGGCGAAGGAGTGAAGGGATGAAATCAAGACAATTAGTGGACTTGCCTACCAAACGTATCACGTATAAAAACGGTCCTAATGGCACTAAATATGTGTATTATACCGTTCGTAGCTACCGCAATGCTCAAGGGAAACCAACATCCGATGAAAAAAGCATTGGTAAATTAGATGAAGCCACCGGTCAGCTGATCCCGAACAAAAATTACTTTGACCTATTCCCAAGCGAACGCAAAGACCATCCGGAAACGGTTCGATCAGTGGGTTACTTTGAAGTCTTTAGTCGCTTAGCTGAGTCCATTGGCTTGACCCAAACGCTGACACATAATTTTGGAAGGGATAGTGAGAAACTACTCGCGATTGCCGCCTTTATGATGGGCCACGGAAATGTCATGATGGATTATCCAGACTGGGCAGACTCCACGTCACATCCTAAAGTACAGGCCATGACCTCCCAAAAGTTGAGCGAGTTTTTCGCTGACTTAGACAACGCTAAACAATTGGGTTTCTTTCGACAATGGCTGACGAAAGCGCAAGAACAAGAGTATATCGCTTATGACGTGACCTCTATTTCATCCTATAGCGAGGAAATTGCGTGGGTTGAACGGGGATACAACCGCGATAAAGAGAACTTAGCTCAGATTAATTTGGGGATGTTTTTTGGTGAAACCACCAAACTACCTCTTTATTATTCGATGTATTCAGGCAGTATTGTAGACAAAACGTACTTACCGTTTATGATGGCTTTGGCGGAGACGATTGGAATGAATCATGTGAGATTTGTCATGGATCAAGGATTTATGACCCGGGATAATCTAACGTTAATGTCCCACAGACAGCACACAGCGCTCAGTTTAATTCCGAAGAATTTAAAAATGTACAAAGAGTTACTCGCTGACGTCATCCAACACCCTTTTTCATCGCGTGAGCGGCTTAATACGCAGGGGATCTATGCGCGATCGATCGAGAGAGAGTTTGACGGTGTCCCAGTCATGGTGCATCTATATTTCGACCAACAAAAGGCTTTACTCAGCGAGAATGCCTTATTTGACGAAGTTGGACGTCATGAGAAGCAGCTAAAGGTATTAGCCAAACAAAAGAAACTGAAACCTTCTTTGAAGAAATACTTTGAGGTAGAAGAGACCGGTGAAAAAGAGCTTAGCTACCGCATTGACTACGATAAAATCGATGAGTTAAAAGCTCAGTTAGGCTACTTCGCCCTCATTTCAACTGACAAAGCCCTCAGTGCGGAGCAAGCATTAAGTACTTACCGCCAAAAAGATGTGATAGAGAAAAGTTTTGATCAGTTGAAAAACGGAATGGATTATCACCGGATGCGCACTCATTACACCAAAACAACTGAAGGTAAGCTATTCGTCGCCTTTCTAGGTCTTATTATGCGAACTGTGTTCATGCAGGCCATCAAAGAAAATGAAGCAACAGAACGCCTGACGATGAAGAAAGTGATTCGTGAGTTGGAGAAAATTCAACAACTTCAATTAAAAGACGGCACCACTCACATGCTGCCTCTAACAAGTACCCAGAAAACAATTTTAAACGCTCTCACTATAGACGCGACCGTCTTCAATTAAAATAAGCCACCGAAGCATCTGCCTCGGTGGCTTATTTGTATACTATAATTTCACGGGAATTTAGGATATAAAGGCATTTTATAGCCTTTAACTAGTCTGTTCTATTTTTAATTAGATGGTGTAATCGCTTAGGCAGGGGGGGCCGTCTCGACAGGTTCGGATGATTCCGGAGGAAGCGACTCATTTGGATCTGTTGGTGTCGACTCTGTTTCATCCGGTGGTAATTCTTCCGATTCTGATTCGGAAGAGTCTGTTTCTTCTGAGTTAGTTGTTAGTGTTAAAGTCACTACCAATGTATCAGAAGAACTATTACCATCGACAATTCTTAAGCGTAGAACATACTCACCGTCACCTTCAACTGGGACTGAGAATGTTGTACCGCTACCAGTGTAAATAACCACTCCATTTAAACTTAACTCAAAAGCGCCATTATCAGTTAAAGCACCCCATTGGGCAATGATACTCTTAGTTTCTTCATCGTAATTCGCATCGAACCAAGAGGGAGGATTCATGTATCGACCATAATATAAGGATTGTTGTGTTGGTTCAGAGCCTTTAACAAACAGTTCAGTTGAACGCATTTCAGCAGGCGTATACGGACCTGGTAATTGAAGTGGACTTGAGTATTTCTCAATTTCTACTGCAACGACACTATCTGGTTTTACCCAGTCAATATTAGGCGAGCTTTGCATCATAAAGGACATCATTTCTGCATAAATTTCCTGTGGAATTCTCGTGTCTTCTAAGGTTAATTGATTGCCTTGAACCATAGGATCGTCATAACCAATCCAAGTGGCGATGGAGTACTTGGGTGTTATACCAGCATACCAACCATCGCGTGCAGCATACGTACCGTTATCTAAACCTAATGTTTCAAGTTCTGTGCTACCATAATCTGTTGTGCCTGTTTTACCAGCATGATGTAAGCCTTCGATTTGAGCAGCAGCAGCAAATGGTCCAGGAACGCCTTTCAAGATATCAACCAACATATAGGCTGTTGAATCTTTCATAGCTTGTCTGGGTGTAGAAGTGAATTCCTGTACAGTTCCAGCTGCTGTCACTACTCGATTGACAGTATAGGGTGCAATAAATTCACCTTGATTAGCTATCGCTGCATAAGCGGCAGATAATTGAATTGGTGTCATTTCGCCACCTATCGAGTTAGATTCCACTAATTCACGATTGTTTTTATCATTAGTAATATTAATATTTAACTTTTGTAAAAAAGCGTAAGCATTATCCATGCCAACTTCCTGTAACAGCTTCAATGCAGGAATATTACGTGAACCTGCGAGTGCTTCCCTTAAAGTCATTTGACCTTTATAATCAAAGTCGAAATTATAAAGTGGTATGCCTTCACTATAAGTATAAGGTTCATCGACGATTGTTGTAGCAGTTGAATGATTCAAGTATTCAAAAGCAGGACCATAATCAATTAAAGGTTTAATTGTTGAACCGACACTACGGTTATCCGTGTTCGCACGGTTTAATCCGAAGGCAACTTCTTGATTACGTCCACCGATTACTGCAACTAATTGTCCGGTTTCAACATCTATAATTGAGACAGCAGTTTGAACGCGGTCGTTTGGAAAAATAACGGCAGAATTATCATTTACTGTTTCATATAATTTTTTCTGAGCAGACATGTCTAAATTCGTATAAACTTCGACACCATCAGTAAATATATTTAAATTCATTTTTTCTTGAACTTCTTGACTGACCATGTCAATGTAAGAATCGATTGTTAAATCATATTGAGCCAGTGAGTCCGTGTTAAGAGGTACTAGCATTGAATCAATCGATGTATTTAACGCTTCATCGTGCTGTTCTTGGTTAATTAATTTTCGATCTAACATCACCGATAAGACTAAATCACGTCTTTCTTTGGCATCTTCTGGGAAACTGTATGGATCATAGTCACTTGGTGCTTGTGGAATACCAGCAAGAAGGGCAGCTTCTGCTAAGTTGATTTCTTTAATTTCTTTACCAAAGAAATTTTTAGCGGCCGTTTTTACACCGTATGTATTGTTTGAATAGAACATTTTGTTTAAATACATCGTGAGAATCTCATCTTTAGAGTACTCTTGTTCTAAGCCAAGGGATAACCATGCTTCTTGTGCTTTACGCTCAAGTGTTTGATCTTGGAAATCCGTAGAGAAAACTGAGAGTTTGACGAGTTGTTGAGTAATTGTACTCCCGCCTTGAGTAATTTCACCAGCTTGTAAGTTTGCAAGGGCTGACCCTACGATTCGGATTGGATCTACTCCTTTATGACTATAAAAGCGAGCATCTTCAATTGCTAACACCGCATCTTTTAATAGCTCTGGAATTTCTTCTGGAGCCATCAAGTCCCTATTCTGACCGCCGAGTTCCTTAACTAATTCACCGTCACGATCAAATATTTTACTTGAAATCTGACCACGCAAGTCGGATTCAGTGATATCTGGAGCATTCATTGCGTAATAAGCAAACAATCCACCTCCAGCCATTAAAGCTAAAAAGAAAAGGGTAATAAGCAGAATAACCACTCGCTTTATCCATTTTCTGGCCGTATGTTTATTATTTTTTTTCTTTGGGTTCCTGTTAGAAGAACGTTTATTGTTATTCTGATATTTTTTACGTTCAACTCGACTTCCTGTAACCATTCATCTCTTCCTTTCAAACAATCGATGGTTTAACATATTCTATCTTTAATATAGGCATCGATTGCGGGTAAATAATCAATTAGTGGGAATAGACCAATATTGCATTGGTAGCCATTTTCTTTAATCCACTGATGGGTAAGACTTTGCTTATCAGAAGATTGTAAAAATTCATCAACTTTCTGAAAAGGTAATAAATATACTTCTTGGTGAACTTTGAATGATACAATCAAAAAAGAAAGTCCTCCCTGTTTTATACACTGGCGCATATGCACTCGCTGATGTTCTGGTAAGTTAGCTAATGGGAAACTGGTTTTATTTGTTGTTTCCTTAGCTTCAAAATCAATGTAATGATTCTTATAAACACCATTGTAATCTGTAGTGGAAGCATTTCTGTAGTAAGCCTCAGTTATTCTAGCAGCGCTTCTATGAGGGTAATTGACTTTAACTACTTGAATAGGAGTAGGCTTCTTATGTATGACGGCAAGTTCGTTATGTAAATAAAACTCGTTACTCTGATTCAATTTATCCTCCAGAGACATTCCGCGGCTTGCATAGTTTTTATTTTTCTTCTTTGGACGAGCACTTGGCTGAAAAGTACGGCCAGGTGTTTGACCAGCAGGATAGTTCAACATAAATTCACTCCTCTCATCCATTATACAGAATTATTATTGAATAAAAAATGAACAATTTGTTACTATTGTGTGAATTACTCTTAAGTATACGCTAAAATAAGCTAATTCAAAGCAAATTATTGAAAAAAACATCGGATATCACAATAATTCACTAAAATCATTTACAAAACATGATAAATTCGGTAAACTATACTAGTATGTAAACTATATTTAGTGTTGGAGGGTTAAGACACATGTCAGTAAAATTCGAAAAAAACGCAACAAATGAGGGATTATTAACTTTTGAAATCCCATTAGAAGAAGTAAAAAAAGGTTTAGACAAAACATTTAAAAAAGTACAAAAATCTATTTCTGTACCAGGTTTCCGTAAAGGTAAAGTACCACGCCAAATTTTTAACAACGTTTACGGTGAAGAAGCATTATATGAAGATACATTAAATCTTCTATTACAAGATGCTTTTAGAAAAGCAATTGAAGAGTCTGGTGTTGAACCAGTTATCGAACCAGAAGTACATATCGAAAAAATGGAAAAAGGTGAAGCTTGGGTATTACATGCTCACGTCATTACTAAACCAGAAGTAAAATTAGGTCAATACAAAGAGTTAACTGTTGAGAAACAAGACCGTGAAGTTTCTGACGAAGAAGTTAACGAAGCAATCGAAACTAAACGTCAAGCTTTAGCTGAATTAGTTATTAAAGACTCTGAAGCAGTTTCTGGCGATACAGTTGTCATTGACTACGAAGGTTTCGTTGGCGAAGAAGCTTTTGAAGGTGGAAAAGGCGATAACCATTCATTAGAATTAGGTTCTAACTCATTCATCCCAGGTTTCGAAGAACAATTAGTCGGAACAAAAGCTGAAGATGAAAAAGACGTAGTTGTAACTTTCCCTGAAGAATATCATTCTGAAGATTTAGCTGGCAAAGAAGCAGTGTTTAAAGTTAAAGTTCACGAAGTTAAAGCAAAAGAAGTACCTGCTTTAGATGATGAATTTGCTAAAGACGCTGATGAAGAAGTTGAATCATTATCAGAATTAGAAAATAAAATTCGTGTTCAATTAACAGAAGAAAAAGAAGCAAACGCTAAAGAAGCGGTTGAAGATTTAGCTTTACGTCAAGCTGTTGAGAACGCTGAAATCGTTGAATTGCCACAAGCAATGGTTGATCAAGAAATTGAACGTCAAATGTCATATTTCTTAAACAACTTACAACGTCAAGGAATCAACGAAGAAATGTTCTACCAAATCTCAGGTCAATCTAAAGATGATTTAAAAGCTCAATATGCTGAGGAAGCTGAATTACGTACAAAAACTAACTTAGTTCTTGAAGCTATCGTAGAAGCAGAAGCTATTGAAATTTCTGAAGATGAGATCAATGCTGAAGTAGAATCATTAGCTGCACAATACAACATGGAAGTTGAACAAGTCCGTGGATTTGTATCTACAGATATGTTAGAAGCAGATGTTCGATTGAAAAAAGCAATGAGCTTAATTGTTGACTCAGTTGAAGAAAAATAAGATAATTAGGTTCAAATACTAATTATAATACTATAAGAGGGAATGCAAAAGTCACATGTGAAGGCACGGGCTAATTGCATCCCTTTTTTATCATTTGTGATGAGAAGTCACAAGTGATAATTATTAGAAAGGAGTAGTCGTATGGCTAAGAAAACGCCTAGAATAAATGACTATTTTTGCTCATTTTGTGGTAAATCACAAGAAGAAGTAAATAAAATTATCGCTGGTCCAGATGTATTTATCTGTGATGAGTGTGTTGAATTATGTAAAAGCATCATTGATGAAGAATTGAAGCATGATAAACAAGAGCAGCCAATTAATATCTTAAAGCCTAGCGAAATCATGGCGACTTTAGACCAATATGTGATTGGGCAAAAAGAAGCGAAGAAAACTCTTTCAGTAGCGGTTTATAATCACTATAAACGTGTGAACCATGATGTGGATTTTGAAGATGATATTGAATTACACAAAAGTAATATCTGTTTGGTAGGACCAACTGGTTCTGGTAAGACTTACCTAGCACAAAGTTTAGCTAGAATTCTGAATGTTCCCTTTGCAATTGCAGATGCTACCACCCTAACCGAAGCAGGTTATGTAGGTGAAGACGTTGAGAATATTCTATTAAAATTAGTTCAAGCAGCTGATTATGATTTAGAAAGAGCAGAAAAAGGCATTATTTACATTGATGAAATTGATAAAATTTCTCGAAAAGGAGAAAACACTTCAATTACACGTGACGTAAGTGGTGAAGGTGTCCAACAAGCTCTCTTGAAGATATTAGAAGGGACAGAAGCTAATATTCCACCTAAAGGTGGAAGAAAGCATCCTAACCAAGATTTCCTAAAATTAGATACAAGTCAGATTCTATTTATTGTTGGTGGTGCTTTTGATGGCATCGAAACGATTGTTAAAGAAAGATTTGGGAGCAAAGTAATCGGTTTTGGAAGCACAAACAGTCAAGTGGATAATACTAAATCATATATGCAACAAATTACACCGGAAGACTTACTGAAGTTTGGTTTAATACCAGAATTTATTGGACGTCTACCTGTAATGGCTTCATTAGAAGAATTGACTGAAGATGATTTAATTAATATTCTAACTAAACCTAAAAATGCATTGGTTAAACAATACCAACGTCTTCTTGAATTAGAAGATGTACAATTAGAGTTTGAAGAGGGTGCATTAGTTGAAATTGCTAAAAAAGCAATTCGTCGCGAAACTGGCGCGCGTGGCTTAAGATCTATTATTGAAGCAGTTATGCTAGATGTGATGTTCGAAGTGCCAAATCGTGATGATGTTAAGAAGATTGTTATCACGCGCGAGAATGTCATTGGGGAAAGTGAACCCAATTATTACAATGAAGAGAACCGAAAGATTTCTTAAACTAAGAGGTGAGTTTTATGAAAGTAACACACGCAGAACTAGTAATTAGTGCTGTTCGACCTGATCAGTACCCTGTTGATTCCGTACCGGAAATAGCACTAGCTGGACGTTCAAATGTTGGCAAGTCTTCTTTTATTAATCGAATGATTGAAAGAATCGGATTAGCTCGTACGTCTGGACAACCTGGAAAAACTCAAACTTTAAATTTTTACAATATTAACAATAAGTTTCGTTTTGTCGATGTACCTGGTTATGGTTACGCCAGAGTATCAAAAACTGAACGAGTTAAATGGGGTTCAATGATTGAGCATTACATTCTGAATAGAGATAATATTCGTTTGTTATTACTATTAATGGATATTCGCCACGAGCCAACTGATTTGGATAAAGCAATGAAAGATTTTGCGGATGATGCTGAAATACCTTATGCCATTGTTTTAACTAAATTAGATAAAATAAAAAAAAGCCAATTAAATAAGCAACTCTCAATGTATAAAAATGCATTGGATTTGCCTTCTATAGATGCTTTATTCTATATTTCGTCTGAAACCGGAGAAGGTTCGGAAGATATATGGGACATTATTGAAGATCAACTTGCTGATTAGATTCATTTAACTATCTAAAAGGAGACTTTAAATGATAAAAACGATATCTAAAAAGTTTACCAAAACTGAGTGGAGTTGGATATTTCAAGATTGGGCTAACTCGGTTTATTCGTTAATGATTACCACAGCTGTATTTCCAATATTCTATAAATCTGTTACAGACGCTGCAGGTATAGGGGCCTCTGATTCTACCGCATATCTTGGCTACGCCAATTCAACAGCCACCGTCTTAATTGGGTTACTGGCTCCACTTTTAGGAACTATCGCAGATTATCCTAAAGTTAGGAAGCCTTTATTCACAATAGGTACGATGTTAGGAATAATGGCTGTGTTTAGTATGATGTTTGTATCAAGTAGTGGATGGATGAGCTTACTCTTATTATATGCTGTATCAGCCATTGGTTTTGGAATGGCAAATATTTTTTATGATGGGTCTTTGATGGACGTCACAAGTCGTGACCGCTTAGATCAAGTTAGTTCCGCTGGTTTCGGCTTTGGATATATTGGAAGTGTGATTCCTTTCTTAATCTTTATGGTGTTTCAGTTAGGTGGCTTTTTTGACGCTAGAACGACTGTTAATATTGGATTTATGTTAACAGCTGTCTGGTGGTTTGGCTTCACAATTCCTTATTGGATGAATGTTGAACAAAAGTCCTATTCTGAAAAAGACGGCAATTTATTTCAATCAACGATTCAGTCGATTCGCTCAACCTTAAGTGAAATTAAAAAGTATAAACATATTTCATTATTTTTAATCGCTTATTTTTTCTATATTGACGGAGTAGGTACCATCATCAAGATGGCTACGTCTGTTGGTACAGATATAGGCTTATCGGCAGACCAACTGATTATTATGTTATTAATCGTTCAAGTTGTTGCATTTCCGTGTACTATTTTATACGGCGTGTTAGCCAAAAAATTTGGAACACGGAGTATGTTGTTTGTTGGTATCGCCACTTATATGGTCATTTGTGTTATTGCGTTAGGTTTAGACACGTTTAATGATTTTCTTTTCTTAGCGATCCTAGTTGGAACTGCCCAAGGGGGAATTCAATCATTAAGTCGATCATACTTCGGACAAATGATTCCTAGTCAGAATACGAATCAATTTTTTGGGTTTTACAATATCTTCGGAAAATTTAGTTCGGTTCTAGGGACAACAGCACTTGGTATTGTGGCTCAATTAACGGATGATTCGTTGAAAGGTGTATTTGCACTTATTGTACAATTTATCATCGGAGCCATTTTATTATTCATTGCTAAGCCTCCAGTCACAAAAGAGGCAGTATAAATTTAGAAAAGGTGATTTCAATGAGTTATATTCCTGAAGAAGTCATCCAAGACATACGTCAGAAAACAGATATTGTTGATGTAATTAATCAATATGTTCAATTAACCAAAAAGGGGACAAATTATTCAGCTTCTTGTCCTTTTCATGAAGACCGTAATCCGTCGTTTTCAGTCCATCCAGGCAAGCAAATCTACAAGTGTTTTAGTTGTGGTCGCGGTGGAAATGTTTATGGTTTTTTACAAGAAATAGAAGGAATTAATTTTGTTGCCGCTGTTCAAAAAGCTGCAGAATTTTCTAATGTAACACTCGATGAACGTTACACTCTTAACAGCGATGCAGGTGGTCATTCAAAAGAACATCAACTTCTTTATGATATCCATAAAAAAGTGAATGACTTTTATCATTATTATTTATTAAACACCACTAATGGTGAAAAAGCACTTAATTATTTAACTGATCGAGATATGACAGAAGCCACATTAGATACTTTTCAACTGGGTGTGGCACCATTAAATTCCGATGTGCTTTTACAATACTTATCACAAGAGAATTATACGAAAGAACAACTCGTTTCCAGTGGAATCTTTTATGAGAATAGTCAAGGGAGTCTTGTGGATCGTTTTCGTGGGAGAATTATTTTCCCTTTAAGAAATGCAAGAGCAGAAGTAGTTGGTTTCTCAGGACGTGTTTACGATGATACGTTAACAAATTCCTCACCAGCTAAATATTTAAATTCACCTGAAACAGATATTTTCCATAAAACTGATTTAGTATATAATTTAGATGTTGCAAGACCTAAAATTAGACAATTAAATCAGGTCATTGTATGCGAAGGATATATGGATGTTATTGCTTTAAATCAAGCAGGCTATATTCACTCAGTTGCTACAATGGGAACGAGTTTGACAGATGCCCATATCAAACAATTAGGTAAATTAGCTAACGAAATCATCTTTGTATTTGATGGTGATGAAGCTGGACAGAAAGCAACGGCAAGAGCTTTCGATCTTTCCAATAAATACAAACAATTGTTTAAAAGTATCCATATTCCAAATAAACTTGATCCAGATGATTGGATTAAGCAAAAGGGAGCGGCTAGCTTTCAAACATTAATTAATCAAGCAGATACACGATTTGAGTTTTACCGCACATACTTAAAACAAGAGTTTGATGTGAGTGATGATCAACAACTAGCCGCTTATATCGAACGACTTATTCAATTAATTTCCGAAATTAAATCACCTATTGAACAACAATTAAGGATTCGTGATATTGTTGAACAATATCATTTAAGTGAGAGCATACTGTTAGAACAACTTGCTCGAGCACGACATAATCAATTGGATAAGCCGGTTAATGAACAATCTACATATAAGCCAAAACCTATTGAAACAGAAACGGAATTAGCTTCGCCTGATTTTTGGGGGGCACCTCCACCGGAGGAAGAGTTTGAATCGAATTATGAAGTAGATAGTTTATCTTCAGCGCCAACCGTACTCAAAGTAAAATCTGCAAGAGCATACCAAAGTGAAAAACATTTAATTGCGTGCTTAATTTATTATCAAGAAGCCTGGGATTATTTAAATAGTCAAAATCAAACGATTATCATGTTTCACGAAACGGCTCAAGCTGTTTACTTTGAATTACAAGATTATTATTATCAAGGGAATAAAATGCCTTTAACTGGGATTGTAGATAAAATTCAAGATACGGAACTCAATCATTTTCTGACAACTTTAATTTGGGAAAGTGATCCCTTAGGTTATGCAGATGAAATTATTGAAGATTGTTTACGTGTGATTAATGAAGAGTTTATACACTTAGAAATTAAAGAGTTAAGACAAAAATCAGAACAATACCGTAAAGAACAGAAGTATACTGAAAATAACGAAGTGATTAATCGTATTATGAGTTTAAATCGACAGTTGAAAAAACGTTAAAAAGGGGGATTTTTAATGTCTGAAGAAAAAAATAAAGCTAAAGTATCAGATACTAAAAAACAAGCATTACAACTAACAGTGAAACAAGCAACGAAGAAATTAATTGCTGATAAGAAAGTACTGGGTCAAATTCATTATGATGAATTAACTGAAAAAATCGCAAGTCCTTATGCACTTAAATCAGAAGGAATTGACTTACTTATTCAAGAGATTGAAGATAGTGGGATTTCAGTTGTCGGTGACGATGGTGGTCCGACGAAACAACAAATGGTTCGTGCTGAGGATGTTAAAGAGTCTAAAAAAGAAGAGATGAGTGCTGCTTCAAAAGCGGCTGCATCCAAAGTAAAAGTTAGTGATCCAGTAAGAATGTACTTGAAAGAAATTGGACGTGTGCCTCTTTTAAATGCAGAAGAAGAAGTTGCACTTGCGATTAGAATTCAAGAAAATGATGACTTAGCTAAGCAAGAATTAGCTGAAGCTAACTTGAGGTTGGTAGTGTCAATTGCTAAACGTTATGTTGGCCGTGGTATGCAATTCTTGGATTTAATTCAAGAAGGCAATATGGGCTTAATGAAAGCAGTTGAGAAATTTGACCATACGAAAGGATTCAAATTCTCAACTTACGCTACTTGGTGGATTCGTCAAGCAATCACCCGTGCAATTGCTGACCAAGCGCGTACGATTCGTATCCCAGTTCATATGGTGGAAACAATCAATAAATTAGTTAGGGTACAACGTCAATTGCTTCAAGATTTAGGAAGAGAACCTACGCCTGAAGAAATCGGAGCGGAAATGGATTTACCGACTGAAAAAGTTCGTGAAATCCTTAAAATTGCCCAAGAACCTGTATCTCTTGAAACACCAATTGGTGAAGAAGATGATTCTCATTTAGGTGATTTCATTGAGGATGAAGCAGCAATGAGTCCAGAAACATTTACTTCTTCTGCTTTATTGCGTGAGCAATTAGAAGATGTTTTAGATACTTTAACAGATCGTGAAGAGAACGTATTGCGTCTACGTTTTGGTTTAGATGATGGGAATATCCGCACTTTAGAACAAGTCGGCAAAGTATTCGGAGTAACTCGCGAACGTATTCGTCAAATCGAAGCAAAAGCGTTACGTAAATTACGCCACCCAAGCCGTTCTAAACAATTAAAAGACTTTTTAGAATAAAAAATGATTAACCGAACATTTCAAAAGAAGCGTTGCATGTAACGACTGAATTCAAAAGGTTAGCAGTTACTCACGCTAAAGAGTGATGTTAACAATTTATTTGAATTGAGAAGTATGCTCTTCTTAGATATGTTCGGTTTTTTTTGATAAATTAACTAACATAATGTAATGAGGTGAGACAATGAATTCTGAAAAATTATCGCCGCGCTTAGAACATGTCGCGCATTTTATTAAACAGTATGGAACTGAACCAATCCGTTTAGCAGATATAGGAAGTGACCATGCTTATTTACCCTGTCATTTGGCATTAAATGATGTAATTTCTTTTGCAGTAGCAGGTGAAGTTGTGCAAGGGCCTTATCAATCTGCCATTAAAGAAGTTCAGCAACAAAGTTTAACAGAAACAATTGAGGTTAGAAAAGGCAATGGTCTTGAAGTGGTTAGTGTTGAAGATCAAATTAATGTCGTTGCAATTTGTGGGATGGGAGGGATATTAATTCGTAATATTCTTGAAGCTGGCTTAGAAGTTATCAAAGAAAATACAATCCTTGTACTGCAACCGAACATGGCTGAACCTCAATTAAGAGAATGGTTAAGTAGACATCATTTTATTATTCGAGATGAGAAGGTTGTCGAGGATAATGACCGTATGTATGAAATTATAGTTGCAGAATTTGTTTCTGGGCAACAACAAATACTAAGCCGCCGTCAACGAATCTTTGGACCCTTTAACTTAAAAGAAACAAGTCCTTCTTTTGTTGAAAAGTGGGAGCGTGAATTAAAAAGTCAAAAGAAAATTTATGCCTCGATGAAACAAGGATTAGGAGATGCGACGAATACTAAACTAATTGAAATGGAAAACCATATTCAGATGATTAGGGAGGAGTTAGTCCGTGTCAAATAATATTATCCAGTTACAAGATTTAACCAATGAATTAAACGCTGTATATCCAGAATTCCTTGCAGAAAACTGGGATCAAAACGGTTTACACTTTGGGCGTTTAGATGCTAGCGTTAATAATGTGATGGTTAGTTTAGATATCAGACCAAATGTTGTAGAAGAAGCAATTAATAAAGGGATTGACACGATTATTGTGCATCACCCGCCGCTTTTTAAGGCTATTCAAAGATTTGATTTAAATAAACCTGATATTGCAATGTACGCTGACTTGATAAAACATGACATCAATGTCTTTGCAATGCATACAAATTTTGATGCAGCCCATAATGGAATGAATGACTGGTTAGCGCAGCAGCTAGAGTTAGTGGATATACAATCGTTAGTCACTCATGAAGAACCTGAGAATCCAGGAATTGGTCGAGTAGGACGTTTGAAAGAAGCAATGACTCGAGAGGAGTTGCTGGTTTTCTTAAAAGAGAAGTATCAGCGCCAACAACTAGTAGTTATTGAGAAAGAACCAAAAGAAAATTATCAGGTAATCGGCATTGTTGGCGGAGCTGGATCTAGCTTTATGCATGAAGCTCTGGCAAATAATGTGGATGTCTTCATTACTGGGGACGTCTCTTATCACCAGGGCCATGATTTTTATGAGACAGGTTTTATGACGATAGATGCAGGTCATTATATAGAATCAATCTTTGTCCCAGGCTTAACTAAGGATTTGCAAGCACTGGTTAATGAACGTCATTGGAATATCACAGTCACAGCTAGTCAAATGAATACCAATCCTTTTTCTTACGAATAATAGAATGGAGTGTTTTAATGTCAATTTTTACAAAAACTCAAAATCGTTTAATTAAATATGCAAAAATCAATACGCGTTCAGATGTGAATAGTCCAACTATTCCATCAACGTCAATTCAGTTCGATTTATTGAATTTATTGGTAGATGAACTGAAAGAAATCGGGATGACGGAAGTAATATTAGATCCTAACAATGCTTTTGTAACAGCAACATTACCATCAACTATTGATAAAGATGTTCCAACAATTGGTTTTATTGCTCACGTTGATACAGCTGACTTTAATTCAGTTAATGTGTCTCCTCAGATTGTCGAAAATTATAATCTTGAAGATATCGTATTGAATAAAGAACAGAACATCGTAATGACGACGGCTTATTTTTCAAATTTATTGAAGTACAAAGGGCAAACATTAATCACAACAGATGGAACGACGCTCTTAGGTGCAGATGATAAAGCGGGAATAGCTGAAATTATCACTGCTATGGAATATCTCATTCAAAATCCTGAAATCAAGCATGGAAAAGTACGTGTGGCATTTGGTCCAGATGAAGAGATTGGACGTGGAGCCGATCACTTCGATGCTGAAGGCTTTGCTACTGATTTTGCTTATACATTGGATGGCGGACCAGTTGGAGAATTAGAATATGAAAGTTTTAATGCTGCTGGAGCTACATTAACGATTACGGGGAAAAACATTCATCCTGGTACGGCTAAGGGGAAAATGGTGAATGCAATCACTGTTATGAATGATTTTATGCAATTACTACCTGAAAATGAAGTGCCTGAACAAACTGAAGGTTTAGAAGGATTTTATCATGTTGCTGATGTAACGGGGACAGTTGATGAAGCTAAATTAAGTATGATTATTCGTGATCATGATCGTGAGTTATTTAATCAACGTAAAACATTCGTTGAAGATGCGGTTGCAAAAATCAATGAGAAGTATCCTAGCCGCCCAATTAAACTTGAATTATTTGATCAATATTACAATATGGCTGAAGTGATTGAAAAAGATATGACATCCGTAGAATTAGCCAAAAAAGCGATGGAAGACTTAGATATTAAACCACTTATTCATCCAATTCGTGGGGGGACAGATGGATCGAAAATCAGTTTCATGGGAATACCTACACCAAATATTTTCGCTGGCGGGGAAAACATGCATGGACGATTTGAATTTGTCGCAGTTGAATCGATGGTTAAAGCGACAGAAGTCGTTATTCGAATTATCGAATTAAACGCACAATAAACGATTGTTTTAACGTTGACACCAATGAAAGGATTGTGAGCCCATGCCGCTTCAATTTATTACAGGTGAGTTGTCGGTTAATAAAAAAAGAATCATTATAGAACAAATAGTAAAAATAAAGGCTCAGAATCCTGAGGCGATTATATATTATTTAGTTCCAGAACATTTGAAGTTTGATATGGAATCCTATCTGTTAAAAGAACTTCAAGAAATACGTCAGACGGATCAAGCAGCTATGATAGATATTCAAGTAGTGAGTTTTACAAGATTAGCTTGGTTTATGCTACCGGCTAACTTAAAGAGCGCTCAAAATCTATCGACAATTGGTTTAAGCATGTTGGTTCGTCAAATACTTCTAGAGAAATCAGACCAATTAATCGTTTATCGCGGACAGATACACTACCAAGGGTTTGTAGAAAAACTAGTCAGTTTATTTGATGAGTTATTTGAAGGTAATATTGAACCAGAGGATTTAGGCACATCCATTGGTAAAGAAATAGTTGTTGAAGAATTTAATCAAGAGGTACCTAATATTGAAGCACAGCGATTAGCTGAGCTTCAATTATTATATAGTGCTTATGTTGAGGCTGTAAAGGATAGGCAGCTTGCTAGCTACCAAAATTTCGATGCTTTAAGTCAGTTTTTGACTTCAGGAGAAGATTTTAACGAGCATTATTTAATTGTGGACCATCATTATTATTTTAATGCACAACAATTAAAATTATTATTAGATTTAATTAGAGTATTCCAACAAGTTTGGATCGCTTTACCCATAAGTAGTTCTCAAGCTGCTTCTCAAATGTGGCATCCCTTAGTGCAAACTCAAAGAGAGACTTATCAACAAATTCGACAATTATGTCACTCCTTGCAACTACCTATCAATAAAGATTGGGAAATTAATCATTCTATGTATAATTTTAACGAAAGTATCAAGCAAGTCGCTGAATACTTTTATCATAATCAGGCCCAGGATAGTCAAATTAGACTAAGTTCCCAAGCTTTAACTAGCCTACCTTCGACGCATCATTTCCTTGAATTTGATTCAATTCAAACAGAGCTTCGCCATGTCAGCAATAGTATTCATGCATTGGTTACGGAAGAAGGTTATCGCTACCGGGACATTTTAATTGTGGCCAGAGACTTAGATCGGTATCAACCATTAGTTGAGCCTTTTTTTGCAATGAATCAGATTCCTTTATTCTATGACCATGCGGCGAGTATGTCTCAGCATCCTTTTATGCTTTGGTTAGAAGGCTTATTGAATTTAAAAAAATATAACTGGCGCTATGATGATTTAATGCTTGTGCTTAAAAGCGAATTGTTTTTAATGGATCCAGTTGCTCATGCGAGTTTTGATACGTATTCACCAGATGAATGGGAACATTTGATTAGTGAACATCTCTATCAAATCAGTCAATTAGAGAATATTCTTCTAGCAAATGGATATTTTGGTTTTCGATTCTTTAATTTAACATTTGATTGGTTGTTTCCTCAAGGAGAACAATTCTATCAAAACTCCTTAGGATTAACAGAAGGGAGAACGTTATTTTCTTTAGCCAATCGTTTAAGAGAATGGACTGTACAAAAGATTCATTCACCTTTAGAAAAATGGCGCAAAGATATGACGGGTGCTGAAGCTGCGAGTTGGTTATATCAACTCGTCGACCAGACTGGAGTCCGACAACAATTGATCCGTTTACGAGACGCTGCGATTGCTAAAGGAGACATTGATGCCTCAAGACGTCATGAACAAGTCTGGCAAGTCTTTAGTGAGACCCTAGATGAATTTTATACACTTTATGAAACGCAAACAGTCGATTATCATCATTTCTTAGATATTTTATTTGCTGGCTTAAAAGAGGGAAGTTATCATATTATTCCACCTACAATTGATCAAATCACTTTTTCAAACGTAGTGAGTCCTCAAGCACAACCTTTTAAAATATGTTTTGTACTAGGTGCAGATGATATTTCCCTACCACAAAAGATAGCCCATCAGTCTTTATTAACACAGGAGAATAGACAGACTATCTCGGAACACCTTTTGCCACATCAATATTTGATGAATCATAATGCCTTACACAGCAATCAAGAAGTATTCTTGGCATATCAATTACTACTTAATGCTACGGAACGCTTATATATATCTTATGCTGTCAATGTTGGTTCTCAGCACGTCAAATGGTCTCCATATTTTGAACAACTGATTAAAGGTCTTTCTCTGCCGGTTCAAACGTATACCAGTTTACTTGCAACGAATGAGGCCTCGAAGTTGAGTATGTCTCATTTCGGACGTTTCCCAATGCAAATAACACCAATCTTACAGAAAGTACGTCATCATTTCGAAAGTCAATCCGCTGTTTCTATAGAGTTTTTATCTTTAGTTAAACATATGTTGAATTATCAATCAGACTTTCCGGTCTTGAATGTTAGACCGTTAACTGAATTAATAGAAGCCACGTTTAAATTTAATCAATTGCCAGAGGATATAGATGCTAACATTGCGTTAGAATTATTTGGTAAAAACTTAAATCTTTCAGTTTCAAAAATTGAACAATATTACCAAGACCCATATAGTCACTTCTTATTACATGGTCTAAAATTACAAGAGCGTCAGTTATTCGAACTAAATCCTGCAAAAACTGGTGATTATTTCCATGAATTCTTGGACCGTTTTATGCAAGAGTTAATTTTACAAAACTTATCGGTTAATGAATTGGACCGTGAACAGTTTGACCAACTATTTACTCAAACTTTATGGACCATCAGTGAAGATCCACGTTTTAATTTATTTGATAGTCAACCACGATTAACTGCCATTAAGTCACAAATGGATCGACGTCTTCACGAATTTTTAGCATTTATTAAAAAGCAACAAAGCTTAAGTAATATAGAAACGTTACAAACTGAAGCGATTTTTGGTTTGAATTTGAAACAACAAGGTTTAGATGGTTTTGTTTATCCACTTTCGAGTGGAGGGCAACTTTCGATAAGTGGAAAGATTGATCGAATTGATCGTGTGAATGTTAAACAACAAAATTATCTGCAAATCATTGATTATAAATCTGGCAATAAAACATTTGACCTAATTGATGCCTATTACGGTTTGGATTTACAAGTATTAACGTATTTATCGGTTGCACTGAAAAATTATGCTGATCATTTGTCACTCGGCGCTTTTTATCAGCCAATCATTCATAGTTATCAAAAAGCAACAAATGAATTATTGGACAGCCAAGACGGTCAAAATAAAACCTCTGAACTACACTTAACTAAAAACCGTTTAAATGGCTTTGTCACTGTCGACCCAACGGTCATGGCAGAAGTCGAACCATCGATTGAAAGTTCAAGCAAGAGCTTAATTTATCCTGTCGCATTAAAAAAAGATGGGAACTACAATGCTTATAGCGTGGCTTTTGATGAAAATGAGTTAAAGATTCTGCTCCGATATACGCATTACATGTTTAAACGCGCTGCAGAGCAAATCCAAGCCGGAAAAATAGAACTTCAACCATTCTTGCACGAACGTTTTACACCGGCGTTACAAGCGCAATTTAGAGTGATTACAGGTTTTGATGCGACACAGTCCTATTCAACTTATCGTCATAAAACAATAAAGAAAAATGAAGTTATTCAAATGATGAAAAAAGAATTAGAAGCAATTGATGGAGAGGAGGAGACGATTGATGACATTTGAAATTAAACCTGCTAATGTCCAATTTAATGATGAGCAGTGGCAAGCAATACATCAAAAAGGCTCAAATATTCTAGTAGCAGCTAGTGCTGGGTCCGGTAAAACAACAGTATTAATTGAGCGGATTTTAACTCATTTGGGGAACAATTATGCTGAATTAGATGAATTACTAGTGGTGACCTTTACAGAATCTGCTGCAAAGGAAATGAAAGAGAGAATGGAAGTCAGTCTTAAAAAAGCTGTCTCAAAAACGAGTGACCCGATTCATCAGCGACACTTATTACATCAAATCAATCTCTTGCCAACTGCACACATTCGAACCTTACATAGTTTTTGTTTACAAATTATTCAACAATTTTTCTATGTGATCGATTTTAATCCAAGCTTTCAATTATTAACGGACGAAACTCAGAAAACATTAATCTATCAGGAGGTATGGCAGAATGTTTTGTCAGATATTCTTGAAGAAAAAACGACTAGCGAGTCCCATCATTTAACCAAAGAGTCTTTAGGAGAGTTGATGAATCGATTTGCAGATGCACGTAGCGACCAAGCTTTGTTCGATATGGTTCTGGATTTGTACTTGTTCTCAAGTTCTCATACAGAACCAAGCATATGGCTAGCAACAATTCATCAGTTAACGGCAGATTTTGAAGTGTTTAAAACCTCAGATTTATACCAAGACTTCTTAAAACGTTATATTGAAAGGAATGCTTTAGCTGCACACCGCCTTTTAGATAGAGCGTTTGATTTAGTACAAGGAACGAGTCAAGAAACCATTGATAAATATGCAGCTGTTTTGGAATCAGATCGCCAATTTATTGTGACATTACTTGAAGCCAATTACTCAGATGATTTAGAAAGCATTATGCATTTAATGGGGCATTTAAAGTTTGAACGTTGGCCGTCGACGAAAAAAACGGACGATGACTTTGATATAGTCAGCTTAATGAAAGGCTTTCGTGATGACGCTAAGAAAATTATGTCTGATCGACTAGCGACGCTATTTCATTTTAGTTATGAAGATACTGTCAAAATTGAGGAACATATCTCACCAATTATCCAACAATTAAGCACACTTACATTGTTATTTTCGGAATATCTAATGCGTCACAAGAGACAACTAAATATTATTGATTATAATGACTTGGAACACCTAACGCTTGATATTCTAGCACCTTATCATCCGGACAGTAAAAGACGTGAAGCCAGTCCTGCAGCATTGTATTTTCAGAATCAATTTAAAGAGGTCATGGTGGACGAATATCAAGACATCAATGATATCCAAGCAACTATTCTCAGTTGGCTCGCTCATGATTATCGAACAGATTTATTAGGAAATATGTTTATGGTAGGGGATGTCAAACAATCTATTTACGGTTTCCGTATGGCAGAGCCTAGTTTATTCTTAAAAAAATATCGTGCGTATGATCGAGGAGAAGGTGGAGATCTAATAGTTCTTGATAAGAACTATCGCTCGCGAGATGAAGTCTTACAGTTTACCAACTATTTATTTGAACGTATCATGGATACTGAATTCGGTGAGATGGATTACGGGGTTCAAGAATCTCTAAAGACAGGGAATCTTTCGTTTTTACCGCCAGCTGGTGATTCGATGTTTGATATCGACTTACTTCTATATCAAAAAGAAATGGATGATGATGCCAATGAATCTGCTTTAGAAGAAGACTTACTAAACTACGAATCTTCACTCGAAGCTGAGGTACATCTTGTGGCTCAAGACATTCAGAAAAAAATTGCAGACGGTTTTGAAGTATATGACAAGCAGTCAAAACAAATGCGTTTAGCCACATTTAAAGATATTGTGTTGCTGAGTTCTACGCGAAGCCCATTTTTGCCTATTCAACAAGTATTTGAACACTATCATCTGCCAGTTTTAACACAAAAAGTGGAGAATTATTTTCAGAGACAAGAAATACGTTTAATGATTGCGCTACTCAAGTTAATTGATAATCCTTTACAGGATATTCCACTCGTCGCAATTTTGAAGTCGTTTTTTGTTGGTTTAAGTGATGAAATGTTGAGTAAAATTCGAATCGAGCAGCCGAGTGGATTATTCTATACCGCATGTGCGCATTATCAGTCAAAGGAAAATAAACAAGCGGACCCTCTCATTCAACAACAGTTAACACGTTTCTTTGCCCAATTGAAACATTGGCGTTCTATTGCTAGTGAAGTTTCTTTAGTTGAACTAATCTGGACCATCTATCAAGAGACAAACTTCTTAGATTACGTATCAGGTTTGAGTAATGGTCCACAAAGACAAGCCAATTTACATGCTTTTTATCAAAAGGCGGCTGAATTTGAAGATAGTAGTTTCAAAGGCTTGTTTGGTTTTGTAAATTATATAGAAAAAGTGATGCAAACAGAAAACGATTTGGCGGAACCAGTGATTTTAGCCGAGGATCAAAATGTTATTCGAACGATGACAGTCCATGCAAGTAAAGGCTTAGAATTTCCTATTGTTTACTTAATTAACACTGGGAAAAAATTTAACTTAAGAGACATCACTCATAAACGATATATTGCATCGAAAGATTATGGTATTGCAACAGACTTTTATGATTATGAAGACTTGCTACAATATCCATCTCTTTCAAAACAAGCATTAAGAATTCAACAAGAGAGTCAGTCTAAAGCAGAGGAAATGCGTAAATTATATGTTGCTTTAACCCGTTGTGAGCAAAAACTTATTATAGTTGGTTCGATAAAAAATGCGGATGATTGGGAAGAGAAATCTGATAAGACACGTCAATTAGCAAGTAGAGCGTCAATCTTAGCAGATACACAAGAAAGACAAAATGCATCGACTTGGCTCGATTGGATTAGACAAGCATTAGCACTAGATCAAACACAACAGAAATCTGTCACTCATTTTAAACGTGAACAAGTTAAGATTGAGTTTATTAATGATGCGATGATTAAGGACAAGCAATTTGTTGATATTGAAGCATCTTTTTTCATTACACCAGAACAATGGGTCACTCAATTTAATCAGACGATTAAACAAGTCGAAGATTCAGCTCATCCAGTAGTTGAAAGAATCGATCGTTTGATGAGAGAGCCTTATGTTCATGAATTATCTACGCATACCTCAAGTTACCAATCAGTATCTGAATTAAAACGGATGTATGAAGAGCCAAGAATTGAAAAGTTAGAAGTCTTTCAAGACCGAAGAGCATCCACTCAGCAAATTCAAGAGAATCTTCCACAGTTTGAAGAGGGGACGGAGGCTATCCAAAGTATACGATATACACAGGATACTTTTGAACCCCCTCGTTTTATCGAAAATAAGCAAATGGATTATGCACAAATAGGAACGATTACACACTTTTTCTTACAACAATTGAACTTCTCTTTGTTTGACGAGGAAGATCAAACAATGTATGTAAAAATCCTAAATGAGGAAGCCAAACGAATGCTGGAAGATAATTACATTGACAGTGACCAATTATCAGTGATCCAAATGGATGCGATTATAAAGTTTTTATTGGGTTCCATCGGTCAATTTGTTATTCAGAATGCTTCACGTCTCAAGAAAGAACAAGCTTTCTCATTTTTACTACCGGCTAATCAACTACTACAAGCAAGATTAGACGAGATAACTTTAGAAAAACTTGAGGACGATCAATTGCTCGTTCATGGAGTGATTGACAATTATATTCAAACAGAAGCTGGTCTTGTATTAATTGATTATAAAACTGACCGCTTTCGTTCGGATTTAAAATTGAGTAAAGATGATCAGATTGCTCTAATTATCAAAAAGTACAAGTTTCAAGTTAGTTTATATGCCCAAGCACTTGGCAAAGCCAAGGAACATAAAGTAACGGCTGCTTATTTAGTACTTTTAGACTTTGGTGAGACTGTCAAAGTAGAGGATTTGTATGACTTTAATTAAACAAAGATAGGATTAATTAACCAGACAGTTCTGATTAATTAGAGTGGCTTGTGAATAGATAGAAAAATCAAAAAACACCCAACTAAGGAACGACCATTAAAAGTTCCGAAATTGGGTGTTTTCATTTAGATTGAATTAATAATAAAATTGATTACCGGTAAGTTCAGGTGCATAATCTACACCTTCGCTGTAATCGCCGGCAGCATTCCATAATAAGTACTCGTAAACGCCATGTTGTTGTAAGGCAACAATCTGTTCTTGAACTTGTTGAGTACCATATTCTTGGAACGTTCCGGGGATTTTATACCAGGCAGTAAAATCCTGTAGCCAAGGACGAGTGATAATTGGATTGGATACATCTGATAAGGCTATCGCTTCAGAGTACATGTATTCATCGATAGATTCAAATGGATTTAAATCAGGATAATCAATACCGAAAAATCCATCGTCCCAGTGAGAAGGGTAAATCATTGATGAAACGGCATCGACATGTTCAGCCATTTGCGCAAAGTTTTGACCAATACCCCGTACATCGGGTGCATCACCTGCTACTGCAGTATAACCAAAGATATCGGCACTAATTTTTACACCGTAAGGTGCTAATTGATCACGGGCATATTCTAAGAAATCATTTATAGCCATGATGCGTTCGCCACCTTCAGTTTCGGCATCCTCAGTAATATAACTACTGTAATTACCAATGTCATAGTCCAATGTGTCAGCAAACTCATTAAAACCTTCTGGGAAGCGTACGTAGTCAAATTGAATATCTTTAAAGCCCATCTTTGCAGCTTCAATCGAAATTTGAATATTATAATCCCATACTTCTTTTGAGAATGGGTTGATAAATTGAGCACCATTATCATCTTGCCAAATTTCACCTGTATTGATGTCATGGAATGATAAATCTGGACGACTATTAGAGAGCATGTAATCTTTAAAGGTTACAATACGTGCTATCGGATATATTCCTTTTTCTTCAAAAATCTTTAGTTTGTCTTGTAAGTCTACTAGACCTAATGAGTTTTCTTGAATCAAAGGATCGTCAGTTTCTAACCATGGAATAATTTGACCATAATCGTCTTTAAAGTCAATAACGACTGCATTAAGTGCTGTTTGATCGATATAATCAATGATGTAGTTAAAGTAGTCATCATCTAGTAAATTATCCGTCGTTAAGTATAAACCCTTAACACCCTCTGCTGGATAGGGAATATCAACGCCACTATCATAGAAGAGGGCACTGGGTAATTCAGCGGGTCTTTGTAGCAAAGGCGTCTCTCGGATGACTAACCCTTCATAACGGTTCGTTTGACCGCGATTGACACGACTTGTAAAATTGAGAATGTCTTCTTCTGAGTATTTATTCGCTACATTCGGAAGATTATAGTGAGTACTTAAAGTTTCAGTTGCCTGTTGATTACCACAAGCAGTTAGTATGCAGACAAAAAAGACTAATATGAAGACGGATAAGCCTTTATGATACGTTAGTAATCGCTTGTTTATTTTTTTTACGTTCATTTTACACCTCTTTAAAATTCGTGAAAAACACAAATTATTGATTTGTTACTGAGCATCTACTAAAAAGACTTTTAAATTGATTAGTAGACTGGTCAATGGTTCGAAATGAACAAGTATTTTATCTAAATTGATATGATTTTCTGTAGATAGTGTGTTGACATTATCAAAGACACCGAAAAATGTATTGTAATCTGTTTCTGGATTTGCAATCGATTTAAACGTGATTGATTCTTCGGTCAAATTGTCGTGATAATCAGTAATGTAAACATTTAAATCTGTCGAAAGATCTTTTAAATGTGTAATGACTTGATCAATTTGTGCGGTAGGAATAGCATCACTTTTCTTAACATTTTCAAGCTCAGCAATAAGTTCATTTAATTTACTGATGCTTTCCGTTATACTTGTTAAATGGTCTTTTCGATTTTGAATATTTATTTGAACAAGACTGTCACTAGCATTAAAGATTCCTAAGTCTTCACTACTTTGAAGCATTGTTTCAAAATCACTTTGCAAGTTATTCTCGAGAACCTGCACTTCGTTTAGTTCATTTACTATTTGTGTAACATTCTCTTGGATCAACCCTATAGCTCTGTCAGCGCGTTGTAAAGAATTATCACACGCGGCTAGAAGGATAACAGAAAATGTAAGGAGAAATAGTTGAAAAGTTTTCTTCATAAAGGACTCCTTAGCTTTTTATTTTACGTATTTATAATTTCAATTTTATTATCACTCAAACTAGTATATAATAATAAGTATTATAAACACAAACATTATAACAAACTTCGAATCAAGAACACAAGGAGGTAATGATGACGCTAGCTTTTATTGTTGCATTTTTAATCACTGTTATTGACCAAATTGTTAAAAAATGGACGACTCATTCATTACAATTACATGAGTCCAAAGCCGGAATTGAAGGCGTGTTTGACTTCTATTACATACGTAATGAAGGTGCTGGTTGGGGAATACTGCAAGGGCAAATGTGGTTTTTCTATATTGTCACACTTATAATCATTGCTTATCTTATTTATTTAATTTACAAACACCGTCAATCCAGCGTTTGGTTGAAATTTACTTATGGATTATTGCTTGGCGGGGCAATTGGGAATTTTATAGACAGAGTCATGTTAGGTTTTGTTATTGATATGTTCCGTCTGTCTTTTATAAATTTTCCGATTTTTAATATAGCCGATACTGCATTGTCACTGGGTATATTTTTTCTCATTATACAAGTCTTGTTTACTCAAGACACAGAAGGAGTCTTATGAATAATTTAAACGAAAACACATATATTATTAAACTTACGGGACAAACAGGACGACTGGATAAAGTCTTAACTAGTGAATTCCCTAAAGAAAGTCGTTCAACAATTCAAAAATTAATTAAGGATCAATGGGTAACAGTTGATGAAAAGAACGAAAAAGCGAACTACAAGCTTGAAGGAACTGAAACAATTCAAGTAACGTTTCCTGCAGAAGAACCATTAGAACTTGTAGCGGAGAATATTCCGTTAGACATTGTGTTTGAAGATGAAGATCTTCTCGTAATCAATAAACCAGTTGGTATGGTTGTCCATCCATCAAAAGGACATCGTAATGGAACCTTAGTCAATGCTTTACTTTATTATTTAGGTAATAACTTATCAGAAACATCTGAAATGATTCGTCCCGGAATTGTTCATCGTATTGATAAAGATACGTCAGGACTTTTAGTGGTGGCAAAAAATAATTACGCTCATCAGAAATTGAGTGAACAATTGATTGCTCATACTATGGGACGTCAATACGTAGCGTTAGTCCTTGGGACAATTGAGCCCAATGATGCTACAATTGAAATTCCAATTCGACGAGATCCAAGTAGTCGTATGCGTTGGCATGCTGATAGAGAGGGCAAGTATGCCCTTACGACATTTGAAGTTCATACTCGATTTACAGATAGTACTTTGTTACAATTAGAACTTAAAACGGGAAGAACACATCAAATTAGAGTCCACATGGAACATATAGGTCATCCAATCGTTGGGGATTCAATTTACCGTCAAGGCATGAATAATTTTAGAACCTCTTTAGCTAAATTAAAAGACGGTCAGTTATTGCATGCTCAATCAATACATTTCAATCATCCACGCACTAATGAACTGGTCGAATTTACGAGTGAACTGCCCAAATATTTCACAGAAGTATTGGACACATTAGAGAAAATATAAGATAATAAGATGATAGCTTTTCTTAAAAGAAATTAATGCTTAAATTGACTATTCATTCGATAAGTGTGAGCTGTTATAAAAATAGAAGAGATTTTTATACAAAACAATAGAGAAAGGAATGCCTAAATCTAGTAATCTCATTAATCTAGTAAAATTGATTGTTTTATGAACAATAGCAAGCTAGATTTAATTAGATTTACGGCAATGGTGAGTAATTGTCTGTTAACGATAAAATATTAGAAAAGATTAGAAACCTACTTAGCCTTGCTGAGGATGGTGGTAATGACGAAGAGAGTCAAACAGCCTTACTGATGGCTCAAAAGTTGATGTTGAAACATAAAATTTCTCAAAATGAACTCAATCTTGGTGGCGAACAGAAAATTGTTATTCGTTCGTTATCTGTTTATAAGCGGATTTACTGGTGGGAAAAAGTATTAGTTAAAATAATTGCTGATAATTTCCGAGTAATGTTTTATATGCAAAGTAATCGCTTGCCACATCAAACAACCGTTCAAAGAAAACTTGTTTTGATGGGATATCCTGAAGATGTAGACTTTGCTTTTGAGATGTTTCATTTAGCAGCAGAAGCGATGAAACATTATGCAACATTACATATTAAAGAGTTTTTAGAGAGTCAAGAGGCTAAAGATAAAAAGTCACAGGGAGCTTTAAGGAAATCTTATTACCAAGGATTCATGGATGGTTTGAGTCATAAATTTAAATTACAACGTGATCAAATGATAGATGAAAATGAAAAGTATGCCTTGATGATTAAAACACCTCAAGATGTCCTGGATAAGTTTAATGAAGAGATTCAAGGTCATCTTGCTTTTAAACAACCTGAGTTAAGTAAAGAGAATGAGGCGTATACTGAAGGCTATGATAAGGGCTCGAATATATCTTTATCAAATAAATATTTAGAAAATTAAGTATTTAACAAATGAATAAATAAGTTCATGAATGTCAGGAAGTAAAACTTGCAAATAACCATCATTGGGATGTTAAATCCTTGTGATGGTTATTGTTTTAGATATAGCAAGTAAATATGACTAAGACTTAGGCAGATAGTCATATTAACTTGTCATAAAGCCATTAAAAAGTAACCTGTTTAAAATAAACGATAGTCAATTGCCGTATTGGTGAGTCTGGAAGACTAATGTTATAATGACATTAGATCGACTAAGGAGAGCGAGGGTGATTATGTTGGATTTTGATGAGGCTTACAAAGTTACAAATGCTAAGGATTTGTTAAAAGAAATTTCTGAGTTATATCAGTTAGTTGTCACTGAAGGCGATGCCATCTTCGAAAAATGGGAAGCGGATATTATTCGACCAGAATTTAATGAGAGCGCACGCAATTTAAGTTATTATTTAGCTTTAAGGCAAAGAGATATACGTGGAATTCAACGCGACCTTGTTCCATGGGGCTTATCTTCTTTAGGTCGTCTAGAATCAAAAACGTTAAGTACTCTAGAAGCGGTCATTCACGCCTTAACTGCTATTGTGGGTGAACAAGTAAGCGAGCAAACGCCTCCCTTTGATGCGTTTAATCTTGGTGAAGAAAGATTAGCCTTTAATACCGCTTTGATTTTGGGTGAGAAACCGAATAACCGAAACACACGAATTATGGTTACAATGCCGACACAAGCAGCAGGTAATATTCAATTAGTCCGAGATTTAATTAATAAAGGCATGAATGTAGCACGTATTAATTGCGCTCATGATACAGAAGATATCTGGATGCAAATTATTGGGAATATACGTCAGGTATCAAACGAACTTAATAAAGATGTCCGTATACTGATGGATATTGCTGGACCTAAAATACGGATAGATTGGATATTTACCACTCATAAGAAACCTAAAGTATCCTTAGGTGATACGATTTATTTGACGAAAGATTACAATCATTTACCGAAAAATAATGAGGCTAAGGTAACTGCAGGCTGCAGCATCCCACAAATATTTGAACAGCTATCTGTAGGTGATGCTGTTTTAATTGATGACGGAACTGTAGAAACCAAAGTCATTGATGTTAGTCATGATTACGCCAAATTAGAAGTTCACAAAATCAAAGGCAAGAGTATCCGTATCAAAGCAGACAAAGGATTAAACTTTCCTGGACTCTATTTTGCGATCGATATCCTCACACAAGAAGATAAGGAAGCGATTGCATTTGCAGCGGAACATGCAGATATTATTGGTTGCTCTTTTGTTCGAGATGTTAACGACATTAAGTCAATTCAATCTGAATTGCATAGCTTACTTGGTAAAAAGGCTAAAGATATACCGTTGATGGTGAAGATTGAAACCGTCCAAGCCGTTCAAAACTTAACTCAAATTATTTTAGCCGCAGCAAGTCATAATCCGTTTAGTGTCATGATTGCGCGAGGGGATTTAGCTGTTGAAACAGGTTATATTCGTTTGGCAGAAGTTCAGCAACAAATCATGTGGATTTGTGAAGCCGCAGATGTTCCAGTCGTTTGGGGGACTGAGGTACTGGCTAATATGATTGATACTGGAATACCAAGTAGGGCAGAAGTAACAGATGCAGCTGAAGGCGGGCGTTCTGACTGTGTGATGCTAAACAAAGGGGATTACATTGTTGATACAGTCGAGATGTTAGACGAAATTCTCCATATGATGAAGGAACATCAATTTAAGAAGACCCCCAAACTCAGAGCACTAAGTATTGCCAAAAATAATGATCACAAAAATTAATTGAACAATTAATATAAAGGAGTTGGCTGATTGAACGAGTTTCAAAGAGACCGTGAATTAAATATAAAAACAAGTGGCATGTATGAATTAAATGAATGGAATCATGCTCACTATAATCGAACAGAATCGACGAGTTACTATGTTCTTGATCAATTATTTAAAGAATTTAATTTTAAACCAACCGATCATTTAATCGATTTCGGTAGTGGGAAAGGTCGGGTTCTGTTTTATGTCCATCACCATGCTCAAATACCCGTTACTGGAATTGAATTAAGTTCCACTGTATTTCAATCATTAAGTACTAACAAACAAAACTATTTGAGTAAGTTTCCTAGTACTAACCCAATTAAATTGGTAAATGATTTTGCGGAAAATTATGAGATAGCGAAACATATGAATGTTTTTTACTTTTTTAATCCATTTTCGGGTACTATTTTTAAAAAAGTGTTAGATAACATTATTTCATCAATCGAAATGTACCCAAGAGAAATCACATTAATTATTTACTTTCCAATGCCAGCTTATTATGCCCATTTAGAAATGTTCGGTTTTTTTGACATAAACAGAAAAATAGCAGTACAGCTGGAAAAAAACTTTACAGATGAAGTTTTAATATTAACAAATAATCAGTATAGAGGAGTCAAAGATGAGCGCAGAGAAATATTTAGCAATTTTGCAAGATAAAGTCGGTGTTGCAGTGTTTGGTACGGTGAATGAAGATCAAAAGCCGGATTCACGGTATATTAATATCGGGGTGGCAAATGATCAAGGTGTCTTTTTTATGACGAGTCCTACAAGTAAGTTTTATTCACAATTAATGAATCATCCCTTTGTTTCAATTACGGGAATGGCCAAAGCAGGTGGTGAGATGGAAGTCATTCGTATTAAGGGAGAAGTCCGAGTGTTAGGACAAGAAAAATTAGAGGAAGTATTAAAAGATAATCCTTATGTAAAAGATGTTTATCCTGATGAAGAGAAAAGAAAAGACGCTCAAGTATTCCAAGTGTTTAAAGGGACTGGAAATTACATGCACTTACAAAAGCGATTTAATGAAGACTTCACCTTTGAATCAACTAATGGCTAAATTTGACACAGTGGTGTAACTATATAGAAAGTAGATGAGACTACCATTTATCGGTAGTCTTTTTAGTGAATAATTGTCAAAGGTCATTATTAGTTATACGAGTTTATTAATAATTGTACTTGTCCCAGATGTTGATTGATGATATTCTATTAAACGCCACATGTTGTGTTGAGCGATGGCTCATCACTAACATACAAGGACAAAATAGATAAAGAAGACGTTGAGATTGGGAGAGGGGAAGATGGCAATAATAGTAATAGGTGGTATGATTGGTGCTGGAAAAACAAGTGTAGCTGAGTTAGTAGCAAATGCTTTGGGAACAGAAGTTTTTTATGAGAATGTTGATGATAATGATATTCTGCCTTTATTCTACACAGCAAGTGAAGAGGAACAAGAGGCAAAACGTTACCCATTTTTACTACAGCTTGAATTTTTAAGCAGCCGTTTTAAAAACATTAAAGATGCATTAATTAATCAAAACAACGTATTAGACCGTTCAATTTATGAAGATTGGTATTTTTGTAAAATTAATAATGAATTAGGTCGTATTTCTGACACAGAATTTAGAATTTATGAAAAATTATTAAATAATATGATGGAAGAATTGGAAGAGTTACCGAAAAAATCACCTGACTTAATGGTCTATTTGACGGGGTCATTTGATACGATTATTCACCGAATAGGCTTACGCGGGCGTGAGTTTGAACAAGATGAAGGCCTAATGAATTATTATCATACTCTATGGTCTGGTTACGATGATTGGGTAGAAAACCATTATAATGCGTCACAAGTTTTAGAGATTAATATTGATGAATTTGATGTCGTTAATAATCCAGAAGACGCTGAGCGTTTAATTCACTTAGTTCAGTCTAAATTAGCAGAAATGAACATCACAACTACAGTATATTAATAGGACAAACAGCAGACTTTGGTTTGCTGTTTTTCTATTCACTTTAAATGCATTTTATCAGGAGAAAATGTATACTAATATTATATTCGCAAGAACATTTGAACATTCTGTTAATGGAAAGTAGGTGTTTTAGATGTATATTGTAGCAACCCTATTAAAGTTTAGAATTGAAGAAGCAAATTCTCTAAAAGATAAACGCAGAATATTAAAAAGTATGATACAAAAATGTCAGCAAAAATTTAAAGTGAGTATAGCTGAAGTCTCACAGCAAGATAATATATATAATGGTGTGATTGGTTTAGCGCTTGTGACTAATAATCAACGACATGGTGAAAGTGTGCTACAAAAATGCCTTGATTTTATTGAAAACAACTATTTAATCGAAGTCACTGAAGTCGAATGGATTGATGGGAGGGGAATTTAGTCATGATGTTCTATTTTTTCAATGAAGACAAACATTATCAAGAAACGCAAGATGAACTAGAAGCGGATTGGATACACCTAGAGCAGCCAACAGTAGCAGAGATAGATGTGTTACAAACCAAATATCAAATCCCGAAAGATTTTGTAACTTCTGGAGTATCTCCCTATGAAATACCGAGATATGAAGTGTTTGAAAATGAAGAAGGAGAAAAGATTCAGTTACTTGTTGTTTTAACTCCTGAACGAGAACATTCTGATTCTAGTGGAATTGAATACTGTACCAAACCGTTTGCAATGATTATTATGCCTAACAAAGTGTTGACCATTACAGAAAAAACACCGGGATATATCCGGAAAATAGCTAGAAATGAAAATTCCAAGATGGAAAAATTTTTAATGCATGGAGACTTAATTGAAAGTCATTTAGTACTACGGGTTTTATGGCGTGTGACTAATGAATTTATTGAAGATATTGGGGAAATTAATCAGCAAATTGATGAAATGGAAGAAAACATTCATGGATCAACTAAAAATGCGATGTTCGATAAGTTGATTTCAGTTCACAAAAGTCTAGTTTTCTTTAATACTGCCATTAGTAAAAATCACGAGCGCATCGAAGCCTTGAAAGAAGAAAATATCGTTGGAGAAGAAATGCTTAGCAATGAGCTATTACATGACATTGAAGTGGTTTCTCTACAAGCATCCGTTCTAGTACATGAATCAGAGGAAATGATAACACATTTGAGTCAAGTCTTTTCGAGTGTTATATCTAATAATATGAATTCGATTATGAAATTCTTGACTGCATTAACACTTGTTTTAACAATCCCACAATTAATTAGTTCACTTTGGGGGATAAATGTTAGCTTACCTTGGGAAAATAATCCTTTCGGTTTTGCAATTCTTATTCTTGTATCAGTCATACTAAGCATCCTAACAATCATTTGGTTAAAGAAAAATGATTATTTTTAAATAGAAGTTGCTCGATTACAAGTCTCTAACACTTTTCCGTTTGGGTTTAGATAGAATTTACTTAACTCTTTAGTTAAGCATCACATTAAAAGGAGATTTTAAGTGATAAAATTTATGCAGAAAATTCCAGCAGGGACATTTATTGTGCCCATGCTTGTAAGTGCTTTGTTCAATACATTTGCGCCTACTTTATTCGATATTGGAGGGGTTCCAGAAGTCTTTTTCTCAGGCGGGGGAATGACGTTTATTGTTGGGGCTCTGACTTTTAGTTCGGGAATTATGTTGGATATTAGAAAAGTAGGTTCAATTTTTAAACACCATGGCGTGCTTTTTTAGCTAAGATTGGATTGGCTTTGCTGTTTGGCTATTTAGCCATTACTCAACTTGAACCCCAAGGTTTATTTGGTATAAGCACCGTGGCTTTTGTAGTAGCGATTGCTTCAATTAATCCTGCAATTTATTTAGGATTGGTGAAAGATTTTGGAACAGAACATGACTCATTAGCCTTCAGTTTGGCAGGGGTGTTCAGTATTCCAGCCTTTCCCTTAATTATCTATGCGGTATCTGCTGGTGGCGATGTGGATTTAATGCCAATATTTTCGATTTTATTACCCTTATTTGTGGGGATGACTCTTGGGAATTTAGATCCAGCATGGCGAGGTATCTTTGGACAATTGCCTATTGTACTTTTACCATTATTGGGTTGGAATATTGGACAAGGGATTGATTTTAAAGCAGCCTTTGCAGCTGGTTTTGCAGGGATTTTACTTTCTATTGTGTTTTATAGTTTGACTATTCCTGTTTTACTCGGAGTGGACAAATTATTAAAGAAGAATGGAATTATCGGCTTATCTTTAGTAACTGTCGCTGGAGCATCTGCAGTATCACCTGCTTTAGTCGCAGCCAGTTATCCTGAAGTCGTCCCCTATGCAGAAGTTGCGGCCACTCAAATTGTAACTGTAACCGTCATAACATGTATCATCACTCCTATTCTGGTGAATTACTTGGCTAAAAGTGAAGAAGTTGAAAAGAATTCAACCGTTCATTAATTTAACGAAATAAATAAAACTATTCAAAAGAGACCAGTTCGTCTGTTTTGATTAGTTTTTTTTGTTACTGATTCTAGATATGTTCCTGACAAGAATAAAGTTGTGGATAATTTTCGCAGGCAGGATGACGAGGATGACAAATGTTTCGCCCGAAAAAGATAATAGACTGGTGGGCTTGAGTTAGTTGATCTGCTGGTAAAATAGATACAATATAATCTTCAATTTGTCTAGGCGTTGCATTTTCTGGGACTAAATCATGATGTTTACAGACTCTTGAAACGTGAGTATCGACTGCAAAAGCTGGAATATTAAACCCGACACTTAAGACTACGTTAGCTGTTTTTCTACCAATACCAGCTAATGACTCTAAGTCTTTTCTATTACTAGGCACTTCGCCATTAAATCTCTCAACGAGTTGCTGGCAACACTGGAAGAGATACTTGGCTTTATTTCGATATAAGCCAATCGATTGAATATAAGGCTCAATCTCGGCTGGAGAAGCTTGAACAACTGTTGCTGGATTAGGGAATCGTTCAAATAAAGCCACGGTTGCTTTATTAACGGCAATATCAGTTGTTTGTGCACTCAACATGACGGCTACTAATAATTCATAATTATTACGATAATTTAAAATCGTTTCGACATCAGGGTAAAGCGCCATAATTTCTTCTATAACTTTTCTTGCACATTCTTTAGTTAACATTTAATCACCTATATTATTTTTCGTTAAATCAAGTATACCACATTGAATACTCATTTATGGTAAGTTCAATTAGACGACTTTGTTTTAGTATGGAGGTAATTCAGTGAATAATGTCGTGTATATTTCAAAGTATGATAAAATAAAAGCACGAATACATACTAGGAGGACTGTAAATGACTCAAAGAATCCCTTGGGATCAATACTTTTTATCTCAAAGTTTAGTTTTATCATTACGTAGCACTTGTGAACGCTTAATGGTGGGAGCCGTTATCGTTCGTAATAAGCGCGTCATCGCAGGTGGCTATAATGGCTCTGTTAGTGGAGAGGACCATTGTATTGACGTTGGCTGCTTGTTAGAAGAGGGTCGCTGTGTCAGAACGGTCCATGCAGAAATGAATGCTCTGTTACAATGTGCGAAATTCGGGGTACAAACAGACGGTGCAGAAATTTTCGTGACGCATTTTCCCTGTTTAAAATGTACACAATCGATTATTCAAGCAGGCATTCATAAAATCTATTATTTACATGATTATCATAATCATCCATACGCCAAGCAACTACTAAGGCAAGCTGGTGTTGAAACGATTAAAGGTGAAATCCCTGATGATTTCTTTATTCAAATGACTCAGTTAAACAATCGTAATTTAAGTAAAGAAGCAGAATAAGATCAGTGAGGTGAATGGAGATGCTAGACACTATTCAAAAAGAAGTCCAAGCAGCGATTAGAGAATTGCTGGAACTTCTGGATTTACAAGCTGGGGATTTACTCGTCGTTGGAGCAAGTACGAGTGAAGTTGTAGGCGAGACTATTGGGCAAGCTTCCAATAAAGAAATCGGGTATAGAATAATTGAAACGCTACTTAAAGAGTTAAAGCCTAAGCAGATCTATTTAGCTCAACAAGCCTGCGAACATCTCAATCGGTCATTGGTCGTTGAAAGAGCGTATGCGATTGAACATGGTCTTGAAATTGTTAATGTTAAGCCTAGTTTACAGGCTGGAGGGGCAGCTTGTGTTGCTGCTTATCAGTTAGCAGAAGATCCTGTCATGGTAGAATTCATTCAGGCAAACGCTGGCTTAGATATTGGAGACACTTTAATTGGAATGCATGTTAAACATGTTCAAGTGCCTATTCGTTTGAAAACGAAACAGATCGGTCAAGCACATGTGACGGCCGCTAATTCGCGTGGTAAATACATCGGTGGTCCAAGAGCTGTGTATTAAAAGCAGTTTGAGTCAAGTAAATGGTCAAAAGCAAATAAATGTGTAGAATAAACCGATACTACAAGGAGGAAGTAATATGAAAGTAGCCTTTCACGGTCATGCAGTTGTTTCTGTTGTCACACATGGTGGTACGAAACTATTATTCGATCCTTTCATTACAGGACATGAACAATGCGACTTAAATTTATCGAAGGTTGAAGTAGATGTTATATTAGTCACCCATGCACATGCTGATCACTTAGGTGATACAATTGAATTAGCTAAACGAACGGGCGCTCACGTGATTTCTACCGTTGAAATTGTGTCTTATTTAAGTAGCCAAGGTCTAAATAATGTGCACGGAATGCAACCGGGTGGAGCCCATAACTTCCCATTTGGGCGAATTAAATTTACACCAGCGATTCATGGTTCTTCAATTACTTTAGAAAACGGTAAACCTTATGAGTTAGGTTTAGCCGCTGGGATTTTATTAACGGCGGATAATCAAACGGTTTATCATTTAGGAGATACCGCTTTGTATTCAGATATGCAACTAATTGGCAATAGAGAAGCAATAGATTTGGCTTTTGTTCCGATTGGTGATAATTTTACGATGGGGCTAGAAGATGCTATCCTGGCAACTGAATGGCTTCAAGCTAAACGTGTGGTACCGATTCATTACAATACTTTCCCACTTATCGAACAAGACCCATATGCTTTTATTAATCGTTTGCCAGAAGGAGTAGGCTATGTGCCGAAATTAGGCGAATTTTTTGAACTTTAAGAAGATTAAACATCAAAGTGAAAAAAGGGAAGTGGCTAAATGACAAATTTAGAAACGTTAAAACTAGTCAAAGAATGGCTTGCAGAAGCTAAGTTAATTGCTTTCTTTGGAGGCGCAGGGGTTTCAACTGAAAGTGGCTTGAAAGATTACCGTTCTCGTGACGGACAGTATTCTAAAATGGAAGCAGCTCAAGAAGATCCCAGAAAAATCATGAATAAACGATATATTATGACGCATCCTGAAAAGTTTTTTAATCGTCCACAGACAGATCGTCCACAACTGATTGAGCCCAATGCGGCGCATTTGGTGCTAGCTGAATGGGAACAAGCGGGTAAAGACGTTCGCATCATTACCCAAAATGTCGATGGGCTTCACCAGAAGGCCGGGCATCGCTTTGTTGTTGAATTACATGGAAACGGTCGGACTTGGCATTGTATGGAGTGTGGGCGCGTTTATTTGCCGAATGAAGCCCCTCGCGATGAGCAGAATATCCCACGTTGCTATGTCGATCAAGGAATCGTTAGACCTAGTGTCATATTCTTTGGAGAAAATCCTCAATCGGTGGATATTAATCGTAGTATTGAGACTATCCAAAAGGCGGATGTCTTAATAATTGCTGGAACGTCACTAACAGTCTATCCAGCCAAAAATTTGATTTATCATTTCGAGGGGAAGCGAGTCATCGTCATTAACAGAGAACCGCTTGATCTACAGAAGTTGGAAGTGGCTGCTTATATTCAAGGCGAAGTTGGGCAGGTTTTTGCCAAGTTAAATGAGATGCAACCAGGTATCCTTTAGACAGGTCTGTTTTAATAGTCAGAATCAAGTGGACCCTATAGAACGGACACTTATGACGAGGGTTTCCGATAAAATAGACAATCTTGACGAGGTAGTCAATCATTCAGTCGTGGGTGCGACGATTGAAGATTTCTTCAGTCGTGTGTGCGACGAACGAAGATTTCTTCAGTCGTGGGTGCGACGAACGAAGATTTCTTCAGTCGTGTGTGCGACGAGCGAAGATTTCTTCAGTCGTGGGTGTGACGAACGAAGATTTCTTCAGTCGTGGGTGTGACGAACGAAGATTTCTTCAGTCGTGTGTGCGACGATTGAAGATTTTTTTCAGTCCATTAGAAAAGCCATCATTAAGATGGCTTTTTGTCTTTTATTCGAGTTCGATTGAACAGTTTATTTCATTACCAGATTGAAGGATGCTGGAAACCGTACAGTTGCGAGCAATGAAGCGCTCCATCGTTTCTCTTTGACGATCATCCAATTGAGCATCTGTTTTTATGATAACGTTGGCACTTAGGTGCCAACTTTGTTTACCATTTTCAAAATTGCCTTCCACCACGACTTCTAATTTACTAAATGGAATCCTTTTTCCGGCGAGAAAAGAACGGGCAGTCATTGCATGACAACCAGATAAAGCAGTTAATAAAAGTCCAGTAGGGCTTGTGCCTTGACTTTCGCCAACGGGGTTGCGTTCAGCATAGTCCATGACATAAGTGAAGCCTTCCGTTTCGGATTTTACCACATAAGCGTCTTCCAGTGTTGCGGACACAGTTTTCTTACTCATACATTCATTCCTTCCACAGATTATTTAATTTCATTGTACCATGTAGTCATTATTTGACCAATGATTGAGAAGTTTTAGATAGATGAAAACTTAAGAAAATCTTGTGTTTATGTGAATAAACAATGATGAAATATTTGATTGTTTATGAAGATAAGGCATTTAGTTAGACTTTGAAAGGCTCGCTTTGTAGGATGAAATTAGAGTAAAACTGTTGGTGGAAGTTAGATTGAGGAAGGGGATTTTTTTAATGAAGAAGCGAAGAAAACAGTCCGTTTTATTATTAGCGACGACTTTAGGAATTGGAACGATGGTAGCACCCTTGTCAACTGCTGCAATTATTTATGCCCAAGAAGAACAAGCCGAGGGGCTTAATGAACGCTTGAGCCAGAGCGAAGTTGCTTTAGGAGCATCATTAAATGATGAACAAAGACAGAATACACTCTCTTTACTACGAGCGAGTGATACATCTAATCAACAGATGATGTCCATTGATGGGGCGTTAATCAATCAATATTTAGCCGATGGGTCGACAGTAGAAACGCAAGTCTTTTCAAGTGCAGTTATTGAACCACGTGAAGAAGGGTATGGAGTCCAAGTACAGATTGTAACACCGGATACCATTACGTCGGTTGCAGCACAAACTTATCAACAAGCAGCCATTACTGCAGGAGCCATGGATGTATTGATTAAGATTGCCGCAGTGGAAGCTGTGACCGGTGAAGGTGCCTTAGCGGGTGTCTATGCCATTTATGATGAGAATGACTTAGCCCTCAATCCCGAGGCTGTTCAAGTAGCCCAGAAAGAAATTAAACTAGTAACAGAGATAGAAGAGACAAGCCATTTAACAATTGAACAGATTAGCCAATTACAAACAGCCTTAAAGTTAGCTGTTAACGAGGCTTTCCAAGCGGAAGAAAAACCTACTGAAGCGGTATTCAATGACTTAACTTTAGCGGTGTTAGAGGAATTTGCAGCTGAACATGACATAGAATTAACAGAAGAATTAGCGACGCAATTTATAACGTTTGTTACTGAATATGCCGCAATAGAAACAGCTAAAAATGAAGGAACGACAGCACAAATTGATGCTTCAACTGGCTTCACTTGGACGTTAGAACAAGCAATTGACTTTTGGGAAGCGACCTTTATCGATGGTCCATCAGCAGATGACACCAATTTAGAACATTATGAACGTGATCAATGGCAAGAAGTCGAAAATGAAGAGTCTGTCATAGTCTTAAGCCAACTTGATAATGAAGGCGGCGAGCGCTTCTTAAGATTTGAAAAAACACCAGAAGGTGTCTTAATAACGGTATATGAAGGTGAAGAGGCTTATCCAGATGTACCGATGGTAGACTACCGTGTTGATACATCAACTTTTGAAATTCTTCAAGATAGTTCAGTAACTGAAGACGAGTCGGATGTGGATGCTAGTAACGAAGAAGACCTAGTAGAAGAACCAGAAGATGAAGCAATAGGACAAGCTCTATGGGACGAAAGCAAAGCGTCACAATTAGCAGACCTTATGGTAACTTGGGGGGATGGCATGGAACAGACCTATGAAAGTTTTACACCTGATTCGCCAGGCGACATGTATGGAGTCGCTTTTCCAACCGATGTGTTACCTATTCTTGGAGTGAATGACACAGCTGTTGCGGCTAACTGGTCGCCTACAGGTGAAGCGAGCCAAGCTGGCGAATATGTTATTGTCGCAGCTTACAATGATGTCACACACTTCTATGAAGCCAATCCAAATGCACCGGCTGGTGCACACTTTTATCTTTTTGCCATAGTAGATGGGGCGGCCGTCGTTTTAAATAGTCAACAAAACCAAGGAATGCCAGACGGTTTAATCCATTTTTCCCCAACAGAAAATATGGAGTTACAAGCTGGCTTTGAATCGATTGTGAATCAATAAGACTTAGAAAACAAACAGTAAAACAAATAAACGTGCCAGAGTGAGCTGATTCATCAGTTTACTTTGGCACGTTTTTTTTCTTGTTTTATCGATACATTCAGAATGAGTCTTCTTTAACTGTTTCTAACATATCTTTAAAAGCTTGAATCATTAAAGAAGCATCCATACTACAAGTAATCGCATCAAAGCCATATTCTTTATAAGTACGCGCCTGCTGAGTATTCGCTCCAAAAATAAAAGTGGTTTTATCATGTGCGCGACAAGCTTTGTAAATACGAGGGAAGGCTTCTGTAAAAAGAGGGTGAACAATTTCTAAAAGTGATTCCGCTGTAAAGATACTATGCTCAAAATCAACAATAAAAAACTAAACCGGCAATTCTCACACATTCTACAATGGACGTCCCATTTGTCTCGAAGAAGGTTCCAACGACTTGTTGTTGGGCATTCATTTTTTTTAGTATCGTATTTTCTTTCATTGCGCTCACTCCTTGTTTATCTAACTGTAGAATAACACACGCCAGTTGGTAGCGCATACATTATATTTATGAGAAAGCACATCTTGTTGCGCTATGTGGAAAACTTCAATTAAGACTGGCTTGTTACAAGTGTTAATGAAATCATTTAAGGAATAGACGTGCTATACTTAAAAAAAATCAAATAGGGGTGGAACAATGGAATATAAAAAGTTAGGTCACACTGGTTTAGATATTTCGCCAATTTGTTTAGGCACTATGGGCTTTGGGAAGGACAAAGGAGAATGGATTCACCAATGGGTCCTCGATGAAACTAAATCAAAGCAAATTGTTAAACATGCACTTGATTTAGGCATCAATTTTTTCGATACCGCCAATGTCTACACGAATGGTAGTAGCGAGGAGTTTCTAGGTCGTGCTTTAAAAGCCTATGCTAAACGTGATGAAATTGTGTTAGCCACGAAAGTCTTTAACCCGATGGCTAATAAACCTAATCGCGCGGGCCTATCGCGTAAAGCAATTCTTACAGAAATCGATAATAGTCTACGTCGTTTAGAAACAGATTATATCGATCTCTATATTATTCACCGCTGGGATTACCAGACGCCGATTGAAGAAACCATGCAAGTGCTTGACGATTTAGTGAGAATGGGTAAAGTTCGCTATATTGGTGCATCTGCAATGTATGCTTGGCAATTTCAAAAAGCCAACCATGTTGCAAGTCAGAATGGGTGCACTTCCTTTGTTTCGATGCAGAATCACTTGAATTTACTTTACCGTGAAGAAGAGCGGGAAATGTTACCATATTGCGCCGATGCTAAAATCGCTGTCACCCCTTATAGTCCTTTAGCAGCTGGTCGGCTTGCCCGTACGTTAAATGCTGAAACGCCACGTTATCAAACTGATTTTATCGCTCGTGCCAAATATGACACGACTATGGAAACTGATAATGAAATCGTTAAACGTGTGAATGAACTGGCTAACAATTATCAAATTGCACCAGCAACTGTTTCGCTTGCTTGGTTATTAAATAAACCAGAAGTAGCCGCTCCAATCGTGGGTGCAACAAAAACGACTTATTTGGATGATGCAGTTGCAGCCATTGATTTTAAATTAACAATCGATGACATAGCCTACCTTGAAGAACCTTACGTGCCACATCAAGTCATGGGACCACAATAAATATTAGAAAATACACATTTACTTAACAGACACTCATTTAATAAAAAATTAGTTGACCAAATAGGAGCAATAACACATCTAGGTCGCTGAAAGGTTGTTTTATCAGGTGCTTTTTTTATGAAATGTGCGATTAATTAAAAAATAATTAGAGGATTGTGTTGACTTTTAATTTGTTGCTTGTTAAGATGTTTTTATCAAAGAGATTTGGAGCGATGAACATGACACAATTTAATTCAAACACAGTTCAATATGTAACAATTATTATTAGCATTATTAGATAGTGTTTGTATCCGCAGTATAGATACAAACACGAAAAAACTTTTCAGTTTGTATCTATACGTGCTAAGATTTTGTGTTGCTCGTATAGACTAATAATCTAAACGGGTAGCGTGCAGCTCTCTTTTAATATACGGTTTTTTTTAAGCCTGTTTAGATTATTTTCTTTAATCTAAATAGGCTTTTTTTATTTTGAAATGGAGGATGACAGACAATGACAAGTAGATTAACACCGGCAGATTTAAATTGGGAAACTTTAGGCTTTGACTATATAGAAACAGGAAAAGCATTTCGAGCCCACTTCAAAGAGGGTCAATGGAGCGCAGGAGAGATTACGACGGAGAATACAGTGACAATTAGTCACGCATCACCTGCTTTACATTTAGGTCAGCAATGTTTTGAAGGTTTAAAAGCGTATCGTACGAAAGATGGAAGTGTTCAGCTGTTTAGACCTGATCAAAATGGTGAGCGAATGATGCGTTCAGCCGACCAAGTGATGTTACCGCCTTATCCGGTCGAAGATTTTGTGGCTGCCGCTAAAGCTGTTGTACAAGCTAATGAAGAATGGGTACCACCTTACGCAACGGGCGCTACGTTATATTTAAGACCTTTCTTGTTTGGTAGTGGTGCTGTAGTCGGAGTAGGTCCAGGTCCAGAGGCCGTTTTTGGTATTTATGTGACACCAGTTGGACCTTACTTCAAAGGAGGCTTACAACCGGCAAACTTTATGGTCAGTGATTATGACCGAGCCGCACCAAGAGGAACAGGCGCCGCTAAAGTCGGTGGAAATTACGCCTCAAGTTTTCAAGCAGGAAAAGAAGCGCGTGCTAAGCAATTTGCGGATGCTATTTTTCTAGATCCAGCTACTCATACAAAGATTGAAGAAGTTGGTTCAGCAAACTTCTTTGGAATTACGCATGACAATGTTTTTGTGACACCAAAGTCACCTTCAATTTTACCAAGTATTACCAAGTACTCTCTACTTTACTTAGCCAAAGAACGCTTAGGACTTGGCACATTAGAAGGGGATGTTTACTTAAATCAGTTAGACCAATTTAAAGAAGCAGGCGCGATGGGGACAGCAGCAGTCATCACACCGGTAGGAAGTATTACTTATAATAATCAAAAACATGTCTTCCACTCTGAAACACAGACTGGGCCATTAACGAAAGCTTTATATGAAGAATTAGTGGGCATTCAATTTGGTGATAAGCCTGCACCAGAAGGTTGGATCCAAAAAGTTCCATTAGATAATTAATTAGACGTAACAACTAAAGTTCAGCAGAAAGGAAGATTCCATGACAAATCCAGCAGAAAAATTATTCAAAGCTTATCAGAATAACCAACCACTAGAAAAAGGTTCTTTAACGCTCACAAGTCGTGAACATGCTTACCAAGTCCAAAACGAGGTTTTAGCTTTAAAAGAGGCCAATGGTGAGCAACATCAAGGTTATAAAATTAGTTTAACGAGTCAAGAAACACAAGATTTATTTAAAAGTGATACGCCATTATATGGCCAAATGACCGACGTGACGTTCAAACAGTCTTTATCATTGAGCGATTACAATGAACCGCTTGTTGAAGTGGAGTTAGTTTTTTTAGTGGATGAAACAGTTAACGGATCCGATTCAAAAGAAGAAGTAATGAACAAATGTCGTGTTGCACCAGGTTTAGAAGTTCCAGATGGTCGTTATGATGATTGGTTCCCCAAGACGACTTTTTACGAAGTTATCGCAGATGGTGCGGTCAATGGTGCACTAGCATGGGGAGAAGCAGAAAAGTATAGCTATGAGCAATTGGCAGACGTGGAAGGTGTTTTGTATTTGGATGGAAAAGAAGTAAAACGCGGGCATTCATCAGAAGTGCTAGGACATCCTGTTAATTCAGTCCAATGGTTAGCCCAAGCACTAGAAGCTAATGGAGAAAAGTTAACAGCAGGTCGTTTTGTTTCTTCTGGAACATTTGTTTTACCAGAACGCTTAGTAGCCGGAACGTATACAGCTAAATACACTGGTCTAGGTGACGTCACTTTAGTAGTCAAACCGTAAGTTACTAAACAACTATACATACATAAAAAGGAGAAATTATTATGAAACATTCTAAATTAAAAACATTATTATTAACCAGTTTAGCCCTTGCAGGGACAGTTTTGGCACCATTATCCGGGAGCGTTTCAGCTCAAGAGGCAACTGGCGAGTCATTATTATTAGGTGTGAACTTAGAGTTAACGGGTGCAGCAGCTCCTTATAGTGTCCCAGCTGTTGAAGCTTTTGAATTATTCGTTGAACAAGTCAATGCTTCAGGAGGCGTTCTTGATGGTCGTCCCTTAGAATTGTTAGTCTTGGACAATAAAACTGACACAACAGAAGGCGTCTCTTTACAAACACGTTTAGCGGATGACGATAGGGTTGTCGCAAACTTAGGTCCCAACGCATCTGGTGTAGTCAATGCAGCTAAGCCTGTAATCGAAACATCCAGTAAACCAACGGTTTTACCCGCAACAACTGGAGATGGTTTAACGCTTAACGCGGATGGTGTGGCGGTTACGAACTTATTTAGAACAGCTTATGAAGATTCTTATCAAGGAACAGCAGGGGCGGTTTATGTACATGATACTTTAGAGGCTAAGAAGACATTGTTAGTCGTTGATAATGCCTTAGATTATTCACAAGGATTAGCCGATGCCTTTGTTAAGCAATATGAAAGTTTAGGCGGAGAAGTGGTGGCAACAGAAGCTTATTCTTCAGGAGATACAGATTTCACAGCATTAGCAACGAAAGCATTAAGTTATGAGTACGATGCAATCTACATGCCTGGTTATTATACTGAGACTGGCTTACTTGTAAAAGCTTTCCGTGAATTAGGCATTACTCAACCAGTAGTTGGAGCAGATGGTTATGCAAGTGATACTTTTGTTGAATTAGCAGGTGCAGAGAATACCTACGATGTTCATTATACAACACATTATGATGCCTCTTTAGAAAACGAAGCGTCAGTAGCCTTTGCTGAAGCTTACGAGGAAAAATTTGGTAAAGCCCCGGATACATTTGCAGCCTTAGGTTATGATGCGATTTCTTTCCTTGTAGATGGAATTGAAAGAGCAGGATCTACCGATCCAGAAGCAATCAGTCAAGCTTTAGCTGAAACGGTTGATTTCGTAGGTGTCACAGGAACCTTCTCAATCAATGAGGAGCACAACCCAGTCAAACCAGCTATCATGGTAACTTTAGAAGCAGGCGCAGTCGTTAATGCCCAAGAAGTCGTGGTAGAATAAGCGTTACTTAACAAGTGCACCTTTCACAAGAGAGGTGTACTTTGTATTTTTGCATGAACAGGATTATAATAGAAGGTATTATGTTTAAAGGAGCGGTTTAATGTACGAATGGCAATTAGATGATTTATATTCTAGCTATGAAAGTGAGGCATTTCAACAAGATTTAGCTTCGTTAGCTGGTTTTAAAGATGAGATGGCAGTTTTAACTTTGGAAGATACGATAGAGTCAGTCAAAGCTGTAATTGATGTTAAAGAAAGATTGTATATTACGGCACGTCGTTTATCAGCTTTCATTTCTTTAAATTTATCAACCAAGGCAACCGATGAAGAAAGTACTAACTACCAGAATGTTCTTTCGAATCGCTTAAATCAGTTAACGAAATTACAAGCACAAACGAATCGCTTTTTAGGTGATATAACTGTTGATACCAGTCAGGACCCTGAATTAGCAGACTATGATTTTTATCTGAAAGAAATGAAGAAACATCACCAATACTTATTAAGTGACGAAGTTGAAGAAGCTCTTTCAAAAATAGGACGTTCAGCTGGGCAAGCTTGGTCAAGTTTGCAAGGTTTTTTAACGTCTCAAGCTGAAACGGACTTTCGTGGCGAAAATAAAACCTTAAGTGAATTACGTAACTTGGCTTATGCAAAAGAAGCAGACGTCAGACGTGAAGCGTATCAGGTGGAATTGGCTTTATATGATCAATTGAAAGATCCTATAGCTTTCTCATTGAATAATATAAAATCACAAGTGTTAGATGTCAGTGAAATGCGTGGTTATTCGAGTCCATTAGAGCAGACATTAATTCAATCGCGAATGAGCGAAGAAACGTTAGATGCATTATTAACGGCGATTAAAGAATCTTTACCAACTTTCCGCCGTTACCTTAAACATAAAGCGCGTGTGTTAGGACATAAAGATGGTCTGCCATTTTACGATTTATTCGCACCAATGGGCGAATCAAGTCAAACTTTTACGGTTGAAGAAACGAAAACTTATTTAGTGGATAAGTTCTCTCAATTCGCGCCTGATTTAGCAGAAATGACCGCAGCATTCTATGAAAAAAACTACATGGATTTCTATCCTCGTAAAGGTAAACGTGGTGGTGCTTTTTGTGCTAATCTACCGTTTATTAGTCAATCAAGAATCATGTTAAACTTTGACGGTACATTAAATAACGTCTTAACAATCGCTCACGAGTTAGGGCATGCTTATCACGGAACTAAAATCCAATCACATCGTCCGTTAAACTGGAGTTATTCAATGCCAGTGGCAGAAACAGCCTCAACGTTTAATGAAGCGATCCTGATCAATCATTTACTAGCTGAAGCGGCTACTGATGATGAAAAAGTAGCGGTCATTGAACAATACCTACAAGATGTGACACAAATTATCGTGGATATTTATTCACGTTACTTGTTTGAAACGGCTGTCTTCGATAAGCGTCAAGCAAGCTTTATGTTTGCACCACAATTGGCAGATTTAATGTTAAACGCTCAAAAAGAAGCTTATGGTGATGGCTTAGATGAAAACACCTTGCATCCTTATATGTGGATTAATAAGTCTCATTATTATTCATCTGGCTTAAGTTTTTACAACTTCCCTTACGCTTTCGGAGGCTTGTTCTCACGTGGCTTATATGAGCGTTATTTACGAGAACCTGAAAATTTTGTCGAGCAATATGGTGAATTGTTAACTAAAACGACAGTCGCATCCGTTGAAGAAACAGCAGCGGTCATGGATATTGATGTGACGAACGTTGATTTCTGGAGAATGGCTCTTCAGGGAATTGATGATTATGTGGATCAATTTATTGAATTAACAAGTCATTAAACGAGTGTTATAAATTGAATATAAAACACCACCAGAAAGAGAATGAAAACTCTCTTTCTGGTGGTGTATTTTTGACTTGAGCCAACACTTTAAACAAAATCGATGAGTTAAGCGTTTATTAGCTAGTACTATTGGGTGAGTGAATCATATATAACGATGCATTTTCAGCCTGTATAAATTTTTCTGTTCAGTATATTACTTCTATCTTAGACAATTAGAATGGAATGTAACTAGAGAATCATCTGGTCCGTTATGCATTGTATCCATTCGATGGACGAAATAGAGCTGGAAGCGATTTTTCGTAAAATGTATGATCCTTTATCTTACAAAAATCCATCGAGTAAGCGTCGCTCACTCGATGGATAGTCTAATGTTATTCGCCCCAAAAATCAAAGGCAATCGCTTGTCCTTGTTTAATTTTATCCCATTGATCATTAATGCTTAATTCATTACCACCATCACATGAAGCGAAACCACATTGATGTGACAAGAAGAGTTTGTCTTTAGAAATATATTGGGTTGCTTCTTCTAATTGTGCTTTGATTTTTTCTTCGTTTTCCAGCGTGTTTGTTTTACTTGAGAGTAGACCAATTACCACTTCAGTTTCTGGTTTATGCTTAAAGACTTCCAAAGCACTCAAATCACCTGCTCGTTCGTCATCCCATTCTAAATAGAATCGATCGTAATCTTGTTTTTCTAAAAACAAATGAGCAATCGCACTGTAGCTCCCAGCGCCCATGTTACGTGAGTCGTAATTCCCTCGACAATTATGCGTATAAACTTTTAAGCCAAGTGAATGGCCATGAGCAATGACCTCATTGTTTAAATCAATAAATTTTTGCGCCAAACCAACCATGGCAGACTGGTCAATCTCTTGACCATTGAAAGGACTATTTGGATTATCTTCTGCGAACAATTCCCACAAGCAGTCATCAAATTGAATAATTGTTCCGCCAGTTGCGGCGAATTCATCTAAAAATTCTTTGTAGGCTTTGACGATATCCTGTCTAAAGGCTTCATCTGTGTCATAGACTTGTCCACCAATAATGCCTTCACGCATGCTCAACTCACCATAAATATGCGAAGGAGAAGGGATACACTGCTTAAGTTTGGCACTTTCTGGTGCCTGTTCTTTCAAGCGATTAAAATGATCGATAAAGGTGTGTTTATGACCGCTTAAATTGTCTTGAATTTCGATTCCGATATCTTTACGCGTTTCATAATGAGCAGTTTCGTCAAGGTCTCTAAAAAAGTAACCTTTATCTGCGATGTAGCGACGAACGCCCTTTAAGCCCCAGACAAAGTCTAAATGCCAAAGTGATTTAGAAAATTCACCATCCGTTATTTCTGGAAATTCCAATTTGACTTGTTGATCGACGACAGCTGCTACTGCTTGATCTTCCGTTTCTTTATAACCAGCGAATTCCTGATAGAAGGGATAGTGAATATCATCACGATGTTCAATTTGTGCTTTATAAGCCAATAAATCATCTGGACGTAGGAGTGAGCCTACCGTTAAAAATCGAGTGCTTCTTTGTTTAGTTTCAGTCATGAAAGTTAACCCCTTTTTAATTTGTTTCTCATAGTGTAGAATAAAAATAGACTTATTAACAATATCTATTTTAAGTCAACTTTCATAGTTTTTAACTATGGACTAAAAAGGGGGAGTTTTATGCGGATTAGACAATTAGAGTATTTGGTTAAGGTTGCAGAATCAACGTCTATTACTCAAGCAGCCAGTGAATTATATATTTCTCAGCCGTCTTTATCACACGCCATTAAAGAATTAGAAGAGGAAATGAATGTGATTTTATTGAATCGCAGTCAAAAGGGGGTAGCTCTAACTGCTCAAGGAGAGGAGTTTTTATCTTATGCTCGCCAAATATTAGAGCAGATAAATCTCTTGAATCGACGTTTTAAAGAAGATGAAACACCCCAACAAATATTTAGTGTGGCAGGTCAACACTATGCCTTTGTTGTTGATGCTTTTGTCCGTTTGTTAAAGGCCTTTGATCATCAGGACTATCAAGCCTCTCTTAAGGAACTGCGTACTTATGAAGTGATTGAAGATGTTGCCAATTTAAAAAGTGAGATTGGTATAATTTATCGCAGTCACTATAATCATCAAGTGATCAATGCAGAATTGAAGAAACATCAATTGACCTTTACTTCATTGATTAAAGTGAAGCCACATGTGTTTATCTATAAAAATCATCCTTTGGCAACTTATGCTTCTATTGAATTAGAGGATTTGTTACCTTATCCAAAACTCAGTTATGAACAAGGAACTAATAATTCCTTTTATTTCTGGGAAGAAGTATTGGCGGATCATGCTTCGCCTAAAACAATTACAGTCAGTGATCGAGCGACCTTATTTAATTTAGCCATTGGCTTAAATGGTTATACCATTAGTTCTGGAATCATTAATGCTGATTTAAATGGGGAGACGATTATTGCGAGACCGTTAGTGTCGAGTGAAGAAATTGAGCTCGGCTTTATCACGAGCAATCTGCATCGTTTACGACCGATTGCAGAAGAATATTTAGTTTTATTAAAACAATGCTTAAAAGTGGCCGTAAATGACAGTCCGATTGACCGAGTTTGAGTAAGCCTTTAAGAAAGTGTATAGACGCTGTGAATGCTCTAATGCTTTGCCTTTGGAACAAGTGTTTTTCACAATTGATTTGGAGCAGTATTTTGATAGTGTGTTGGGTTTGTACTATACTAAATTGTGAGGATTTAACTTTATGAGATGGAGTAATCCAGTTTTAGTGATTTTCCAACGTAAGGAAAGTATGATATTTAAAGCAAAAGTAGATATATTCTACGTAACATCGACAGTGTTAGAGGTATTAATTATTGTAGCTTTAGCCATTCTCCCCTTATACTTTGAAAGCTTTAAAAATGATTTAATCACAGTATTCATATGGTAAGCGCTCTTTATCATTACGATTGCTTTAGTCTTATGGGCTTCTTTTTCAATTAAATGTTTTTGAACACGATCATTTATTTGTAAAAGGTGGTCCTTTTAAAAGCCGAATTCCATTTGAGAATATCACAAAGATATTAAGGTCAAAAGAAATTTTTACCGGATATAAAATAGTGTCGTCAAGAGATGAGCTTGAAATTGTTTATACTAATTCTTTTTTAGGGAGTGTGAAAGTATCACCTGAAAACAAAAAAGAATTGATCCATGACTTAAACAAACGATGTGTTAGATTATAGATTGATTTATAAATAAACAAGCTTACTTTGTTGGGAGTTTTAGAAAAGGATTGTTTCAATTAAAATTTTAATGTGAGTGATTCACGTTAAGGTACACTAGGGAACTTAGACTGGGTACTTGTCTTTGTTTAGTGCACTTCATGTTTACTATGGATAGATTATAATCATTACTGAAGACAGATATAAAAAGGAGACAAATAATATGTTAAAGATTTATGGTTTGGGTCACTGTTCAACCACCAAAAAAGCAGCTAACTATTTGAAGGCAGAAGGCATTGCAATGGGAGATATTATTGATATTCGTGAGACGCCTCCAGCAAAAGAGGTCATACAATTGGCGGTTGATGCCAATGGCGGACTAGTGAAAAAGATTATCAATACGTCAGGAAACTTGTATCGTGAAATGGAATTGAAAGACAAACTAGCTGAGATGAGTAATGATGAAGTAGTGTCCTTGTTACATGAAAACGGCATGTTAATAAAAAGGCCTTTGATTACCAATGGTCAAAAAGCAACTGTTAGTGCAAAAGAAAGCATATTAATAGATGCTTGGTTAAGTTAACTTAAGTTTTGAGGTAACAGAGGCTTCTTCTGCTTCTATTTTTTACTATAAGAGCTTATATGTATAAGGCTTATTCACCTCATTTTAGATAACCAAATGCTTGTCATGCTTAAAGGCATAACAAACCGGTGTCGTTGGCTGCGCTTCGAGACGAATTTATTACAGCATCCGCTCTTGTAAATCGTTCGAAACGCTAGTGAATGACACCTTTTTTAGTAGCATTCGATTAGAACTAAATTATTAGAACCTAAGAAGGATTCTCTTATCAGATAGAGATGGTATTGTGGAGGAAAGATGACAGTGTGGGAAAAGAGGAAAGCTATGTTTAGAAAAAGGAGGCACTCCAACCGTTCGAACAAACAAGGAAGACATTATATTGCTTACTTGTTTGTTTTATTAGGAATTGTTGCATGTTGGTTAGGAAGTAACCGTAACTGGTTGACAGTATCACCGTTGACTCGGTTAAAGCATCAGCCCTTTGTAGTCACAGAAGAATTTGTCGAAGAAGCTAATCAATATTTAGAAGCTAGTCAGCAACCAATGCCTTTGATTTTACAAACGGATGAACGTTGGTATTATGAGTCATATGGGACGGATGAAAGAGATAATTTTTTAGGAATCAATGGATGCGCACTCGCATCATTGGCGATGGTGGGTTCATATTGGCAGGACCGTTTGATTGAACCTGTGGAAATACTCGGCTGGGCTCAAAATTATTATTATTTGCCTGGACAAGGAACCATGTGGAGTATTTTCTCAGATTATGCTCATGCGATTGGTTTGACCGCACAAGATTTAGGTAATGATTTCGCAACGGCCAAGCATTATATAACATTAGGCTATCCTGTTTTAGTTTCAGTTAAACCTGGCTACTTCACAGATGTCGGCCACATAATGGTCTTAATGACAGATGACAGCGGTGAGATTGTTGTATTTGATCCTGATGACTCACCAGAAAAGAATCACTATGCCCAAACGTTTTCAGACGAGCTGTTACTTACGGAATCAATTAATTACTGGGTGTATCAATAAATATAATGACACATCAGGAAAGAAAGGGTGATCTATATGAAATTTATATCAAAGTTATTAATCATACTGAGCTTATTTACCATATTTATACCTATGATTCATGTCGATGCACAAGCAGTCAATGATTCCGCAACTGATGACTTACCTACAAATTTACTATATGAAAGCGGAGATTTAGAGGCTTTCGCCGAGCTAAAAATTGACTTAGTGTCCTCTTATATCGAAATTCAAGAAGGAAACACCTACAAGCTAGAAGTTTATGTTTCACAAGAAGACTTAAAATTTGATGATGTTTTCAACTTGTCCACTGACAAGAAACAAGTCGTATTAAATGAGAAAGACTGGAAAAATAATTTTAAATCTTTCTTTACAACCTTAACTTCGCGAGTGGTTGTGACGGTACCCGAAACCGAAAAATTATCTGTTAATGTTGACTTAGTGAATGGTGAAATAAAAGCAAAAGGAACGCTCACTAAATTCGAATTTGATGGACCCAATGTTAAACTCTTTTTAAGTGGCGAGGAAACCTATCCAATGGCGGTTGACTTTATCAATGGGGAAATCGAATTGATCTTCGAAACATTTAATGCTGAGTTAGATTTCGAATTCGTAAATGGTCGCTTTGAGGTACTAGGAGATACAATGTCCGCAACTTTCTCTGATTTCAAAAAGACGCTCGGAGATGGAAAAGATGCCATCCAAATCGACGCCGTGAATGGGAAAGTTATTCTAAGAGAAGCCGACTGAATAAATAAGAGCAGCCTGTCTATTAAGCGGGCTGCTTTTTCTATAAGATTAGTTAATACTTAACGGTAGTTATTGTAATGTCAGGAGTATTTACTTTCAAACGTAACTCTACTACACTTTATGAAAGCGTATACTATAGGGGTGGAAAATTTGATTCAAGAAGTTGCAAAGAATATTTACTCGTTTGGGGTCACTTTACCAAACAGTCCATTAAGATTGATTAATGCTTATGTTGTAAAAGACAAAAATCGTGCCGTCTTGTTTGATACTGGCTTCAATAATCCGCAGTCAGAAAGGGAACTGCTCGCTGGTTTAAAAGAACTAGATATCGAACTTAAGAACGTGGAAGTTGTTTTAACTCATTTACATTCGGACCATACAGGCCTTGTGCATCTGTTTTCACGAGCAGGCTGCAAAATTTATGCTAGCCAACTAGATGGTGATTACACGAATGACATGATAAGTGGCAATTACTGGGAACAAATCAATAACTTGTTAGATCTCTATGGCCTACAAGCTGACCAGATTGACAATAATGACAATCCAGGCTTTTTAAATCAGCCATCAGAACCCTTTAAATTCACAGCGTTGACACCAGGCGATGAGTTTATTATCGGCGATTATCAGTTTAAAGTGCTGGATCTAATTGGGCACACGCCAGGACACATTGGCTTTTATGACGAAGCAAGTGGTGTTCTGTTAAGTGCAGATACAGTCCTTGATCCCATCACGCCCAATATCACATTCTGGGGCTTTGACCATGTCGATATTCTAGGCAGTTATGTTGGCACGCTCCAAAAATTAAAGCAATTGAATATTCAAGTCATTTTACCAACACATCGTAAAATCATCCACAACCCTCATGAGCGCATGAGCGAACTCATCGAGCATCATAACGAGCGCTTGCAAGAGATACTGGACGCTATGACACAGGACAAAGGCTACACAGTCCGTGACCTTTCAGCCGTGATTAGCTGGCGGATCAAAGCCGACAACTGGGACGACTTCCCGAAATCGCAAAAAATATTTGCAGCTGGCGAAACAATGGCACACTTAGAGCACCTCTGGCACACACACTGCGTCGAAATGACTCAAGACGCCGATGGCACACTCTATTTTACGAAATTACAAAATAAAATCAAAGCCTTCTAAGGCGAACAAACACACACCCTGACGCAAATATGACAGGGTGTGTGTTTAATTTTAACCCATCTGCTCAAATATGCCATTGAGCATACAGTACAGGAGCTTACTCTCATGGTTTTGATAGTAAGTTAGCAAATAATCGTCACATAGTGGCCTACTACATTTAGTTAAAATTTATAATTAAAAGTATGCGGATAAATACATTACTAAAATGATCACTTGTAGAATAGCTGACAAAAGATGAAAAGAATTTTCTTCTTGATAGTATCTGATTAAAGAACATAACAAATTATAAGCAAAAATCACGACCATGATACCAGTGAATACAAATTCTCTTAAATTTAAGGGGACTAAAGTAACATTAATTAAGAACGCCATTAGAGCGATTATGACTAAGTAAAAACGATAAGCGAGTATTTTTTCTTTCATTCTATTTTCCTTTCTGAACGTTTCAATTATTTAATGATAAATACCCCTCTAATATTATAGTGATAATGATTATATTTTATCTAAATGTATATTATTGTTTAGCTGGACTACTGGAAATTGTAGGAATGAGTGTGCTAACAACAGAACGAATGCCGGAGATGGAATTTTCTTCAATAAATGCTAAAGTCTCTTCAGTAATATTCGTCCATTGGTAGAGAATACGTTCGGCCTTAAACAAGTAGACAATTTGATGCGCCACACTTATTGTGTCCAAGACCGAAGCAATCGATCGCTCTTCCGTAAGATTCAATAAAGCTAAAGCCGCCGTCTCCCATCTAAAAGGATGAGAGGGTAAATCAGGTGAAAGTGAGGCGTAATGACTATAAGTTATTTCTTTAATGAACGGATCTTCGTTAGTCTCTAAAAATCGCCTCCAACAATAAATTATATGGTAATCACTACATTTTATGGACTGCTACCTAATATAGAATTACAGCGGAATCAACTTAAATTAACACGCTAATAAGCGTTTCATCAGCCTTATTTTTGTGAATATGCTATAGACTATTATACGAATAAAAGACAAGTAGACCAAAGAGAAGTATTTTGGCTTGTAATAAAAGTGTTAGAATGTGTCTAGCCACGGTGGCGTCTCCAAATTAAAACATTATTTTTTTTATAATTGATTGCTATTTAAGAATGAGGCGTATAAAATTGTGGTGATGGATGAAATGATAAATCCAGAAGGAGATCTAAATGAACAAAGATAGAAAACCAAGAAAGAATAAATACAAAACAATCAGTTCGGTAGCGGTCGTCTTGCTTCTCTTTATGGTTTTAATACTAGGCGTATGGCGATTAGTTAGTGATGGTTTAGTGACAGACCGTTTGAATGTGATTGATGACGTTGTTGAACAGTTGCCTGTAAGTGAGGAGTCAATGACAGAAGAAGCCACTTTAGCCACTTCAACGAGGGTGGATATTCAAGCAAGAGATGATTTAGATAGAATGGCACTTTATAAAGGCATTAACCAATATAAGCAGACTGGCTTTATTCCCTTGTTTATTTATAATATGAAACCAGCTGAAAATATTCTATTGAAGGGTGTTGAACAAATCAATGTCCCGTTGATGAATCAAAAAGATTTCCGTTGGGCGTTTGATACATATGGCGATGATAGTGGGAGCATTATTGCGGCGAACGGCTGTGCCGTCGTTTCTCTAGCAATGGTTGACAGCTATTTTCAAAATGAAACAGTCGATCCAGGCGAAGTTGCAAGCTGGGCTGGTTTAGACCATTATGTGACTTATGCGGGAACAGCCTTTACGATTTATGAAGCTTTTGGTAAAGAAAGAGGCTACGAAGTCAAAGAGTTCTACGATTTCTATGAAGCGATGGAAGAAGTCGAAGCGGGTAATCCAGTAGTTGTTGGGATTAATCCTGGTTATTTCTCTTCGATTGGTCACGTCATGGTGATTCGAGGTTATGAGGACGGAATGGTTTATATCAATGATCCTAATGATGATGCGACAAGCCAAGCGAGTTTAGTCGGTCATGACGAAGAATACATGATACAAGATGGCATCGCTTATTGGTCTTTTTCCAAATAATAGTATTTTTAATAAGAAATTGTTCAACGCTCTTGCGCTTGAACGATTTTTTTTGTGGAAATATTGAAGTGAATGAACTATGATTATACATGTGAATTTGACCATGATAGGGGGAAGTTTGTTGGCAACTTTTTTAATATTAATTATTTATATTGCATTTATTAGTTTGGGTTTACCGGACGCGGTTTTAGGTGCTGCTTGGCCGATCATGCAAGGAGAACTGAACGCTCCCTTAGAGGCAGCTGGTTTATTATTTGGGATGATCTCAGTCGGCACGGTTATTTCAAGTTTATTTAGCGGAACTCTATTGAAGAAATATGGAACAGGTCGAGTGACGGTTGTCAGTGTGATGCTGACGGCGATTGGCTTACTAGGATTTAACTATGCGGAGTCAATTTACTGGCTGTTATTTTTTACCCTGCCATTAGGTTTGGGTGCTGGGGCAGTTGATGCTGGTTTAAACGATTATGTCGCGATTAACTATAAAGCGCATCATATGAATTGGTTACATGCTTTCTGGGGTGTCGGTGCGACCATCGGGCCCTTAGTCCTTTCGCAAATCATTTCGAGAGGCTATTCTTGGCGTAATAGTTATTTAATTATTGCCGCTTTTCAATTTGTTTTAGTTCTGATCCTGTTAATCACCTTACCCCTTTGGAAAAAAGTTGCAGGCGAAGGGCCAGTCACACAAGACGCGCCTGAAGGACTGAATCAGGAACAAGGATCCACCGCCAAGAAACCGAACATTTTCAGCATTCCAGGCGTTAAATGGGCCTTACTAACTTTCGTCTTCTACACAGGAATCGAACAAACGGTCAATCTGTGGGGGAGTACATTTTTAGTCGATTCAAAAGGCATTGATCCAGCAACAGCAGCTGAATGGTTATCCTTCTATTTCTTAGGCATAACGATTGGCCGTGTCCTGTCCGGCTTTATCTCTTTCAAATTATCGAACAAACAAATGTTACGTCTCGGTCAAGCAATTGTGCTAATGGGCACACTCGTCCTGTTGCTCCCGCTACCGAATATATTTATGTTAATCGGACTTATTCTAATTGGTCTGGGCTGTGCACCAGTCTACCCAAGCATGTTGCACGAAACACCTACCCGTTTTGGGACTGAAAATTCCCAATATGTCATGGGCCTTCAACTAGCTGCCGGTAACACAGGTGCATTATTATTACCGCCATTATTCGGCCTTGTTGCTTCGCGTTTTTCGGTTAATGTTTTACCAATATTCTTAGTTATCTATGCGATAATTTTATTATCTAGTACCGAAAGGCTCAATTTATTAGCAAGCACTACCCAAAAATTGGCGCACCGCGCTCCTTCATTAACTAAAGTATAGCTCCAATATAAAATATCGCTGACCTTTTTTAGGATTCAGCGTTTTTTTTTGCCGATATAATCAGAAGTTCGGCTAGAGATGCGTGTAAGAATAACCAATCTAAAGGCCATAAACCAAGTGCTAGGTTTTCTTAATAAGGACTTGCTTCAGATAAAACCTATCCGAAGAATTATCATTATTCTGCTCATGATCTATAAGCAAAGGATGAACAGAACCTCAGATTATCATAGTTATTTGATAGTTGAATATGGTAATGTCAATGGAACGATTGTTATTGCACTTAGGAGAGCTATCGGTCAACTTTAGAAAAAGGATCAGCGTGGCACATATTCAGGCTGACGATGTTTGGATTAAAGGGTTTGGATTTTAAAGACCGGATTCTATAATCGAAAAAACTGTCAAGCAATAGTATATGTTAAAAATAACGAAATAAACACTCTAGCACCATTCAGATAAAATGAATGGTGCTAGAGTGTTTATTTGTATTGGAAATAGCTAATGAGATTAATATGGAAAATTTTTAACCACTAAATCTACAATCAGTTCTCTTTGTTCAGCAGACGAAATGGTCGCTTGACCGTCTTTTTCTTGCCGGCCGTAGTCGCCGAAGCCACTATGATTGCCACCTTCGATTTCGTCGTAAGTCGTATCAGGCGGCAATAATTTAGTTGCCGCCTCAAAAGCTTCCCAATTTAAGACTTTATCCTCAGAAGCAGTCACCGACAAAACTGGGAAAGTCACCTCACTTAAGTCAGTCGAGCCAGCCAGATAACTCGCCAATAAGACTAAGCCAGCCACTTTACCAGAATCGACTAAAGCTGCGGCGTTATTTGCTGCGATCACGCCACCTAAAGAATGGCCCATGAAAGTCACGTCTGTTAATTGATAGTCTTCAACCACAGCCAAGCCACGTTGTTCAGCTAAAACCGGTAAGTTCAAGGGGGTGTCGATTAAATAGACGGTGAAACCCGCTTCAGCCAACTGACTGGCAAGTGGGGCGTAGGCATTTTGTTCAACGAAGCCACCTTGATAAAGGACAATTGCAGGTGAATCGTCCTGTTCAGCTTCAAAGATACTGACATAGTTTTCAGTTACAGCCTTTTGAGCGGCCAGTTCGGCAGCTGGCGTAGGGGCATAAGTTAGTTGTCGAATCCCGACTACAGAAATAACCGTAATAAAAGCGAGTATTCCCAGTACATATTTCAACCATTTTTTCAAATCGTCACTTCCAAGTCTTGAGTTATATTTCAGCCAAGTATATCATATTCTTTAAAAAACCAACAATTTCTCTGACTCACTATCACTTATAAAGGTTCCCAAAATAGGGTTTATAAGTGTCATATTTTGGGCAATAATTTTAAAAATCCTCTTGCTTTAAATAAGCCAAGGCATATTGGGCATACAATTCTGCGCCAACGATTAATGTGTCTTCATCAATATTGAAACGTGCATGGTGATGAGCGAAATCCGAGCCTTTCGACTCATTGCGTGTACCAACCGTCGCAAAAGCTCCCGGAACATAATTGGTGTACTCTCCGAAATCCTCGCCACCCATAGTCGGAGGTAAATGACCTACCGATTGTTCGCCAAAGGCGGCTCGAGCAATGGATTGAACTAATTGCGCGCTGCGGCGCTCATTGATCACAGGATCTAAGACCCGCTGATAGTCAAATTTAACTGTTCCACCGTAGATAGCGGCCGTTCTTTCGGCATAGCGCTTCATTTCGCTTTCAACGATATTACGTGTGGCTGGGTCAAAGGTTCGAACGGTTCCTTCAATTTTAGCATTCTCAGCAATGATATTAAAACGGTCACCGGCATCGACCTTACCAACTGTCAAAACGGCTGCCTCAAGTGGGTCAGTCGCTCTGGAAATAATGGTTTGAATGTGCGCAATATATTGTGAGACCATCACGACCGCATCATTGGTTAGATGGGGTTGGGCAGCGTGGCCGCCGGAACCTTGAAAATGAATCTGAAAGCGATCAGTCGCCGCAAAACAAGCTCCAGGAATACAGTTGACTAGACCTGCCTCATCAACTGTCCAAATATGAATTCCGAAAGCATTATCGACTCCTTCGAGGACCCCTTGCTTGATCATCTCTTTCGCTCCTTGACCAATCTCTTCGGCCGGCTGAAAAATAAAACGGACCTTTCCTTTAATTTGTTCGCGGTTAGCCAATAAGGCTTTGAGAGCCATCATGAGCATTGAAACATGACCGTCATGTCCACAAGCGTGCATCTTGCCTGCGTTTTGCGATGCGTAGTTTAAATGATGATTGAGTTCTTGGATTGGCAAGGCATCCATATCTGCTCGCAGTAAAACAGTTTTACCAGGGTGGTCACCGCGAATTTCCGTCATCACGCCTGTAGGTTCCATTAAGCGGTAGTCTAGGCCTAAGTCATCTAATGTTTTTGCAATGAATTTAGTCGTTTCGAACTCCTCAAAAGCGAGTTCGGGATGTTGATGGAGGTGTTGGCGCATAGCAATCATCTCTGCTTGATGGGCTTCGATATAATCTTTAATCATCTGATTCATAGTTGCATAGTATCCTTTCGTGATTAAATTGGCTTAAAACTCGTCTTGGTCTAAATAACTCAAGGCATACTGTGCGTATAATTCAGCACCATACTTCAAGGCATCTTCATCGACATTAAAACGCGCATGATGATGCGGATAGTCTGTTGCCTTGACTGTGTTACGGCAACCCAGAGTAGCGAGAGCACCGGGGATTTGAGTCAGGTAGTAACCGAAATCTTCTGCGCCCATTGTTGGGACATCGTGGTAGACATGGTGATTGCCAAAAGCCTTTTCGGTCACGCTCTGAACAAGTTTGGCACTCAACTCATGATTAACGACAGCTTCCGTCATATGACGATAGTCAAAGTCGACCGTTCCGTGATACATGGCAGCAATTTGTTCCGCATAATGCTTCATTTGAGTTTCCACCAGATCGCGAGTTTCCTGACTGAAAGTCCGGACAGTTCCTTCTAAGTGGGCATTCTCCGCAATAATGTTAAATTGATCGCCTGACTCGAAACGGCCAACGGTCAGCACGGCCGCTTCCATTGGATCAACGGCTCGGGACACGATGCTTTGAATATTATTAATATACTCGGCCGCCATCACCACCGCATCATGCGTCATGTGAGGTTGGGCCGCATGGCCGCCTTGGCCTTGAAAATGGATTTTGAAATGATCGGCGCCTGCAAAAGCGGGACCTGGGTCACAGGCGATTAAACCCGTCTCATTAACTGACCAAATATGAATGCCAAATGCATTATCCACGCCGTCTAGCACCCCTTGTTCAATCATTTTCTTAGCACCCGCCGCAATTTCTTCGGCCGGCTGAAAGATAAAACGCACAGTACCTTTGATTTGCTCCTGGACAGTTAATAAAGCTTTTAAGGCTATCAACAACATGGCGATATGGGCATCGTGTCCACAAGCATGCATTTTACCTGGGTGATTTGATCGATAAGCCAGCTGATCGTTTAACTCATCAATCGACAAAGCGTCCATATCTGCCCGTAATAAGACCGTTTTTCCAGACTGGGGACCTTTAATCTCGGCGATTAAACCGGTTGGCTCCATTAAACGGTAGGGGACGCCTAATTGTTCCAAGAGCCGCACAATGTATTGAGTCGTTTCAAATTCCTCAAAGGACAATTCTGGTGTTTGATGTAACTGACGGCGCATGTTGATTATTTCTGATTCGTGAGTTAGGATAAAATCTTTTATTTTTGGATTCATAAAATTCTCCTTAAATAATTTTAGATGATAGTCAAAGCTAAGAATACTATAAATGATACGCTTCGGCAAAGAAACTAATTAAAACTTGTGGTGATATAGGCCATTATTTGGACTTGTATTAAAGAACGCAAATCAATCGTAAAGATCAAATTTTCACTGCCAGAGTATGACCCAGCAGCTTCTCTCTATTATTTATCGGAATCAGGTAAACTCTGTGCAGATTATGGCTACTTGATCCACGTATTCTGAGGACTGTTTCACATCGTGGCTCGCTTAGCCACGCATCAAAAAACATATTTATTTGAATTTAGCGACCAGTAATTTACTCGAACAAGAACCTACAGACTGCTTGAAAATACAAAAGTGTCCTTCACTTCGTTTCACGACGATTTGATAAAAATGCACAGACTTTACATCGTGTTTGCTCGCCAGCACACCTTTTGATCTTTCTATACGTGAAAAGCGTGAGCTTAACTGAGACTACAAGAATCGAAACAGAAGGTATCTTCTCGAAGACAGTAATACGACTCAAGCGACGCAATTTCCGGTTTTTAAATTGGGGTGACACCGGATGGCCCTCGTTTCCGGTGTGGCTCTTTTTTCGCCACCTGAATGGCTGAGTATAATTCACAAGGTCATCTAGTATGAAATAAAAAGCCCCCATCAATTACAACCTATCATGAGGCGGCAGTAAATGGGGGCGCATTATGGACAGAAGGGTCTCTTACTTAAATAGTGGTAACTTTTCTAAAAATTTGATGTCGGTCCGTTCGCTAGCTGGACCTTCGGCAAGCAGGGCAATTTGGTCGATAACCACAGCGCCTGCATCTTCGGCCAAATTCTTCAGGGCAGCTAAAGAATCGCCAGTGCTAATCACATCATCGATTAAGACAACGCGTTTGCCTTTGAGTTCTAGAACATCGCGGCCATCTAAAACGAGCGTTTGAACCGCCTGGGTCGTTATGCTATAAACTTCTGTCGTCAGTGGTTGTTCCATGTAAGCTTTGACTGTTTTACGAGCCACATAAAATTTCGGGTGGTTAAACTCCTGAGCAATACATTGAACAAGTGGAATGCCCTTGGCCTCGGCTGTGAGAAAAAAATCAAAAGGAAGGGTTATTTTTTCAGCTAAGGCTTGTGCGCCCAGCCGTGCGAGCTCGGTATCGCCCAGAAGGACGAAAGAGGCTATCGATAGATTATCGGATAAACGAACAATGGGTAATTGGCGAGTTAAGCCAACAATCGATAAGTTATAAGTTTTCATTTTATAAAGTCACTCCTAATAGTGGTAGTAAGAACTTGACAATCATGCCGGCAATCATCCCGAAGAATGGATCGAAGAAGTAACTCACAATCATGGTGATGCCCGTTGTCATAGGGTCAATGGCTGAACCGGCTGAGAAATTTGAGGGTGTCGTGACCACTGCGCCTAGTACAAATAAGAAGCCAGCAATCGATTCCATCGGCACAAACTTTCCGAGTTTAGGCAGAATACCAAAGAATAAAATCAATGCCATGATTGTCATCATTAAAACGCCAGATAGCACAGGATTGGGGGCACTTCCGGTTGCAGAAATAATCGATTCAAGTGGGGCGCCTCCAAAGAGACTGGTGACAAAGTCTGCAACGGAACTGACCACGGTTAGCGTATCAACATTGACTGGATTAGTTTCTGCTCCGGTCATACTGCCCGTAATCATCCCAAAGGAAATATTAGAACCGATGTTCAAACACGCTAGTGCTAAGGCGCCTCGGGCAATCTTCAAATTTAAAGCTTGTGGTTTTATGAAGGATAACTTTTTCTGCGTCACATCTTCAGGTAAGTGAAAGAACTGTTTCTTATAGACGGCAGAATAGAGGGTGGCGAGCACGACTGAAGAAACAATCGTATAGACTAAGTCATGTGTGAAAATGTAGACTACCAAGGCAGTTACAAAGGAAATAATACCAACGCAAGGATTACTCTTTGCCATATCGATCGCAGCTTTAACAAGGATTAGACCTACACCAGCCATCATACCCGCGGTAATTTCTACACCGATAAAGTCGACTAATTGTTCCATCAAGCCAAATAAGCCAATGACTGTCATAATAATTGCAGCATAAAAAAATTAAGGAGACCCTTTCACGCTTGTTATCACCCATAGTTCCGGCAACGGTTATAGTTTCGACTTGAAATGAGACCGGTGCAACCGATCCCGTTAGAACATTCGCAATCGCAGCAAAAGCAAAGCCGAGCCCTGTCGGAAAGGCCGCAAAACCGAACGATAACGCTAGAATCCCTTGAGGGATGCCATTAATAACAACTCCAATTGCTGCCAATAAATCTTGAATAAAATCCACTAATCAAACACTCCATCCTGTCTGTTTTTCTACTCATACTATAAATTAAATAAGGAACAGATTTAAAATATTTGTTAATATTGGATAAAATTTTACTGTTAACGTTCGCCTTTTGGCCTAGTTGGGGATTGAAACACACACAATAGTCCACAAGTCCGTTCATTTAATTTCCGCTATTCGATTAACAGTCGACTATAAAACGACGAATCACTCACTCTCGCCAAAGAATTCTATCCACATCGAAATACTTAAAATTTAGTTTGGATTTTAAGTATTTAGTTAAGGGATTCACTTGTAGGTTTAATAGCCAAACAGTATAATAAAATAATATTAGGTTAATTTAAATATTTTGTAATGGAAATGAGGAAATTATGAAGCAACACAAAGTTATGATTGAGATTTCGGTAGGCCTATTAGTGTTGTTGCTGGCTTTGGGCTATGTACTTCGCTCGCTTTTCTTTAGTGGCAGCGCACAGGGAAATCAGATGCAAGTCGCTCAAACCGGACCTGAAATGGTGAATTCGACAGAAATATTGGACGGGAAGCCATTATTAGCTGGCCAAACAGCAGATTCGATGGTTTATTCAACCTTTAGACTGTATCAACAAGATCCGGTATCGGTCAGTGGAATCGCACATCTGCAAACAGATCAACCGTATTTCTATAATGCTGAGATGGGAAATATTACCAGCGTCCAAGTTAGAGACGGGCAACATGTGAAGAAAAACGATCTCCTATTTGCATATGAAGTTGACAGTCAACAGACGCAATATGACCTTGAGGATACACTTAAAGACCAAACTCGATTATATAATCAGCGGGAAAACTTACTTCTAGAACTCACTCAGCTGTCAGGTGCTGATTATAATTATCAAGGCGACAAGATTTCTAGCCATTGGGATTATTCTGGCAAACAAGCGTATTATATCGAGGAAGAAATTGGTGACTCAGCTAGTACTGAAAGTCCCTCGCAAGTCGAGGAAGAGATAGCCTCTGGTGTAGACGCACTCAAGGAACAAATCCGCCTGCTGAATCAACAGATAGAGGATATCGAAATCAAATTGATCCGCCTCAAGGAACAACAATATGGCCGAATCCTCGCCAAGTCTGAGGGCATGGTCATCTTAAATGAAGCAGGCAAGGACAACTCACAAGTCCCCTTTGTGCGCATCATTAGTGATCAGGTATCGGTCGTCGGCTCGGTGACTGAATATGAGTATTATACACTAGCAGAAGGGCGACCAGTCAATCTTTACGTGAATGCAGAGGACCGCGAGGTCGCAGGTGAAATCACCGCTTTCGATCAAATTCCCGCCGCTAGTACAGCTAGTGATTCGGGGCAGGCGGTCAATCAGATGATCGGTTCAAGCTCAAGCAGTAGCCAATTTAATTTTACAATTCAACCAGAAACATTTATTCAACCAGGCTTCTCTGTGAAAATAGGGATTCAATTACCAGGCGTTGTGATCCCGACCGAAGCGATTACCGAAGAGGCCGGCCAAAGTTTTGTCTTTGTTTATCAAGATGGCAGGGTTGAAAAACGGGCAGTCACGATTGAACAACAAGGGACTAACCGGGTGGTTCTCCGTGAGTTAACAAGTGGAGAGGCACTAGTCCTGCATCCTTACGACTTACAAGATGGTCAAAGCATTATGACAGATATTGATCTGATGGGATTGAACACTGAGTTCGACGGCTTACCAGAAAATTTGGAAGATAGTTGGTGAGTGTAATGAATCAGCAGGAAGCAGAAAAACTCTTAGCATCTAATAGCCCCTTGATTCAAATTAAACAACTTAACAAATATTATCAAATGGGCGACCAGTTATTACATGTACTCAAAAATGTGGAATTAACAATCTACAAGAATGATTTTGTCTCAATCATGGGACCTTCTGGATCGGGTAAATCTACCCTGATTAATGTCTTAGGTTTCTTGGACAATGACTTTGAAGGAGACTATCTGTTTGAAGGCAAGGCACTCGAACATAGAACGGACCAACAGATTTCAGCCCTTAGAAACAAACGCGTCGGCTTTGTGTTTCAAGACTTTAATTTAATCGCAAATATGACGGTTGAAGAAAATGTCCGTTTGCCTCTTTTATATAATGGCTTGTCCGCTAGACAGACAAAGGACCGGGTGAAAGACGCCTTAGATAAAGTTGGTTTAGCAGATAAATTAAAACAAAAACCGTCCGAACTATCCGGCGGACAGAAACAGCGCGTGGCGATTGCTAGAGCCTTAATTAATCAACCACAGTTTATTATTGCTGACGAACCGACAGGAGCCCTAGATACTAAAACATCTGCTGCCATCATGGCTATCTTAACTAACTTACACAAAGAACAAGGGGTGACAATTATTATGGTCACCCATGATCCAAGAAGCCGTCAATTTGCCTCACGTCATATTACAATTGTCGACGGAGTAGTTCAAGCAGCTTCACAAGATTACGATCAAAACCAGTTAGGCTACCTACCAGGGGACCGACTGACTACGATTGATCTAACAGGCAAAGAAAGCAGGGTGAATGATGCGCTTAAGTGAAATACTCAAGTCATCCTTGGCGACTTTGCGGATGAATGGGCGACGGACGTTTCTGACGATGATTGGGATTGTCATCGGTATAGCGGCAGTAATCACGATTATGAGTTTAGGCAATGGCTTCCAAAAACAAACTCTGGATGAATTAGCTCAAGATGAGCTAGGAAGATCAAGTCAGGCTTTTTATTATAACCCAACCAATATGGACATTGACTTTAGTAGTTTTCAGCCTTTCAAAAATAGCGACTTAGCAGCGATCGACCTGATTCCAGGTGTCGATGAAGTACGAACGGCCGAAGATATTCCCCAGCAAGCGACCTACATGTCGGCAACTTTTCGAAACATTACCAACTCCTATGATGTGGCGCTGGTCGAAGAAAGTAATTATACATTGCTTGTCGGACGTAATCTAACGATCGCCGATTCTCAATACCGTCAGAAATATGCGATCATCGATAGTTTTGCGGCAAGTGAACTATTTGGCGATCCTGAAAAAGCCTTACACAAATCACTTGATCTCGATGGCAGCGACTATACTGTTGTTGGTGTCTATGATAGTCAAGCTGCTTTTACTAATGAAGATGATGGGATGGGCTTTGGTGACATGGGCGGCATGTACACCGTGATGAGCCAGGTAGAAATACCTTATGAGACCTTTCAGTACTATAATCCCCAAAACTTTTATAATTGGGAAATTACTGTCTTCTTTGAAGCAGGCGTTAATATGAAAACCATTAGTCAACAGATTTCAGATTACTTAACACAGAATGGGTCTGCCGCTGAAGATGGCAGCTACACTTATTATGATAGTTCAGAAATGATGGAACAAATTGGCAATACACTCAGTATGATTACACTGTTTATTTCAGCAGTTGCGAGTATCTCGTTATTTATTGCAGGTGTCGGCGTAATGAACATGATGTATATTTCTGTATCCGAACGCACCAAAGAAATCGGGATTCGTCGTTCATTAGGTGCTACGCGCAAGAGTATCCAATGGCAATTTCTTTTAGAAGGTATTGCGATTACCACCCTAGGTGGCTTAGTCGGCTATTTTGCTGGGATAGGCTTAGCTTTTTCAGTCAGTAGATTTTTACCATTCTCAGCGATTGTCGATGTTCAAACAGCCATGGTTAGTGTCGGAGTGTCCATTTTAATTGGTTTAGTCTTCAGTGTGTTTCCTGCCAGGGCAGCATCACGTAAAAATGTGGTTGAAATATTACGTTAGTTTCAGATTCTTAAGAGAAATTCACTTGAAAAAGATACAAGAGAGTACAAGTTTTATGATAAACACTGTCTAATTCTGAATCACTAAATGAATAAAAACTAATTTTACGAAGGGATTCTAATCTAAAATTAATATTACGGTTGACTTTGAGTTATTTCGGTGATAAGATGCTGATAACTTAATAAGGAATTCGATGAGTAAGAGAGTAAATCATCATGAGGCCACAGCGAAGTAGGGACGGTGGAAGCCTACTGCCGATTGATGTTTGAAGCGCACTTACGAGAAAACCAGTGAATTGAGATTGGATATAGCTGGCTTCGCTGAAACTGTTCAGCGTTAACAATTAAAGTGAATCTAGGAAACTAGATTAATTAGAGTGGTACCGCGGATAAGTCCGTCTCAAATGTTCAATGAGCATTTGAGACGGGCTTTTTCGCTTTCCAGGTTTTTATCGCCTTTCATGCGGTTAAGTCGTCAAAGGAATTTAATTTTACAGACAATCTAGGATAAAGCTAGTAAGTTATGGAGGATCGACAGCGAGGTGGAGACGATGAGAGTCTACTGATCGAAGTAACTGAATCGCACTTTGGAGATTTCTCGCATAAAAGCGAGACGTAGAATCAACGTTATGATTTTAAAGTGAATCAGTAAGTAAGATGACTGATTAATTAGAGTGGTACCGCGGGTTAGCCTCGTCTCTATGTTTGTGAAACCCAAGCATTGAGATGGGGTATTTGAGTTAAATGAAAGTAGGGAGTTATTATGAAAAATGACAATGAAAAAGCAGAAATATTAATCGAAAGTTTGGAGTACATTAAGAATTTTCACAATAAAGTCGTTGTAATCAAATATGGTGGCCACGCGATGATATCACCTGAGATTCGTGAGCAAGTGATTAGTGATATTGTCTGGTTAAAGTATGTCGGAATGAAGCCGGTGATCGTGCACGGTGGCGGGCCTGAAATCAATCAACTCCTGAAAGTTAAGGGAATTGAAACACGCTTCATCGATGGGTTGCGTGTTACAACGCCTGAAATCATGCAGAATATTGAAATGGTTTTGACGGGCAGTGTGTCTCCCTCTTTAACGACACTTTTCAATGCGAACGGTATTCCTACGGTCAGCGTCAGCGGCAAAGATAATAAAATACTTGAAGCGGAATTAAAATCAGATGAACTGGGGTTAGTCGGTGAAATAACGAAGGTTAATACGAGCTATCTAAATCATGTCATCGAAGGCGGCTTTCTACCTGTAATTTCACCAATTGCCTATGGGCCAGACGGACTCAGTTTAAATATAAACTCCGATGAAGCCGCGAGTCAGATTGCTAAAGCGCTTGAGGCTGAAAAACTAATTCTATTAACTGATGTGGCGGGAGTCTACCGTGACTTTAACGATCCGTCGACCTTGATTAGTCGATTAGATATTCAAGGTATGCGCTCGGCCATCGAAGAGGGGATTATTAGCGGCGGTATGATTCCAAAATTAGAGTGTTGCTTAGTAGCCCTCGAAGGCGGCGTCCAACGTTGTCACATTATTAATGGCACAATTAAGCATTCGCTTATACTTGAGTTATTCACTAAGCAAGGCATTGGGACAATGATTACGCATTGATTCATTCTATTTAGGCAAAGAAAAGGAGAACTGATGATGATTAAAGTGAGTATTATAGGAGCTACTGGTTACACGGGGAGTGAACTGATTCGCTTGTTGATTCTTAGAGATGATATTGAATTCAATTATTTAACTTCGACCCGATTAGCTGGGCAGTCAGTGGCAACGTATTACCCTCATTTAAGTGGATTGATTGATCTAACGTTTAGCGACTATCAATCAGAAAGTGTCTTAGGTGAAAGTGACGTCGTCTTTGTCTGTTTACCTCATGGACATGCGATGAATCTGGTTAAAGAAGCGCAAAATTATCCGGTCAAATTGATTGATTTGAGCCCGGATTTTAGAATCAAAGATAGAGCGGTTTATGAAGAGTACTACCAAGTTAAACAGACGGCGCCAGAGTTTCTAGAGACTGCGGTCTATGGTTTGCCTGAAATCAATCGCGAACGGATAAAAGATGCCCGACTCATTGCGAATCCAGGTTGTTTTGTCACAAGTGCCTTGTTAGGCTTGCTACCGATTATCAACTCGACGCTCATTGATACTCAGTCGATCATCATTGATGCCAAATCAGGAGCAAGCGGTGCAGGGAAAAGTGCGAATACTGCCACTTTATTAGCTGAATTGCAAGGTAATTTTAAAGCGTATAATGTGCTGAAACATCGTCACATTCCAGAAATTGAACAAGAACTCCAAGCTCAAACGAAACAGCCGGTTCAAATTCAATTTACCCCTCACTTATTGCCGATTGAACGCGGCATTTTCACCACTATCTATGTCAATTTGACAGAAAAAGTTAACGAAGCGGCCCTTCACCAAATGTTCCAAGAAAAGTATAGCGAGGAAGCTTTTATTCAAGTCTTACCAATCGGTCAATTACCTGAATTGAAATCGATCCGTGGGACCAACAATTGCCAGTTACAAATTCAGGTAGACGAACGGACGAATCGTTTGATCATTCTAGTCATTCTCGATAATTTGGTCAAAGGTGCCTCTGGCCAAGCCGTTCAGAATATGAACATAATGTTTGGTTTAACTGAAACAAAAGGTTTGAACTTAATGCCCCTAGTTCCTTAATGATAACCAAATATGAATGGAAAGCAGGAAATTAAATGAAAAAAATAGCGGGTGGCTTGTGTGCCATTAATTCAGTTTTCGCATCGGGCATTCATGCAGGCTTAAAGGCGAATAAAAAAGATCTTGGCTTGATTTACTTTCCCAAGGGTGCCACAGTGGCTGGAGTGTATACCAAAAATGCGATTCAATCCCATCATATTGTGTATGATCGCCACTTACTCGAACAACATTCGATTGTTAAAGCAATTCTGACTAATAGCGGAAACGCCAATACGTGTAATGGCGTTCGAGGCGACATGGCTGTTCAAAAAATGGCCCAAACCTTAGCAGATGACTTAAATATCAAGGTAACGGAAGTCTTAATCTGTTCAACAGGTGTAATTGGCGTCCCGCTGACATTGAACAATTTTGATGAGAAGGTTCAACAATTGACCAGTCAACTAACGGATCAAGACTCAATCACCGCCGTCGAGGCGATGATGACAACCGATACACATCCTAAGCAATTAGCATATGAATTTAAAATCGATCAACAGTCGATTAAAATCGCAGGCATTACTAAGGGGTCTGGCATGATTCACCCTAATTTAGGGACTATGTTATCCTATTTAGTGACCGATGTGGCGCTTGATCAAGCAGAACTAAACATAATGTTGTCAAAAGTAGTTGATAATAGCTTTAATCGCTTAACAGTCGATGGCGATACTAGTCCTAATGACACAGTATTCTTAGCTTCAACAGGTGAACTTAAAATTGAATGGAATGAAGAAAAACTGGCCACATTTTATCAAAGCTTGGAACAGTTGTGCCAAGACTTAGCGAAGATGATGGCTGCCGATGGCGAAGGCGCAACGAAATACGTTGAAGTACTCGTTAAAGGCGGACAGAATCAAACAGACGCAGTGAAAATTGCCAAAGAAGTCGCGACATCCAGCCTGGTAAAAACTGCTATTTTTGGTCAAGATGCTAACTGGGGCAGAATCATTTCTGCAATAGGTCAATGTCAACCAGATGAACTGGATCCGACTAAAATTGATATTGCGATTGCCTCTAAAAAGGGACAAGTTGCGCTTTGTTCTCAGGGGATCGGCTTAACTTTTGATGAAGAGTCAGCAGCTGAGATCATGTCAGAAAAAGAGCTGAGCATTCTGATTGATTTAGGTATTGGAAATTTTCAAGCGGAAGTTTGGACGTGTGATATGACAGTGGATTATATTAAAATCAATGCCGATTATCGCAGTTAAAACAAGATAGGAGGAAATTGTGATGGAGAACATTAGTAAAGAAGCAATCGTAAAACGTGGCGAAGCTGTCTTGATGAATACCTATAAACGTGATGAAAAATTGCTAGTCAGCGGCAAACAGGCTTGGGTAACAGCTGATGACGGCAAAGACTACTTAGATTTTGTTTCAGGCATTGCGACAAATGTTCTAGGACATGCAGATGAAGGACTCGTCGAGGCGATCACTCAACAAGCAAAGCAGCTCATTCACACATCAAATTTATACTGGACACTTCCTGGAATCGAGCTTGCTGAAGCACTCGTTGAAGTCTCAGGATTAGCAAAAGTCTTCTTCGCCAATTCCGGAACCGAAGCCAATGAGGGAGCAATTAAATTAGCCCGTAAATGGGGTTTGGAAGCCAAAGGCGAGTCTGCTGTTGAAATAATCACGATGCAGCAATCCTTCCATGGTCGAACGATTGCGTCCTTAACAGCTACTGGTCAAAAAGAAATGCATCATGGCTTTGGACCGGTAGTACCTGGGTTCAACTATGTGCCTTTTAATGACGCTCAAGCGTTGAAACATGCGCTTACCTCCAATACATGTGCCATCCTCTTAGAAGTGATTCAAGGAGAAGGTGGGATTAATCTGATGAGTGATGCGTTCATTGAAACGGTCAACCAAATTCAAAAGGAAGCCAACGTTTTGATTTTGATCGATGAAATACAAACAGGAATGGGGAGAACCGGTTCAATGTTTGCCTTTCAACAAACAAGTTTGCAACCAGATATAATCACATTAGCCAAGGGCTTGGGCGGAGGTGTCCCAATTGGCGCAGTACTCGCGACTGAAGCGACGGCTAGACATTTCGGACTAAGTGCCCACGGATCAACCTTTGGAGGCAATCCACTCGCAACAGCGGCTGGCCTGTACATTGTCAAGGCGATTAAAGAACGTGACTTGTTAGCCAATGTCCAACAACAAAGTCGCTATTTAGTTGAAAAACTGACTAGTTTACAGCAGAGTTTTCCTGTAATCAAAGAAATCAGAGGGAAAGGCTTATTAATCGGGATTGAATTAGATGTGCCAGTGACTGAGGTTATTCGCTTAGCTTACGAACAAGGCTTATTAGTGACAAGTTCTAAACATAATGTTCTCCGAATCCTGCCACCATTAACCGTGACCAAACGAGAAATGGACTATTTCTTAACCATTTTTAAATCTGTTTTGGAAAAGTTGTCTGAAAAGGCTAGGCAATTTTAGTGATATTGTGAAAGCAGGCCAATGACTCAGAGACTTAATATAGAGCCGCCGTCTCAATATTGTCGGATAAAAACTCTTGTCTGCAAGGGCCAGTAACGGATGATAGTATCGCAACTATTGAGATTCGCAAACTATCTAGCTAAAACACTCTATAATCCCTGCAAGCTAAAGTGATTAACACATAGTTTGCAGGGATTATTTTGATTGAAATTTGACAAGATGTTTTGCTTTATGGTCCAGATGTTTGATATTTAGACTAACTAAATGTTCGCGCTTACAAAGAAATAAAGGCGGTGTCCAAAATGTCAATAACAAAAAAAAATATGTTACCGGTAGATGGCTCTCAACAGTCAATTGGTTCATTTAAACGGGGAATTGGCTATGCTTCTGAGTTGAACAGTAGACTTATCTCGTACAGGTATTTAATTAAAGGTAAGAAGATCTTCCGAAACACGAAAAAGAGTCCTTTTTAAAATCCTTAGCTGAATTTACTGAGAAACAGGGTGTCAGAGTAACTAAATCATTAATTTATGGAGAAGCTCGTACTCAAATTACTTCAGACTTAGTCGAGAAATGGTCCTTTGATTTAATCATAATGGGAGCCACTGGAAAAGGAAGAATCGAAAAGATGTTGATTGGATCAACGACAGACTTTGTGATACGCCACGCCAAATGTGACGTTCTAGTTGTCCGTCAATAATGAATAAAAGAACGAGTATTTAATCCAGCTGAAATTCAGCTAGTTAAATACTCGTTTTATTTAGTTATGCTTGGGCAAGCGACAGACAGTTAATCAAGAAGTAATTGGAGCCATATAATATGATTAGCTTTAATCATTCTAATTCGAAATCTATCTAGCTATTTTCCTGTAAACCATAGTCAACTCTCCTGCGAAAGATCAACAAATTTGATACCCATATATTGCCTCTAGAATTTATTATAGTTTCTATTGATGTTATTGAATTTGTTACACTTGCTGTTGATAAAAAATAAATATAATGTCTTAAAAGTGATGCTATAAATCGTACTAAGAAAACGCAGAAGAATTAAAGGTCAGAGTTACTAGTATCTACATAACCTTTAAATTTTTGTAGTCGTTATCAAGTTACCGTATCACGGAATATTATTAAGTTTCCCATAGTGTCGGCTTCGTGTCCCTTTTTAGTAATAAAAGAGTGACGAAAACTTTACCATACTGTCAACATCTTTAGTAATGGTGGAAACAACAATGAGGGTTGCTCATATTTAAGTATTGCATCCTTAAGCCAAAAGACATCTCATCAAAATGGACAATTTGACTTAAACCAACAGACTTAGGGTTTCTTTTAGATACAATGTCATCACCATATACAGAGTTGCGCCAACCAAAATAAGACCATTTACCAATTTCGGGATTTTCAAATCTGTCCAAAAAACTGAGGGTTTCAGTAAACCTTGTTTTATCCGCAAGAACAATCCTTCTGACCTTAGGGGATATTTCTTCTGAGTTATTAACGTTAATCATACCCACCTTATACAGGCTTTACATTAACCAGACTAATTCACAAGCATTTTAATGAGAGTGGAACCTTTTTTCACAAGACGTCAGCGCTCCATACCTGTTTTCAGGTAGTTTATAACGATATTATTTATCACACAGACCCACTAAGACAGTAAGCGGACGAGGTTGACAGGTACATATAGAGTATATGTACAATATACATTGTGATTATTGTGCAGTTATGCAACGGTTTGACAAAAACAAACAGGATTATGCTATATTTGACGGGTAATTACAATCTTATATATATACATTTAAAAGGGGGAATCATGTTTGACACACATAACAAGGCGAGAGTACCATAGAGACCTTAAGGTACATAAGGTAATGCGTAAAGTAAAAAGAATCTGGGTATCGGTATCTCTAATCGGCAGCGTAGGTCTAATTTCTACACCAGCACAAGCATCAGCAGAAACAAGTGAGTCAGCAGTTAAGTATGTATTAACATCGGATGCATCTACAAAGTTTGAAGGTAAGGCAGAATTAGCTGGTTTAGAGTTAATTAAAGCAGAGACATTAAACGCATTAGATGGCGTAACTACTAATTGGGAACAAAACACATTGGAGCAAGTAAAAGCAGAAATCGCACGTCAACAAGATTTAGGCTTAGAAGCATATGTATTCCAATGGGGAGACACATTAGGTGTAATCTCAGAGGCAGTAAATAAAGACGTACAAGAGTTGGCGGATGCAAATGGGATTGACAATAAGAACTTTGTATTGACAGGCGATATCTTGATCAATGTTATCGAGGTAAATTTCAGTGTAAAACAAGGCCAAGTACAATCATCTGAGCAAGCCACACCGGTAGCAACAGTTGAGACGGTTAAACCAGCAACACCAGTAAAACCTGTTGAATCAGAAAATCCAGACGAGTCAGACACACCAGACGAATCAGACAACCCAGAAGAATCAGAGAATCCAGACGAGTCAGACACACCAGGTGAATCAGAGAATCCAGACGAGTCAGACACACCAGGTGAATCAGAGAATCCAGACGATTCAGACACACCAGATGAATCGGAGAATCCAGACGAATCGGAGAATCCAGACGAATCAGACACCCCAGATGAATCAGACACCCCAGACGAGTCAGAAACACCAGATGAGTCAGACACCCCAGACGAGTCAGACACGTCAAATGAATCAGAAACACCGGGTGAAGTAAATCCTGAGGACCCAGATAAGGAAGTAGACCCTGGAGAGCAAGAAACAATTAAAGTCACTTATGAAAATGTCACACTGAATGAAAGTATGTCCTTCGAAACAATTACACGAGAGAATGCAGACCTTGAAATTGGTGAAAGCATTGTCGTACAAGTAGGAAAACAAGGAGTCAAGACTAAAGTCTATGAAGTAACCTATCACAATGGAAAAGAAATTTCTCGTAAATTGGTTAAGGAAGAAGTTACCTCGGATCCTGTTAATCAGATAATTGAAAATGGAACAAAAGAAGCTGTTGTTGAATATGTAACAGTAAGTTTTAATACCTCTTTTCAATTTTCTGAAGAGATGATTGAATCCATTAAAGTAAAAAAAGGGGATACATTAATTTTACCAACTATGAGTGAAACTCAGGGAGCCGTTTTTGTAGGTTGGGCTGATAAAGATAAAATTGACATGAAGTATTATGGTGAGAAAGGCACGCATTATGATAGTAATACACCAATTACAGAAGATATAACTTTATACCCTCAATGGTTAAATAAATATAAAGTCAGCTATCTTTTAATGACCCCAGAAGACCAAAGGAATGGATATTACGGTGAAGATTATATGGAATATATTAATTCTTTCGCTACTGAACCTATTATTTTGTTGGAGGGCCAAACATTTCAAGGTGAATTTCCTCTAATGCCAAAAGTTGAAGGCTTTGAATTATGGGGTTGGCATGCACTAATTGATAGAGTCAGTTCTCATATTACTGATAATTCTCTTGTAGAAAATGTGGGATATCAAGAACAAAGACTACATCCTAATTGGGTTAAGGATGCAGAACCTTTACCACCTGCTGGAAAAGATGAAGTTTACTTATTCCTCGATTATGGTTACAGTGAATTTAATAATCAAGTGCCCAAAGCACCCGTTGTGTATGTAGCTGAGCGAGGGGAGACTATTGACTTGCCTGATTATTATAGAGAAGGATATAAATTTTACGGCTGGGCAACAGATTTTATGGATAAAGACTACGCTTCAAATCAAATTACCGTTGAATCGAATACCACACTTTACCCCGCTTTGGGCAAGTACATGAATATTATTTTTGACTTAGGGGAAGAAAAATTGTTGACTATTCCGGACCATATAGATGGCGATTTTTTAGAATTCCCTACTCCAGAAAGAGAAGGCCATCGTTTCGATGGATGGTATAATAGTGATGGTGTTCAATTTGGAAATGGCAACATAGTAAATGACTATGATTACACCGGATCATACACCTTTTATGCAAGATGGAAAGAAACCAACAATACAATGCAAACCTTAAACTTAGATACTGAAGAAGTTTCATTAATATCAGATTTAAATGATGATGATAGTACTTTAGACTCTTTTGTGGAACAAGCAGACTTTATATTAGAAACTGATCTGAAAACAGAGGAATCTACTGACATAATTGAGGAAAATAACGATACTAAATCATCAGACCAGGTAGAAGAAGCGTTTGAATCAGATAGCGCAGAATCTACTCCAGAAGTGAGTGATACTGTATCTGAAGTTATTCCTATAGAAGCTATTGCAGTACTAGAAACTACATCAACAATTGAAGGTTCTGTCACTGTCACAGATGACAGCGTTAAGTAAAGTACTACCTTAAACTAGGTCTAAGCCATGTGCTTTCCTAGTTTTTTTATTCTATTCATAAAAATGTTTTTAGGAAGTTGGCGTTCTGAATCTATTAGTGGTTCTTAAAAATAAAAAAACGGTTTTGTAATTTATATACAACTCGTTATCCTTTATTGACAGCTGATTTTCGATTTTTAATCTCATAAGTGAACTAACTGAACTCAATTGGATATCGTTTAGTTTCATTTTTAAGGTGCCGTCAAACTGTTAAGAGAAATTTAGTTATGGCAGAAAACTTTAGCAGAACTTTACAACTTGGGTGGCTGTCATCATTTAACGATACAGTAAGCACTGTAATTCATCGTTCGCCATATCATAATAATGAATCAATATTGGATTCCTGTTAACTTCTTTGTCCTCTAAACCATTTTGCATGAGGAAATGGTCTAGCCACGATTGTGGAGAGGGCAAGACTTTATCAATAAACGGGGAGGAAAAACTTTGCAAAGCTAAAGTTGATTTAAACTTAGTTTTCGGGTGTTATTTATCGATAAATTTGACAAGATGTTGTGAATTAGGGTTCGGTTGAATTATACTTAGAATGAAAGGTTGTTTGCGCTTACAAAAGAAAGGCGGTAGTCAACATGTCAAAAGTAAAAAACATTATGTTACCGGTAGATGGGTCACAACAGTCAATTGATGCGTTTAAACGAGGCATTGAATATGCTTCTGAGGTGAATAGCAGTGTTTATCTCGTACAAGTTCTCAAAGAGGGACATGAGAACCTTCCGAAACCTGAGAGGGAGTCATTCTTAAAATCCTTAAGTGAGTATGCGGAGAATCATGGTGTAACCGTCAATAAATTATTAGTGTATGGAGAGGCTCGAAGCCAAATTGCGACAATTTTAGTCGATGAATGGTCGATTGATTTAATCATTATGGGAGCAACTGGCAAAGGAAGAGTTGGAAGAATGGTGATTGGATCAACGACAGACTATGTAATCCGGCATGCTCGGTGTGATGTCTTGATTGTTCGTTAAGATAAGTGAGAAGAGTCAATATGATGCGGGTGTTTAATTTTGCTGATAAACAGCAGATTAAACACCTGCTTTATCTCGTAATTTCTGGAGAACAGATAACATTAATCACCGACAGGATGACAAATGTAACTAGTAAGTTTAACTGGATTAATTTATAGTTTAAGTATAAAACAATTGGAGGTCATCGATGGAAGCTTTTATCTGGTTAGTCTTAATCATTCTACTGGCAAGTGCATTTATACTGGTAATTACTCGTAAAATTAGACCTTGGTGGAAGAAAAATTTGAGCTTGTTGCTTGTATTGCTAGGCATCGGCTTCGTTAGTTTTCAACTTCTCTTTCCATTTCATGAACCTTTAAAAACATCTGGCCAACTGACTGTTATAACTGAAACCTTATACTTCAAACACGAAACAGCATTTCCAGACTATGCAACAAATGAAAGTCAAAGGGAAATTCCAGTAAAATTATGGTTGCCTTCACAGTCTGAAAACGAGCAATATCCACTGATTATATTCTCTCATGGTTCCTTTGGTGTTGCAGAATCAAACGAATCATTGTTTTTAGAATTAGCTTCTCACGGCTATGCGATTGCAAGCTTAGATCATCCTTATCATTCGTTTGCGAGTACTTTATCAGATGGTCAAACAATTTTAGTAGATTCTAGTTTTTTTCAAAGTGTCATTAACTCACAAGGATCAGAGGATTTACAAGGAACTTTAGAACGTTTTGTCGACTGGCAAGAGATTCGGGTGGAAGATATAAATTTTGTGTTGGATAGTATTCTTCAAGACGAGATCAATCAAACGTATTTAGAAAGAATTAATCCGCAAGCGATTCTATTAGCTGGACATTCATTAGGTGGCTCGGCTGCTTTGGAAGTTGGTCGGGAAAGAGCAGATGAACTGATTGGCGTCATTTCATTAGAGGCACCGTTCTTTGGTGATATTCAAGGGATTGAGGGCGATGAGTATCTTTTTGTAACGGAGGAATACCCATTACCAGTCCTACATTTTTATTCGGATGCGCTCTGGGGTAGGCTCGATGAGATTACAACTTATGAGATGAATCAGCGCCTAATTAACAGTCAATCAGCCAAATTCGTGAATGTTCACATCGCTGGAAGTGGTCATATTGGCTTAACCGATTTATCGCTGGTGACTCCTACGGTGACAAACTTATTAGATGGTGGGCTAAATACGAAGCCAGCCTATGAAAAATTGGCTGAAATTAATCAGGCTAGTTTGAACTTTTTAGAGAATTTAGAATACTAAGTGACTAAGCTGTTACATCAACAAGAATTCCTTACGGAAAAAATCGACAGAATCGATATACCCCTACAAGCCACCGGAACCGTTAGTCATTATAAAGCATAAAAGCTCCCCGCTGCCACAAGATAATTTGCGCAGAGGGGAGCTTTGTATATTAATTTTCAGGTAACTCAGCTAACCATTGGTCAACTTTATCACGATTTTGGTCAAGCCAGTTTTGAGCAGCTTGTCTTTCCGTCACACCATTTTCCATTTCTAATGTGACGCTTTCCATATCTTCAACTGTCCAGAAGAAGTTATCAAGAATTTGGTAAGCTTCTGGCATATCTTCTTTGAGACCATGGCGCACAAGTGTATGAATTTGTTCTGATTCACCGTAAACATTTAACGGATCCTCTAAGAATTTCAAGTCATAACGCTGGAACTTCCAATGAGGTGTCCAACCAGTCAACACAATGTCTTCTTCATTGTTTAAAGCATCTTTTAATAATGCTAACATAGCACCAGTAGAAGGGGACTCTAACGTCCAATCGCTTAAATTGTCATACTCTTGCATAACCAGTTCCGTTTGTATCATAATCCCGGCACCTGGCTCAATTCCAACAATATTCTTAGCGGCTTCTTGATCCAATTCATCAATTGAATCAATGTCCATGTAACTAGGAACTACTAATCCGCTTCTGGCTCCATCTAAGTTAGGGCCAAGATCGACGACTTGATCCTCGTAACTAGAAAAAATTGAGCCATGGGTCGTTGGTAACCAAGCAGCAGTTAACGCATCTGACTCACCTGAAGCAACCGATTCAAACATAATCGCATTGTCGACAGAAACCAATCGCACATTATAACCTGCTTCTTCTAAAACCAAAGCAATCACGTTAGTTGATGCTACTTCAGTATCCCAAGGATTATGAACGAGTTGAATAGTTTCACCTTGTTGTTTACTTGTAAATTCTGTTTGAGTCAGACTATAGGCTAATTCGCTAACCATCAACAGAACTAACAATAAGCCAAGGATTTTACTTATAGATAATTTTTTCATGTGATTTAATCCTTTCTGCTTATTGAGCGTTTTTTCTGTTAATACTTTGCAAGATACGGTCAATTAATATTGCCATCACCACTAAAGCAAAGCCTGACACGAAACCTGAACCAACATGGCCACGTTGTAAGGCAGTTAAAACATCGGTTCCTAAACCAGGCGCACCAATCATTGAGGCTGTAACAACCATCGATAGGGCAAGCAGAACCGTTTGGTTAGCACCAGCCATAATCGTTGATTTAGCATTTGGCAATTCCACCTTCACTAATTTTTGCCAACCTGTACTACCGAAAGATTCAGCAGCTTCAACAAGTTCTTCAGGCACTTGACGGATACCTAAATTCGTAAATCTGACAATTGGTGGTAAAGCGAAAATCACAGACGCAAATACACCAGGTACGACACCAGTTCCAAAGAATGACACAGCCGGTATTAAATAAACAAAGGCTGGCATTGTTTGCATAAAGTCTAAAGCAGGCTGTAAAATACGCTCTAAAAACTTACTCTTAGCCATCACAATACCTAGGGGTACACCAATAATGATGGAAATTAAACTTGCCGCAATGATTAAAGTTAAGGTGTTTAACATATTTGTCCAGAGGTTTTGGTTATGGATATACCATAAACCAATACCAGCAAAAACAGCTAAACCAAACTTCTTACCAGTCACCCAGTAAGCAATAAACATAACGATCACTATAAATACAAGCGGGGGAATGAATAACAGCACTTGAGTCGTACCTTCCATCAAGCTTGTCCCAAACTCTTTAATACTATCAAAAATAAAACTCAAGTGAACCGTTAACCATTCAATTAACTGCGTCATCCACTGTGAGACAGGTAAGTGGGGGAAAAAATCTAATAAACTACTCATCGGTCGCCGACTCCTTTCTGTCTTGTGTATCATTGAGATCATAATCCGTCGTCATCGCACCGATAACATTACTTCTGACAATGACACCTTCGATTTTTCCGTCTTTATCTGTGACGGCAACCGGTGTTTCTGAATCATGAATGACATCAAAAAGATGGTCGATTAACACGCCAGAAGCAACTTCAGGGACATCACTTTGAATCGCACTAGAAATCGTCGTATGATCCAATTTCAATAACTTCTCAACTTCCTCATGTGTGACATAACCAACTAATTGCTGCTTATCATCAACGACAAGAATATTATTCATCCCTTCATCTTCCATCATTTTTAAAGCAACCGCAGGCGTATCCATCTCTTTAGAAACGGCCGTTGGTTCTTCCATAATATGTTCGGCTGTATAAACTTTCGTACGATCAATGTCCTCGACAAAACGCGTCACATACTCATTGGCGGGATTAGACAAAATCTCTTGCCCCGTACCAATTTGAACAACCTCGCCATCTTTCATAATTGCAATCCGATTACCCAATCTCAAGGACTCGTTCAAATCATGCGTAATGAAAATAATCGTTTTATTCATTGTTTTCTGCATCTCAAGCAATTCATCCTGCATATCGCGACGAATTAAAGGATCTAAGGCAGAGAAAGCCTCATCCATTAACAGAATATCAGGATCATTTGCGAGCGCTCTAGCTAGCCCGACACGCTGTTGCATCCCACCAGATAATTGATCCGGAAACTGATCTTTATAAGCAAGTAAACCAGCATTCTCCAAAGCCTTCTCAGCTTTGTTGCGGCGAACTTTCGCATCCACACCCTGAACTTCAAGACCATACTCTGTATTCTCGAGAATCGTACGATGGGGGAAAAGACCGAAGTTTTGGAAAACCATACTAATTTTCTTACGACGCACATTACGTAAATTCTTCTTATTCATAGTAGAGATATTCGTCTCATCAATAAAAATGTTACCACTCGTCGGTTCAATCAAACGATTTAACATTCTCACCAACGTGGACTTACCACTACCCGACAAGCCCATGATAACAAAGATTTCACCTTCTTGAACATCAAAAGACGCCTGATTGACACCAATTGTCGCACCCGTAGCATTCAAAATTTCTTCTTTACTTTGCCCTTGATTCATCAAATTCAAAGCTTCTTTATCTTGTTTACCAAATATTTTCGTTAAATTTTCGACTCTTAATTTAGTCACAATTTGCCTCGTTTCTTGTAATTAATTTGTAATATTGACTGTTTTGTAGCTTAACATAGATAGAAAGCCCTGTAAAACAAGGATTCACAAATTTCACAAGCTTTAGTACATGTTGCCGTTTACAATTGCTAAGCTCATATAATTCTAAGAATATGGTAATGATTAGATGAGAAACTCTCATAAGGCGATAAGGGTGATAGTCACTTAAATCATACACACGAAGGATTAGATGAAAAAATCGCAACTATCTCTTAAATGAAACAAGCAAGCCTCTGATTCCCCAAATAAAAAAACTAGCCAAAAGACTGGCTAGTTTTTTGCATCTATATAGCAAAGAAAATTAAACGTGATAATCGACAATTTCAACCCCAGCATGACGGCCAATATCTTTAAATACTTCACCCGTCTGTTTATTTTCAAGACGGATAGCTAAGACGCCACTTATACCTTCTTTGATAGTCTTCTGCATAATGCCTTTAACAGGAGCAATTAATTCTGCACGATCTGTTACCTCAGCCACAATTTCTAAGGATGCCTTCCGGTTTTCCAGTCGTAAACGGACTTGGTTGGAAGAAACCTCTTCTATAGAACAGCAACTTAAATTGTAAGTCGCAAAACGATATTCGATTCCATGATGAACCAGATTACAAATAAAGCCTTCAAATTCAGTGAAATGAAAGGGGATATGAGCAATCGAGAAAAATATGCTGGTCGACGACTCTTCAAAGTGATTACTTTGAAGCCAGATATAACGTTTAGGAAATGAAGTCCCCCAATCCTTTTCGATATATCCTTTGCCATCCAAAAATTGAATCGTTTTTTGGTTGATTGTTAATTGACCTTCCAGAGTGTGATCCATACTGATGACACCGTGATAGCATTCCATTTTAGGAGTGTAAGCAAAGATTCCCATAATATTGGGCATAAGAAGAGAACTTTCAATGGGTAAGAAAGAACCTAAGTTAAGTTGACCATTAATTTCAATGTGTTCATCTTTTAAATCAACAGCGATGTTATCTTCTCTAAACACAGAGTTACCAATCTGAACTTCAAAAGGATTATTTTCAAAATTAAATGAAGCTAAGGGATAACGAATATAGCCGGTTAAGGTTGAGGTTTGGCCAGTATCATCGGCTTGTACTAGTATATATTGAATAAAACTGTGCTCATCCGACTTGTTTAAACTGATGCCTGGAATAAAGCTCAAGCTTGTTTTTTGGTCTTGAGAGACTTGTTTGTAATACCAACCTTCAAAATAATTGGATTTCTTTAAATCCCCTTGAAAGAGTAGGGGATTTCTTAAGTTAGTTGGCATCTCACCACTCCTAATAAATATAATTGATATATTCATAACATAAGCATTAACGAGAGAATAACAATACACTTAGCCACAAAACTAAGCCCCCCAAAAAATATCACCCAATTTTAGAATTCGCTAATAGACTTTCAAAGATGGAGGATACCTTTTTAATTTGGAAGATGGCACCATCGGGTACATCAAATCTGATTACAATCACATGTCCGTCAGTTTCATTAGCTAATTAAATTTTCCAAAACGTTCAAGAATCACTCTAATCGATATCCCATTGGGATGATAATTGGACCATTGAGTGCTGTAAAGTGGCTCAAAGATTTCAAACTGCTTCACAAAACTCAGTTTCCACCTGAATTAGAACTAAGCAAAGTGTGCGCTTTCAATATAAATTATATAGTTGATATTATGATAGTCAAAATAATGTTTTGATACTTAAACGGTTCATATATTATTATAGGCCCTATCGATATTAGACATAAATAGTAAATTTAAGCAATAATTATCTTTAAAATGTCCGATTTTAACAGTAATCTTCCTCTTATTCTGATATAATGATTCAGCGAAGAAAAAGAAAGCAGGAAATTATGAAAAATATATCATTTGAATCATTCGGAATTAGTTCCGACATCACAAAAGCATTAACGAGCTTACGTTATTTTAACCCAACAGCGGTCCAAGAAGCGGTCATACCTTTGGCGCTAGATAATCAGGACATTATCGTGGAATCTCAAACAGGGAGCGGGAAGACCGTTGCATTTGGTATCCCATTATGTGAACAAGCAGTATGGGAAGAAAATCGACCACAAGCCTTAATTTTAGTGCCTACACGTGAATTAGCCTTACAGATTAAGTCTGAAATCATGAACGTGGGTCGATTAAAACGAATTAAAGTAACGGCAGTTTATGGTAAATCTCCCTTTAAAACTCAAAAATCTGAATTAAAACAGAAAAGTCATATCGTGGTTGGTACGCCTGGCCGAATTTTAGATCATTTAAAAGAAGGAACATTAGTCGTAGATAAAGTTCAAAGCTTAGTCCTAGATGAAGCAGATGAGATGCTTAATATGGGCTTCATTGATCAAGTGGAAGATATTATCAGTTACTTACCAAAAGAACGTCAAACAATGTTATTTTCAGCGACTATGCCAGCTGAAGTCGAACGCTTAGCAACTTTTTATATGAAAGCAGACCGTCAGGCAGTTAAAATGGCTCCAACAGAAGCTAACACACCTAAAATTAATCATTCTTACATTAAAGTACGTGAAGCAAATAAGGAGCAATTATTGTTAGATTTATTAACAATAGAAAATCCGGATGCTTGTATCATTTTCTGTAATACAAAGGATGTTGTCGATTCGGTGGATGCCTTCTTATATAAAGCTAGCCTACCGATTGATAAGTTACATGGTGGCATGGATCAAGATGACCGTTTAGCCGTGATGGATGAGTTTCGTTCAGGAAAATTACGTTACTTGATAGCGACAGATGTTGCAGCTCGTGGAATTGATATTGAAAATGTCACGCATGTTATAAATTACGACGTACCGTTTGAAAAAGAGAGTTTTACTCACCGTACAGGCCGAACAGGACGTGCCGGTAAGACAGGTATTGCTTTGACGATGATTAATGATTACGATCAAAGACGTTGGGAAGAAATTAGCGATTACGCTTTTGAGGGTGATCAGCAAGCGACAGAAATTTATGCACCTAATGAACGTACTGTGACTCGTGCGAAAGAAGCTTTTGAAAAGAAAATTCAAACGCGTATTGTGCGGAAAAATAATCGTGCGAAAGAACTAGATAAAGATATTACCAAAGTTTACTTTAACGGTGGTAAGAAGAAAAAATTACGTGCCGTTGACTTCGTAGGAACACTCACTAGTATTAAAGATGTTTCAGCTGACGACATCGGAATCATCACGATTCAAGAAAATGTCACCTATATTGAAATATTAAATGGAAAAGGACCTTATGTCGTTTTTGAAATGCAGAATCGTACAGTTAAAGGTAAAAAACTTAAAGTCCATAAAGCTAAAGATTAATAAACTACTCCTTCAAAACGTAAGTCAATGTAACAGAATATTAAACAATTAGTATCAACCAGCAGACTAAAAAACACTAGATATTCATTCGTTTGAGTGATAATATTTAGTGTTTTTTGTCGTCATAAGTTAGGTGCATAACGATAGACAGGAAATGCTTAACATCAATGCTAAGAAGGACATGTTAATTCATTACCGTTAATCCACCTTTATAGAAAAATCAAAACAAGAAAATACTTAGTTTAAGATTCTTATAGATTAAAGTTAATTATTATTTAAACTTGCGCGCTCTTAAGATAAATCGATGCATTATGTTTTTCAAGTGATTTAATGATTATTAAACTGTGAGTAAGTAAGGTAATTGAATTTTTAGAAAATCAGGAGGAGAGATATATTATGAAGAAGTCATTACGTCAAATGGTTTTAGTTGGTTTGAGTACGACCTTATTAGCAAGTGTAGCTGTCGCGCCTGTTGTGTGGGCTCAAGATGATACGTCGGAGTCGAGTGAGCAAGTGGAGGATCCAAGCGAAGAATTACCGGAAGAGTCAACAGAAGAAAGTTCTGAAACGTCGACGGAAGAATCGTCGGAGGAGAATACAGATGAAAGCTCTGAGGAAAGTACAGAGGAAAGATCTGAAGAGTCAGTCGAAGAAACGACTGAGTCGACAACTGAAGATACCTCAACAGAAGTAAGCGAAGAAGTAGCTGAAATAGAAGCGAGTCTTGTTCAACAAGGTGTGGAAGAAGCACTCAATATTTTCCAACAGGAATATCCTGATGCAGAAATTGAAGAGATTGATGTAGAGTTGGACAGAGATGATGATGATGCTGATGAAGATGAAGAGACAACAGAAACAGAAGATGTCTATCAAATAACGATTAATGGATTTGATGCCGAAGATAATAGTTTCGAATTAGAAATTGAGTGGGTCAACGGCGACATCCGCGAACAAGCTTTTAATGAAGGGCTATTTAATACAGACGCTTCTGACTCAACAGATACAACTGCTACTGATACTGAAACCAGTGTAGAAGAAGGTACTTCTGAATCAATGTCCGAGGAATCGGTTGAAGGAGATACTTTAGTCGACGAAGAAACCGACGATACTAATGAGACGCAAGAAAGACGTGGACTTGATTTAGAAGTATTAATTTCTCTAGATGAAGCGGTTGAAATTGCAACGGCAGAGTTTGGAGTAGGCGAGATTACACAATGGAACTTAACGGTGGACGATCCTGATTGGTATGAGTTCTGGGAAGATGGTTATGAAAATCCAATCTGGACCATCGATATTGAAAATAATACTGAAGAAGATCAAGAGGATAGTGAAATCCGTATCGACGCAGTCACTGGTGATATTATCAATTTAGAAGATATTGATACACCTGAAAGTATTGAAAATTCATCTGATACTGAATCAACCAGCGAAGAGTCATCCGAATAAGTCGAACCTTTATTTTTCAGAATATTAAACTAGAAATATTGCACCGTAGAACAAGGTTTGTCTTCATATGTTGTAGCAGTCAATTACAAATAATATAGGTTTCAAGGAGTGCGTGTCATTAAAGATGATGCGCACTTTTCTTTTCTTTTAAAGGATATTCCATTTTGGCCGAATACACCTAGTGGTATCAAAACAATCAAAACGGAAAACTTGAATATCTACTGGTTGCTATAAGACTATGTTTGTAAGAAAAAAATAGAAGAAGCAAAGGTTTACTAGAGATAATAGGTTATAGCTCCCTTTTTCTCATTAATCAAATTTACAAGCGCTAGCAAGTTATAGTAAACTTAGCTTTAGTAAAATTTAGATAATGCGAGAAAGTGAGTGTAACCATGCGGATTGACGAAGTGCTAGCTCAACATCAAATGGGTTCTAAAAAGGATATTAAACGCTTATTTCAACGGCGATTAGTAAAAATTAACGATAGAATAATTATTAATGGCAGTTTTAATGTCGAGAGTCAAATACATACGCTCACAGTTAAAGAAAGAGAAATACCCATTCCGTCGCATCGTTACTATTTAATGAATAAACCGGCAGGGGTTGTGACTGCTAGAAAAGACCGTGATTGCCAGACAGTTATCGATTTATTAAGACCAGAGGATCTAAACGACAAATTGTATCCAGTTGGTCGCTTAGATCGAGATACTGAGGGCTTATTGTTGATTACTGATAACGGACCATTAGGCTATCAGCTACTGATACCTAATAAAAAAGTTTCGAAAACTTACGAGGCGATTATTAACGAAGATGTTACCCATGAGGATGTGCTAGCTTTTAGAAAAGGAATTGTCTTCATTGGCGGTGTAAAATGTCTGCCAGCTAAACTAAAGGTTTTATCTACCAATCAAGGAACTAGCAAGGTTCAGCTTACGATTCAAGAAGGAAAATTTCATCAAGTGAAAAAAATGTTCTTGGCACAAGGTAAAAAAGTAATCTATTTAAAACGAATTGAAATGGGACCCTTAAAACTAGAAAGCAGTCTCCAACTAGGCGAGTATAGAGACTTAACATTGAACGAGTTACTCTCTTTGGCTCCATATTTTAGGTATAAATCGACTAATAGCTAAAAATCCTCTTATTTTAATTATAGAAAATCTACTTTCCATTTAATGCGTAAAGTAGATGAGTTTCATGAACCCAGTAATTAACTACATTTTGTTAAAAACGGTGCTTTTTCAGCAGCCTCCAATAGGTTTAGTGAGACTTTTTGAGGGGTGAAACTGTAAAAGACCCGAATATGCTAAAATTTTTTCAAAATCTAAAGTGTTGACTATATCAATGTTTTCATGTTGAGGTTTAAATGTTAAGATGGTCGTTGAATAGCATCAATAAAAATTTACGAATAAACTAAAGGTTTGTTTTATAAATATTTAATTTAATTCTGTACTATTACAATTATTCAACTGTAAAGGGGGATGCTGTGAAAAAACGTCGAGCTTGAGCTTAAGTCCAAAATACATTTGTGAATATAATAGCAATCGAATGATTAAACTTCTCTATATTCCGATATAACTAAATTGAAATCGTGAAGGAACGATTTACAATTTGTTGAGTATGAAATAAGAGTTTCTTGTATTATATTATTCCCACCTTAATTGATATTTATTATTAGTAATTAACTACTATAATTAGGAGGATTGGTATGAAAAAATATATTCTTTTACTAAATTTGTTTTTATTTTCTTTTGTAGGTTTCAACAGTACTGCCAGCGCTGAAGAGATTTTTCCATATCAAGGATTTTTTGAAAATGCTGATAGTTCATTAGCTGTAAAAACAATTGAATTTAATGAGTCATCTATTAAAATATTAATGAACCTTGATGCAGAGGACGTTGTGAAGACGAGCCAGTTTAACGTAGATATGAGGAATTTCGAGGAGAAAGCTATTTCTGAAAAAATAAATCCGACTAATCCTGCAGTTGACTATTTAAAGCATTTTAACATTGATTATGCTGCTATCTACAAAGAAGTCGCTGATCAGATAACGCCTGAGATGAACCAAGAGATGATTAATCAACTCGTTAGCGATTATTTACCAGAAATTGAATTTGAAGAAATCGATTTTCCTGAGGAATATATTATTAAAAATCCTCATTACCAAAAGAATTCGGATGGAAAATGGGTAATTAAATTATGGGGTAAAACAGTTTTTATTATTAGTGAAATAGATGAACAGTCGTTTTTGGAAGAAGTATACGATTATACATTTAGCGAAAGTAATTGAGTAGCTTACTAATCTAAAAAAATACTTTATGTCATAGTGATATGCTCCCAATAAAGTAGAAAGAGAAACCAAAAAACTCTGATTGCTTTATTAGGGGCTATTTCTATGTATAAAAGAGGAAGTAAACATTCGTTAGAAGAACGAGACCAAGCTGTTCGACAAGTCATTGACCAGAATCAAAGTATACAGTGGGTGGCGAAGAACTATGAGACGAGTAGAACAACTCTGAAGACCTGGGTAAGAAAATATAAAGTAGAAGGTTTCGATGGCTTGAAGGAATCCAGAATGTGGAAGCGTTATCCTACTGAGCTAAAGTTAGAGGCGGTTCAAGATGGACCATCTAGTTTTGCTGGGTGCAGTCAACGTTATGGTATTTCCGACGAATCTGTTTTAAGGCTGTAGCTAAACCAGTATACTAATGGTAAGGCACTCAAATCCACTCGTAAAGGAAGATCCTCGATGACTAAAGGACGCAAAACAACGCAACGATAACGCATCGAGATCACACAACATTGCCTGGCAGAAGAGAAAGATTACTAAAAAGATGGCCGACTTGTGAATATTGTTATTTATGCTAAATTAGAAACAACAATTATTGCTAGTTAAGTTTCGTATAGACCGAGAAACGCAATTTACAGGATAGAGAAAAAGATTGATCCATTTCCTTTCGTTAATTTTAGGGCACCAAACCATGACGTTCTCGCATGGATATATCCCCATCGAGTAATATTTTAAAGGAGTTATGAACAATTCGGTCTAAGATATTGTCCGCATGCCCATTTGTCGATTTGTACTTGACGGTTACATTATTACTATTTATTAAATAATAATTAAAAAGCTCGAGACAAAGTTAGGTAAATTCTAGCTTTGTCTGGGGTGTGTTTTGCAAGTCAGTTATACATAAGATTGCAACGGAAAATACAGACTATTGCTACAAACAGAAGCTAGTGTGACCTATCGGACAATTTTTAGAAGAAAAAGCTTACAAAGGTTCTTAAAAACAGACCTAAAACAAGTCCTCCTAAAAATATTAGCAAGTTTCTATAAGTGATAATAAATTTTTTAAACATAAAACATATCCTTTCTGTAATGTCATATTTTATCGACCTTCTATTGTGATTTTATATACCTTTTCAACTCGTGTCAATAAAATTACATTTCTAACAGACACACAAAGTTTTTTAATAAATTCACGTAAATTTTGAATTCCTATTTTATTCTTTTGCGTATTATTTTGTAATTTAAAAGGTGCCTCATTATTATTAGTAAAGGAGAACTAGACAACTATATGATGTATGAAAGGGCAAAGTAAAACTGTCGGCTTTCTCACATTTTTATATACTCATTTTATGACCAAAGTGGAGGAAACTCAGATGGAGTTAACAAGAGACAGTATAAAACAAGTGCGTAAAAAAGACAGAAAAATATTGTATATGAGAAAAAAATGATTTTAAATGTTACTAAAGAGTTAGCTAAAAATATGACTTCTCATCTGAAAATAAGCAATCTAGAACAGATGCTGAGGAGAAAAACGGATATATTAGACAAACGAAAACAATTTAACTATCGGATGAATTAAAATCTTGCATAGATACCTATATCAAGTGAAGTTGTCTGAATGTTGTTGAGTCTTTTTAGTTAACTGTGTAATTATTGTATAATAATTACAAAATAAAACGTCGCGTGAAAACAAGCATGCGAATAAATTCATTTGTTTTAGAATTTCTCCTTAAACAAATGAATTTATGCAGGTGACAAGCAAAAGTAAAAAAATATTCATTTAATATATTCCCCTCCCTCTACCAGTAGAATCTGTGTAGGGGGAGGGGAATGTTATTAAAAACCAAAGCCTCCAAATTGAAAAGTAGTAACTCATGACGATTCATAAATTGTAATAAGTTAAAGTCACTTGGTTTTATGGAAAAGTTGTTTGATTTCATGCTGTTTCTTTAAGAACACAATAATACAAATAATCAGGCATGAAGACACCAACAGTACATAGATCCCCGTTACAAACGAAATGTTTAAATTATCATTTTCTACTGCAAGTTGATGAGTAATCACTCGTGTTGCATTGAAATAGGTAGTCGATAATAAATGCAACAGCTTACCTAACGGAGCTGCATTGCCAGTTAAAAGAATAGGCCCAATAATCATAAATGCCGAAATGAACAAGCTTGTCATCTGATTTTTAACAAGTAAGGAAACTAGATAGACGGTTGAGACTAAAAACAAGATGCCAAAGCTTTGTAATATGGCTACTTTACCAATAATTGTGCTAAAGGTATAGTTTCTAAATACGAGTCTGTAAATAGATTAATAGGGTAGAGGAGAGAGCCACTGCCATTCATTAACGTAGAAACTATACCAAAGCAAGCATAGAAACAAACTAATTAAAAAAATCAAAATAGTTTTCTTCAATTGCCATTTAACTTGCTTCACAGGAAACATATCTTCAAAACCCATGCGCTCTACCAGGTTTACACCAAATATATTGCTGAGTAGCGCAATTAAACAAATCGTAAAGATCGCTGGAAAGAGTATATCCATCATTCTGTAAGTGAAGGTAAAGCCTTTAATTTCAATCCCTGAAAATTCACGCAGATAAAATTTCATAGGAAGCCTTACGATTGTACATAGCTCTTACATAAGATTCGTTAGGAGTTGTCATACCGTTCTCTATACTAGCTAATACATTCTTTTCGAGTAAACTAGGTTGGATCTCTAAAGAATCAGACCAATTGCCTTGCTTAGCGTACTCAATAGCTCCCTTACTTAACGCTGTGTTGTTTTCCAAAGATGAAGTTGCGAATGACATACTTTTAAAATCTTCAGATAGCCAACATGCAAATCATTCATAATTTGAACTTCTTTACCAATCGAATTGATATAACTGGTGTTTTCACTAGCACTAGTATTCATAATGGCAAAAAATCCAATGATAATAATTGGCAAGACTATGGGGAAAAAGTTCAGCTTATTTTTAAAACTTAGTTTCATTAAATAAGTGACATAACTCATAGGTGTCCCTCCATCGAAAGCTTAATAATTTTCTGTTCATGAATCGCGTAAATTTTGTCACAAATTTCGAAAAAATCTTCACTGGTGAGAAAAATATGTGCTTAGTTCTTGTAAGCTACTTTTTTGTCATGTATACACTTTTTCTATATTCCATCATAAAGCAGTAAAATTCTTATGACGTGCTCATATAATGCATTTAAGCGTAAAAATCATGACAAACTATATGAGATGAGTAATTAGTTAATAATCGGCCAAGTAAATGTCTTCTATTATTATATTCGTCACACCATCTAATTAAAGAAGGCTCGGTATACTATAAATTCCATTAGATTCTTGCTATAATAAGGGTGACATAAACAAGAGGAGGGAAGTCGGATGGAATCAACGAAAAACATCATTAAACAAGTTCGCAAAAAAAGACAAACAAACGTAGTGTATGAGAAAAAAATGATTTTAGAAGTTACTAAAGAGTTAGCTAAAAAATATGACTTCTCATCTGAAAATAAGCGACCCAGAACAGATGCTGAGAAAAAAACATTGGATATTTTAGACAAATGAACACTATAAAAGACTATACTAATTTATTAGATAAAGTAAAATCCCTTCACAGATTGGAAAGAGCAATCGAAGTTGTAGGGATAATTTTTAATTTCTATCAACAAAAATGCAACGAAAAATTGAATTATACAGATGAGTATTTCGTAGTTGTTGGCGGTTTGAGTTTAGAATTTTGGACAGATAGTGATTATATGACAAAAGATATTGATATCATTATTACTGAAAATCAAATAATGAATGAAGTACTGGGATTATTAAAGTTTGTAAAAGTAGATGCGCGCCATTGGTATCATGAAGAACTTGATCTAGCAATTGAGTTTCTAACAGGTCCTTATGCTGGAAACTATGAATCTGTCAAAAAATTTGAAACAGAGCTTGGCTTTACTTTTAGAGTAAACTCTGTAGAGGAGATTTTTATTGATCGAGTCAGAAGTATTTTGTATTTTAATACGGATGATGTTCCGTGGTTGATTCAATTAGCCATAAACTTTGAAATGGATATAGATTATTTAGTTAGTGCGTGTGAGACTTCAAAAGAAAAGGAATTTAGCGCTGACTTTTTCAATAAGTTACAGAACATGCAGCAAGAAGATCTTCAGTCAAAAATAAATACTTATCGTGAATTGTATGTATCGATTTAAGCGGATGATTCCTCAATTGACTCACAGAGTAATGAACATAGTGATTATTATCCGATACCACTAAGCAATGTGACCATATCGATACCGAATAACATTCATGATGAAGATAAAAAGGTTAAATTAGTAGGTAGTTTAATGGATGATGAATTTGAATTTCAAACAACAACAAAGAACTATTATGAAAGTAAGGATTCGGACACTGGCTTTTACAGAGAAAATATTTATGCTATCAATCATAATTTAGTGACGATCGAAGACTTTGAAAGATACTTAGGCATGTTCAGTTAAAAAGAGAGAAGAGAGCGAATTAAGTTATGAACTTTCGTAAACTTAATTCGCTAATTTAATTTACAAATTTGGGTTTACATAATATATATTATATTATTTTGAATTGAAAGAGTCTATGAATTGATATATGTGATAAAAATGCTTTACTGCCTGATTGTTGGTCTTTGCAGACGTTAATAGACCTTTTAGTATCCATAACTTGATGGTCATTAATAATTCCTTCTGGTTGGTTTCCTCAGACATCGGCTCTAAGAAAGCTTCTGTATATCCTTGTAAGTATCTTTGTTCGTCATTCTTTATAAAGGAACTGTAAATCGCAGCTAAATCCAAATATTTTGGACTAACTCTTGCTTCATCAAAATCAATAAAGCTTATTGAACCATTCGGTCTTTGTAGCATGTTCCAGGAGCCTAGATCACCGTGTATCTATGTATCTCGCTTTGAATCAAGCTCTAAGAGCGTCTCTAGGTCTTTAGAAACGTGTTTGTAAAGATTAAGATGAGTGTTTAATAAATAAAGGCTGGATTCCGTCCATAGTTTACTTAATGTAAATCGATTATTGGGTTCGAATTCCGATGAGAAACTTGCTAGCTTGTTTCTTAATAGATTATAATCGCTTAATACATCCTCTAACTGAATCGTTGAGTCTTTATGTGTAATAAATGACTGAACACTATAGTATGTGTCATTCATTAACAAATACGGTGTATTATTTTTGCTTAACAAAAATTCGCTCGTTAAATTAGGATATGTTTGTTAAATATGTAAACTGATATTGTAAGCGAAATTTGCCGACTCTTTTATTGGTAGCGTTTTCATAATGTAGGCTTCATTTTCTGTTTCTATTTTCCACGTTTTTGTAGATTTTCCTTGTGTTAAAAATTTAATACGTCTGATTACACCTATTTCATAATTACTTGAAATTGCTGTTAATTCTAAAGGCATTACTAGTCTCCTTATTTATCCTTTTGATTATCATTTCTTTTATAGAATTTATTTTGTGTATATAAAGTATAAGCGATGACGGCTACTACGATAAGTCCAATGATAATTCTTGTCATTTTCATTCCACCTTTTTAACTTAATTGTATATCAATTCTAATACACTCTACCTAGTATGTCATCAAATTACCATTGTCCCCTTCTCCTAAGGCTAGAATGGTTCTTTAAATTGTTAAGTGTATGAAGCTCTGTTGTAGCTTTTATAAAGGTTATTTATGATTTATACTGAGATAAAATCATGGTTAAAGCATCGGCCATTTTTATTTGAACTATTTAAAGGCTCTTGCTGCAGTGAAACATTAAGTAGTAACCTATCAATAATGACAAGGTAAACAGTAAGTTGACCCGTAAAAGGAAGGATTGTTTGAAATGCCACGACCAACAAATAAAATAGATCTTATGGAGTTATCAGAGCTGAAATTTTCAGAGCTAATTAACACGTTAGAAAACATGTCAACGTATGAACTAAACACACCATTTATGTTCCCAGAGGACTTTCTGGATAAACAAAAAGCCAATCATTGGAAACGTGATAAAAATGTAAGAGATGTTATTGTTCATTTGTACGAATGGCATCAATTGCTGATAAAATGGGCTAAAAACCAAAAATCGGGGATAAATAAAGCGTTTCTACCCGAACCATATAATTGGAGAAACTATTCAGGATTAAATGAAAAAATCTGGGAGAATCATCAACAGACCACCCTAAATGAAAGTATTCATGCTTTTAAAGAGAGTCATTCTCAGCTTATGGGGTTAGTTGAACCTTTCTCTGATGAGGAATTGTTTACTAAGGGGTATTTAACTTGGACTGGAAATTCAACCTTAGCAAGTTATTGGATTTCAGCTACCTCTAGTCATTATGACTGGGCGATTAAAAAAAATAAACGTCATAAGAGAGAGTTAAATTCATCTAAAACGAAAAACTAATCACCCTTTTCCACATAGTTTATTAGCTTTCTGTCGCTGCTCTATAGAAAGCGTGTTTATATAACTTAAGAAATGAAGTACATTACAATAAAATAGTCAAATTGATTAATCGTCTAGTTTTAAGCTTTTTAAAAGCAAATAAATAACACCAAGCACCGAGTCATTTGACCAGACGCTTGATGTTATTATTTTGATCGGTTAGTAAAGCTCTTTAATAACGTCGAATTGATCCTTTACTGCATCAATTTGTGCTTTATTACCAATCACAACAGTTGCTGGATTAGTTAATAAAGTGTCAAAGGCTGCATGCATTGACTTTAAATCCTCTAATGTCGTTGCTAATATTTCTTCTTTCAGACGTATAATATCTGCTTCGCAGTAGCTTGTTTGTAACATTGTAAAGGACTTCAACCCACGGTGGTAAGCAGAAAGTGGTTGATCTAAATTACTCATTGTACCAATAATTGCTTTAAATAGTTCAGCCTCATCAACTGACATTTCCGCAATATAGGCTGGCAAACCTTGGTAAGTTTCGATTGTCTTCATGATGTTTGGATCACGATAAGACACAAAGGCTAAACCACCTGAACGTGTCATCTGCATAATCGCCCCATAAGCACCGCCTTTAACACGAATGTTATTCCATAAATAATCGAAACGTAACATTGTCGTTAAAACATTTGCTGGACCCGAATACGGTAAAGCATCTAATGCGTTAGCTGCTTGGGCAACATAGTTAACGTCTTGTGCCGTAATGAAGGCTTCTTTTTGCTTAAATCCGGTTGCTAGGACTGTTTTTTTAGCAAGCGTTTCACTTGGAACTTGTTTAAAGACTGTTTTAATGCGAGCTTTTACTTGTTCAACACGACTGGCATCCCCAACATAAAGGGCATGCATTCTTTGTTGATTCATCAACTGTTTAGCTAATGTCTCTAACGTTTTAGTTAACTGTGCGCCCTCCTTGTTTTTCAGCTGATCACGAGTTTTCAGTAAGTATTGGTATTGATCTAAACCAGATGTCTGTTCATTCAATTTACTTGCGATTTTCACTTGGCTCATCGCACGAGAAGCAGCCAGCGCATGTGAGCTGAAATCGATTTGACGATCGAAATCTGAAAGGTAGCTTTGTGTTAACTTCAAGATATCTTCGGTCGCGTTCCACTTCGTCTGACATAATACTTCTTGCATTAAGACCAATAAGGCATCTAATGATTCTTCAAGTGTTTTTCCACTAATTACCAAATATGGCTTTGTTTCTTTTGTTTTTGGATCATCGTAAACGACAACATTCGCATGAATCCCACCTGTATTAAGGTCGATTTGAGTTTGAAGTTCCGCTACAGAATAACGTTCTGTTGGTAAGCTGCCTAATAAATTACTTAAGAAACCGAGTGCTTCGTAATCAGCTTGTTTGAAATCAGAAATGTCAAAATACAGATTTAAGTAATCAATACCAGATGTAAATTCATCCGCATGGTTAAAGATAGTACCTTCAAATAGCTCTGATACGTTGATTTCCTTGACAGATGTCTCAGTCGTTAAATCCTCACGTGTTAAACGAGGAATTTTATCTAAATCTTCTGGTTTATCCGCTTGCTCTTGTTTTTGTATTAATGCTTGTGTATTGTCCACTAATGCTTGAACCTCTTCTGTACTAAGGCTTTCTTGGTAAGCCTTTAAGTCGGCTAAGGTTTTAGCTTCTTGGCGGTCGCTTTTACCAGGGTCTGCTTTAAGTGTCAATGCCACTCTATGTGGGTTATCCAATAATTTACGTTCAATTAACTCCTCGAAGTATCTTTCCTTTGCTAACACTTTTAATTGAGCTAAAGCATCAGAAAACTCAATCCGTTCGAATGGTGAATTACCATATAACCAGCTATTTAAAGCACCAATCGCATAAATAACACCACGAGGATTACTTTCAGAAATGGCCGCTTCTTTCAGATGGAAAAGGTGTTTATTCAGTGAGGCTTCCACTAATTCACCTGGGATTCCTTCTTTTACCAATTGACTTAAGACGTCTTTAACGATGCGTTTGAAATCGTCCATGCGATCACTTTGCGAGAATTTCGCCACAATTGAAAAGGCTTCAACATATCCAATTTGCGAGAAATCTGCGTCAATATCGCCCCCGATTTCAGCATCTAATAAGGCTTTCTTCAAAGGCGACTCATTATTATCGAAAAGAATATCCGTTAAAATGCTAAAGCCGAAATAATCTAATGTTTTATCGACAGTATTTGTATGCCAAGCTAGGGCTAAGTAATCTTTTTCTTTAGGATCGTCTCCATCCGCTAATGAATACGTCTCTTCAACATCTGTTACTTCTGGAATTTGACTCTCGAAAGCTAATTCTATCGCTTCATCTAATTGCCCCATCCCACTGAAATATTCTGCTAAATCTTCAAAAGCAGCGTTTTCGTCTAGGTCTCCGTATAAAATAGTCAATGAGTTAGATGGATGATAATAACGCTCGTGAAAAGCAATAAATTCATCTTGAGTTAAAGACGTAATATCTGGTGAATTACCACCTGAATCAAAGGCATAGGGCGTATTAGGATAGAGGTTACGTCTCATAAACATGGATAACTGACGATCAGGCGAGGCGTTTGCTCCCTTCATTTCGTTATAAACGACACCTTTATAAATTAAATCTTCTTCAGCTGATTCTAAATGATAATGCCAGCCCTCTTGCTCAAGAATTTGAGGGTTCTCTCGGAAGTTTGGTTGGAAAACCGCATCAAGATAAACTCCCATTAAGTTTTCAAAGTCTTGTTGATTTGTGGATGCGACTGGATAAATTGTTTTATCAGAAAAAGTCATTGCGTTGACGAAGGTGTTCAAAGAACCTTTAATTAGTTCAACAAATGGTTCTTTAGATGGATACTTCTTCGAACCATTTAAAACAGAATGTTCAAGAATATGTGCAATGCCGTTATCGCTATATGCCGGCGTTTTGAATGCAATGGTAAAGGCCTTATTTGGATCGTCATTGGCTAAACGTAATACTTTAGCCCCTGTTTCTTCATGCTCATAAATGCGACCTTCTGATTGAATATCGTGTAACTGTTTTGTTTCGAGCAATTTAAATGTCATGTAATTCTCCTTTTCTATCGGTTTCATTATATTTTAACCTATATGTTAATAAACAGCTAATAAACTTAATCAACATATTAAAAAACAGTCGCCATTAACCATATTAAAAAGGTTAAGCAACTGTTTAGATAAACACTAATCTATGTATTGGTTGATATAAATAATTAAGGCTTGTAATAACGTAAAGCCTATCGTAAAGATGGTGATAACTATTAAATGAAATTTCCGTTTTAAATAGAGGTAACCAATGAATTCGCGTATAAAGGCGTTAATCGCAAAATACCATTTCGTTTTTGCACCGAAACCGATACATTTTAAGCCTTGTTCTCTAGCAAGTAATAACGCTCTAAATACATGATAGTTGTTACTAACTACCGCAAATTTAGCCTTTTCCTTAGTCATTAACTGCTGGGAGAAGGCAATGTTTTCTTCGGTGTTTACCGCTCGGTCTTCAATAATAACTGCTTCTGACGGAAGGTCTTTGGCCAAAGCATAGTTTGCCATCGCTAAGCCTTCAGCTATTAACTCATCATCCCCTTGGCCGCCGGTCATAATTAATTGAACAGATGGTTGTCGATGATATAACTGAATGGCTTTGTCGATACGACTTGCTAATAATGGCGTTACTTTATCACCGTTTAAACCTGCACCTAAGACCACTAAATAATCTAACTGAGGTATATTGAAATGAATTAGGTTCAAGGCGGTCGTTAGAGTATATAAATTTAGCAGAACAATAAAATAAAGCGCTAGAGACGAAATATAGGCATAAAGAATACTCATCACATTATGCTGGGTCATATCCCCTACCCATGGCCAAATGGTTAAGTAAGCAATCGTCATTAATCCGGCACCAAAGGCCAATATGTTGGTTAAACGTAAACCTTCTCGTCGGATAACTGTTACTCCACTGGATAAGAATACGATGATGATAAAGGTTGGTAGAAAAAACAGTAATAGACCAACTATTATGGCAAGGATCAGCACAGGCGTCACCTGCCCTCGCGTAATTAAGAAAGTGGCAAGTGTGATACCTAAAGTCATGACCATTGCCAGGAAACTACTACCTAACCATAAAGTTCTTGGTTCTTTTAAATAGATGACTGCGAATGCCATCCCTACCATCAAACAAGCCATTGTTAAAAATCCAAACATATACTTCACCTTCTTCGATTGTTATTTTACTGCATTGATATTAGTGAACAACCCAACCGGCTATTGTATCTTCAGTATGCTGATAAACGGCCTTATCAGCGACTTTAGGATCAACGACCTTGTCTTCTAAAGTCTTGGGAACGAGATACTGTTCAAAGAATTCATTTGACTCTAAGAAGAAACCAAGTTCTTCAAATTCTGGTTCAATTAAAGAAAATTGAATGCCCACACGTTTGGCTTTGTCCACTTCATCGGTAAACTCAACATAACGAGGATTAGCATATACGGTCGTACTAGCAATCTGAAAATACATAAAGCTATTGTCACTTCCCAAATACTCAATTTCTTGGTCGATTGGAAAGGCGTTGTATAGTCCAATATCCTTAAACGTTTCGACCATATAACCGACTCTATAAATGGAGGTCTCGGTATTAGAGTAACGAAATTTATTGAAAGGTGCAACGGTGTATCGTCTAACTGCTGCATTCTCAAAGCGTGTCTTATCTATAAAGTCTTGATGCTTATTTAAACCAGTAAATATCAAGGCAGCCATAACTGCCACGATCAAGCCACTGATACCAAATAAAATACGCGACCGTTTATTCTTTAAATTAAAAATCGTAGCAATCGCAACAATACCAAATACTACTGCTATCGCAATTTCAATAATCATTGATGAATAAAAAAAATCTTCCATTGCAACCCATTGTTCAAACATTGATGACCTACTCTCTAGTTTTTAAAAGTACTAAATTTTTCACAAATGTATACGTGTGATATAATCGGTATTATTATACCTTTTCATTATATAATACTGAAAATTTATAGCAATATTTATCTATCATTCCCTATTTTGGAGGTCATAACATGTTGAAGCTACTCGTTACCGCTTTTAATCCCTTTGGTCAGGACACTAAAAACCCTGCATTAGAAGCCGTTCATTTGCTCAAAGATACAATTAATGATGCAGAAATAATCAAACTAGAAATCCCGACTGTTTTCAATCAATCAGCCGATGTTGTGGCAAAGGTGATTGAACAGGAATTTCCTGATATCGTAGTTCATATTGGGCAAGCTGGTGGACGATTTGGCATAACACCAGAACGAGTCGCCATCAATTTGGATGATGCACGTATTCCAGATAATGCCGGGCAACAGCCTATTGATCGGATAATAAAAGCCGATGGACAAGCAGCGTATTTTAGCCAGTTACCAATTAAAGCTATCGTTGAATCCTTGAATGAACATACGATTCCTGCCAGTGTATCCAATTCAGCAGGCACCTTCGTTTGTAATCACATCATGTATCAAACATTGTATCTATGTCAAAAACAATACCCTAATATACAAAGTGGCTTTATACATGTGCCATATTTACCGGAACAGACACTTAAGAGACCTGCGCCTTCAATGAGTCTGGATATGATTGTAGAAGGTTTAGAAATTGCCTTAGCCACGATCGTTTCTTATCATAATCAAGTAGATGATAGAATTATCGGTGGCAGTTTACACTAATATCTTTTTGAACAGTTAAATTTAATCAATAATGAAGCAAACGCCACACGCGAAGAAAATTGCCTTTCTTCGCGTGTGGCGTTAATTTATATTATACATATTTTTTAATAGGACGACCCTTTTCATCATAAACGTATTCACGTAATTTCTGGGCATCTGCCATCACTACCATTAGTCGGTCGCGGTAAGGCTCAGCTAATTCTTCATAAAAGAAACTTTCGTCGTTTAAGCGGTGTTTAAATCGTAATGATTCGATTTCCCCTTTAGACCTCAATTTATACTTCCGAGAAGGTAACTTATCAGTGATTTCTCTTTTTTCAATTCGGTAAAAATAGTTCTCATCACCATAGGTAATTTCTAAGGCACCGGAATTAGTGCGCGTTTGTTGGACATCATGATGTTTTTCTTTATGGATTTCCCACCAGATTTTGATTCCTTGTAACGCTTCTTCTTCAGTAAGGTAACTTCCGTGTTCTTTCTTTAGATTCGCTCGACGATTGACCCAATAATTCGTATAGACTGTCTGTGACAAATTGATCATCCTCCTTATTAAGTTGATTGATAACTAGTTTACGTCTTCTCTAGTTAAAAGTAAAATCATATGATTCGTTAGAATAGTCTGTCAAATAGTGAGTATTTTGCTAAACCTAATCTATAAGAGACTCTTTAGAATAAGCAGTTTTAGTGCAATTAGCCAATAGTGTCATCGGTATTATGGTTATAGTTTACTATCAATACTTTCTAAAGTATGATAAAGGATTTCAGAGTTTATCTATTCTGTCTTACAATGGAAGACTTGCCTGTTGAGTTAAGCTTCTTCTAGTTTATTCAGTAAAATTGCCAAGAAAAGTTGAACCCCTTTTAATAAACACCCTTCATTCATAGAAAACTTCGGGTGGTGTAAGGGATAGTTATTCTTACTCCCTTTATCGCTGATACCTAAATGAAAAAAAGCACCTGGAATATCTTGTAAGTAGTAAGCAAAGTCTTCTCCGATTAAAGTAGGACTTAATTCAAAGACACGGTCAAAAACTTGCTTATTCTTTATAACTTTAACTGATTCTTTGACAAGTTCGGCTGTGTTAAGTAAAGCCGGATAGCCATCTTGGTAAGTGATCACAACTTCGCCATCATTCATGCCAACAATTGCTTCAGTCATTTGGATTAGTTTACGTTTTAAATGTAAGCGAACCTCTTCTGAAAACGTCCTAATTGTACCGTGTATCAAGGCTTGATCTGCAATGATGTTCTTAGCTGTTCCACCGGCTTGAACGCTACCAAAGGTTAATACAGCTGGTTTAAACGGATCGACAGTGCGACTAACTAAAGTTTGTAAGTTAGTAATGATTTCAGAGGCGATAATAATCGCATCGATGGCTTCTTGTGGGCGCGAGGCATGACCACTCTTGCCTTGAACATCTATCTTGATTGTATCTGAAGCGGCAGAACCATAGTCCATTGAGTAACTCATTTGACCAACAGTTAGTTGTGGATCGACATGAAGGCCATAAATCTCATCGACATTATCTAAGAGGCCGGTGGCTATGATACTTTTAGCACCACCTGGCTTCACTTCCTCGCCATGTTGAAATATAAACATCACAGTGCCACGAAATTCCGCTCTTTTTCTTTGAACTAAGTGCGCAACGCCTAGCAGAATAGCTGTATGACCATCGTGACCACAAGCATGCATGATACCTGATTTCTTTGAAGGAAATGAATAATCTGCTTCCTCTTCAACTGGTAAGGCATCCATGTCTGCTCTTAAAGCTATCACTGGCCCTTCTCCTGTTTGACCTTGAATAGTTGCGACAATACCATAACCATTACCGACGTTACGTTGGATATCTGTCAGACCATAGGAAACGAGCTTATTATAAATGTAAATTGAGGTTTCTTCCTCTTGGAAAGATAATTCGGGATGCTGGTGAAGGTGGCGACGCATTCGAATAACATCCGCTTCAATCCATTGCGCATCATTTAGCCAATCGCTTCGCATGACTCTTCCCTTCTTTCTCTTTGCTGTCTTTTACCGCGCTGTAATGATTAACAATGGTTATAATCGATTTCGCTCCATCTATTAAGCAACGTTCGTCCAATTGGAATTTTGGGTGATGATGCGGGAAATTTCGACCATTAGTGATGCCGGCACGAATATAATAGAAAGAGCCTGGAATTTTCTGTAAATAATAGGCAAAATCTTCACCGCCCATTCGTGGTCCAGTTTGGATGACGCGATTATTCTTTAGTTGGTTAGTAAATAACTGGCGAATCAATTCAGTTTGTTCATGGTGATTAAACAAGGCGGGATAGCCATTAGAGAATTCGACTTCACCTTGAGCGCCATGAGCTTGACAGATTTGATCGACCATTGTTTGAATACGATGTTTTAATTGTGTCCTTAACTTTGCATTAAATGTTCGCATGGTTCCCATCATTTTTGCTGAATGTGCTATGATGTTACCTACTTGTTGACCAGAGTGGAATGTCGCAATCGTTATGACGCCGGAATCCATTGGGTTTTTATGTCGACTAACTAACGTTTGTAGTTGTTGAATAATAAAAGCAGCCACGACAGTCGAATCAACCGTTAAATGAGGAGTCGCTGCGTGCCCTCCTTTTCCTTGGACTTTGATTGTGAAAGAATCAGAAGCAGCCATCGCAAAGCCAGGTCTGCATTCAATTGTGCCGTCGTAAGGTCTATCGCCTTTAGTATGGATGCCATAAATAAAATCAACGTCATCTAATTCTCCAGATTCCATAATGCCTCTAGCACCCCCAGGATGCATCTCTTCAGCATGTTGGAAAATAAAGACAATCGTTCCCGTCAATTGATCACGACAAGTCAATAGGTGTTTAGCAGCGGACAATAGAATCGTCGTATGCGCATCATGTCCACAAGCATGCATAACACCTGGATTAACTGATTGATAAGATAAATTTGTCGCTTCAGTAATTGCTAGTGCATCTATATCGGCTCGAAAAGCGATCGTTGGACCAGGGCGACCACTTTCTAAACGCGTAATGACTCCACCACCACCGACGTTTTGTTTAATATCTTGGTAGCCATAATCGCGTAGCTGTTCAATAATAAAAGCTCGTGTGTCCACTTCTTGAAATGATAATTCGGGATGTTGATGTAAATGCCGAAAAATGTGCTGACTTTCGGCATATGTTTCTTCTATATTCTTAAAAATGCGTTCAATATCCATCGAATCACTTCACTTTCTAAAGGTTTAACAAGAATTATATTAGAGTTTTATTAGAAAAACAACTGATTTAACTTAAAATAAACATTATTTCTGCTTTTTTATGATGTGATGTCACATTTTGTGACATTATCTTTAGAGTTGAGCTATGTTTTTGCTAGCAAATACCTAGTATAAAGGAGGCTTATTTCATGATCGGAACGGAATTTGTACAAAAAAATCCCTCATCAACTATTGTGACAAGAGATTTTAACATGGCATTATTCTTGGATTAAGTGATCGATTGACTGCTTTTAGTAAAAGGAACCCACAGTTCCATTACATAATCATCGCTTGTCATGTTTCCTTGGCTATAGAGTTCAAAATCAGGGCTGCCTGCGTGTTCATAGCCGTAGACTGGGAAGTATTCTTCCATAATATAACGCCAGCCGTTTTTAATACTTTGAGGTACTGAACCTTTTAATGTGGCAACGAAATACACTGCCGAGTTCACATCCAACAGTTCTAGCCCCATTGCTTGTGCTTTAGCTAAATTTTCGTTAGATACATTATAGGCTGCCATATAATTAATGGTATCGTCGAGCGTGTCGCCATAACATAATCCCATACTCTGTCCATTACCAAGAAGTTCTAGTTCAATAAATGAGCCATACTCGTATAGTTTATCCCAGATAGAGGAGCATTCATGGGTTTGGATTCCATCCCCTTTGATGCCAGCTACTTTGAATGCTTCTTTATTAACAATTCGTGTTTTCATTTATCACTCTCTCCTAAACTTATATGATGAATCGATTACTTATCTTTAAATAGTTGTTTTAACGTATCATCACTGGAAATACCCAGTAATTCATCATGGGCCTGTAATTGGTAATCGCCATCTAAATCAACTTTATAAGGTTCGTTTAAGCTTTTGACCGCAATAATATTGATACCATATAAAGAACGGAAATTAATGGTTGCTAAATCCTTCCCTACCCATTCATCTTTAACTGGAAAAGCACTAATATGGTTTCGACTGCCTAAATCAACAAGGTCATTAACATGACGACTAGCTAGCTCCTTACCGATTCTAATTCCTGTATCGATTTCTGGAAGAATGACGCGGTCTGCGCCAACTTTCAGTAAAACATCTTCGTAGGCTCGGCTTTTTGATTTGACGATAATATGCGGCACTTGCAATTCTTTTAAGTTTAGAATGGCAACGATTGTATCTTCTAATTGCTGTGAAGTCGCGACAACGGCCACATCACTTGCACCAACGCCTGATTCTTTCAATTGATCTAATTTAGTAAAGTCTGCTTGGATACTACTGTCTACGACATCAGCCACTTCTTCAACGTGATTCATATTCTTATCGATTGCAATAACGTCTTGACCTTCTTTAGCTAATGTACGAGCTAAAGAGGCGCCAAATAGACCGAGTCCTAATACAGCATAAATTTTCTTTTTCATTGTACTCTCCTAACCAATCATGATGTTCATTTCAGGGTAATTAATTTGACTTTGATTTTTTTGATGACCAATTGACCATAAGAAAGTCATCAAGCCCACACGACCCATTAACATTAAAACAACAAGGATGGACTTGCCGGCTAAGGTTAAATCAGGTGTTAAGCCCATTGTTAAGCCGACCGTACTCATACATGAAATAACTTCCATTAAGACATATTCAATTCCTACCCCGGGAGGGAGTGTTTCTGTCATCAATAGTAAAACCGTTGCAGTCATCATCATCAATAAGGCACTCGCAATAATAAAGAGTGCTCGTCGAATCGTCGCAATTTTAATGGTTCGAGATAATATGGTAAAAGGTTTCCTAGAAAAATACCGAACGAGAAACATTATTGCAATAATCATGGTGGAGACTTTAACACCGCCTGCAATTGATCCGGAGGATCCTCCGATAAACATTAACAATAAGGTGGTAAAAATGCCTAAATGTGACAATTGACTATAATCGACATTCGCATAACCAGCAGTTCTGGGAGTAACGCTCAGGAACAATAAGTTACTGAGTGAATCACCGAAACTCAAGTGCTTAAAAGTTCCTTGCTTGGTTTCGGATATAGCAAATAACACAAAGCCAATTACAATCAAAGCCGATGTTCCAATCAGTGTTAGTTTTGTATATCTAAGCAAGCGACGGTTGCGATAATAAGTCAATAAATCTCGCCAAACCAGAAAACCTAATCCTCCAGCAATAATTAAAGTTGCAACGACTAATAGTACAAAACTATTGTCTTGAAAGCCTATTAGACTATCTCCAAATAAGTCGAAGCCCGCGTTATTAAAAGCTGAAATACTATGGAATAATGCGTATAAGCTACCAGTTAACCATCCTAAACGAGGGATAAAGGCCCAACTTAATAGAAAGGCACCGATTAATTGTGCAAGGAGTGTAAATTTAACAATATAAAACACAATTTCTTTTACTTCGAAATCAGCCGATAAGTTTAATGACTCCAATAAAACGTTCCTTTGTTTGATATTAGCTTTCAAGCCCCGCATCATAAAGAAAATCATCCAAATAGTGATAAAGCCTAAGCCACCAATCTCAATTAATAGAATAATAATGGTTTTTCCAAAGGGACTCCAATGTGTCGCAGTGTTCAGTGTTACTTGCCCCGTTACACAAACCGCAGATGTTGCAGTAAATAAGGCATCTATAAAACTGGTCCATGTTCCCGTAGCGGAAGCGATGGGTAGTGATAATAAAAAGCCACCAATAAAAATAAGAAACACGTAGACACTCACAATAATTTGAGGCACCGACATCTTTCTAAACAGCCGCTCTGTCATTCAATATGCTCCTGACTAAATATATTAGGTTGTAATAATCAACCCAACTAATGGTTTTTGACTCAATTAGTTCTGAAAGAATTATAGTCTTCCCATTAATAAAATACAATTCTTTTGAGAATATTATTTACAAAAAAATCGTAATAAAAATTGATTATAACATATAGAAAACCAGAAGAACATCCAGTTTAAAACATCAACAAGAGGCGCCTCTGATAAGTTGTTTGTTTAGTTATATCATAAAGTGTTATTTGTTTTGTGTGGTTAACGATTAAGTGTTAATGATTTAAGTTTTGGACAACACCTTCAAATAATGAGAAATCAGAAAAAGCGATACGGTAAATAAATGGTCGATTGACAATCATTTCAATTGGCTCTTCTTCATCGATATTAGCAGAAGTCGTTTCCATGATGATTTCTGTTACTGCCGCTGCTTCGGTTCCTATTTCGTCTAATTTAAACTCAACACGTTGCGAAATTTGACTTAAGAAAATATCGGCTTCTTCAGAGAAATAACTTGTAGCGGTTAATTCATCTTTGAAACTTTCTAAGCCTAATAAATCAAGTGATTTTGTTAAATCAAGTGACGCACTCTCTTGCCATTTAGGCAAAGCAAGTTGAACTTTAGTTTTTTTCCAGTTATTTGCTTCACCCAGAGCTTTATCATAGTATTGCCACATCATTTCATTAGTTAAAGGCTCATCAGTTTCTTTTGGTAGTACAATTAAAAAATCAGCGCCATTTGTATATTTCATCTGAAGGGCTTGAAAGTCCTCTGTTTCTAGATAATTGAACTGTTTCGTTTGCGCCATCATGTCAACTGTACTTTCTTCTGACTTGCCATAGAAGCTTTCTTGACTAGTTAATGTTTCGTTGAACGTCGCTTTCCACTCACCTTTGAAATAAAGCATATTTAAGACAAGTAAATGAAGTTGATCTATTTGGGTTAATTCGCTGATGCGTTCGTCGCTATAAAAGGGATCGATTAAACCCTTAGTAAATTCAGCGATATCTCCATTGAGCGCTTCGTAAGTTGCTGGAACCTTAAAATCTACTAGTTTTAAAACTGTTGCCAAGTCCTTGACACTTGTTTGGAAATCATCAGACCATGTTTTATCCAAACCACCTAACAGATAGGTTTGTGTTTGAAAGGCTACGTGTTCTTTTGTCATCGATTCATTTAGAAAGCTTTCAAGAATTGAAAAATATTCGTCACGGTCTAAGTCATCTGGTAAAAGAACTGTGTCTAAAAGTTCTTTCTGCTCACCGCTTACACCGGGCTCAAGTAACAATAGAGCCAGATAGTAAGAAAATGGTGAAAAAATGATATTGTCCTCTTCTGCAAGTACTAAGGGTCTCAGTTCCGTCGAAAACTGTTTCAATTGCTCGGCAATGACAGTATAGTCAGTTGTATCTGTCTCATTCACGGTTTCTGCATAAAGTATTTGCTGCGGGAACACTGAGAATAAAAGTGCGAGCGCTAAAAACAAGCCGCCAAGTTTTCTTTGATTAAGCATAAAAATCTCCTTCCTATTCTTCTCCCCTATTATAATGGACACTTGCAAAGGCATACAAAGGATATGAATTATAATTGATAGGTGAATATAGTTCATTCCTATAGGATGATTTATTTTCATTAATAATCGAGATTAGATAAATCACATAAATTCTTGATATAACTAAAAAGCCATCATTGGAAGAAGTCCAGTGATGGCTTTGAGAAGATAGCTGACGATAAACAATCATTCATTAGGCTGATTGTTCTTGATATAACTACTTGATACGTCCCGGTTGGTCTCTATAACCGTAGTAAGCATCTTCTAAAATTTCTTGCATATCTTTTACTAAAGGTAAACGAGGGTTTGCTGGTGAACATTGGTCTTCGTAAGCTAATAAAGCTATTTCTTCAGCACTTGCTAACCATTCTTTTTCGTCAACACCTTGATCTTTAAAGTTCATTTTGATTCCAACGCGTTCACCTAAGTCGAAGACTGCTTCTGCAAAAGAATTCACAGCTTCTTCAGGTGTTGCTGCTGGTAAACCTAACGTTCTTGCAATATCTTGGAATCTCACGTCAGCAACAAATTTGTTATATTTAGGCCAAGTTGATGTTTTTGACGGTCTTGTTCCATTGTAACGGATGACATAGGGTAATAAAATCGCATTGGTACGGCCGTGAACGGTATGGAAGATTCCCCCAATTTTATGAGCCATTGAGTGAGACATTCCTAAGAATGCATTGGCGAAAGCCATACCAGCCATTGTTGAAGCGTTATGGACTTTTTCACGTGCTTCAGAATCTGACAAGATAACTGATTTTTCTAAGTATTCAAAGACTAATTTAATGGCCTGTAAGGCTAAACCGTCAGTATAGTCATTAGCTAAACATGAAGTATAAGCTTCAACCGCATGAGTTAAGACGTCCATCCCTGTATCAGCTGCGACGAAACCAGGCACTGTTTCGACTAATGCTGGGTCAATGATTGCGATGGTTGGTGTCAAAGCATAGTCCGCTAATGGGTACTTACGGTTGTTTTTCTTGTCAGAAATAACTGCGAATGGTGTCACTTCTGCCCCCGTACCTGATGTTGTTGGAATACCAACATACTTAGCTTTTTCGCCTAATTCTGGGAAGCGGAAGGCACGCTTACGGATATCCATGAATTTCTGTACTAGGTCTTTAAAGTCAACTTCAGGTTGCTCATAGAATAACCACATTACTTTAGCCGCATCCATTACTGATCCCCCACCAATTGCAATGATGGTATCTGGTTGGAAGAGACGTAATTGTTCTGCACCTTTTTCAACTGTTGTAATATCTGGATCGGGTTCAACCGCATCAAAGACTTGATAAGTAACTGGGTTACTACGTAGATTTAATTGATCGATTACTCGGTTTACAAAACCTAATTTTGTGATCGATTTATCTGCGATAATCATGACGCGTTCTACATCTTTCATTGAACGTAAGTATTGAATTGAATCGCGCTCAAAATAGATTTTTGAAGGTACTTTAAACCATTGCATATTGTTTCGACGTCTCCCCACTTTTTTGATATTAAGTAAGTTCATCGCACTTACATTATCCCCGACAGAGTTTTTACCGTATGATCCACATCCTAATGTTAATGATGGGATAAAGGCGTTATAAACATCTCCGATACCACCAAAGGTTGATGGTGCATTCCAAATGACACGAATCGCTTTAACACGGCGTCCAAATTCTTTACTTAAGTCAGCATCGCGAGTATGGATCGCTGCAGAGTGACCTAAACCGTTAAATTCCACCATTTGAGAGGCTTTTGTTAAACCGTCTTCAGTATTCTCAGCTTTCATTACTGCTAAAATTGGAGAAAGTTTTTCACGTGTCAATGGCTCATGTTCACCAACGCCACTTACTTCAGCTGCTATAATTGAGGCGTTGTCAGGAACAGTGAAACCAGCTTGTTCCGCAATCCATTGAACTGGCTTACCAACAATTGCGCTATTTAAACTTGCGTTTGCACAGTTTTTACTATTGGCTTTAGCTCCGAAACAGAATTCTTCTAATAGTGCTTTTTCCTTTTTGTTTACAAAGTATACATGGTAAGATTTTAATTCGTTAACGAACTCGTCGTAAATTTCTTTATCAATAATCGCTGCTTGTTCAGACGCACAGACCATACCGTTATCAAATGCTTTACTCATCACAATATCGTGTGCTGCTTGTTGAACGTCTGCAGATTTTTCAACATATGCTGGCACATTACCTGCACCCACACCTAAGGCTGGCTTACCACATGAGTAAGCAGCTTTAACCATGCTGTTACCACCTGTAGCAAGGATCGTTGCAATGCCGTCGTTGTTCATTAAGGCAGCTGTCATTTCCATTGATGGTTGTTCGACCCACTGAATACAATTTTCAGGTGCCCCCGCTTTAACAGCTGCTTCATAAACAACTCTTGCTGCATGAGCAGAACTTTCTTGCGCTCCTGGGTGGAATGCGAATATGATAGGGTTACGTGTTTTTAAGGCAATTAATGATTTAAAGATGGCAGTTGATGTTGGGTTTGTAACAGGTGTAATACCAGCTACGACCCCTACGGGTTCCGCGATCAATGTAAGACCTGTTACTTCATTGTCTTCGATGACACCGACTGTTTTTAAATGACGCATGTGATTTGTTACATGCTCACAAGCGAATAAGTTTTTCGTTGCCTTGTCTTCAAAAACGCCTCGACCTGTTTCTTCTACAGCATGTTTTGCTAAAATTCCGTGAGCATCAAGTGCAGCAACCGATGCTTTAGAAACGATATAATCAATTTGTGATTGATTGAGCATAATAAACTCTTTTAAAGCCCCTTGCCCTTTTTCTACTAATGTACTAATTGTTTCTACAGCATTAACTTCTTGAGTGTTAACAACAGTTTCAACCATTTTAATGTCCTCCCTGTATTTGCGTTGTTTTGATTACAACTACATGTTACCTCCTTCACAAAGATTTGTAAAGGACTATTTTTTTAGTCTTAAAAAAATTAAATTATAACAACGCTTTCATTGTTTGTAAAACAATCTTTTCTGTACTATTATTTATTTATAACTTTTTTTGATTGGAGTGCTTTATGAAAGAAATTCACGTGAAAAATGCACAAATTGAAGATGCAGAAGAAATTCTAGCCATTTATCGCCCTTATGTTTTGAATACTGCGATTAGTTTTGAAATTGAAGTTCCCTCTGAGGATGAGATGGCTCAACGGATTATTAATTATTCAAGCAACTATCCTTTCTTAGTTGCTACAATTGACAAGCAAATTGTTGGCTATGCTTATTCTGTCCCCTTTTCTCCTCGAAAAGCTTATGAATACTCCTGTGAAATGAGTCTGTATATCGATGAATCGGCTAAAGGTTTAGGCGTGGGGAGTCAGCTATACCAAAAGATGGAGGAAATATTAAAAAAACGAGGCATTGTCCAATTGATTTCTTGTATTACAGCTTCTAATACGAACAGTTTATTATTCTTTGAAAGACGTGGTTTTACAAAAGCTGGACAGATTCCTAATATTGGCTATAAATTTGATCAATGGCATGATGTCGTATGGATGATGAAAACAATCAATCCAGCAAGACTTGAAAACTAATAAAGAACGACCTGCTCTCTCATAGTAGTTATGAGAGAGCAGGTCGTTCTTTATTTAAGCTCTTTGAGTATCTACATATTGTTTTAGACGTGTCATCGCTTCTTGGAGATTAGCCATACTGGCAGCGTAACTCAAACGGACATAATTTTCCCCACCGATGCCGAAAGCATTACCAGGAATAAAGGCCACCGCGTTATTTAAGGCTAAATCCAGACAAAATTGGAAACTATCTTGATCTAAATCAGCAGGAATCTCTGCAAAAATATAAAAAGCTCCACTAGGTTTAATGATTTTAAAACCTAAATCTGTCATCGCTTCATAGATAAAGTCACGTCGCTTAATATATTCTTCTCTCATTGGGACAGCATCATCTGCGCCGTTGACTAAGGCTTCAGTAGCAGCCACTTGGGAAATTGTTGTCGCACAAGTCACCATATTCTGATGCACTTTGACTGCTTCTTTCATGATTTGACGTGGCGCAAACAGTAAACCAAGCCTCCAACCGGTCATGGAATGTGACTTAGAGACGCCATTAATCACAAACGTTTGTTCACGCAAATAACTTGCAATCGAAACATGAGGTCTATCAAAGACTAATTCACTATAAATCTCGTCACTGATAACAAATATAGGTTTGCCTCTTAGGACATCTGCTATTTTTTTGGCGTCTTCTTCAGTCCACATCACCCCTGTAGGATTTGTTGGATAGTTTAGAATAATCGCTTTAACGTTCTCACCATGTGTCTCTAAGGCTTCTTCAATCATTTCAGGAGCAAGCACAAAACCATTATCAGCTGTGTTGATATGAACGGGTTCGCCACCGTTGACTAGAATCATTGATTCATAGAGTGAAAACATTGGGTTTGGAACGAGAACTTTATCACCCGGATTTAAAACAGTCTGCAAGGCTGTTGATAAAGCCTCAGTCGCGCCAATTGTTGCGATTACTTCATCTTGGTCGTAATGCAAATCGTATTTGTTTTCCATAAAACGAGCCGCAGCCTGGAGTAATTCAGGAATGCCAGGAGTTGGAGCATAAGTCGTGCGATTATTCTGAATGGCTTCAATCCCTGCTTGCTTAACATGCTCAGGTGTTGCGAAATCTGGTTCGCCTAAGGTTAATTTTATGATTCCTTCTACTGAGGAAACCTTCTGGTCAAAATCACGAATTGCAGAAGTTGCAATTTTATGGACATTTCTATTAAAACGATTATCTAATAATGTCATAGTTCACCCTTCTCACGAAATTTTAATGTTCATTCTATTCTAGACTGTCAGCAGACTTCTTGCAAGAGCAATTGCCTTTTGCCCATTTATTTAAGTTGCAAGCTGTTCTTTTATGACCGTCGGACGTTTTGCCCTCTTTTGTAAAAAAACCTCTTTTTATCAAAGAGGAGGTGGTGTTTAACGATCTGCTTTAGCGAGTTTTCTCTCTAGCAAGTTCATTAGGGTTGAAATTGTAAATACCATCACGAAGTAAACGAGAGCCGTGAATAATAATGGCGTGAATGTCGTGTAGGTTGCGCCACGGACTGTGTCTGAGGCAAACATCAAATCTTTGATTCCTAAGACGGAAACGATCGACGTTTCTTTAATTAAGACTGCAAACTCATTACCAATGGCCGGTAAAATATTTTTGACGGCTTGTGGCATAATGACTTTTCTAAAGGTTACCCATTTTGGTAAGCCTAATGCACGCGCTGCTTCTGCTTGACCGTTATCAACGGATTGAATACCAGAACGCATAATTTCACTCATGTAAGCGACTGAGTTGATCGTAACAGCTAGTACCGCTGATGGGAAGTCATCTAGGTAGATTCCAAGCATTGGTAAGCCAAAGTAAACTAAGTAAACTTGTACAAGTAAGGGTGTACCTCGAATAATTTCTGTATAGACGCGCGCTAATGAACTAAGGACTTTATTAGATGAAATTCTTGCTAAGGCAAGTAAAGCTCCAAAAGGTAGTGATAAAACAACGACTGTAAATGATAACAGTAAGGTGTACTGTGCCCCTCTCATAAACAAGGGTAAGTATTCTTGAATAATTTCCATATTACATGTTCCTTTCTATATAACACTGTTTAAATGCACTGAATACGTTGAACAATCTGAATAATTGCAATAAAAAAGCCTCTATTTCCCATTCCTTGGGAAATAGAGACGAAATATCCGCGGTACCACTCTAATTAATTGCTCTAAAAAGCAATTCACTTATTATGTAACGCCATAATGCGAAAAGAGCTAACAACAGTTGCTTTCACTCTTTTATCTCCTAGGTGCGTTTGGGTAGTATAACATTGATAGACTCTCAGCAACTCTATCTCGCTTGGAATGTTATACTACTTACTCTCCTAATCCACGATTGAATATTAACTTGTGATTAATAGTATGCTAGATTAAATCGATTGTCAACCTTCAATTTTAATGAAAGCCTTCTATTCTAAAAATTGGTTAATTTATCGGTTGTTACAGTTATGCGATTACTTGTGAACCTTTTCGATGCTGCGCTCTGCAAGATTATAATCAAAGACACCTCTGATGATTTCTCCGTCTGAATATTGTTCTGCAATCGTCAGTTCAATCAAATCATCATTTGCTAATTGAACAATTTTAAAATGATATTCTGCTGAATCAAAATAATGATTATTCTCTTTTAAGTAAGTCACGACAGCATTGATTGCACTGTCAATACGTTCATCCTCTATCAGTTGGCCTTCTAATTCATAATTCGTATAAAGCCCTTCAGGAATTGGGACGATGTCAAGTTCAAGGGAATCATCATGCGTAACTTCTTCTACAAGTGTTATTTCTTCTTCGTTTATCTCTTCGCTACTTTCTGATGAACTGCTCTCACTAGTTACCTCATCTACAGACAATTCTGCTTGTGATGTTGCTTCTGATTCGCTCGAAGAAATGACGGGGGTTATTTGGCTTTCTTCTATCACTTCTTCGGTAATTACCGGTGTTTCATTAAATGAATCAGCAGTCGTTTCAGCTATATTAGCTTCGTTCGTTGTACAGCCAGTTAATACTAAGATACTGATTAAAGCAAAAGCTAAAAGAGTTTTTTTCATAGAGTTGCCTCCCATACTTAATAGATTGATAATCAATAGCTCTGTTAAGATTAGCTAGAGTTACGCGTTAACGAAAGTTAAAATGTCCTCTGGCGTCATTGAGCTATCGCATTTCACTTTAATACCGACTTCATCTGAATAAAGAAAACCTGGTACTGACGCAATCTCGTATTTGTTACGGAAAGCGAGAATTTCTTGCGTGTATTCAGGATGTTGAGCGTGTACATAATGGATCGTTAAGTGTTTTTCTTTAGCTATTTTACTTAGTTTTGCAACGAAACGGCGACAATAAGGACAGGTTTCGCGTCCAATATATACAATGTGACCGGACTTTGCTTCAATTAACGTTTCTGCTTCCATTGGTGTGATTGCTTCAAATGCTTTAACTTCTTCTAAATAAATTTCAATTTCTGACATATTTATTTACCTCCAGTAAATGACTAATCTAGTTATAGTTCATATTATACCTCAAATTAAAGCAGATGACGAAACATTGTGGTTCAAATGGATAGGTAGCTTTAATCTAATTCAATTTCTTCAAGTTTTTCTCGTCGTTTCCGTTTGATGATTTGATTGATTAACAGCAATACCAAACCAATAATCAATAAAACACTCCCTATTAAGGTCCAACGAGTTGTATCACCCGTATTGGGTAAGGAAAGCTTTGATGAAGATGAAGACGGTTTTGAATGAGAGTTATTTGACTGTTTAGACAACTCATTTGGTTTTGGTAAGTCTGGTGACTTCACATTGGATGATTGGCCATTGGTTAACTTATCTTTTAAATAATCGAGTCCGTTGTTATTATTAGGCGGACTATTGGTTTCATCAGGTAAAGATATATCAAAAGACCAAGAAGAGTGATTGTCTGATGAGTTATTCGTTGGATCTTGTGAACTGTCATGAGTAGCTGATGAGGACTCTGCGCCACTTTCAATCGGATTTCCAGTTTTAGAGTCTACCTCCTGAACATTGCTTAGGGATAAATCTTGATAGAGAGAATAATAGCCAGAAGTATCTGTACTATTGACATTCCAAGTTTGTGTCACATCATCATAAAAAACTAATTTTATTTGGTAACGATTGTGTAGAGTTTGAATTTTCTCCAGACTGTTTGTATCGATAAATTGATGGGCGTTCAAATAATTTGCTAGTTGTGTTGATAATTCAGTAAAGACTTCAAAGTTAATACTGTAGAAATAATTGAACTGAGCTTCTTTCAAGTTCAAGGCTTCAAGATACCGATCAGTTAAGGCGTCGATGTTTGCATATTTAAGATAGGCGCTTTTAGCATAGTTTCCCAACACCTCTAAATCATAGAGATTCAATTCTTTTGCGTAACTATATTTGTCTAAGCCACTTTCATCCACAGTGGTTGCTTCTTTATTATTTAATAGTTCAATCGTTTGAGTTTCATCGTTAGACGGTAAGGTAAAAAAACGATAAATGTCATAATAGGCTATTTTGCGAAAAGCATTTGGAACCAGCTTTTGTAAGTAACTGTCTAGCTCTAATAAAAAACTGTCTAATTGACTGTTTTGAGCATTGAGTAATAAGCGTTCTACCGATAGAAAGGTCGTCGAATAAGGATAAAGTAAACATTGATTTAACTGAGACTGCGTCCATTTTTCTTCTTCTAGCAAGCGACTTTGGTTTTCTAATTCATAAGCCAATTGGTAATAGAGTGTTTCTTGTTCGTCACGAGCAACGACTTTTTCATTAATTAATTGTTGAAGTTGATTGATATAAGTTTGCCATTCAATCACTATTTCATGTTGACTGATTAGTTGTAGTTGTTCTTCTTCTGAGAGTGATTGAAATTCAGGGTCATTTTCAAAAAGATCAAAATAGATTAACTCAATGACTTGTTCTAATTGTTGATTTGCATAAAGTAGTGAGTCGACATCTGCGCTTTCTAATATGGAAATTTCTTCATTTAAGCTTTGATAGAATAGATTAGTGGCTTCCATGTTTTCTTGAAGCAAATCGATATCAGCTAAAATTAATTGGGATTCATCAGATGAGGTATCTTCAGCCGTTGCGTGAGTACGTATTAAGCTATAACATTGATCTTTGTCTATGACTTCTTGATTAATAGATTGAGTGACTATAAATGGGTCGACAATGTTTGTTTGAGCATTCACCTGTACAGTTTTTTGATATGAGCAACTTAAACTTAAAAACAAAAGAATCGTAGCGATAAATGATTTATTTCTTTTCATAAAAACACCTCCATCTATAAATACGCAAAAAAGACCCCAAACTCACTTTTAAGTTTGGGGTTTTCACTTATTTCTTTTTTATAATCAATCGAGATGTTCGACGATTTCCACATTATTCGTGAAATAGCTCATTCTTTCTGAAATCATGTCATATAAATACTCGGCATCAGCTAAACCATAATCGGCACCATCAGCTAAAGGAATCACTAAATAATTCGCTTGTTCTGGCAAACCAAAGTTATAGGTTGGCATAAAACGCATGCCATCTAATGTAACTTCGCCCGAAGCAGTTTTTCTAAATGTATACTCGACAATCCCACCAAGCTTTTCTTCTAGTAAATACTGACCAGATAAAAAGTTTCCATGTGAGAAGACTCCTGCTTGTGATTCGTTATAGTAAACAAACGGTTGGAGTACATGTGGGTGTCCACCTAATACGAAATTAGCGCCTGCCTCTCGAGCAATTTGCATCACACTTAACTGATCTTCCGTAGGTAGAACAGAATCAATTCCATTATGAAACATAACCACTGATACATCTACTTGGCTGTTTAACAATTCAATTTCAAGTGGTATTAATTCTGTATCGATTAAGCTTAATAAGTAAGATTCATCTTCTGGAATGTAATTACCATTGGCTCCATATGAATAAGATAAAAAGCCTACTTTAATCCCATTTACTTCTATGATGCGTGGTGTGTTGTAGTCTTGCCAACTGTCATAACTACCGACATACATCATATCACGTGCTTGTAAGGCATCTATTGATGCATGGGCACCTGCAGCACCAAAATCCATTGTATGATTAGTCGCATTATTTACAATATCGACACCTAAGTCTTTCAACTCATCAATAATTTCTTCTGGTGCATTGAATAACGGATAGTTCGAAATACCTAGCTCGCTTGCGGCAGCCAATGTTTCTAAGTTTGCTGTAGTGATGTCTGCATTGCCAATATATTCGCGAACTGGCTCGAACATGTCGGAGAAATCATAACCATTCTCTGTTGCAGCATCATAATACACAGTGTCATGAATCAGAATATCTCCAATTGAACGAATTGTTATAGTTTCTCCAGACGCTTCATCTGTCAAGGTGTTTTCGTCAGAAACATCTGACTCTATCTGCTCGTTAGAAACATTTTCTGATTCACCATTGTCTGTTTGTTGTTGACCTGTTCCACATGCTGATAAAATCATCAGTAATATGATGAAAAAACCAAATTTAGAAACCTTACTTAATTGACTACTGCAAAATTGCTTTGTTTTCATGCATCAATACTCCTCGTCATCCTTATTCAAATTCTACTAGTAAATCACCAGCGGCAACAATATCTTGTGTTGAGCAGTGAATTGCTTTTATTGTACCATCTTTTGGTGCGCGAATGGCAGTCTCCATTTTCATCGCTTCAGTAATAATTAACACATCGTTTTGTTTTACTGAGTCGCCGACTTTTACATCAATCGAGAATACAGTACCCGGCATTTGAGCGCCCACATGATTTGGATTTTGTTTGTCTGTTTTTTTATTAACGGCAACCGTTACTTTCGCATTTAAGTCTTGGACAACCACGAAGTGAGACATACCGTTAAGATTAAAGAAGACGGTTCTAGTCCCATTTTCTTTAACAGAACCAATACTTGTCAGTTCTACAAGCATCATTTTTCCTGGTTCCAAGTCAACCGCAATTGTTTCGTGGGGTCGCATACCGTAGAAGAAAGTTGGTGAATCTAACATATCAACCATGCCACTTTCAGCGACGAAATCAAGGAACTCCGTAAAGACTTTTGGATATAAAGCATAACTTAGTAACAATTTCTCATCAATTTCTTCAAAAATTCGACTGCCAATCACAGATTTGGCTTCATCGAAATCATAAGCTTCCATTCTGTTACCCGGACGATCAGTATAGGCAATTTCGTCTTTAAGAACCACTTTCTGAAGCTCTGTGTTCATACCACCTGCTGGCTGACCAATTTCTCCTTTGAAGAAAGAAACGACCGATTGTGGGAAGTCCAATTGCATTCCATTTTCAATCACGCTTGTTTCATCTAATTCGTTTTGCACCATAAACAAAGCCATATCCCCGACTACTTTCGAAGAAGGTGTCACTTTAACAATATCACCAAATAAGAAGTTCACTCGACGATACATCGCTAACACGTCATGATATCGCTCACCTAAGCCCATGGACTGAGCTTGCATTCTTAAGTTACTGTACTGTCCTCCAGGCATTTCATACTCATATACTTTCGTCCAAGAGTTAGTTAAATCAGTTTCAAACGGTGAATAATATTTTCTAGTTACCTTCCAGAAGTCTGCAATCATATCATTGCCTTCTGAATTCAATAAAACTTGACGTTGTGTGCCTTGGCGTGCGTAATACAATGAGTTATCACTTGGTTGTGAATTTTGCCCAGCTAAAGACTGATTAGCTGTATCGACGATATCGACGCCCGCGTCAATCGCTCTTGAATAGGTTAACAAGCCATTGCCACTGGTGTCATGCGTATGTAAGTGTAACGGAATCTTTAATTCAGATTTTAAAGCTGAAATCAATTGGAAAGCAGCTTCAGGCTTTAAGACACCAGACATGTCTTTTATTGCTAGAGAATGAACCCCTAAACGTTCGATTTCTTTGGCTAATTGTACATAGTAATCTAACGTATAAACTTTAGATCGGTGTGGATCTGTAATGTCTCCTGTATAACAGATTGTCCCTTCAACAAATTTACCAGTTTTTAATGCGATTTCAATAGGTAGTTTCATCGACTCTAACCAGTTCAATGAATCAAATATTCTGAAGACATCAATCCCTTCACGCGCACTTGTTTGAATAAATTTACGAACGACATTATCCGGATAGTTCTGATAGCCAACCGCATTTGAAGCGCGAAGCAGCATTTGGAAAGGTATATCTGGAATTGCTTTTCTTAATTGTTCTAATCGATCCCAAGGGCTTTCTTTTAAGAAGTTATAAGCGACATCAAATGTTGCCCCACCCCACATTTCAAGAGAGAAGTAATCACGCATGCTTTCATTCATAAAAGGAGCGATTTTTAACATGTCTGTTGTTCTCACTCGAGTAGTAAGGGACGATTGGTGAGCATCTCTTAATGACGTGTCTGTTAAGAGCACATTCCTCTCTTTTAGAACGGCTTGTGCTACTGCTTCAGGTCCTTTTGTATCAAGAAGATGTTTAAAGCTTGCTTTAGGCTCTTTTGGTAAATCTAAGATACGCCCTAGTTTATCTCCAGATTGAATCGCAATCGTTTGGTTAGTTCCTTTGATTCTAGGAATTTCTCTTTTCTCAAAAGACGGTTTGGCAGTTTGTCCGATACCTGGGAAACCATTTACCGAAATATTCGCAATATATTTTAGTAGTTTATTTCCACGATCACGTGATGGGATAAATTCAAATAATTCAGGATGATCATTGATGAAACTTGTATCGTAACTTCCTTCGACAAACCGTGGATGAGAGACGATATTCTGTAAAAACTTAATATTTGTTTTGATTCCATTAATTTTCATTTCGCTTAAGGCGCGTTCCATTTTTTCAATGGCCCAACGTGGCTGTAAAGCAAACGTAGATATTTTTACTAGTAATGAATCGTAATACGGAGTGATTTCAGCTCCTGTAAAAGCACCACCACCGTCTAGTCTTACACCAATACCACCTGGTGATTGGTAACCAATGATGCGACCAGAATCAGGGGAAAAGTCATTTAATGGATCCTCGGACGTCACTCTTCCTTGGATAGCGTAACCTAATAGGCGAATGTCTTCTTGTTGCGGAATTCCCATTTCATCAGAGAATAGAGCTAAGCCTTCTGCAATTTTTATTTGAGCTTTTATAATGTCAATTCCTGTTACTAATTCTGTAATTGTATGTTCTACTTGGATACGTGGATTCACTTCAATAAAGTAAAACTCGTCATTAGACACAAGGAATTCGACTGTTCCCGCGTTTACATAGCCAACTTTTTCCATTAACTGAATAGAAGCATCTGTGAGTTTTTTACGCATCTGCTCAGATAGATTAAATGATGGTGCTACTTCAACCACTTTTTGATGTCGACGTTGAATCGAACAATCTCTTTCATATAAATGAATGACGTTGCCGTGTTTATCACCTAAAATTTGTACTTCTATATGTTTAGGGTTTGCAACGTATTTTTCGACATAGATACTGTCATCTCCGAAAGAAGTACGCGCTTCTGACTTAGCTCTTTGGTATGCTTCGGCGATTTCGTCTGCGTTATTTACAATACGCATGCCTTTTCCACCACCACCACTTACTGCCTTAATCATTAAAGGATAACCATGCGCTTTTCCGAATGCTTCAGCTTGGGATAAGTCATCAATCGCTCCATCAGTCCCTGGAATAACTGGTAAACCTGCTGAAACAGCCGTTTCACGAGCACGTGTTTTATTTCCAAACATATCTAAGTGGGCAAGTTCAGGACCAATAAAAATAATCCCTTCTTCCTCACAGCGTCTAGCGAAGTCAATGTTTTCACTTAAGAAACCATAACCTGGATGAATGGCGTCAACGTTCTTTTCTTTAGCAAGTTTAATGATACCTTCTATATCTAAATAGGCTTCTATTGGACCTAGATCTTTACCAACTAAGTAGGATTCATCGGCACGTTGTCTGTGTAAACCACCGATGTCCTCTTTAGAATAAATGGCAACGGTGCTTATCCCGACTTCTTTACAAGCACGCATAATTCTTATGGCAATTTCACCACGGTTAGCAATTAATAATTTTTCAATTTTCTTATACATTTATTGTTCCTCGCTTCCTTTAGTCAACTTGGTTGAAATACCCATTGGATTCAACATAATTTTCAATACTCCAAATATTTAATTCGGCTTCTATTGCCTGTTGTTGAGCGGCTTTAAATTCATCCTCAAAGGAATTATTAGGCGCTTTGACATATCGAACGCTTGCCAAGCCTTCCTTTAATAATTGTTCGGCAACTAAAATGTTGTCTGCGTATATATAAGCTAAGACACGATTGTATTGATCGGTTGCTGGACCAACATCCAACATCATATAGAGTGTTTCAGCCTGACTCAATAACTCGTCGTTCCTTTGAGATGATTCTTTGCCAAAAGGTTGAACAGAAGTTCCTTCTTTGACGGACTCAGGAGTATCAATCATTAAATGTCGCACACGAATATCGTGACCATTTAATGTGACGATTTGTGTATCTCCATCAACCACTCTATCGTAAATGACGGGTAATTTAACCATTTTTGGTAAATGTTCAAAGTTATTACCATCAAATGCTTGAAGAGCATCTTCTATGTTGGAATTACTTTGACTTACAGTAGAAAGTGAAGAATCATTTTCTTGATTGAAGACACCACCAATGCCTCCGCCAGCAAGAAGTATGAAGACTAAAGCGATAATCCATTTAATTATGCCATATCGACCACCACTTGGACCGGCCGATACTACCTTTCTTAGTTTATTCATTTGTTTATTATTCAAGTAAACACCTCACTATTTAATGTGCATCCTATCTAAAAAACATCACCAAAGATCATAAATGATAGCTTGATGAGATTGTTTTAATAAAGTATAGCATTTAAAACACTAAAAAAAAACATGGCTTTCAATAAAATTATCATGGTGACAAAAGAGGTTTCCCACAGTTTAGATAATTAATATTTAGAATTTAAAAGACAGATGCGACAATTTAAAGGGCATGTGTTTAATTTTATAATAGCTATTAATAAAAGCTTAATAAATAATCTACAGCTTACCCATCAATCCTCCCTTTGTTTTTATAATACTAAATGAAGGACTTATGTAGGCCTGTCTTTAATTGATCCACGCGTAGTCTCATTAAACCTTCTTATTTAGTTTAAAAGGCCAATTATAGAAATGAGTTGTTGGACTCACCTTCAGAATTAACTCTTGAATCAATCTGAATTCCTTTGATAATCAATTGCTTTAACATATCAAAATCGTTTTCGTTCATTATAAGTGAACTCGTGATATATCGTTGTCCTGGCTCTATCGCTAAGCTACCTAAATTCACTAATAGGATATTGATACCTGAATTAATGAGTCGTTTGATGTCTTTAATAGAATCTGTAATTAGCATAATTCGTTTTTCGCTCGATATAGTCGGCAGATGACTCATTGCTTTTTCTGCTTTATAGTATGGAGAATTTATTTATCGGGAACTGCCCTATCCAGAAGAACTTGGCGCATTTTATTTGAAGCTAACTCATCATTTACAACAATAATCAGATTAGCATCTAGCGCCTCACACCATCGCGTAGCGTCTTGACCATGAATTATATGATTATCAATGTGAGCCATCTTTATAATAGATATTATCCCATTCTTTCCTTTCAAATATCCTAATTAAACAGGATGGTTTTAATGTAATGCAAACAATTATAGTTAAAATCTACGGAAAGCAAAAATCTTTTATATGTATTAACTGCACTCTGTTTTGTCTTTTTTGGCAAAGTGCTTATCTTAAACATTTATCAAAAAAGACACAATGTAACTCAATCAACTAAAACGCCTGAATTGATAGAGATTGTTTCTTTTTTAGTGTATACTAAATGTGTACTTATTATCTAAATGATCAATTATATAAGAAAGGACATATTATGTATACGAAAACCACAGCAATGGCGAATAGTTCCTTGTTCGAACAATTGTCGACAATCCAAGACGTTAAGAAGAAACCACGCAATCGCATGATGACTATTCAGAAAAATTATAGTGACACTTTCTTTCAATTTAAAAAGCCGGTTACGTTAACTGCTAATAATGGCATTGCTTTATTAGTTGTTACTGCCGACCCGCATGACCCATCGAGTTATGAAGAGTATATATTGCAAGGAAGCATTACATTAGAGAGTAATGTTTACTTCAATACTTTAACTGTGACTGATCAATGTAGTATCTTTTTAGAGCCTCAGTTATCAGATGAACCTATTTTGATCAGTGTTGCGCAGCAATTTAAAGTAAAGAATAATCAGCCATTAATTCAAATTGAATCCATTTTTAGTATTGTATATCAAGTAAAAACCGCTCCCTTTGCTTTAACTCATCAAAATCGGGACTACTGCGAATTAATTATTGTTGATCAAGGAGAAATAAACCATCAAATCAATGGGAATGAATTAATATTAGGCCAACATGAATGTATACTTTTATTTCCTGGTGAAGATTATTCACAAACAGTTCACAAAGAAGGAGTGACAACCTATTTAACTATCATGTTCAAAGCGAAAGGTTTAGAGGATGAGATGAGTCAAAAAATTTATCATTTAACAAGTAAACACTCAAGTCTTGTGGATAGAATGGTGAAATTATCGACTAATCCGACATCGTATTATACTAGTGATGAAATATTTTTAAGTTTTAAAAACTTATTAATGAGTCTTATCCAAGGACAAGCAGATACAATCGAAGAACCTACCACCTCTATGCGAGAAAATTATGAGAATGAGCTATTTCAAGCCATCGCTGATTATTTGCATCAAAACGTCGAGGAACAGAATCAAGTAAATGATTTAGTCGATCATTTCGCCCTCTCGCGCTCGACTTTGCAGATGTTATTTAAGAAGTATGCGAATACATCCCCTAAAGCTTATATCAATCAACTCAGACTTCAACGAAGTAAAGTGCTCATTCGTGAATCAAAAATGAGTTTATCTGAAATAGCTAGTGAACTTGGTTATGGTTCCATTCAATATTTTTCCCGTGCGTTTAGTCGAGAATTTGGTATGAGTCCTTCTAGTTATGCAAAATCAATAATTAAATAATAATGAACAGCTGCCTACTCCTTAAAAATTGGAGTAAGCAGCTGTTTTTCTACTATGGTTACACTTTAGATATTTAATTAATCATGTATTTTTTCTTTGAAAATTTTCAATATGCATCTGTTTAACTTCTTCAATTAAACTTTCCGCTGGACCGTCGACTTCAACATGACGAATGATTGCTTGAATAGGTAACGGTTCAATCGGAGACTCTGGCCAATCAAAGGCATAACTCCATTCATTCAATTGTTGAGATGAACAAGCATAAACAATACGGCCCAAGCCTACCCATCCATGAGCAGCGGCACACATTGGACAGTGTTCACCGGACGTATATACAGTTGCAAGCTTACGATTTTCTGGTGTCATATTTTTAGCTGCCCATCGAGAAATTTCAAATTCTGGGTGACGCGTATGATCTCCGCCAGAAACATGATTATAATCCTCAAACAATACAAGGCCTTCGTGAGAAACAAGAAGCGAACCAAATGGTTCATCTCCTTCTTTTAAAGCTTGTCTAGCAAGGGCCACAGCACGTTTAAGGTAAGCTAAATCTTTTTCACTAATCAACATTATCCCTACTTTCACATATATATGCCTACCCATAGTATAACCAAAATGAATTCTTACCTAAAAAACACTCTATCAAGTCAATTGATAGAGCGATGTAATCATTTTAATGAGTCTATGACTATGCTAAAACTTCTAGTAAATCAGGTCTAAAACCAAAGAATGGCGTTTCACCTTCAATAACAACAACTGGTAAGCTTTTAAAACCGAAATCTTCTACAGTTTTTAAAGCTTGTTCATTTTCATAAACATCATAAGCAGTGTATCTGATGGATTTTTCATCAAGATACTTTTTAGTAAATGAACATTGCATACAATTAGGTTTTGAATAAACAATAATTTTTTTCATAATAGTCACTCTTTCTTTTTATCAAAGTAACTCTATCATACTCAATTACAAGGTAATAAACAACTATATGTTGTGTTGTTTATTAATCATAACACCGAATATTGTATTTTAGATAAGTTGTTACTGTATTGTAAGACGCAATCAAATTCACTTAGTTCCTGGATTAATTACTATAATATATCAATAGAGCTTATTAGTTTTTGGATTCTAAAAGGATAAACTGGCTAGTGATGTCCTAAAGTACTCTGATAGACAACTAAGTTTGACTGTTTCGCGTAACACTTAGCAAAACTGTCTAAGTTAGTGTTAGGTTTTTCTAAACTAATGTCAAAAAAACGGTAAAGGCTACTCTGCCAAAATTTATATCTGAAAAATCTAGCCGATAATCCAACTGCTTCTAATCCGACTTGTTAACTTACAGTTCGTGCCTAAACGATTTCCACACCATTAACAAAACCAGATAAGCGTTCGATCGTGCTAAATAAGTCAGCCGCGGTCAATTGAGAAATATCCTCTTTAGAAAAAATCTTACTAATCTGTCCTTGATGCATTACAATTATACGATCACTATAGGTAAGTGCATCTTGTAAGTGATGAGTAATCATTAGCGTAGTTAAATTCAGTTGACGAACAATGTCTTGAGTCATCGCCATCACTTGCTTAGCCGTTCTAGGATCCAATGCAGCCGTATGTTCATCTAATAATAACAATTGTGGTTCTTGTAAGGTTGCCATTACTAAAGAAATTGTTTGGCGTTGTCCACCAGATAGATTTTCAATTGGAACATCTAATCTTTTTTCTAAATCCAGACGAAAAGGTTTAAGGTATTCAATCATTTCTTCATAATTTTTTTCGGTTAGAGAACGACCAAACAGTCGCTTCTCTCCTCTTTTACGAGCTAACATTAAATTTTCAAACACTGTCATTCTGGGAGCTGTCCCCATTCTTGGATCTTGAAAAACACGGCCGATTTTACGAGAAATGTCCATCGGTTTTAATTCAGAAATTTCATGATCGCCTAAAAATATTTGCCCTTCATCTATTTTTATTTGGCCAGATAGACAATTGAACAAAGTTGATTTACCAGCACCGTTAGTTCCAATGACGCCAATAACTTCCCCTTTTTCAATTTTTAAATTTACTTTATCTAGGCCGGAAACGAGATCTCCTTTTCCACGATTAAAACGTTTGGTTACATCGACTAATTCAATATGGGCCATTATGCTCGCCCTCCTTTATTTCCAATTGTATTTATTTTTGGAGACAACTTGGCCTTAACAGATGGGAAGGCTAAGAACATCGCTAAAACCGTCGCTGATATCAAACGGAAATCATTCGAATTAAAGCCTAATCGTAAAACGAACACTAAGATTAAACGATAGATAACTGCCCCAATAATGATTGAAACTAGACGCTTAGTTAAAGTCAGCTCGTTTTTAAGCAATACCTCTCCAATGACGATGGATGACATCGCAACAACTACGGTACCAGACCCCATTTGAATATCTGAAAACCCATTATCCTGCGCGACAAGAGCCCCACTAAGTGCGATTAAGCCGTTAGCAAACATTAAAGCCACTCGAATCATGTGTGGCGTATTAATCCCTAATGAATTCGCCATAATTTCGTTGTCTCCTGTAGCAATGACTGCTTGCCCAATATCTGTTTTAAAGAAAAAAACCATCATTAAGATACAAATAATCACAAATATAATACCAATAGCTAAGCGAGCATAAAGCACTGTATCAAATAGATTTCCTATTAAATCAAATACAGTCTCTGTTCCACGGAAACTTAAATTGGGATTTCCCATAATACGTAAATTAATCGAATATAAACCTGTTAGTGTAATAATACTTGCTAATAAAGCAGGTATTTCAAAATAAGTAGTTAGAAAGCCAGTAATTAAACCGGCGAGCATGCCGGCTGCAATTGCGGCTATTGTTGCTATAACAGGATGGATTCCATTCGTTGCCAAGGTAGCAGCCGTAGCTGCTCCCATGGTAAACGATGCTTCACTTGTTAAATCCGCAAAACGTAAAATTCTAAAACTAATATATAAGCCTAAACCCATGATACTCCATAATATCCCTTGAGCGACCGCACTAAAATAAATTGCCATATTAACTATTCCCCACCTAAATCTTCTAATGTACTTACTAAATCAACAGAAATTTCGACATTTAATCGTTCAGCTGTATCCGAATTATAAACTAATCTTAAGTTCTCAACAAAATGAATGGGAATATCTCCGATAGATGTACCGTTAAGGACTTGAATCGCAATTCTCGCAGCCTCAATCCCTAAATCAGCTTGGTTAATGGCTACCGCCGCTAAACCACCCTGTTCAACCATATTATCTACACTTGGATAAACGGCGATATCCATACGATCAGTGGCATCTAATAAAGTTTCAAATGCCGAAGCAATGGTATTATCAGAGCCTACATAAATTGCATCTACTTGTGAACTTAAGTTTTCAGCAACCATTTGCATATCAAGAGTTGTCGCGATTCCTTCAATAACCACCTCTAAGCCCATACCTTCAGCCACTTCTTTCGCCGATTCTATTTCTGCTTGAGCATTATCTTCACTTGATGTATAAATCATCCCAATTTTTTTAATGTCAGGATCAATTTGTAACATTAAATCAAAGTGTTTTTCTAAAGGAAAAGCATCACTCGTTCCAGTGATATTTTCGCCAGGTTTTTCTACGTTTTCAACTAAGCCAGCAGAAACTGGATCAGTCACTCCCGCCATAATAATTGGGATGTCGCTCGTTTGATTTTGGAAAGCTTGTGAGACTGGTGTCGTTACAGCGAAAATTAAATCAGGTTCCTGAGAGACCACTTGCTCAGCAATCGTCCCTAATAAATTGATATCTGCCTCAGCATTATGAAACTCAATCGTTAGGTTCTCTCCTTCGACATAATCATTGGCAGCCAATTCATCTTTAATCCCTTGAACGATTTGGTCTAAAGATGGGTGACTGACAAATTGTACAATCGCAATATCTAATGAATCTTCTGCGTGAGCTTTAACATTAAATTGAGTGAAACCAGAGACAAGAATTGAGGCTAATAAAGTGACTGCTACTATCATTTGTTTGAAATTTTTCATTTTTATACTCTCCTTTTATGTGAATACACTAAAAAACGCCGACCACATACTATGTGTGTCCGCGTTACGCAAAAAAACCACATAGTATGTTTAATAAACATCTACGTGGTAAACTGGATGATTCGCCACATAGATACAACTTCAGTACAAACTGGGCTGTATCCATGGAATATGTCCAAGTCTACAACCTTATCTATGCCAGCTTTGCCAGCTATTAAAAATAGTATTGTTGATATGTAACATATTCTTAGCTCCTCTCGATAATTTATATTTATCTTACGCTTCATTTCTAAAAGTGTCAAGAGTTTTTTAATTATTTTCACATCATTTTCTCACGAATCTTGGATTGAGCATCATTACGTATATATTTTAAATAAACATTCGTTTTTTTCTGTAAAAAATAGTAAAATGATAAAGTAGTCTATTAATTAGACACAAGGAGGTTTTAATATGTCTTTTGATGGTTTGTTTACCCACGGCCTAGTTGCTGAACTGAAAGAACAACTATTGAACGGAAGAGTTCATAAAATATATCAACCATTCGAACAAGAGTTACAATTTGTCATTCGTGCCAATAGAAAGAACCAACGTTTATCTGCTTCAATTCACCCTACTTATTATCGTCTTTTGTTAACAGAGGAACGCCCGAGTAATCCAAGTCATGCGCCAATGTTTTGTATGTTACTTAGAAAACATTTAGAAAATGCAAGTATATTAGACATTCGACAAATAGAAAATGATCGAATCATTGAATTTGAGCTAAGTGGTCGTGATGAACTAGGTGATTTACAAACTTATTTATTAATTTTTGAGTTAATGGGCCGCCACAGTAATATTATTTTAGTAAATACTAAAACACAAACGATTATCGATTGTATTAAGCATGTGTCACCTGCATTTAATAGTTATCGCTCACTTCAACCAGGTGCAGCTTACATTCGCCCACCAAAGAATCCTAATCAACAAAATATTCTCGAAATGAATTCTGCTGACTTGAGTGAATGGGTAGAGACTCATGCCGAGGAGTTGACCACTGGTCAAGGCCACCGTGTGATTCAAGGCTTAAGCAAGATGGTTGCTGAAACAATCCAAGATTTAATTGTTAATGAAAGTCACACACCACTTGCTGCTATTCACTTTATTCTTGAACAGTTAAAAGCCCCAAAGCCTACCCTTTTTGAAAGTAAAGAGAATTTAAAATTCTATGCTTTTGATTTACCAAATTTACAGGGGAAACGTCAATCGGTGTCTTTATTGTCAGATTTACTAGAGTTATTCTTCCAACAGAAGGTCCATTTGGATCGAGTGAAACAATTATCTGGTGATATGATCCAAAAAATAAAACACATCATTGATCGAAACAATAGTAAATTAACAAAACTTGCAAAAGAAAGAGCTATTGCTGGAGCGGCAGATAATTATCGTATAAAAGGTGAGTTACTAAACGCTTACGCATATCAACTTCAAAAAGGAATAAGTGAAGCACACTTAGAAAATTATTATGATGAAAACCAATTGTTGACGGTTGAATTGGACCCTAGGAAAACACCTATCGAAAATAGCCAGCAATATTTTAAGAAATATACTAAATACCGTGATTCGCTAAAATATATTGATCAACAAGAAACACTGGCTTTAGAAGAGAATGATTATCTAGAGGGAGTCCTTGTTCAATTATCTCAGGCAGATTTAGAAGACATTGAAATGATCAAACAAGAACTAACAGATGAAGGTTATGTCAGTCAAAGAAAAGGTTCAGTGAAAAAACGGGCTAAATCAAAATCTAAACCGCGACGTTATCGCTCAAGTGATGGTATCATCATCTATGTTGGGCGTAATAATCAACAAAACGATGAATTAAGCCTGCGTAAGGCAGCTAAAAATCACTGGTGGTTCCATACTAAGGATATTCCTGGAGCCCATGTCATCGTGGAGTCTGATAAGCCTAGTGAGCAGACAATGCAGGAAGCTGCTGAAATTGCCGCCTATTTTTCAAAATTTCAACAGTCTGCCAATGTGCCAGTAGATACCGTTCAAGTGAAACAACTACATAAACCTAATGGGGCAAAACCTGGTTTTGTAATTTATGAAGGACAACAAACCCTCTATGTAACCCCAGTAGAAAGCAAAATTTCAGCAATGGCTATCGAAGATTAACCATTAAATGAAAAGCTTGTTTTTAATGGGTAAATAAAGCAAAAAAAAACGGAGTTAGCAATGGCTAGACTCCGTTTTTTATGCTTTTAACTGTAAAACTATCTGTTAATTGAGGGACAACTTGTTTCTTACGAGAAACTACTCCCGGTAAATTCAGTTGGCTTTCAACAACAGGCGTTTTAAACGCTTTTTCAACTGCTGTGAAGTCGTTCCCGACTACAAAACCGATTGAATTGCTTTCAAGAATATCTGTCACAATTAAAACAGATAAATCTAAAGTGCTCGCTGCATCAAATTCTGCTTTCATTTGCTCTAATAAAGCGTCTTTACGTGATAATACATCTGAGAAATCTACAACGTTCACTTGACCAATACGCACTTGTTTACCATTCATATCAAAGTTTTTGGCGTCTGAATTTAATAATTCTGTCTCAGATTTACTATCTAAATTAGTTCCAGATTTTAATAAGTCCATGCCATATACCTCTAAGTTGACATCAGCGATTTTTGCTAATTCATGAGCAGCATTTTCGTCTTGGTTTGTGGTTGTAGGTGATTTAAATAATAAAGTATCAGAAATAATCGCGGATAACATTAATCCTGCAATTGATTTAGGGATATCGTAATCATGTTCTACAAACATTTTATAAAGAATCGTTGCAGTAGATCCAATCGGTTCTGCACGGTAATATAATGGATGCGCAGTCTCAAAGGCATTGATTCTGTGGTGGTCCACAACGTAATCAATAGATACCTCTTTTAAATCATCAACCGATTGAATTGGCTCATTATGGTCAACTAATGCTACGTTTTTCACTTCATTTGCAACAGTTGTTACAATTCGTGGAACCGACACATTAAAATGATTTAACGCAAAGGCAGTTTCTTCATTTATTTCACCTAAAGCAACTGGCTCAGCCTCTTGCCCTTGTTTCTCAAGAAAATAGCTCATTGCGATTGCTGAAGCTATCGTATCTGTATCAGGATTTTTGTGTCCAAACACTAAATATTTCGTCATAAAAGTATAATCCTCCTTAGTTATGCTTACTCTAATAGTTTACCACTAGTTTACAAAAAAATGAATTAAATCTGATACATTTGCGTACTTTAGTAGATAAACTATCTGTTCAAAAATAAAAAAATCAAAGCCCTCTTTTAAAGAGCTTTGATTTTTATTAACTAGCAAATGTAGTTTAATAATTTAGGTAGTTTTTGTAATCGTCTGTTCTCAATAAACGGCGAGCATTTTCTACTCTTTCAGGTGTTGGCGGATCAATTCCTTCTAAGCGGTATTTAATCCCCATCGCTTCGTATTTATAAACCCCCATCTTATGATAAGGTAAAATCTCGAATTTTAATACATTATCTAAACTTGCCACATAGTCACCTAAACGTAAAAGAAACTCGTCATAATCTGTGCGTTCTGGGACTAAGACATGACGAATCCAGACTGGATGATTGATATCAGAAAGATAACGAGACATATCCAGAATGCCATTATTAGGATGACCAGTTAAACGGCGATGCCCTTCTGTATCAATATGCTTAATATCAAATAAAAATAAATCAGTATATTTAAGCAATTCTTGAAAGCGTCCAAAAAAAGGTTCTTTAAAAGTGAACGGTTGCCCGCATGTATCAATTGTTGTATGAATACCATTTTCTTTACAAATCTTAAAATACTCAATCAAGAAATCGATTTGTAGTAAAGGTTCCCCACCACTAATCGTTACGCCCCCTTTACTACCCCAAAAAGCTCGATATTGGATAGCTTCATCAAATAATTGTTGAGGGGTATATGGATGGCCGCCTTTCATATTCCAAGTGTCAGGATTATGGCAAAACTCACATCGCATACGACAACCTTGCATAAATGTTATAAATCGAATACCTGGACCATCTACTGAACCGAAACTTTCGGTCGAGTGCACATGGCCGATAATTGGCGTAGCTACTTCAGTCATTCCGCCAGCTCCTTTCACTAAAATGACAAGCTTACTAGCTAAAACTAGCAAGCTTGTAAGAAATATTAGGACCTTACATTGAACTATGCATTGTACGGTTAATTACATCTAATTGTTGTTCTCGTGTTAATTTTATAAAGTTAACGGCATATCCAGACACACGAATGGTTAATTGTGGGTAATTCTCGGGATGTTCCATTGCGTCCATTAAAGTTTCACGATTAAAGACGTTAACGTTCAGGTGGTGTCCCCCTTGTGCAACGTACCCATCTAACATACTTGATAAGTTTTCTTGTTGAACAGCATCTTCTTTACCTAACGCTTTTGGAATGATTGAGAAGGTATTTGAAATACCATCCATTGAATATTCATAAGGCATTTTAGCTACTGACATTAAACTAGCAAGTGCGCCGTGAGTATCACGACCATGCATTGGGTTGGCACCTGGTGCAAATGGTGCTCCTGCACGACGTCCATCTGGCGTGTTACCTGTTTTCTTACCATAAACCACGTTTGAAGTAATTGTTAAAATTGATGTTGTATGAATAGAATTACGGTAAGTTGGATGTTTTCTAACTTTTGTCATGAATGATTTAAGTAAGTCGATACCTATTTGATCGGCACGGTCATCGTTATTACCATATTTAGGATAGTCTCCCTCAATTTCATAATCAACCACTAGGCCATTTTCATCACGAATCGTTTTAACTTTTGTATGTTTAATGGCAGATAATGAATCGATTGTCACTGAGAAACCAGCAATACCAGTTGCCATTGTACGTTTAATTTTTGTATCATGTAATGCCATTTCGATACTTTCATAACTATACTTATCATGCATATAATGAATAATGTTTAATGTATTGACGTATAGGCCAGCTAACCATTCTAACATGTCATCAAATCTTTCCATAACCTCGTCATAATCTAAATACTCTGACGTAATTGCTTGGTATTTCGGTCCGATTTGTGCTTTTAGCTTCTCATCTACCCCACCATTGATTGAATAAAGAAGTGCTTTTGCAACGTTGGCACGAGCGCCAAAGAATTGCATTTGTTTACCAATTTCCATTGCAGACACACAACAAGCGATCCCATAGTCATCACCATATGTTGGACGCATAATATCGTCGTTCTCATATTGGATAGCAGATGATACGATTGACATCTTAGCAGCAAATCTTTTGAAAGGTTCTGGTAAGCGTGTTGACCATAGAATTGTTAAGTTTGGTTCAGGTGCTGGACCTAAGTTTGAAAGTGTGTGTAAGAAACGGAATGAACTTTTAGTGACTAATGAACGTCCGTCATTACCCATCCCCCCAATAGATTCAGTTACCCAAGTTGGATCACCTGAGAATAAGTCATTATAGTCTGGCGTACGGGCAAATTTAACTAAGCGTAATTTCATAACGAAATGATCGACTAATTCTTGTGCTTCAACTTCTGTTAATGTACCGTTGGCTAAATCACGTTCTACATAGATATCTAAGAATGTAGAGACACGGCCAAGTGACATTGCGGCACCGTTTTGTTGTTTAATGGCAGCTAAATATGCTAAATACGTCCATTGGAAAGCTTCTTGAGCACTTTCGGCAGGGACTGAAATATCAAAGCCATAGATTTGACCTAGTTTTTTAAGATCTTTCAGAGCACGATATTGTTCGCTAACTTCTTCACGCAATTGAATGATGTCATCTGACATCGTACCATAGCCAATATTGTCGAAATCTTTTTGTTTTTCAGCCATCAAGAAATCTACCCCATATAAAGCAACACGGCGGTAGTCACCGATAATACGTCCACGTCCATAAGCATCTGGTAGTCCAGTAATGACACCCGATTTACGTGCAGAACGCATGTCTGGTGTATAAGCATCGAAGACACCTTGATTATGTGTTTTACGATATTCAGTAAAAATTTTATGGTTTTCTGGATCAACTTCGTAACCATAGGCTTCCAATGAGTTTTCTGACACTCGAATCCCACCGAATGGCTGGAAGCTACGCTTTAATGGTTTATCTGTTTGGAAACCAACAATCTTTTCTAACTCCTTATCGATGTAACCTGCTTCATGAGAAGTAATTGTCGAAACAATCTTATTATCCATATCAAGTACGCCACCGTTGTCGCGTTCTTGTTTAGTTAATTCCATGACTTCGTCCCATAGTTCTACGGTTGCTTCTGTAGGTCCTGCTAAAAATTCATCCCCCGCTGTATATTCTTTAAAGTTAGCTTGAATAAACTCACGCACGTCTACTTGTTCTTGCCATTTTTTTCCTTTAAACCCTTGCCACTGTTTCATAATAAATCCTCCTTGTTATACTTTCCGATTAAAATATGACAAACGACTTGTTCAACATTTCACCCTTATTGTATCATGATTCACAAACAAAGCAATAGGCTTTTTACATAATTTTGTATTTTTCTGCATTTTAATCAATTTCTTATACACGCTTACAAAGGCTTTATTATAGTAATCTCATTTTTGCTAAATTATTCCAATCTGTTTTAAGACAGAAAAAAACTGTACCAATAAAACTATAACAAGATAGTTTGTGGCACAGTTCTCAATCTGTTTTTAGTTGTCGTCTAACATTTTTAGACGTGCTGGATGCATCGTAAGGACTTTTCCTAATTGATCTATCTCAGAAATAGCCGAACCATTCGCCAGCCTTTCAGTTAACGGGATGTCCGTTGTATTAAATTCATAGACATAACCTGTATCGCCGTAAAGAACGACTGGAATACTGCCATGCGACAACGGAATACTTGTTAAAATCCTATGTGGATTCGTTTTTAATTCTTTCAGTAATAAGATTCCACGACTACCACGCCCCGCTTGATTAATAATATCAATATCAAAGCGTTTTAAATGTCCTCTTTGTGTTAAAACTAAAGCTTGTGGACGATTCATTGATTGGTCAAACAACATTCCTGCTGCGACATTGTCATCATCTTTCAAGTTAATGGAGATGACTCCTTGAGTTTTCAGACCAGTTTGCGACACTTCTTCTAAGTCATAACGTAAACTATAACTTTTAGCCGTCAGCAGAACCACTTGGTATTCACTGCCCTGTTTGGCCCTAATTGCTGCAAGTAATTCATCATCAGCATCCTTCATTGTCATTGCTACTGCTGTTCTCGACTTGTAACTTCTGTAAGTCGTGAATAAAGACAAACTCGTTTGCTTAATACGTCCGTTACGAGTGATTAACACAATATTATCAGACTCATCTTGTGTTTGCGTAGCCGATTGGGTTTGCACGCCGCCTTTGATTGATGAAAAGACGCTGATAATTTGTTCTCCGCTAGCTAATTGATAGTTTTGGGATAAATGAATGCCGATTTCTTTCCATCGAATATCTGGCATTTCATGGACCGGCAAGTGAATATAATTCCCTTTATTCGTTACAAGGATAATTGCATCATGTGTGCTTAATTCTTGCACAAATAATGGATAATCGTGGTCACGACTACCGAGATCTAATGAATCTGAAGCAGAGAAGGAGCGCAGACTAGTACGTTTCAGATAGCCTTCTTTAGTCACAGACACATACACTTTTTCTTCTGGAATTAGCAAGGTCGTTTCAACACTAATTTCTTGAATTTCAGCTTCAACCAGAGATTTACGAGGTGTTTGTAGTCGTTTTTTGACATCTTTTAATTCATTAATCAAGACTTTGTTGAGTGTTTCTTTATTTGATAAGATGTTACGGTACATATGGATGCGCTCATTTAACTCTAAACGTTCGTTCTGAAGTGATACAACGTCCGTATTAGTTAAACGGTATAATTGTAAGTTAACAATCGATTCGGCTTGTGTATCACTAAATTCATAAGTAGTTACAAGATTTCTCTTAGCATCCGCTTTATTTTCACTTGCGCGAATCGTCGCGATTACCTCATCGAGAATAGAAACCACACGTATCAAACCATCCACAATATGTTGGCGTTTTTGATCAGCAGCTAAATTAAAATTCGTACGACGTGTAATAACGTCTTGCTGGTGAGAAACGTAGGCTTCTAATATTTGTTGAAGATTGACAATTTTGGGATGACTGTCATGGATAGCAACCATATTTAAGTGATAATTCACTTGTAAATCAGTATTCACTAAAAGATAGTTTAAGACGCTATCTGGATTGACATCACGTTTCAATTCGATAACCACACGCAAACCCGTACGGTCTGATTCATCCCTAACATCATCAATCCCTTCTATTTTCTTCAGTATACGAACATCATCCATCTTCTGAATCAATTTAGCTTTGTTTACTTCATAAGGCAACTCAGTAGCGACAATTTGGCTTTTATTGCCCTTAAGTTTTTCAATATGAGTTTTGGCACGCACCAAAATTTTCCCTTGACCATTGCTGTAAGCTTTACGGATACCATCAGCTCCTTGAATAATCCCTCCGGTCGGAAAGTCTGGTGCTTGAATAAACTTCATCAATGTATCTAGTGTGTATGTCTTATGAGATAACATATAGATCACTGCATCGATGACCTCACCTAAGTTATGTGGAGGAATTTCAGTTGCATAGCCGGATGAAATTCCGGTCGACCCATTAATTAATAAATTAGGTACACGTGAGGGTAAAACAAGCGGTTCTTCTAATGTATCATCAAAGTTTAACGCATAATCAATTGTTTCACTATCAATATCACGCAATAACTCATTGGCATATTTGGACATTCGTGCTTCAGTATAACGCATGGCAGCAGCCATATCCCCATCCATGCTACCGTTGTTTCCGTGCATATCAATGAGTGGCTCACGTAACTTCCAGTCTTGCGACATACGGACCATAGCGTCATAAACAGAGGTATCCCCGTGAGGGTGATAATTACCGATAACGTTACCGACCGTTTTGGCTGACTTACGGTAAGGATTATCGGCTGTATTGCGCTCTTGGTACATGGCAAAAAGGATACGCCTTTGAACTGGCTTTAAACCATCACGAATGTCTGGCAGCGCACGATCTTGAATAATATACTTCGAATAGCGACCAAAACGATCACCAATTACATCTGCAAATTCTAGTTCTTGAATTCCTGGCAAATTATTCATTATCACTCAACTCCTTTATCAAATGAATGATTTTGCTCATCATTGGTTAGAGCCGGACTCGCACTATTTTGACCACCTGATAGATTGCTTTTAGGATTAGCTTCAATCACTTCATCGTTTGTAAAGTCTTTTGTGGCTGATGAGCTTGAAGGTACATTATCATTTAATAGAGTATCTTCCATTTCCATTGTAAATTGGACGTTTTTTTCAATCCATTTACGACGCGGTTCCACTTTATTTCCCATTAAAGTCGTTAAACGACGTTCAGCTTGTGTGGCATCATCAATGGTCACTCTGATTAATATGCGACTGTCTGGATTCATAGTTGTATCCCATAGTTGGTCAGCGTTCATTTCACCTAAACCTTTATATCGTTGTAAGATATAACCCTTCCCGACCTTGTTGGTGACACTTTGTAACTCCTCATCAGTCCATGCATATTCTATGACTTCTTTTGCACCCTTGCCTTTAGACACTTTATATAAAGGAGGCATTGCTAAATAAACATGTCCAGCATCAAGTAAAGGTTTCATATAACGATAGAAGAATGTTAATAATAAGACTTGGATATGGGCACCATCGGTATCCGCATCGGTCATAATAATCACTTTGTCGTAATTAATATTACTAATATCGAAATCTGCCCCGACACCACCACCAATGGTATAAATCATCGTATTAATTTCTTCGTTTTTCATAATGTCAGTCATTGATGCTTTTTCTGTATTGATAACTTTACCACGTAAAGGTAATATCGCTTGATACTTACGATCGCGTCCAAGTTTAGCAGAACCACCCGCAGAATTACCCTCGACTAAATAGAGTTCGTTTTTACTCGCGTCTTTCGATTGTGCTTTAGTTAGCTTTCCTGAAATTAAACGTTCTTGTTGTTGACGTTTCACACCTGTACGAGCTGCATCACGTGCTTTTCTTGCTGCTTCACGCGTTTCACGGGCATTGATCGATTTTTTTAGAATCATTTGGCTAAAGTTACCATTCTCATTTAAATAAGCAGACATATGTTCAAAGACAAAGTTGTCCACAATACTTCTTGCTTTAGGTGTTCCTAGTTTACTTTTCGTCTGACCTTCAAACTGCAAGTATTGTTCTGGAATTCTTAATGAGATTACCATCGATGCTCCTTCTCGAACATCACTACCCTCTAAGTTTTTATCTTTATCTTTCAATAAGCCCACTTTACGACCATACTCATTAAACGCTTTTGTGATAGCAGTTTTCATACCTACCTCATGAGACCCACCACCGGTTGTTCTTACGTTATTAGCAAAAGATAAAATTGTTTCTGAATAACCATCATTGTATTGCAAGGCAAAATCGATTTCGAAATTCTCGACTTCTCCTGAAAATGCAGCTACTTCACCTAATGTATCTTTCTCTTCGTTTAAATACTGAATAAAATCCTTCAATCCATTCTCATAATGGAATTCACTCTCTTGTTCATCACGCTCATCGATTAATTTAATGTTTAAGCCCTTTAAAAGGAAGGCAGATTCTCTTAATCTTTCAGCGATGATGTCATAATTAATTGTAGCATTACCAAAGATCGTCTCATCTGGCATGAAGTGTACGCTAGTCCCATGAGCCGTTTTATTTTTGTATTTACTTTTAGTTAATTTACCTACCGGATGCCCTCCGTTTTCAAAGTGCATGGTATAGAGATTACCATCTCGAATAACATTGACTTCTAACCAACTAGATAACGCATTAACCACGCTTGCCCCCACACCATGGAGTCCACCAGCTGATTTATAACCACCTTGACCAAACTTACCACCTGCATGAAGTACGGTAAAAATAACTTGGATACTAGGTACGCCACTTGAGTGTTTCCCCGTAGGCATCCCTCTCCCATTATCGGTTACACGGACACTACCATCTTTTAATATCTCAACTTTAATTTCAGAAGCGAAACCAGATAAGGCTTCATCGACTGAGTTGTCAACAATTTCATAAACTAGATGATGTAAACCTTTTTGGTCAGTTGAACCAATGTACATTCCTGGACGCTTTCTTACGGCATCCAAACCTTCTAAAATTTGTATGGCATCATCATTATAATTTGTTAACGATACTTTTTCTTGAGTCATGTACTCACCTCTTTAACTTCTCAAACTTTCAACTGTGCTATCATATCAGATTTACATTCAGAATTGCAATAATCCAACGCTTTACAGCTATTGAAAAGCACACCACTATTAAGTATACCATAAATCCCACCAATAAGAACGCTTGTTTGGCTTACACTCACACTTTTAGAGTAAATGTTTATTGTATTCGATATTTTTCGTGGTAAAATAGAAAAGTCAAAGGGAGGTTTATTATGGAACAAAACGTAACTATTTGGATGCCAATACTGTTTATTTTCCTGGCTTATTTAGCCGGCTCAATTCCCTCTGGTGTCTGGTATTCAAAATTCGTACATAAAATAGACGTACGTGAATTAGGTAGTGGTAATAGTGGGGGTACAAACGTTGGGCGTAACTTTGGAGCTCTTGCCGCAATTTTGGTTATTGCGGTGGATGTTTTGAAAGGTTGGCTACCAATATTGTTAACTAAACACTTTTTCCCATCTTTGGACTGGGCTATCATGTTAACTGGGCTAGCTTCTATCTTGGGTCATGCATACCCATTATGGGCTAGCTTCCGTGGAGGAAAAGTTGTGGCTACTTCAATTGGCGTATTACTAGGTTTCTGGTTTAACATTGCTTTAGTTCAAGTGGGCTTACTAGTTTTATTAGTTTTTATTACGAGTATGGTCAGTTTATCAGCGATGTTAAGTTATGCAATTATCGCCATTTACATCTTCATCAAATCATCGTCGTTAATCTACGGCATTGGATTTTTATTGATTGCTCTATTCATGATGTATCGCCATCGAACGAATATTCACCGAATTATCAAAGGTGAGGAAAGTCGTTTGAGCTTTGGTTTGAACAAGTCAAAAAAATAAATTGTCTAAGATACTTCGAGCTTGCTCGAAGTATCTTTTTTATCAAATGGTCATAATCTAGAAAATACAGCAAACTCATTTTTTAGAGTCTGCTGTATTTTCTAGATTATTATATAGTTAAAACAACATTTAGTCTAATGGTCCTTTATTAAAGGTCATCGTGTAGTCATGTGTCATGATTTGATTTGGTAATAATTCAAACACACCATATTTTTCAGTTAAATCACCAGTAGCAGACACGTCATCTGACAAACCAGCCCAGGGTTCTAAACTAATAAAACTTGCTTTAGCAGGATAAGGCGACCAAATCCCCATGAAATTCATGCGATTGGGCTTTAAGCGAATTTGCACCTCATTGTTAGGGTCATTCAGTACAGCCTCTGTGTGTTCACTTATTTGGTAAACTAAGGCATCTTTCTTGAATGATCGATGTAATAAAGGAATATTATCGACTAGTGTATATTTAGCTTTCTTTCGCTCAGTTAAGCCACCTTCATAAAAGGGGATATGTAAATATTGGCCACTTGGTTCAAAATGAAAACTAATATCATCAAATTCAGGCCTACCAGTTTTAGTGTTGGTATGGCTAACATTGAATCCAGGATGCCCACCGACGTTATAATACATTTTATCAACAGCAGATGTGTTCAGTATTTCGTAAGTGACTGTGATTCGGTTCGTAAATAGAATATATGTAATTTGGAAACTGAATTCAAATGGATAATGTGCCAAAGTTTCTTCATCACTTTTAATATAAAAACTCGCAGAATTTGCTGTAACATTCTGTGCAACGAAATTTTTATCGCGAGCAAAGCCATGACGTCCTAAAGTATAGTCTTTTTCTTGATATTGATACGTATCATCTTTAAATACACCAATATTCGGGAATAAAACAGGTGCTTGACGATTCCAAAAATTCGAATCACCTTGCCACAGAAATTCATAACCAGTTTTATTATCGATGACAGAAGTTAATTCCGCACCTAATTCATTAATAGTAATAGTTAATGCATCGTTTGATAAAGTAATCATCGCAATCACACTCCTATATTATAGAATATAGTGGCTCAAGTCTCTGTTTTCAACAATTTTTTCTAATTTCTGCTCAACATATTGTTCCGTAATATCAATATGCCCCATTTGCATCTCGGCAGATTCAAAGAGTAATTCTTCTAATAAAGTTTCTAGAATTGTATGAAGACGACGTGCACCAATATTATCTGTATTCTCATTTAAGTGTACCGCATATTCAGCCATCTTGGCAATCGCTTCTTCAGTAAAGTCGACTTCGACGCCTTCAGTCGCTAATAAAGCTTGGTATTGTTTAACTAAGGCATTCTTAGGTTCAATCAGAATGCGAACAAAATCGTCTCTTGTTAAGTCATTAAGGTTTACACGAATTGGGAAACGCCCCTGTAATTCAGGAATTAAATCAGATGGTTTAGACATATGGAAGGCACCACTACCAATAAACAAGATGTGATCCGTTGCAATGACACCATACTTCGTTTGAATTTGACTCCCTTCAACAATCGGTAAAATATCTCGCTGAACGCCTTGACGACTCACTTCTCCAGCATTTTGATTTTTAGTAGCGATTTTATCCATCTCATCAATGAAAATAATCCCGCTTTCTTCTGCTAACTTAAGAGCTTTTTGATTAATATCTTCTTGGTTAACTAAACGATCTGCTTCTTCTTCTGTCAGCAATTCTACTGCTTCTTTTACAGTTAGTGTCCGCTCGATTTTCTTTTTCGGACGCATAGCTGTTAGACTTTCTTGCATTTCCATCATTTGTTCCATCGCAGGATTCATGTTGTTTAATTGCAATTTTTTCTCTTCAATTTTAACCGTTACTTCATGATTGTCGAGTAAACCTTCTCGGATTTGTTGGCGAATTTGACGGCGTGAAGAAGCCACTTCATCTGTAACAATTTCTTCTTCTTCCTCTTCTACGTCGGCCGCTTGAGGTGTAAATTGCTTAAACATATCCATAATGTTCCCCATTCCAGCTGGTTGGCTAGTAGGCTCTTCTTTTTTAACTTTTTGTCCTGGACGTAAAGCTTTCGCAATGCGATCAACTGCCTTTGCTTGGGCTTCATCGTGAACGTCAAGATGTTGTTGTTTTTTAACTAATCGGATACTATCTTCAACTAAATCACGTACCATCGATTCAACATCTCGACCGACGTAACCGACTTCTGTATATTTTGTTGCTTCTACTTTAACAAAAGGCGATTGTGAAATATCAGCAAGACGTCTAGCAATTTCCGTTTTACCAACACCTGTTGGTCCAATCATTAGTAAGTTCTTTGGTTTAACTTCTTGTTTCATATCGCCATCTAAACGTAAGCGTCTTAAGCGGTTTCTTAATGCAATGGCAATTGCTCGTTTGGCATCATCTTGTCCAATAATATATTTATCTAATTCAGCGACTACCTTACGTGGTGTTAATTCTTTCATCATAACAACTCCTTGAATGATTAATAGTTTATTGTTTATTAGTTAAACATTAATATGTTTGTCCCTTATCAAACGTTAACTTTTAGTTATTTCTTCGACAATAATTTGGTCATTTGTAAAGACGTCAATTTCACTAGCTATTTTTAACGATTGTTCCGCAATGTCACGTGCAGATAAAGTCTCTGCATTTCTAAGCATTGCTCTACCAGCTGCCAGAGCATAATTGCCACCTGATCCAATTGTTAATATCCCATCGTCAGGCTCAATCACTTCACCCGTTCCGCTTACTAATAAAATTGTCTCATGGTTCATAACAATCAGTAATGCTTCCAGCTTTTGTAAAGAACGGTCTGTTCTCCACTGTTTAGCTACTTCCACAGCTGCACGAGTCAATTGACCTTGATGAGTCTGTAGTTTTTCTTCAAACATTTCTGATAATGTAATCGCATCTGCCACTCCGCCAGCGAAACCAACAACGACTTGATTATTATAAATACGTCTTAATTTACGTGCGCTGCCTTTCATAATGACAGATTCGCCCATCGTGATTTGTCCGTCACCAGCCATTGCTAGTTGATTATCTTTTTTTACTGCACATATTGTTGTCATAAATTAATCCTCCTCAGTTTTTGTTTGTCTTTTAGCTCTAGGATGAACCTGTAAGTAAGTTTGTCTTAACTTATCTTTAGTCACATGAGTATAGATTTGTGTTGAACTCAAATCCACATGTCCTAATAATTCTTGCACACTCCGCATGTCCGCCCCATTATTTAACAAATGGGTCGCAAAAGTATGCCTTAATTTATGAGGGTGTATCTTTAAGTTTAATCCGTGCTGGTCGACAATTCGATTAAGAATTGTTCTCACTTGCGCAGCGGTTAAAGGTTTTCCCTTATCAGACAGAAAAAGGAAGTCCCGATAAGGTGAATTCGGTATGTTAGCGATTAATTGATCACGTAAATTTTTTTGGTAATCTAATACTGCTGCGATTGCTTGATCACCAACGGGTATAATGCGTTCTTTATTACCTTTTCCAATAACACGTATCATTTGTATATTGAAATCAACTTGCGATACTTTTAGCTGACAGCATTCACTAACACGCATCCCAGTTGCATAAAGCAATTCTAGTATTGCAACGTTACGTGTAGCTGATGGATGATCGTCGCGTTTGGCTGCTTCAATAATTGAATTTATTTCGCTTTCATAGAAAAAATCAGGCAAACGTTGTTTCTTTGAATTGTATTGAATTAACTCCATCGGGTTAATTTCCGTCCACTGTTGTTGCACTGCATACTTAAAAAAAGAGCGTAAAGTGGATAGCTTTCGAGCGATTGTCGTTCGAGACAATTCTTTCTCTGTTAAAAAAGCTAAATATAACCGAACATCTTGGTAAGCAATCTCATTAAAAGACACGCCACCAGAACTTAGTAAAAAACCTTCAAATTCGTTTAAATCTCGCTGATAAGCTTGGATGGTTAAATCAGAATAACGTCTTTCGTTCAATAAATAACGGATAAAAGCTGACACTTTAGCGTCCACAAAATCCCTCCCAATAATCGCTATTATAGCATAACAGAATAAGACCTCAGTTTCATTGAACTAAGGTCTTATTTTACCGCTTTAATGTGAATTATAGATTAACTTTCAAGAGCTTCTTCGTAATCACAGTTACTACATTTGACTTGCTTTCCTTTACGTGACACTTTTTCAATTAAGTAGTGTTCACACTTAGGACAATCACGTGCAACTGGTTTATCCCAAGAAACAAACTCACATTCTGGGTATCGATTACATCCGTAGAACAGACGATTTTTCTTAGACTTACGTTCAATAACATCGCCTTGTTTACATGTTGGACATGTCACACCAATTTTATGAACAATTGCTTCTGTATGACGACACTCTGGGAAATTACTACATGCATAGAATTTTCCATACCGACCAATTTTAATAACCATCGCGTTGCCACATTCTGGACAGTCAAAGCCAGCAGGTTCATCTTTAATTTCAATTTTTTCCATATCTTTTTCGGCTTTTTCTAAATCTTCACCAAAAGTACTATAGAATTGTTCAAGAACAGCCACCCATTCACGTTTACCTTCTTCAATTTCGTCAAGATTCATTTCCATTCCAGCAGTAAAATCTGTATTTACAATCTGAGGGAAAAATTCATTCATCACTTCATTGACGATTTCACCTAAATCAGTCGGTTCAAATCGCTTAGCTACTAGCTTCACATAATAGCGACGTCGTAGGGTTTCAATTGTTGGTGAATAAGTTGATGGGCGTCCAATCCCTTTTTCTTCTAATACTTTCACTAGACTTGCTTCATTATATCGAGCAGGTGGCTGTGTAAAGTGTTGAGTCGGTTCAATTTCAGTAGCATTTACTGCGTCTCCAACTGTAAGAGCTGGTAGATAATTATCTTTCGAGCTGTTGTTTGGATAAACCTTTAAGAAACCATCAAATTTAATTCGAGAACCATTGGCTCTAAACATGACATCATTTTGATTAATATCAGCACGAATCGTATCGAATATCGCATCTGACATTTGGCTAGCCATAAAACGAGCCCAAATCAAGGCATATAAACGGAATTGATCACGTGAAAGTGAATCTTTTATACTTTCAGGTGTCATACTCGCATTAGATGGACGAATAGCCTCATGTGCATCTTGAGCACCAGCAGTATTAACAATCTTACGCCCCGCTCCTAAATACTCTTTCCCATATTCTGTCTCTATAAAATCAGCGGCTGCATTTTTTGCACTAGGTGCAATTCGTGTTGAGTCAGTACGCATATAAGTGATTAAACCAATTGTATTACGACCAATGGCAATTCCTTCATATAATTGTTGAGCGACCATCATGGTTTTACTGGTTCGGAAATTCAGACGATTCGAAGCTTCTTGTTGCAATGTACTCGTGGTAAACGGCGAAAGTGGCTTTCTGCGTCTTTCTTTTTCTTCAATATCAACAACTTCAAACGTTTTTTCTTGATCTAAACGAGCCATCACTGCTTTGACATCAACTTCGTTTTTTAATTCTGTTTTCTTCCCATCAATCCCATAAAAAGCAGCTTCAAAAGAAGAACGACCTTTTTTAAATTTTGTAGGAATTGACCAATACTCTTCCGGTTTAAAGTTGCGAATTTCATTTTCGCGATCAATAATCATTTTTAAAGACGTTGATTGAACGCGACCAGCACTTAGCCCTTTTTTTATTTTTTTCCATAACAATGGTGAAATTGAGTAACCCACAATACGGTCTAAAATACGTCTAGCTTGTTGAGCATCAACTAAATCTTTATCAATTTTTCGCGGTGTTTTAAATGCTTCTTTGACTGATTCTTTAGTAATTTCATTAAATACAACACGATTTTCAGCATCTGGGTCTAAGTTTAATAAGAACCCTAAATGCCAAGCAATCGCTTCCCCTTCACGGTCCGGGTCAGCTGCGAGAAAAACTTTTTCTGCTTTTTTCGCTAATTTTCTTAATTCTTTAATTGTATCGCCTCGACCTCTAATACTGATGTAATGAGGTTCGAAACTGTTTTCAATATCAACACCCATTTTACTTTTGGGTAAATCTCGTAAGTGTCCCTTACTAGCGACTACTTTATAATTTCTACCTAAATATTTATCAATGGTTTTAGCTTTTGTAGGTGATTCGACGATAACTAAATATTTATATGCCATATAATCATTCTACGTCCTTTCATGTGGTCTTCGTTATATATTATCTATCAGATTTCGTTAGTTAAAATCGTTACAATCTTATGCTAAAGTTTTGCATCTGTCAAACATAAGATATTTTTACCTACTATATAAAGCGTCAATTTACACCAATTTGATAAAAAGATTGGCTAGTTCTTCTACACATTCCTCTATAGAAACGATGGGAATTGCTCCATGATGAATTAAAGAATTACAGCCGTATGCTTGGGGGTCATTAATGCGTCCAGGTAATACGAATACTTCTCGATTGCATTGCAAAGCGTAGTTTGCGGTGATTAAACTCCCACTTTTTTTAGCAGCTTCGATCACAATCGTCGCCAAACTTAAACCAGCGATTAATCGATTCCGCATAACAAAGTGATGAGGGCGCGCCTTCACATTTGGTAAGTATTCACTCAGTAGTAAGTGATTCATAGACATTTCGGCTTGCAAACTCATATTCTCGTAAGGATAAACATATTGAAAGCCGTTAGCAAGAATACCAATACTAGAGCCCTTCTTTAATTGACATGCCGTTAGGTGAACGGCAGTATCGACGCCTTTAGCCATACCTGAAACGCTAATCCAATTATTTGTGACAAATTCACTGACTAATTGTGTCACGATTTCTCTTCCATACGCGCTCATAGCCCTTGTACCAATAACAGATATTGTAGGTTTAGTTAAACAAGCAAGCTCTCCTTCATAAAATACTAGTATAGGTGGTTGAGGCAGTTGTAGCCAATTATGAGGATAGATTGAATCACCAATCATAAATGATTGCTTAGATAATGTTTTGGTCATCATTAAAGAATTGTCATAGTTAGTCAATAATCGGTTAAGGTTTGGTAGTTTTATCCGTCTACCCTCCACTTGTGAGATGAGTTCTTCAAGTAGCAGCCGGAGCGTTTGTTCATCAATTTCAACCTGTGTAAGATGTTTCGTAACCCCTAATTTGAAATATTCAAAGACAAAATGATAAGAGCAACTTTGTGATTTTAAAAATATAATACTTTCTTTCCAAGTCATCTTGGGATTCATAAATGTATTCATATAAAAACCTCCTTTTATATAAATACACATTTTAAGCCAGAAAATGCTTTTTATTTTGAAAAAATACAAAAAAAAACAATTAGCATTTAACCAACTGTTTAAGAAATTTTATTTATATTCTTTTAATGTATTCGTAACTGGTGAAAAAGATTGACGATGAATGGGCGTAAAACCATAAGTTTTTAAGGCTTCTAAGTGTTGTTTTGTTCCATACCCCATATGCTTATCGAAACCAAATTCAGGATACATCTGCGCATAAGCCATCATCATTTCATCACGATAAACCTTAGCGATAATACTCGCGGCTGCAATCGATAAGGATTTTTGGTCTCCCTTGATGATGCTTTTCTGAGCAACCTCACTATTTATTTTCATTGCATCTAACAGTAAAAAATCGGGTGTCACATTTAATTGGCGAACAGATTCTAACATCGCATGCCTTGTCGCTTCATATATATTCAAGCGGTCAATCGCTTGGCTATCAACGACAGCAATCGTATATTCTACTGCAACTTCACGAATTAATTGATCAAATTCTTTACGTTTAGCAAAGGATAATTGTTTCGAATCGTTTACCCCTATCAAACGAGAACAATCTTCTGGCAAGATAACGGCAGCCGCCACGACTGGCCCCGCTAATGGTCCACGACCTACTTCATCAATTCCTGCTATATATTGAATCGTTGGATTTTTTTTTAGCATTCTTTCAATAGACAATCGTTCTTCATGATCTTTTAATAACAACTTGCCTTTTTCGATGAGTTTCTTTTTGTTTTCGACAAGTTTATGTACACTTTTACGTGGGTCATCTTTTAATTTATCCAATAATTGAAGGTTATTTTCACTCATAACGTCAAGTTTGGACTTGATTTGTGCAACTGTTAACTTTGTTTCAATATCCATTAAACCAAACTTTCTATTGGAATATCTAAACTAATATTCCCTAATTTATTCTGACGATATTGATGAATCAAACGTTGACTGGCTTCATCATAATCTTCTTTTAAACCTATTGATTTAGTGATCGCCAGAAGCAACTCTACGTTCGTTGAATCTTGTAATAATTCATCATTTATATGAAATTGTTTCTTTAAAACCTCAGGATAACGCTCTCTTAGAATAGCAATTAAATTCAACGCTAAGTCGTCCATATGAAGAAGCGAGTCTTTAATCGCGCCACTAATCGCCAATCTTTGCCCTACTGCTGGGTCTTCAAACTTAGGCCATAATATTCCTGGTGTGTCTAACAGTTCAAATTCACGCCCCATTTTTAACCATCTCTGCGCTTTAGTTACCCCAGGTTTATTACCCGTTTGGGCTTGGTTTTTACCAACAAAACGGTTAATTAACGTCGACTTACCTACGTTAGGAATCCCTAAGATCATCAAACGAATCGGACGAGGTTTAACACCTTTTGTTTTCTGTTTTTCGAAATAAGGCGCCATAATTTTTTTACATTCTTGTTCTAGAGCTTTCAAGCCTTTTTGATGTTGAGCATCAATTGCTAAGGCCGAAAGATTCTGAGAACGGTAATGTTCTAACCAAGCATTAGTTACTTTATGATCAGCGATATCCGCTTTGTTTAACACAATAACACTTGGTTTTTGACCAATAATTTCTTGAATCATTGGATTTCGACTAGATTCAGGAAGTCTTGCATCAACAAGCTCAATAACAACATCGACTAAATTTAGTTTTTCTGTAGCTTCTCGTCGAGCTTTAGCCATATGGCCAGGAAACCACTGTATGTTCTTCATGTTTTCATCTCCTTTTAGTATGGAATGGATATAATCTATAGTTGTACTTTATTTAAGCACGCCATGAAATCAATTCTTCGTTATTATAACAGATTTTTCAATTTGTAAAAATGATTAGTGCGATTTTAGCGCTTAAAATGATCCTTGATAAATAAAACACGCTTATTTTTACTTCACAGCCTCAAATTATCCTCTTGTTTAAACAGTTATAATGGAGGCTTAACCTCATAATAACTGTTTAGTCAGGAAAATCTTCAGCGTGATTAAAAAAATAAGCGTATTGCTTCATAATATTATCTGTTTGTATGCATCTAATCTGTTACTAATTGACCGACATCATTTAATGTATAGGATGGTAAAAGTCCAAATTCATTAAAGGGAAAATAGACAAAATTTGCTTCTCCAATCACAGAGTCAATTGGAACAAAACCGAACTGACGACTATCTCCAGAATAAGGTCGATTATCACCTAATACGAAGTAATAACCTTCCGGAACACTTGTCACTCCTAAATTGTCCCAAAGATTAAAATTTTGGGTGAAATTCTCTTGACTAGCCTCTTTTAAAGGTTCTAGGTAAGGTTCATCTACGATTTGATTATTTAAAATCAATTGATCCTCTTCATAATATAACGTATCCCCCGGTAGACCAATAATACGTTTTACATAAGAATCCTGTGAACCTCTGGGATCAGGGAATACGACAATGTCAAAACGCTCCAATTCAGTCATCTTGAACATCAACATCTGTTGACCATTTTCTAGAGTGTTATTCATGGATGTACCTTCTACTTGAAATGGTTGAACCACAAAAGCACGCATCACTAGAAAAATAATCACAGCAAATAAGACTGCAAAAACGACATTGACCGTTTCAATAATGACTGTTTTGAGAAAATTAATCATTCGTGGCCTCTAGTAATAGTTCAATAGCCGTATCATATTGTGGATCATTTTCTTTTAAGTGTTCACGGATTAATCGGTTTAAAGTATGAGCAGTATCCCCCGTGACTTTTCCATCTGCTTCAAGTTCATTGTCAGTTTGAAAGGCTTTAACTGCCTCTTCAACTGTTTCATCAAAATAACTTTCTGAGGAAACTTCATAACCTAAAGCATTTAACATTAATGATAAACTTTCAACAAACTCATTACTAACTCCCACTTCAAGTGTTTCGTTAGAATTCATCAATAGTGATGAAGCAACTGGGGAATCTTCTACAAGAATATCCGGTTCAATACCAACATCATGAATCCAATTTCCAGAAGGGGTTAACCATTTGGCAGAAGTTAATTTTAACTCACCTATCTCACTTTGATTTAAAATTGTTTGAACAGTTCCTTTACCAAAACTTGTTTGACCAATTAATTTCGAATCAGTATTCTCTTGAACAGCAGCTGCTAGTATTTCACTAGCACTTGCGCTTCCTTCGTCGATTAACACTGTATACGGCTCGGTTATTTTGAAAGAACCATAGGCGCGCTCATTAGCTACAAACTCTGCATTTTCATCAGAGTTTTTTTCGCTAATTTGCATAATCATATCGCCATCTTCTAAGAACATATTCCCGATATCTAAGGCAGAATCTAACAAGCCACCCGGGTTCATTCTCAAGTCAACGATCAGACTTGTTGCGCCTTGACTACGTAAGTCATGCACCACATCCACTAATTCATTATACGTATTGTCAGCAAATTGTGATATTTTAACATGACCAATACTCGCTTGGCTGGCATCGATTTCTCCTGTTACAGTAATATTAGGAATCGTATCGCGAGTAAGAACGACGTCAAATGTTGAGTTATTTCTTTGAATCAGTAACTTTACATCGGAACCCTTAGGCCCACGGATTAATTTAACGACTTCGTTTGTATTCATATCGCTTAATTCGACGTCATCTGCTTCCAGAATGATATCATTTGGTAAGAGTCCAGCTTCTCCTGCTGGAGTGCCATCAATCGGCGAAATGACAGTTACACGACCGTTTTCCATCATGAACTGAACGCCAATTCCTTCGAAGGAATCCTGAAAATCTTCTTCAAATGAAGTGGATTCTTCTGCGTTTAAATACTCAGAATATGGATCACCAATGGCATCCACCATTCCTTTTAAAGCCCCGGTTAATAAATCTATTTTATCGACTTCTTCAACGTAGTTCACTTGAATTGAATTATAAACATCTTCAAGAGCTTTAAGATCTTCATCAGTTATGCGGTTTTCTTCAGTAATTAAACTTTCTTGATCAAATAACCAATCGAACTGGGCGTGATAAGCTGGCCGAGTCACGACTGAGCCGGTCATTAGAACTATAAAAGTGATTATGGAAATAATCACATTTTTCTTCTGATTGTTTCGAGCGTTTATCTTATGCATCTACTCATCTCCTGACTGATTTGACTCTAGCGATTAATTTTATTGTTCTAATGCTACCGCTGTTTCTAGTGCAACAATCATCATATCAGTAAAGCTTGTTTGTCTTTCTTCAGCGGTTGTTTCTTCGCCTGTGAGAATATGATCACTAATTGTACACATAGCAAGCGCTTGGCGGTTATGTTTCGCTGCAACTGAATAGAGACCTGCTGCTTCCATTTCAACAGCTAAGATACCATAACGAGCTAATTTCGCTTTATCCATCTCTTCATTGTAGAAACGGTCACTTGAAAGAATGTTACCTACGTGAATCGCTGCTTTATCATGGTCTTTGGCAATGTGGTAAGCAGTATCTAGCACATTAAAGCTAGCAATTGCAGAAAAAGATACTTCACCTGCAAAAATATTTCTTAACACGCTTGAATCAGTGGTCGCTCCTAAACCAAAAACAATATCACGTACTTTTACCTCTTCTTTTAAAGCGCCTGCTGTTCCGACACGTATAATGGTTTCAACATTATAGAATTGATATAATTCTTCAGCATAAATCATTGCCGAAGGTATTCCCATACCTGACCCCTGAACTGAGATTGGAACGCCTTTATAGGTACCTGTGAATCCAAACATGTTGCGAACTGTATTATATTGTGTCACATCTTCTAAGAATGTTTCTGCGATATATTTGGCACGTAATGGATCTCCAGGAAATAAAACCGTTTTAGCAATTGCACCTTGTTCTGCGTTAATATGTGTACTCATTTATAATCTACTTCCTTCCAGAATATATTTTATCTATTACTCATATGTATAATTATGCCATGCTTCGTCAAAAATAACCAAGAGTTTCGTATATTCGATACTTTGCTCCAAATAAGTTGATACCTCATCAAAGCTTTTACTCTGTTTTGGAAAAGCGATATCCTTGTGGATAGCATTAGCCAAACGACTCATTGGATCTTTAGCATCATGATCGACATAGCGTCGGATATACTCATAAAATGTTGGTTTCACTCAGTCAACCTCCCTCATCTATTGCCCAAATTGCAGGCTACTCAATAAATCAAAATTTTCCGCATCATAATGAACTTCTAGCGTAATCTCATCATTAGCCAAGTCAGCCTTTGCTGCAGTTAATAGAATATTACTTTGTTCAATTGGAATTCGATTCAAATCAACATCAATTACCGGCTGATCATTATTAAAAATGAGCCACTCAGGTAGGACCAGCTGACTAGCCACTAATTCATATGCCGTTTCAGAAGGCAAAGGAATCTCGGCTAACTTTACTGAATCGATGACAATTTGGAAAAAACCGCCTTCGGCGACGATTAAATCAGCCTTAATTTCCACCGGTAAATTCATACCGTTATAATGAACCGTAGTTTCACCTAATAAGTAATCTTCTTCCCATTTAATTGAAAAGTCAATTTCTGGAGTTTGACCAATAAAACGACTTAACATCAAATTGGTTGTCTCTCGATTAACAGCCACCTTGATTGATTGTTTTTGGCTAGTATCGACTTGTGTAACAGTGCCAGTAGGGATTTCACCAATGTACTGTTGTAAGTAATTTTGCAAATAAACATAGCCTCCACCCACTAATAGCCCAATGACTAGTACTGAAAAGACAAGATGACTCAAACAACCAGCTAAAAACGATCGTTTCCTCGGTAATTGCGATCTAGAATCTGTCATTTAAACTTCCTCATTTCTGCGAATTTTGCTCTTGTTATTATATCACTCTTTTTCCTATATAACGATTATAAAACTATGACAACTCACTAACAAGTAATCGAATTGCAAAGTAAAAAAACTATCATTTATTTTTAATTGTTGTACAATAATAGTATTAATACAAAAGGGAATGATGATATGACTCAAACAAATTCTATATCTAAGAAGCAAGAAATTACAGCAGAAGTGTTCAATGCAATTACCCATGGTGTAGCAGCGATTTTAAGCATCGTCGCTATTGTGTTATTGGTCATGAAAGGCTTTGAAGTTTCTTCGCCCATCGCTATTACAGCCTACATCATCTACGGCGTTAGTCTTTTTACCCTTTTCTTAAATTCAACCTTATACCACAGCTTTAGTTTTAGCAAATATAAAGCAATCTTTCAAAAACTAGATCACGGTTCAATTTATCTCTTAATTGCTGGAACTTATACACCTTATCTGATGATTTCAATTGGAGGAACACTTGGATATTTATTACTGGCTTTGATTTGGAGTCTGGCTATCGCAGGCATCGTTTTCGAAGTAGTTGCTACAGACAAATACCCTAAACTGAGTACTTACATGTATTTAGGGCTGGGCTGGTTAGGTGTGATTATCATCTACCCGCTTTACCATAACATTGAAATCAATGGTCTTTTCTTACTGGCATTCGGCGGGATTGTGTATTCATTAGGCACCATCTTCTACCGTATGAAAGCTAATAAATGGATGCATGTCATCTGGCATTTGTTCGTTATCGGCGGTGCATTTTTTATGTTCATCAGTATTTACAATTACGTCTAAACAAAAGCTCATCTTGCCTTATGCGAGATGAGCTTTCTTTTTATCATATTGTCCTTAAATATCTTCTGTGACGCTTTGCTAACTTGACACTTCTTCTTTTAATTCATCCATATATGTGACTAAAGCTTCGAATAATGGTCCTTCATTTGGTGAATGAGCGGCTAATTCAACAATCGATAAGTCTGCATGTGAACAGGCTTGTTTTAGATCATAGGCTCCACTCACGCGACAATCGACATCGTAGCGACCGTGGAAAATCGCCATTGGGATTTTCTCTAAGCGTTTCACGCGGTTTAAAATATAGTTATCTTCTTTCCAAAACATTTGATTAGCAAAATAATGCGCCTCTAATAAACCAAGTGATAAATCGGACGGCTCAATCTGATTGTTTTTAATGGCTGGTTTAACCATTGTCACAATCCCCCCTTCCCAATCACTCCATGCTTTACAGGCTGCTTGCCGCTTTATTTGATCCCCTGAGGTCATCAAATCATAATAGGCTGCAACTAGATCATCTTGTTGATTGACCGGCACGTGTTGCTTAAACTGTGAGAACTCTTCTGGATAAAACTCACTCGCTCCAAACTGGAATAGCCAATCCACATCTTCTTGACGGCCCAAGAAAATTCCTCGTAAAATTAAATGCTTCACTCTTTGTGGATAGTCGATTGCATACGCTAAAGCCAGTGTAGAACCATAGCTGCCTCCGAAGACAAACCAAGAGTCAATGTCTAGATATTCGCGAATTTTTTCAATGTCTCGAACACTGTATAAAATCGTATTGTTTTTCAAACTTAAAAAAGGTGTACTTTTACCACTGCCCCTTTGATCAAATAATATGATGCGATAATATGCAGGGTCAAAAAATCGTCTCGAGGTTTCACTAATCGCACCCCCTGGTCCACCATGTAAAAATAACACCGGCTGCCCATCAGGTTTACCACATTCTTCGATATAAAGAGTATGCACATCATCAACAACTAGTTGATAGGTTGCGTTAACTGGTGTATTAAAGTAGCCTAACGTTTTCATAAAAGTCCTCCTATTGGTCTATAAAAGTAAAACTCCTACCGAATAAGCAGGAGTTCTTTTTTTTATTGTTGTAATTCACGTGTCTTTTCTATTGAAGCCGAAATCCCTTTAATAATTGCTGAACGAAAACCTTCAGCCTCTAATGTAGTCACGCCGGCAATGGTCGTTCCACCAGGACTCGTCACCGCATCTTTTAATTGAGCGGGATGACGTTCCGTTTCTAAAACCATCGCTGCAGCCCCTTTAACAGCTTGTGCAGCCATTTGGATACTCTGGTCACGTCCTAAGCCATAGGCCACTCCAGCGTCGCTCATAGCCTCAATTAATTGAAAAATAAAAGCTGGACTACAACCGGCAAGGCCACTAGCTGTATCGAATAAAGACTCCGGTACCTGAGAAAGTGTGCCTGATGCACTCATTAATTTCGTAAATCGCTCAAGTATTGTTTCCGAGAAATTTGGCGCATCAAAACAATAACTCGTAAAGCCTTCCCCCACTTCAACAGGCGTATTAGGCATGATGCGAATCCAACGGTGATGCTCAGGCGTCAAGCGCGCTAATTCAGCCAAAGAAACGTTTGATGCCATACTAATCCAAGTGATTGAGTGTGACGTATCCAGACTATCTGCAAAAGATGTGAACAAGTCAGTAATGTCTTTTGGTTTAACGCCAATAAATATCATATTACAGTGTTGAAGCATGTCTGAAGCGACTGATTCCATCAAGACCTGTTTAGCTTGAAGTTCTTCAACTAGATTTTCTATTTTGTTGGCTGTTCGGTTAGCCAGATATAACGTTTCTTCGGGTACAGCCTTCACAATTGCCTTAGCAATCGCAGAAGCCATATTCCCCACACCAATCATTCCAATCCCCTTTACTTCCATGCCACAGCTCCTTTTCTAATCTAAGCCGACCCGACTGAAAATCGCATCTACTTGAGACAAGTGGTAACTTGGATCAAATAATGTTTCAATTTCCTCAATCGTTAACTTCTCGGTAATTGCTGCTTCTTGGTATACAAGCTCTTTGAATTGTAATTGCTCATCCCATGCTTTTTGTGTTAAGGGTTGAACCGTATCATAAGCTGTCTCTCGGCTCATCCCTTTATCAATCAGTGTCAATAAGACTCTTTGAGAGAAAATTAACCCATACGTGCGGTCAATATTGCGTAGCATATTGTCTGGGTAGACGGTTAATTTTTCAATTAGGTTCGCAAAGCGATTTAATTGATAGTTCAATAGCGTCGTAATACTAGGTAACATGATACGTTCAGCTGATGAATGAGAAATATCACGTTCATGCCATAACGTCACGTTCTCGTAGGCAGGGGTGATATAACCACGCATAATACGGGCTAATCCAGTAACGTTCTCACTCGCAATTGGATTACGTTTGTGAGGCATTGCCGAAGATCCTTTTTGGCCTTTGGCAAAAAATTCTTCTACTTCCCTTGTTTCTGATTTTTGCAAGCCACGGATTTCAGTTGCAAAACGTTCGACACTAGTTGCGATTAAAGCGAGTGTCGCAACATAATCAGCATGTAAGTCACGAGGCAAAACTTGAGTCGATATATCTTGAGCACGAATACCCAGTGTTTGACACACAAACTCTTCCACTTCTGGTGGTGTATTGGCAAACGTTCCCACTGCTCCACTAATTTTCCCAGCTTCTACTCCTTCAGCCGACGCGTTAAAACGATTTAAGTTACGCTTCATTTCTGAGTAAAAACCTACTAATTTTAAACCAAAGGTCGTCGGTTCAGCATGAACACCGTGAGTTCGTCCCATTTGGATAGTATATTTATGTTCGCGCGCTCTTTTAGCCGTCACTTCAAGGACACGTTCGATGTCACGTCGTAAAATTTCATTCACTTGTTTTAACTGATAACCATAAGCAGTATCTACAACATCAGTACTTGTTAAACCATAATGTACCCATTTTCTTTCCTCTCCAAGACTCTCACTGACAGCTCTTGTAAACGCAACTACGTCATGACGCGTTTCTTGTTCAATTTCTAAAATTCGTTCAACAGTAAACGTAGCATTTCTACGAAGAGCCTCTACGTCTGCAGAGGGAATCATACCTAAATTGGCCCAAGCTTGACAAGCTTCGATTTCTACTTGTAACCAAGTGTCGTATTTCGTTTCATCTGACCAAATTTTTTCCATTTCAGGTCGAGTATAGCGTGCAATTGTCATTTAAATTCTCCTTACTTTATCAAGCGCATTTCTTTATTTATTGTTAATGGAAAACAGTCATTAGAATAGTGTGTTTAATCACTATTTACGACGCCACCATTCATATTGGTGCGGATGAACATTCTCTTCATCTAATTCACCTTCGACTATTTGATAACATTCCCAGTAAGTTTCATCAATTTCTGGCATATATACATCCGCTGGAAAATCTTCATCAATGACTGTTCGAATAATTTCATCCGCATGAGGCCAGACTAATTTAAAAATCTCTGCTCCACCAATCACCATTAAATGTTGGTTACGAGCTAATTCCAAAACGTCATTGATACTGCTGACAACTTCTAATCCTTCGATGTCAGCACCATAAGTACTTTGTGTCGTCATTACAACTGTTTTTCTTCCAGGTAACAAGCGTTGATTCATCGCTTCAAAAGTTTTACGCCCCATTAACATAGTATGTCCCATGGTTGTTTTCTTGAAGAACTGTAAATCACTTGGTAAACTCCAAGGTAAATCCCCTTTGTAACCTATTCCACCGTTTCTTTCTTGTGCGTATACAAATGAAATCATTCTATCCACTCCTTGTTAAAAAATCCTTTAGACTGCAATTGGTGCTTTAATAGATGGATGTGGTTGATACCCTTCCACCCTGATTGAATCGCTAGCAATCTGATCGATGGCAGCATCACTTTCGATAACTAATTGTGGTAATGCTTTTGGCTCACGGCTTAATAGTGTGTCAGCTGCTTCTTGGTGATTTAAGTATAAATGAGCATCTCCTAACGTGTGCACAAACTCGCCCACTTCTAACCCAGTTTCACGCGCTATTAAATGTGTTAACAGTGCGTAACTGGCAATATTAAATGGCACACCTAAGAAGATATCTGCACTTCTTTGGTATAATTGACAACTTAATTTATTATCTTGAACATAAAATTGGAATAATGTATGACACGGTGGTAAAGCCATATTAGGAATATCTTCCGGATTCCATGCTGAGACAAGTAAACGTCTAGAATCTGGTGTCTGTTTAATTTGCTCAATCACATTGGCAATTTGATCTAACGTGTCCCCATTACGCATTTCCCAGGAACGCCATTGTTTGCCGTAAACATCACCGAGATTTCCAAATTCTTCTGCAAAGATTGGGTCAGTGAGAACACGGTCTTGAAATTTCTTCATTTCGATTTGATAGCTCTCGTTAAAAATTGGGTCTTTTGGTGCTCTCAGACCAAAATCAGTCATATCTGGACCAGTGTAACTTGAACTTTTTATGTATCTTTCAAAAGCCCATTCATCCCAAATATGATTATTATGTTCTAATAAATAGCGAATGTTGGTATCTCCTTTTAAAAACCACAATAATTCACTCTTTATCAAACCAAAAGGGACCCGTTTACTTGTTAATAAAGGAAACCCTTCTTTTAAATCAAAACGCATTTGATAACCGAACAAACTGATTGTCCCCACTCCGGTGCGATCTTCTTTTTTATGTCCCGTCTCTAAAACAGCTCTCACTAAATCTTGATATGCTTTCATGTTCATCTCACCTTCTAAAAACTATTTATTCTGACAACTCACTTAAATACTCGTAACGTTCATAATAGTTAAGTAATTTTTCATCTGTTTCATCTAGCTCTTCTTGCAAAACAATTAAACGAGCAGCGTCACTTGTTATTGTATTCATTTCTTTTTTGATTGCATCGGTTCGATTCTCAGCTTGCTCGATATCTTCTAATATGGTTGCCCATTCTCTTTTTTCTTGATAAGACATCCGTTTCGGTTTTGCAGCAGTCGGTTTTTCTAGCACTTCTTTTTTGCTAACTTCGGTTGAAGTCATTGTTTTAGGATTAGGTTTCTTGGCTTGTTCGTCTAAGTACTGCGAATAACTTCCCCAGATTAAATCAAAGGCACCATTTCCTTGGATGACTAATAATTGATCGACAGTTTTATCAAGGAAGTAACGATCATGCGAAACAATTAATACGACGCCTTCAAATTGTTCAATGTAGTCTTCCAAAACCGTCAATGTGTCTATATCGAGGTCATTCGTTGGCTCATCTAGAATTAATACATTCGGTTGTTGTACTAACAAAGTAAGTAAGTACAAGCGACGACGTTCACCACCGGATAAGTGTTTTATTTCTTGACCATGTGTCACACGGGGGAAATTGAATTGTTCCAACAACTGAGAAGCATTAGCCTTCGAGCCATCCGGCATCTCAAAATCATCCGCAATCTTAGTCAAATAACTTAAAACTCTTGTATCACCGGGCAAGTCTTGATCCAATTGTCGATAGTATGCTAAACGAACGGTTTGACCCATTTCGTAAGTTCCACTAGCGATGGGATGTTGTCCTACAAGGGTGTTCATCAACGTTGATTTACCTACTCCGTTCTCACCAATAATTCCCATTCTTTCGCCTTTAACAAAGGTTTTGGTAAAACTTTCAATGACATTAACATTGCCAATTTCGACTGACACATCTTCTAATTCCATAATGCGATTTCCGATTCTTTGTTGTTCAAATTCAAATTGGAAACCATCCGCTTCAACATCTCGCCCTTGAATCGTCTGCTTTAAATCTTGAAAACGATCAATTCTTGCTTGTTGTTTAGTTGTTCTCGCTTTGGCACCTTTTCTCATCCAAGCCAATTCTGCTTTAAATAAACTGTCTTGTTTTTCTTGGTTTCTTGCCGATTGAGCTTCTAAGTTCGCTTTTTTCTCCAAGTAAGTCTCGTAGTTTCCTTCATATTCTGTAATATGACCGTATTTTAATTCAATAATCCGGTTAACAACACGTTCTAGGAAATAACGGTCATGAGTTACTAGGAACAAAGCTCCTTGGTAGTTAGCTAAATATCTTTCTAGCCATTGGATTGATTGAACATCTAAGTGGTTAGTTGGCTCATCCAAAATCAACAAATCAGGATCTGCAATTAAAACTTGTGCCAAACCGACTCGCTTGCGCTCTCCTCCTGAACAAGTTGCTAGTAGACGAGACAAATCGTTCAGTCCTAGTTGAGAGAGAATCGTGCGAGCTCTTACTTCTACATCCCAACCGTCTTTAGCATTCATTTCATCCGTTACACGGGTGAATTCTGTTTGTAGTCTTTCATTCATCGCATCGGCTTCTAAAGCCAAACGAGTGTTTTCATAATGTAATAATAATTGAATCAATGGTGCTTTACTGTCGTAAACTGTTTCTAAGATGGTTTTTTGCTCATCAAATGTTGGGTGTTGATCTAAGTAAGCAATTGAATATTGGTTCGGGTGGGATAATTTTCCATCATCATAATTATCCAAACCAGCGATTACTTTTAATAATGAACTCTTTCCGGTTCCGTTCGGCCCAATTAAGCCCACGCGGTCCCCAGTGCGTATCGCAAAGTTTATCCCTTCCAATAAAGTTTTCGTACCGTATGTTTTATGTAAATTCTCTATCGTTAATTCTTTCATCTCTTTGCCCCCATCCAAATCTCAGTCAATTATACCATATCGTTCAGTAAGTTTTCATTCTTCTAAGTTTTAATACTTTATGAAATTTTAAGATATGTGTTACAATAATGTAAACTATAGTGAGGTGACGTATGGTAAAAAAATCAGCAATATTATTTTTGGGATATTTTGGAATTATGATTGTAGGTTCGAGTCTTCTTATGCAATTCACGGACATTGTTTATGCTAGTTTTATTGTATCAATGATTCTACTTGTCTTAGCTTTATTTTTATTTAAGGATCATTTAATGGCAGAGTGGCATCGCTTCCGGGCGGATACTCCCAGTTTATTACGTTTTTCCGGTAAATTATTCGGCTATTATTTGCTAATGCTCTTGTTGAGAATCGCAGGAATTTGGCTACTTGATTTGTTCATGGACACATCCACCCTAGGACAAAATCAGGAGATCCTCAATGACGCTGCAGAGAATATGAACGTGCTTGCCAACGTTCTTCTATTAACCATTTATGCACCCATTGTCGAAGAACTTGTCTTTCGTCAAGCCATTATCGGACCTTGGGCTAAAGATAAACGTGTCATGATTATTGTTTCAACGATATTTTCAATGTTCCTTTTCACGTATATGCATTCATTCCAGTGGGCGGACTTTGTATTATACTTACCGATTACAGTCGTTTTGACTCAAATTTATTGGGAATACGATCGCAATATTGTTCCTTCAATTCTTTTTCACTTCTTAAACAATGCGATTGCCTTAGCAATGATGTATGTCTTATTTGCAGTAGAAAGCCAGCTACCTGTTTAGGGTTGCCGGCTTTTTTAGTCTATTTATTGAAGAGGGGTTCGCGAGTTTTTTAATTTGAAACTTAAATGAGGATAAGTGTGTTCAAAATTTTGCGATGGATTAATATATTGGCCTGTTTTTTCGACTTTGGCTAATTGGTAATAGCGTCTAAGTATTTTGTTTATGTAGTCTCTTCGAAAACTTTCTCCGGCTATCTTCACAATATCGGCAGCTTGCAAGGGGTTAAAAGGAGTCAACACCGAGTAATCACCAATGAGCCTCAGAGCTGCACGCTCCTTAGGCTCATTCTGCCTGCAGTGTACACATATTAGTTTATAGCGTGTACAGATAGTATGAAAACTACCGCAATGTGAGCATGCAATCCCATGCTTCAACTGCTTCAGTTCTTCTGGCGAGAGCACGTTTGGAGGATAAGGTTCCGTGCACGCGAATGAACTCTCTATAGAATCGACCGCTTCGTCAGGACTAAAATTCGCCGGAAGTAATGTCGCCTCCTCTCGAATCATCTGCTCAATATAATCTGTCAATTGATTGTAGTGTAAAAGACTTTTCAACCACTCATGAGGAAGGGTCGCTTGATAATACGGGTTAATATAAACCAATTGGTGAAAAACGCCACCCGAATAATTCATTTGGCGACACATATCAATTGTCCGCTCTTGCATGTTCTTAAACTGCCCCATAATATCCCCGCTAATCGTACGGTAGTTAACTGTCTGTTGATTGTATTCATAAACTAAATTGCCGTTATAATTTTTGATTTCAAAAAAATATATCCCCACACGAGTTATTACAATAAAATCACATTCAACGCGCCCTTTGATATTTAGCCAAGTTCTATGTAATATTCTCCAATGTGACTTTGCCATTCGAAACATAAAATCATAAAATGTTTGTTCACCTTGGAAACCTGTTCGGTGTATCCAAAGTTTTCTCTTGGCTTCTGACGCTAAACCTCCCCGTTTTTCTAACACCTCTAACTGTTGTAACTCGGTTGGCTTGTTTAAAACTCTACGATTACTATCCACTTGATAGATTTTACTTGGTATTATATTCATCATCATTTCCTTTCTGAAACTATTATTTTTAGTCTCATATATAAATACACATTTTTTAGCGTAATATGCTTTTTAATCTGAAAATAAATTGTTCTTTTTTTTGACACGCTTTTTGGGGCTATATTTTGACAGTTTAACCGCCCATAATTAAGGTCTTTTACCCAATAAACCCTAAACAGGACCTGTCACATAAATGACACGTCCTTTACCTAGAGTGAAAACGCGTGTCACACTATGACACGACGTTTGCAATTAAAATAAGCACCATTGAGGCAAAATTTGCCACTTTAACTGCCCACGTGTGTGGTCTTTTATCCAATAAACGTTAAATAGGACCTGTCACATAAATGACACGTCCTTTACCTAGGGCGAAAACGCCTGTCACACTATGACACGACGTTTGCAATTAAAATAAGCACCATTGAGGCAAAATTTGCCACTTTAACTGCCCACATGTGTGGTCTGTTATCCAATAAACGTTAAATAGGACCTGTCACATAAATGACACGTCCTTTACCTAGAGTGAAAACGCGTGTCACACTATGACACGACGTATGCAATTAAAATAAGCACGATTGAGGCAAAATTTGCCACTTTAACTGCCCACGTGTGTGCACTTTTATCCAATAAACGTTAAATAGGACCTGTCACATAAATGACACGTCCTTTACCTAGGGTGAAAACGCGTGTCACACTATGACACGACGTATGCAAAAGAAAAACACCCTCATCTCATTCAAAGACAAGAGTGTTCGTAAGTTCTTTAGGTAACTTCCCAATCAATCGGCTCGCGTCCCCAAGCGATAAGTTGTTGATTCGCTTGACTAAATGGTTTAGAACCAAAGAAACCACGATAAGCAGACAAAGGACTAGGATGCGGTGCTTCAATTGTCGCGTGTTTTTGTAAATCAATTAATTTCTTAAACCTACGAGCTGAAGCGCCCCATAGAATAAATACAATCGGTTCAGAATGTAAATTCAACTGACGTATTATTTCTTCAGTCAAGCCTTCCCAGCCAAGATTGTGATGAGAATTCGCCTGTCCTGCTTCTACTGTTAAAACAGTATTTAATAAAAGTACCCCCTGTTTTGCCCAGTTGGATAAATTACCCTGTGACGGTATCGACACACTTAAGTCATCGACGAGTTCTTTATAAATATTACGCAATGACGGAGGGATTTTTGCTTGCTTATCTACAGAAAAAGCCAGCCCATGCGCTTGATTAGGTCCGTGATAGGGATCTTGCCCAAAAATAACAACCTTAACATTTGAATAAGGGGTCAACTTCAAGGCAGTAAACACTTCATCTGCTGCTGGATAAATTGTTTGTGTCTGATAAGCTCGCTCTAAAAAACGCGTCAATTTAATAAAATCTTCCCGGACAAAATAGTCCTTTAACACTAACTCCCAATCATTCCCGATGTTAGGTTTCATGTTTTATCACCTCTACCATATTGAGCATAATATAAAGTTGCATAATGTCCATCCAATGAAAGTAATTCATCATGACTGCCATTTTCTACAAGCCCATCTGTTGTGACCACAACAATTCGATCAGCATGACGAATTGTTGCAAGTCGGTGAGCAATAATCAAGGTTGTTCTGCCTGTGGCTAGTGTATCTAATGAGGCTTGGATGAATTGTTCTGTTTGAGTATCTAATGCACTCGTCGCTTCGTCAAGAATTAATATAGCTGGATTCTTTAAGAATATTCTAGCAATAGATAGTCTTTGTTTTTGGCCGCCAGATAAACGCACACCACGCTCACCAATTTCAGTTTCCAAGCCTTCAGGTAAGTCAGCAATAACTTCTCGCAATTGAGCAGCATCAATGGCAGCTTCAACTTCTTCTGGCGTTGCATCTAGACGTCCGTATAAGACATTTTCACGAACGGTTCCCGTGAACAGGAAAACATCCTGTTGAACGATACCAATTTGCTTACGTAACGATTCCATCGTAACGGCTTGAATGTCATGGCCATCAATAGTAATTGCTCCAGAATCTATTTCGTAAAAACGAGGTAATAAATTAACTAACGTTGTTTTCCCGGCTCCACTTGGACCAACAAATGCGACCGTTTCGCCTGCATTTACTGATAAATTAACATCAGACAATATTTTTCTGCCATCTTCGTACGAGAAGTTGACATTGTCGTAACGGATATTCCCTTTAAAAGCGGGAGCTTGATAAGCGTCGTCTCGATCAAGAATATCTGCTTCTCGCATCAACTCTTCACGAAAACGTTTAAAACCTGCATAACCTTTGGGATACAATTCTATCATTGCATTAATTCGTTCTAATGGTCGAACAAAAACGTTCGCCAATAATATAAATCCGACTAATTCACCTAGGCTTAATTCGCCTATCACCGTGAAATAAGAACCTGCAAGAAAAGCAAACAGATTAATTAAACGAACAAGCATATAGTTAAAGGAACTACTTAATGCCATTGTACGATAAAAAGCTAACTTATTTGTACGGAAACCTTGATTATACTTTTCAAACACACCACGCTCATACTTTTCGTTAGCGAATGCTTTAACGACCCGAATACCACTCAGCGAGTTTTCGATTCCGGCTGTAAATTTCGCGACGTTTGAGAAAATTCGTGAATTTACTTGTGTCATTCGCTTATTAAAGAAAGCTAAGCCAATCGCCATCAAAGGTAATAGAATAACAGTGATTACAGCTAAAGGTACATGTGCATCTAACATTAAAAGAAAGGCACCAATCAAGGTCATTAAAGTAATAAAAACATCTTCTGGACCATGATGAGCCACTTCACTAATATCGAACAAGTCTGTTGTTACTCGACTTAATAGCTCCCCTGTCTTCACATTATCAAAATAATGATAAGACTGTTTTTGAAAATGATTGAAGAGGTCACGTCGCATATCCGTTTCGACGTTAATCCCAAATTCATGTCCAACAGCAACCACAATATAATTCAACCAAGTATTAAATAGGTACATTGTAAATAGGATGACTGAGAACATTAAAATGATTTTTAAATTCCCATCAGGTAATACTTCATCTATCACTCGGTTAACCGCAATCGGAAAAACAAGTTCAAGAATGGCAGAAATAATGGCACAACAAAAATCAATTAAAAATAACCGTTTATACGGTTTATAATAGCTAAAAAAATGTTTTAACATATTGACTCCTTTTCACTTATAATGGTTCCTTTACTATTCTAGTTAAAAGCAGACTCTTATACAAGTCAGACAACCCCTCTTATCCTACAAAGAAAAAACAGCCGGCTATATTCCGGCTGCTAGTTAATTATTTAGAATAGACCTGTAATCGTGCCATCAGCCGCAACATCAATTGACTCAGCAGAAGGTACTTTGGGTAGACCAGGCATCGTCATAATATCACCCGTTAAAGCAACGATAAAACCAGCACCTGCTGAAACTTTTAAGTTACGAATGGTCACTTCAAAGCCTTGGGGCGCTCCTATTAACTTAGGATTATCAGAGAAAGAATATTGTGTTTTAGCCATACAAATAGGTAGTTTACCAAAGCCAAGTGCTTCTAGTTGTTTTCCTTCTCGACGAGCGGCTGGTGTTAGGATAGCTTTTGTCCCACCATATACTTTTTGAACAATATGATCTAATTTATCTTGAATTGGAACATCCAGTTCATAGGCATAAGTTAGTTCACTTTCTTCTTTAGTCATAGCCACTACTTTATGAGCTAAATCCTCAGCACCTGCTCCGCCATTTGCCCAAACATCTGAGATAGACACTTCGACTCCGCGAGCTTCACACGCTTTCCTTACCGCTTCAAGTTCTGCTTTTGTATCCGTAGGAAACTTATTAATCGCAACCACAGCTGGTAAATTGAAGGTCTCTTGAATATTGAATAAATGACGTTCCAAGTTTGGTAAACCGTTTAGTACCGCTTCAACATTTTCAGTTTCGAGCGCCTTCTTAGACACTCCACCATGCATTTTTAAAGCACGAATCGTCGCGACCACCACAACAGCTGAAGGTTTTAGATCAGCTAATCGACATTTAATGTCTAAGAACTTTTCTGCTCCTAAGTCTGCACCAAAGCCTGCCTCAGTCACAACATAGTCAGCGTGTTTCAAAGCCATCTTGGTTGCTAAAACACTGTTACAGCCGTGTGCAATATTTGCGAATGGACCACCATGAACAAAAGCAGGAGTATGTTCAAGCGTTTGAACCAAGTTTGGATTCAATGCTTCTTTTAATAAAGCTGTCATTGCGCCAGCTGCTTTTAAGTCATTTGCGGTAACCGGTTGATTATCAAAATTATAGGCGACAATGATACGACCTAGACGTTCTTTTAAATCGGTAATGTTTTGTGCTAAACAAAGAATTGCCATAATCTCTGAGGCTACAGTAATCTCAAAGCCATCTTCACGTGGTACACCATTTGTACGACCATTTAACCCATCGACAATATAACGAAGTTGACGGTCATTCATATCGACCGCCCGTTTCCATGTAATTCGTCTAGAGTCGATAGCCAAAGCATTCCCATGATGTATATGGTTATCAAGCATTGCAGCAAGTAAATTGTTGGCTGCACTTATTGCATGGAAGTCGCCTGTGAAATGTAAGTTGATATCTTCCATCGGAACAACTTGTGCATAGCCTCCACCAGCCGCGCCACCTTTCATTCCAAAAACAGGACCTAATGAAGGTTCACGTAATGCTAGAATCGCTTTTTCTCCGATGGCCGATAAACCATCAGCTAAGCCAACAGACGTCGTTGTTTTCCCTTCACCTGCAGGCGTTGGACTAATCGCAGTAACTAGAATTAATTTCCCGTCTTTTTTATCCGCTAAGACGTCTAATTGTTTAAGATCTACCTTAGCTTTATATTTCCCATAAAAGGATAAACTCTCTTGATCAATTCCTGCTCTGTCTGCAATCTTGTCGATTGGCTCCAATGTGACTTGTTTCGCAATATCAATATCTGTTAAATAACTTGACACACAAACACTTCCTTTCAATTATGAAAAACTAGATTAAATAATCAGTTTTAACATTAGTTCTTTAAACTTTGAATGGGTGCGGGAATTCGCCCTCCACGATTAATAAACACATCGGGTTTCGTAACATTTAAAGGCATCACACGTGCTTTACCAAACAAGCCACCCCAGTCAAGCTCACCGTCGTCTGGGACGTCAATCGCTGGAATTAAGCGAACAGCCGTTGTTTTTGAATTAATCATACCAATCGCTGCTTCATCCGCTATAATTGCTGAAATCACTGCAGCAGTCGTATCGCCTGGGACAACGATCATATCAAGCCCTACCGAACAAACGGCAGTCATGGCGGTTAACATTTCTATGTTTAAATTCCCTGCTTCGACTGCCGCAATCATTCCGGCATCTTCACTGACAGGAATAAAAGCTCCTGATAAACCACCCACACTCGATGACGCCATCACGCCCCCTTTTTTGACTGCATCGTTTAGCATCGCAAGTGTCGCAATCGTGCCATAAGCCCCCACTTGTTCGAGGCCAATCTCTTCAAGGATATGAGCAACTGAATCCCCAACGGCTGGAGTAGGAGCTAGTGAGATATCTACAATACCAAAAGGAACATTAAGCGTTTGGGCGGCTTCCGTTCCGACCAATTGGCCCATGCGAGTAATTTTAAAAGCCGTTCGTTTGATTTCTTCGGCGACTATTTCTAAGGAAGCACCTTTTGGTAATTTAGCCAAAGCAGCTCTAACGACGCCAGGTCCAGATACACCAACGTTGATAACAACATCAGGTTCGCCTACACCATGGAAAGCACCTGCCATAAACGGATTATCTTCCACAGCATTACAGAATACGACAAGTTTAGTTGCCCCAACGCACATGTCAGCTTTCGTTAAGATCGCACACTCTCTCACGATATTCCCCATTAGTTTAACTGCATTCATATTGATGCCAGCTCTTGTTGAACCAATATTGACCGAACTACACACATGAGTGGTTTCAGCTAATGCTTGAGGTATGGATTTTATTAATGCCAAGTCACCTGCTGACATCCCCTTATGAACGAGCGCTGAATAGCCCCCAATAAAGTTAACACCTACTGCTGCGGCTGCTCGATCTAGCGTCTGTGCATATTTGACAGGGTTTCCACCCGAAGCAGCGACTAATTGAGAAATAGGTGTCACAGAAATTCGTTTATTCACTATCGGAATCCCATATTTACGTTCAATTTGTTCACCCGTTTTGACTAAATCTTTAGCACTGCGAGTGATTTTCTGATAGACTTTTTCACATGAACGCTCAATATCACCATCGGCACAATCAACTAAGGAAATCCCCATAGTAATTGTTCGAATGTCTAAGTTTTCATTCTCAATCATATTCAACGTTTCCAGAATATCCTTCATGTTTATCATTTAATAACCACCTCCTCGTTTTTAAATACGATGCATTGAATTGAATATATCCTCATGCATGACACGTATTTGCATGTCTGGTACAGTTTGTTCCATCGTTTCCTTCATTGCTTCAAAGCTAGAATTGATGTCATCAATTTTAACTAACATCGTCATTGTAAAGAAACCATCCATTACAGTTTGGGATACATCAACAATATTAGCATTGGCATTCATACACCCTGTCGCTACACGTGCTAAAATTCCGACTCTATCGACGCCATTCACGGTAATCACTGCTCTCATTCTGTTCACCTCAATTTTTTATAATTTAATCATAGCATATCTCTCATTTTCCAACATCAAAAATCAGTGTAATTTAATAGACAATCATGAATAGTTCGCTTTAGACTTTATCTTGCTAACTATCTAAATAATAAGTCGAAAATAAATGAGTCGCATGTGGTCCTTTGCCAACTAGATTGTTCTTTCCATATTCTAAAATTTGACCATGGAAATCTTTCCATTCCAATAAAGAGAGCGAAGTTGTTTGTTCAACATGTTCTTTTAATGTCATATAGTGTTTAGCGGCTGGACTGCCCAAGCCAGTAAATAGTTTCCGGGCATAATTATCAGCAATAAAAGCTGATTGATCGAAGACATATAATAATAAGACATCCGCTGTTTCATTCCCAATCCCTCGAAAACTCAATAATTGTTGTCTGAGTGCTTCAGTCGAAGGAAAATCTGACACTATTTGGGCACGGTCAAAATCATAACTTTTTAACCATTGGAACCAAGTCATGATTAAATGAGTTTTACTTTTGTGAAAGCCACTAGAGTAGATTAATGGTAATAATTCGTCCGCTGTTAGTTGACTAATAATTAGGGGATCAAAATCTGTTGCTTGACCTAACTTTGCTAAAGATATCTCTGTATTGTGCCACGTGGTGTTCTGAACCAGAAAAGCGCCTAACATTATTTCCCATGGCGATTCTGCCGGCCAGTGGCCAACATTTCCTTGATGTGTCTGTAATAAATAATAAAGTCCTTCATGTGTTAAGGTTTTTTTCATTGCTCGTCTCCTCCTAGCCTTCATAAAAACTAGTGTAACAAAAAACATCTATAATAAAGAAGGATAATCTCCAAACATCTCTTATTTGAACAAAAAAACTCCACCAACAATTAAAGTTGGTAGAGCTATTAATATTATTTAATTACTAAAATATCTTCTGCGTGTGAAATATCACCAAGTTTTGTAACTTCTACAGCTTTATAATTCATTGTATTCGTAACGACAACTGGTGTTACTGTCGGATGTCCCGCAGCTTTAACTGCTTCTAAATCAACATCTAATAGGAGGTCGCCAACTTTAACGTGATCGCCAGCTTTAACGTGAGCAGTGAAACCTTCACCTTTCATCGTCACAGTGTCTAAACCAACGTGAATCATTACTTCGACCCCTTCATCAGATACTAAACCAACGGCATGCTTAGTTTCAAAAACCATCATGACTTGGCCATTAATAGGCGATGTCACTTTACCATCATTAGGTTCGATACCAAAGCCATCTCCTAAAGCACCACTTGCGAATGCTCCATCCGGAACGTCTGACAACGGCATTACAAGACCGCTCATTGGAGACTGGATGGTCGCAATAATTGGTAAGTTCTGTGTATCTTCTGCTTCAGTCACTATTGAATCTGTCGCACTTTCGTTTGTTACAGAATTTTGATCAGTTGCATAAAACACTTCTTTAGAAGGCAGTTTAGCCGCTTTACCTTTTTCAATAAATTCTTCTAAGTTTGATTTGATGTTTGATACTCTTGGTCCGTAAATGACTTGAACGCCTTTACCTTTGTGCATAACGCCTGCCGCACCAGAAGCATTTAAAATGTCAATATCTACTAAGTCGCCATTGGCAACAGTTGTTCTTAATCGAGTCGCACAACTATCGATGTCAACAATGTTACTATGTCCACCTAAGCCGTAAATGATTGATGCAGATAAAGCATCTGATTCGTTTTCAATTAAGTTTGCTGTGTCTGTGCTATCAGCTTGCTTACCGTTCATATCAGCACGTGTATATAATTTAATTTCGCTCGCATTGTCGTCACGACCTGGAGTTTTATAATTAAATTTCTTGATTAAGAAACTGAATAGGAAGTAATAAATGGCAAAGTATACCACTCCAACGATAACAATCCAAATCCAGTTTGTTTTTGCGTTACCTTGTAAAATTCCGTATAAGAACATATCAATGAATCCACCTGAGAATGTCATACCAACACCTACTTGGAAGATATGCATTAACATATACGCAGCACCTGCTAATACACAGTGAATAGCATATAATGGCATTGCGACGAATAAGAATGTAAATTCAAGCGGTTCTGTAATACCTGTTAACATTGAAGTTAACGCTGCAGATAATAATAAACCGCCCGTAACTTTACGGTTTTCTGGTTTAGCTGTACGGTACATTGCTAAAGCTGCACCCGGTAAACCAAAGATCATTAATGGGAATTTACCAGACATAAAACGAGTGGCTTCTACACTAAATTTACTTACTGTTGGATCTGATAATTGGGCAAAGAAAATATTTTGAGCCCCTTCAATTAATTGACCACTTACTTCTAAAGTTCCACCAACGGCTGTTTGCCAGAATGGTAAGTAGAATACATGATGTAATCCGAATGGAATTAATAATCTTTCCATGAAACCGTATAACCAAGTACCAGCATAACCTGAACCTTGAACTAATTCACCAACTGCATAAATTCCTTCTTGTATTGGTGGCCACACATAACTCATTAAGATACCTACTACTAAGAATACAATTGATGAAATGATTGGAATAAAACGCGTTCCTTCAAAAAACGACAAGGCCGTTGGTAATTGTATTTTGTAAAAACGGTTATGTAAAGCAGCCACACCTAGGCCGACGATCATACCACCGAAAACACCCATTTGTAGGGACTCGATTCCTAACACATTAGCAACTGATCCATCTAAGTAAGCTTCTGAACCACCAGCTACTTGAATCATTGCCCCAATCGATGCGTGCATCACTAAGAATGCAATTGACGCTGCTAAAGCAGCCGTTGCTTTCTCAGACTTGGCCATACCAATCGCACAACCGATTGCGAAAATTAAGGGTAAGTTATCAAAAACAATCCCACCTGCTGCATTCATTACTAGTAAAATATGGTGTAGGAATGTTCCTTCCCCCATCACACTTGTTAAGCCGTACGTTTCTAGAGTCGTTGGATTCGTAAACGAACCGCCAATCCCTAAGAATAATCCCGCTACCGGTAAAATCGCTATCGGTAACATAAAAGAGCGCCCGACTCTTTGTAAAACACCAAATAATTGGTCTTTCATTTTTGTTTCCTCCTAATTTATCATTCAGAGTGACTCAAAACTTATTTATAAGCATAAAAAATACCCAAACCAACCTAAAATGGGTACAGTATGCCCCTTAGATTGATTTGGGTATTGCCGACTAAACGTAACAAGCCCTCTGTTTTCAATTCCTAGTAATCATAGCACAGGCCTCAATGGAAACGCAAGCTTTTTTTGACTCTTTATTTAACATTCCTTTATATCTAACTTGCACCTTTTATCATAGCGTGGTAATATCGACATACTGTTTTAACTGAGTTTTCCGCAATAAATTTACGAGATGGGAGTTTCTTCGGATGTTTGCCAATAAAATATTAAATAATAATTTCATCAGTAGTACCGATCAAGCTGGCCATGAAATAGTCATCATGGGCAAGGGCTTAGGTTGGAAAATGAAAACTGGCGATCCAGTAGATGAAAGTAAAATTGAGAAAATCTTCCGAATGGATACGGTGACCTCTTCTGAAAAAATGAAAAAATTATTTTTGGAAGTTGATATGTCGTCGGTTGAAATCAGTTCAAAAATTGTTCAATTCGCTCTTGAAACCTTAGACACTGAATTGAATAAAAACGTTATCCTTACATTAACCGACCACATTGATTTCGCAGTCGAACGCTTTACTAAAGGTATTCCATTAAAAAATGATTTTAAATTATGGATCAAAAAGATGTTTCCTAAGGAATATGAAGTGGGGCTGTTCGCCCTAACCGTCATTGAAGAACACCTAGCAATCCATATGCCTGAAGATGAGGCAGCTCATATCTCGATGCATTTAATTAATGCTCAGTTAGATGGCAATATGTCACATACAGACGAAATCACTAGCCTACTTAGCACTTGTTTTCATATTATTGAAATAAAAACGGGAAAACGAATCAGCGAATCTTCGTTAGCCTATGAACGTTTTATGCGCCACCTACTTGCACTCGCTCAAAGAATTATTGCACGTAAAGAAAATTCAGCAAAAAATGTAAGCTTAAACGAGGCGATTAGAATCCAATTCCCTAATGAGCACGACATTTCCTTAACCATCCAAAATTATATAAAAAAAACATTCCAATTTGATATTGCTGACGACGAAGTGACGTTCTTAACCATTCACATCAACCGTCTGCTAACAGATGTCTAATCCCAAGCAAAGGGACGATAATCGCCACGCTAAAAAATGGTATAAATAAAAAAGCATCTCATTCAAGGTTTGTGAATCAAAAGGATTCCATTCCCAGACGAGATGTCTTTTATTAATCTTCATCCTTAATATCCTTATCTTCAGGTATTGGTGTGTTTAAGTATTCTTCGTAAGCGACTTGTTGTTGGTCACGTTCTTTCAAAAACAAATTGAATTGTTCCTGATACAACAACACTTGATCATCTACTGTTAAATAGCGAACTTGTTTTTCCCTTATGAGACGGTAAATTTCACTCACAGGCACTTCTAAAAACTCTGCGGTCTGTTCAATGGTTAAATACATATCCTTCACCTCAATAGTACTTAATAAAACCTCGACAAAGGCCAAGCCAAAGTCGAGGTTTTATTATTAGTTAAAAGTTAATCTTCATCCATTTGTAAAATCGACATGAAGGCTTCTTGTGGAACTTCAACGCTACCAACTTGCTTCATACGTTTTTTACCTTGTTTTTGTTTCTCTAATAATTTCTTACGACGAGACACATCCCCACCATACAATTTAGCAGTTACATCTTTACGTAACGCTTTAATTGTCGAACGAGAAATGATTTTATGACCAATTGCTGCTTGAACAGGCACTTCGAACATTTGGCGAGGAATAGTTTTCTTTAATTTCTCAACCAATGATTTGCCTCGATTTGTCGCAAAATCCTTGTGAACGATTGTACTGAACGCATCAATAGGATCGCCATTCAGAAGAATATCTAATTTTACTAATTTAGATGCACGGTAGCCAATCATTTCATAGTCTAAAGAAGCATAACCTTTAGTCGTTGATTTCAATTTGTCAAAGAAATCAAAAATGATTTCAGCAGTTGGAATTTCATACACAACGTTCACTCGGTTCGCGTCCAAGTAATCCATTGTAATAAAGGTTCCGCGTTTACGTTGACCTAAGTCCATAACAGCCCCAACATATTCATTAGGTACCATAATCGTAGCTTTTACGTACGGCTCTAAAATCTCTTCAATTTCAGTTGCATCAGGTAAAGCAGATGGATTATCAACGATGACTTTATCTCCGTTAGTTTTCACAACGTGATAAATAACTGACGGTGCAGTCATAATTAAATCAATATTAAACTCACGTTCTAAACGTTCTTGAATAACATCCATATGTAATAAGCCTAAGAAACCTGTACGGAAACCAAAGCCTAAGGCTTGTGATGTTTCAGGTTCGAATTCTAACGCTGCATCGTTTAATTGTAGTCTTTCTAAAGCATCACGTAAATCGTTATAATCATTCGAATCCACTGGATATAAACCAGCAAACACCATTGGATTTAATTTACGGTATCCTTCTAAAGCTTCGGGTGCTGGATTATTAGCCCAAGTCACAGTATCCCCTACGTGTGTATCTTGGATTGTTTTGATACCGGCTGTTAAATAACCAACATCTCCAACCGAAAGCATGCCACGTTGTAATGCTTTTGGAGAAAACACCCCAACTTCGTTGACTTCGAATTCTTTACCGTTAGACATCAGACGAATTCTGTCGCCGGGTTTAACAGTTCCGTTAACAATACGAACGTTTAAAACAACACCTCGGAAGCTGTCATAAGCCGAGTCAAAGATTAAGGCTTGTAAGGGTGCTTCGATATCCCCTTGTGGTGCTGGAACTTTCTCAACGATTTGTTCCAATATATCTTCAATCCCAATCCCAGATTTCGCACTAGCGTGAACTGCTTCGCTTGCATCAATTCCGATGATTTCTTCAATCTCTAAAGCTACTTTTTCAGGGTCTGCTGCAGGCAAATCAATTTTATTGATGACGGGTAGAATTTCCAAATCGTTATCTAACGCCAAATAAACGTTTGCTAATGTTTGTGCTTCAATCCCTTGAGCCGCATCAACAACCAATAAAGCACCTTCACAGGCAGCTAATGAACGCGAAACTTCATATGTAAAGTCCACGTGTCCGGGTGTATCGATTAAGTGGAAAATATAATCTTCGCCATCTCTAGCAGTGTATGTTAATTCTACCGCATTCAATTTAATCGTAATGCCACGCTCACGCTCAAGATCCATTGAATCTAAAAGCTGTTCTTGCATATCACGGTCTGCCACCGTATCAGTATGTTGTAAAATTCTGTCAGCTAACGTTGATTTACCATGGTCGATATGAGCAATAATTGAAAAATTACGAATTTTTTCTTGTCTTTGTTTTAGTTTATCTAAATCCATTTAATTCTCACTTCCTTTAAATGAGGCACATGCCTACAAATTGCACACCTATCATCATATCAAAAAAAAACATTAAAAGGTAGTCTTCTGAAGGAAAAACTCGCAAAAGGACAATAAGCGTTTGAATACGTCAAATTTATACAAAAAGACGCAAAGAAAATTGATTTAATCCGAAAAAAACCATACACTTTATGACAAAATATGAAAAAATCCCCACTGATTTATACTGAAAAAATCAGTGGGTGGCTCACATTAACTCTGCTTGTTTATTCGTCTGCGTCTTCTACATCAGACTCTTCTGTGTCTTGTGACATTTCTGTTTCCTCTATGTCATTAGCTTCTGATCTAGGCTCTACTACTGAATTAACAACATTAGCTCCGGCAATGCGACCATATACTATGATATCTGCCAATGCGTTACCACCTAAGCGGTTTGTTCCATGAATTCCACCAGTAATTTCTCCTGCTGCAAATAAACCAGGAATGATGTCACTTGCATTATCTAGAACTTATGCTGCTGCATTGATTTCTAAGCCACCCATTGTGTGGTGAAAAGTCGGCATACTGGCAGCCGCATAGTACGGTGCAGAATCCAATTTATATTCAAAGAGCGTTCGTCCAAACGGGTCTTCAATACTCCCATCAACTGCTTGATTAAACTCATCAACCGCTGCTACCAAGTTCGTGGGGTCAACACTGATTTGTTCTGCAAGCTTTTAAAGTGTTTCTGCTTTGAAGGCACGCCCTTCTTCAACGAGTTGATCAATCGATTCATTAAAGTTGTTTTTGACACCGCCTGTTGGGCATGAATTTTTATCTATTATTGTCCACATTAATGAATCAGTTTGATCCATTAAACCTTTAGTCATAACATCACGACGAGCACCTTCGTCAACCAAACGATTCCCTTCCATATTAACAAAGATTCGATATTGGACGCCTTGCTCAATATTTCCAAGAAAACACCCTGTTTCAGGATCACCCATTGGTAATAATTGAATATCTTCTATGCCGATTAATGACGCATCAACATCTTTAGCTAATATAATCCCATCACCGGTTGCCCCAGTCTGGTTCGTGGCCCCTAAATCCGTTAAAGTTGGCCAACTTTTGTTATACTCATCACGCATTTCTACGTTTGCACCAAGGCCACCGATTGCAATTACCACTCCAAGTTCCGCCATTACTTCTATTGTTTCGCCATTATAGACAGCCTCAACGCCGACTACATGACCCTCTTCTATGATTAAATGAGTGACCTCAGTATTGATGAACATTTGCATCTCATCAGAATTTTTTTCAAAGTAACCCGACAAGGTATTCACATAGCCACTTCCCAATGGTTCTGAGGGTTGATGAGCACGAGATCATAAACCACCTAATACAGTAAAGATATCATCATTGTATTCCATTCACAATCCTTCTAACCATTCGATCGACTCATAAGCCTGATCACCTAGTTGACTGATTAGAAGTGGACTCCTTTTTTATCTCCACTATTATTAGTTTGTAATTTATGCAATGACGGTGAATCGAATAGGATTGTTCACCTGAAGTTTAATAAGCTTCCCATTCTAGTTGTAAAGTTGCTTGCCACTCTTGAACTAGTGAATCTTCTTGTTCTTCAATTAATATCGTTTCAATTGTCTCTTCCTCATTATCAGTCATTTCAAGCATTGCTTGACGTTCAGGATCAGCAGCGTTATAGGCAGCACCAGAAATAATAGTATTCCCGCCTATACGAGGCGTTTTCTCGATTAAAATAACTTTTGCACCATTCTGATGAGCACTCACTGCTGCAGCTAAACCAGCCCCACCTCCACCAACAATGACGACGTCAGTTGTTGAGTCTACTATTGTTTCATCGACTTCAGCAACTACCGTTGTTTCTTGATTTTTTAAAGCATCAATATCAGCTCCCGATGCCTCTCGAGCTGCATCTAATGCAACAAATAGTCCTCCAGATGAGAGTGACGTACCAGAAACTACGTCTAAGTTTTCGGTCATTGAACGTGAAGGATGATATGTTTATGAATTCTTTACGGAAGAAAAGGACTATCGTTCAGCAATTCGTGTCACTCAACGTTGGAGTGATACGAAAGGGGCTATCTATCTCCTACCAGACATTGACGTTGAACACTATTGGACGAGTCTCGACCATCATCCTGCTTTACCACAAACATGCGATTTGTGAACAATATCATAGTGAATTGACACATGATTTAGATTCTGAGCGGCTACCGTCTGGTAAGTTTAGTACCAATACTTTGACTCTCACGTAAATTTCATTGACTGACAACTTTCTCAGATTAATTGGCCAAACCAGTCACGGCTCTTCAGTAGTAAAATGGTAACTTCAGCAAGACAAACCGTCTTCAAGTTAAGTCGCTACTTTAGTCGAGCACCCACAATCCTCACGTTAGCTCAGCGACACTAAACAGGGGCAACTGCCATAACACACACACATTTAAATGACTTAGGGATTTTGCGCCCATTTTAGTTTGTGGGCGCGTTTATTCTGGGTCTATCAACAAAAATAACTCTCCTCACTGGTTTACGGCTCAAAATCACAAGAAAAGATTCTGTTAAGTACATGAGACAGTCGAAAAAGTCTCATGACAAGATAGTTATACTAAATCAAACGGTTTCAGGTGTTTGATTTAGCACTATTTTTAAAGTATTATAAATCTGAATTATTCATAGTATTGCTGATTAGTACGCTAAGTCCTACCCTAGTCAGGTTTAATTCATATTCTTTTTGCACCTTTTAGGTGCAAAAAGATCCCTCCATATGTTAGTGTAAAGTTACCAAAACAATCACCAAACACCTAAGAGGGGCTCCAAATAGTAACTTTACAGAAAAAAAACAATAAATTTCAATACGCAATTAACTGTTTCTAACGACGGCGGCGATATTTCATCGAATTCAGGAATGATTTTGTTTGAAGAATTTCTTCATCATCTAAATTTCCAGCCATTCCTTTCCTCACAACTTAAGTTGAGTGATCAGCGTGCTTATTATACCTATCCTGAGCAAGCTCAAATGAGCCAGATGTTACGTCAGCTAGTCTTAGGGTATGCCACTGACGATGCTGCTACGCGCCTGAGACTTGATCCATTCTTTGGTCAACCGGTGACGTCTGTTCAATGAGCCTCTCAGCCGTCTCAATCACGTTTCTTAAATGGACTCACTCAGGCAGATAATAATCAACTGCTTCAGCTTATCCAAACATTAGCTGAACGCTCGATTCAAGAACAGGTCCGCGATAGTCTTATCATTGATATTGACTCTACCCATTCGGATACCTTTGGTCGCCAAGAAAAGACGGATTATAATCCGCATTATCGCACGACGGACTATCATCCGTTGTTAGCGACCGAAGTCGTTTCTGGCCTCGTATTTGATGCAGAGCTGCGCCCTGGAAATGTCTACACGTCGAATGGCATGAGCGATTTCCAGCGCCCTATCATTGACCGCTACAAAGAGCAGCAGACCTGTCTCATCCGAGGCGATAGTGGCTTTGCGACGCCAAAAGTTTACAACTTATGCGATGGTAATCGGACAAATTTACTCATACGCCTCAAAATAAATGCCCGATTAACCCGTTTGGCCGAGTCACGGATTCTTTACGGTGATGAAACTGATTTCACACTGGCAGAGTGTCATTACTATGATTGCCTCTATCAAGCGAACACATGGGATAAACCCTTGCGAGTCATTATTAAATCGACGCGGTCTGCGGGAGCCTTATTATATCGTCATGAATTTCTCGTCACGACAAGAAACTATCGCCACAGTGGCTCTATCGTTTGTACCAGCAGCGTGGTCAGATGGAAAATCATATCAAAGAAATTACACAAGGGTTTGCGTTTGATAAAACAGACAGCACCTCATTTATCGCCAATCGCGCCAGAATGCTTTTGAGTGCGATTACCTACAATCAATTTCAAATTTTTAAACAATGGGGGCTCCCAGAAAAAGAACACACACGAAACGCCGCAACCATTCGGAACCGTTTGTTTAGAATCGGAGGGAAAATCACGCGCCGTGTCAGAAAGATTCAGTTACGATTAACTTCCGCAAACGTCTATGACAACTTGTTTTGGGAGACGTTGACACACATTCAACATATGCGATTCCAGCTATAGCTGATTCAGTAATAATCAGACGCATAATTTTAAAAAAACTGTGACAGCTAGGAGGAGTAGTGCGCCCATTTTTATGCACAATCAGGGGAATAACAAATATAATCTATCATTAAATTGTAGTTTCAGTAAGAATTCTCAATTTATTAACAACGTTTTAAGCCAGGCTCAATTATTTTCGCGTTCTGAGTCATTTAAAAAAAGTATGAATAATTCAGGTTAAACATACATTTATTAAAATGATGATTCATGTAATATAAATATTTATAGTAAATTTTGAACGTTACAATCATCAAACATTAGGAGGAATTACTATGAGGTCCTTATTAAAATCTAAAGAACTCCGTCAACTACAAATCGTTGAGTATTTACTGGAAACGGATGGTTGGACGACTAACTCAGAACTTGCGGTAATGTTTAATTGCTCCACCCGTATTATTAAAGCCGATTTTTCAGAATTAAGGAAACTGATGACCGAACTCCAGTTTGATGCAGGTTATCTAGGTATTCGATTGACTAAAGAGTCAGATTTTGGAGTTCAAGCCGTATATAGCAAACTTCTCAGTGAAACTCTTGTTTTTCAAATTTTAGAAGAAATATTCTCCGATGAAACCTTATCAATTGAGGATTTAGCAGAGAAATTTTAGGTCAGTCATTCAACGGTTTACCGAACAATCACTCAAATAAATGACTATTCTAGAGATAGTCTTCAATGTTATGTCGAAACTAATCCTTGTCGTTTAATCGGTAACGAACAGAATATTCGTTTGTTCTACCGAACTTATTTTGCAGAGAAAAACACTCTTTTGGGCTGGCCATTCAGGGGGATCAATGAAAAAGAAATCAATCATAATTTTGACCAAATACTTTCATTCATGGTGACGGACATGCCAATAGACTTCGCCTACTATGAAGATATCAATTTAGTCGTCCTGGTTAATAAAATTCGCTATGATCATCACCACCTTATTGATACAAGCGATGGAGAAATTGAATTGCTAAATGTCTTTTTAAAAATATATAAGTACATTGTTCAACCTTTAGGCTTAGTTTCTTCCATGCAAATTAATAAAGAATCATTTTATCAAGTTTTTTCTCCCTATATTCGTAAAAACCTTCCAAGAAATATAAAACAATTGCGAAAAGCAAAAAAGCAATTAAATTGTCATGGTGAAGCGCTGCGTTTTCTGGAAGAATCCCTTTTAGATTTATCCGACAAATGGCAACTGCCACTTAATGTAGATTTTGTTCTTTTTGTCGTTCATGGGACTGCAGTGAACGCCAAAGATCTTTTAAATTCAGATTTAATTTTTTTTGACCGTTATAAGTACTTTGCAATGAAATTCAAATCAAATTTCCCAGAACTTTATCAGGCCATCCACATCATAATTCATAACTTTTGTGTGAAATTAAGTATAGCGACTGAAGACCTTGTAATCAATTACCTATTGTTTACTTTGGTTACTTATTGGGATGGTTTAATTAGCAACTATATTCATAAGAAAAAACAAGTATCCGTAGTAATTCTAAGTGACCGCCATTATACTCACTCAAATATGATTAAAGATTTTTTGGAGCTCGAATTGCCACGCAAGGTGGCGATAGATGTTTACTCTAAAATAAAGATATCAGATTCTATCATTGAAAACTTAAACTACGATATTATCGTTAGCAATTTTATGATATCAACCACTACTACTAAAAAAGTGGTCGTTATCCATGACTTCCCAACCAGCATAGATTTAGATAACATTAAATCAGCTATTAGTTCAGTTCTAATCGATCGAAATAATGATCATCTTAGGAGCATTTCAGCACTATAAGAATTCATATTGCGCTATACTAAACTGAATCGTTTATGGAAGTTGCCCTTAAAGTATCGAGAGGAATTAAACTTTTAAGACTACCATAGCCATCGCTTGTTTGAGGGCTCGTCACTGAAAAAAGTATGATTGATTACACTCTATCCATCGATCCAAGACTCCGATTAGAGTACGCGTTGATTAACGATCTAAAAGCCGATATCATGAATCACAACTATAAACTGTTTTATCTATCATTCGAAAGCATACCGTTTCAAGTCATTTCCGAACGACCTTTACCCCCTTATTTCATTACCTCGAAGCCATTGAGAGCAGCTTAACCCATACTTTATCGAACAGAATGGTGGAAGAAACTAACAACAAGATCAAGACGATTTAACGCAGTGGATTTGGCTACACAAATTTAGATAATATAAGGGCTTGTGTATTCCTTTGTCAAAACTTACAGGCCAAACCTAACAAAACTATTAGACTGCTACTCTTTTCAGGTGAAGAGACTGCTGATTAACGCTTTTCAATACTCGACTAAATTATGCCGCAAAAAAAGCCGAAGTTACGAATCATTCTGACTTTCTATAGCTATCGACACTAAAAAATTTTGAACTGATAAAAATCCAGCTTCGTTAGGAGAGCTGAATTTTAGGTTCTTAGAGGTTTTCCTCACCAGTACCCAAGATTATTGAACAAAAAAAGACTATTCGAATTCAAAAATGTGATGTGCCCCCAAAAGTTAGAGTTAAAAATCTAACTTTACGGGGGTTATTTTCATGTCAAAAAAGTACTCATATGAATTTAAATTAAATGTTGTTCAAGAGTATTTAAATGGCACATTGGGATATACTTTACTCACTAAAAAACATGCCATATCTGACTCTGCTCTAATTGGAAAATGGGTTAATCAGTACAAAACATTTGGGAAGGATGGTCTTAAAAGAAAGAAGACTAACAAAAAGTATCCTTTGAATTTCAAACTAGATGTATTAAGATTTAAACAAGACACCAGTGCTTCCTATAAAGATACGGCGAATGTCTTTGGCATAACCGAACCGTCCATTATAGCGAACAACGTGCGTGATGCCGTCATTAATTGACTAGCTGCTCTAGCGAATAGTAAAAGAAAATCCATTACTCCAGACCGTGGAAAAGACTTTTCGAAACATCGAGAAGTCACTCAATATTTAGATCACATCTCGTTTTATTTCGCAGACCCTCATGCCCCTTGGCAAAAAGGAATAAATTAAAATACAACTGGACTACTAAGAGAGTACTTTCCAAAAACAGAAGCTTTAACAAGCTATTGAACAGATTACTTGATAAACTAAATAAGCGTAAGTGCTAAGGTTAGAAACGCCTTATGAGCTCTTCTTTGACAAGGTGTTGCATTTAATTTGCCAATTCAAAACCTAAAACAAAAAAAGTATCAGCGAGGATTTCCTCACCGACACTCAAATTTTTAAACCCTTTAGTATTAATCAAATAAGTCTTTTACTTTATTGAAGAAACCAGGATCATTCCCTTTGATTTCTTCACCAGATTCTTTAGCGAATTGTTTTAATAATTCCCTTTGTTTATCTGTTAATTTCTTAGGTGTAACAATGTTAACGGTAACGTGTTGATCACCTTGGTAACCTGAACGTACACTTGGTGCACCTTTTCCTTTTAGTCGGAAAGTAGTGCCCGTTTGGGTTCCTGCAGGTACTTTCAATTTCACCGCACCATGAACAGTTGGTACTTTAATTTCATCACCTAGTGCTGCTTGACTGAATGATAACGGAAGATTAAAGTATATTTCACTTCCTTCACGAGTGAACTTATCGCTTGGTCGTACTCTGAAGACTACATAAAGGTCTCCGTAAGGACCCCCGTTTTTACCGGCTTCTCCTTGTCCGCTTAGACGCATTTGTTGATCATCTTCAATACCAGCTGGCACTGTGACTTTAACAGAATGATCTACAGTTTCACTACCTGAACCTGCACATGTTGTACACTTTTCTTTGATTTCTTTACCAGTACCCTGACACACATCACAAGTAGCTTGAGTCATTACACGACCAAATGGTGTATTTCTTTCGACTTGTACCGCACCTGCACCATGACATTTAGAACACGTAACCGGCTCTGTACCTTCTTTAGCACCTGAACCATGACAGGTGTGACATTCTTCTTTTCGTTTATATTTGATCGTTGTTTCTTTACCAAAAATTGCTTCTTCAAAGCTGATATCAACCCGATATTGTAAATCGTTCCCTCTTTGTGGAGCGTTTGGTCGTCTAGAGCCACCACTTTGTCCACCGAAGAAACTTTCAAAGATATCTTCGAAACCAAAGCCGCCTGCTCCACCACCGCCGAAGCCTGCGCCCCCAAAGCCAGCTCCAAAGTTTGGATCATTGGCTGCATGACCATACTGGTCATAAGCTGCACGTTTTTGAGCATCACTTAACATTTCATAAGCTTCAGTCACTTCTTTAAACTTAGCATCTGCATCCGCTGCTTTATTAATATCAGGATGGTATTTTTTTGATAATTTTCGGTAGGCTTTTTTTATTTCAACATCTGAGGCATCACGTGAGACACCTAGGACGTCATAATAATCTCTTTTATTCGCCATACTCTACCCCCTCGTATAAGTAATTCATTGCATACTTTATGCATAATCACCTTTGATAGAAAAGCCAAGGGCGTCTTTCACCCTTGGCTTTAATAGCAAAGACGCTAGTTAACATAAAATTAGTCTTCGTCAACTTCTTCAAAGTCAGCATCTACAACATCATCAGCTGAACCTGTTGCGTTAGTTGCATCTTCAGCTCCTTCAGCAGCTTGTGCTTCTTGAGCAGCTTGTTCGTATAACTTAATAGTTAAGTTTTGAACAACCTCATTTAATGCATCACGTTTAACTTTCATATCTTCTAAATCATTTGCTTCAACCGCAGCTTTTAAATCATCACGTGCAGCTTCAGCTTGTGTGATTTCTTCTTCAGATACTTTATCTTTTAATTCGCCTAACGTTTTATCAGTTGTAAAGATTAATTGATCTACTTCATTACGTAGGTCAGCTTCTTCACGACGAGCTTTATCTGCTTCAGCGTTTGCTTCTGCATCTTTAACCATACGTTCGATTTCTTCGTCTGTTAAACCTGATGAAGATTTGATTGTAATTGTTTGTTCTTTCTTAGTACCTAAGTCTTTGGCACTTACGTTAACGATACCGTTTTTGTCAATGTCGAATGTTACTTCGATTTGTGGCACACCACGCGGTGCAGATGGGATATCCGTTAATTGGAAGCGACCTAAAGTTTTGTTGTCAGCTGCCATTTGACGCTCACCTTGCAATACATGAACATCTACTGCTGGTTGGTTATCAGCTGCTGTTGAGAACACTTGTGATTTACTTGTTGGAATTGTCGTGTTACGGTCAATTAATTTAGTAAACACGCCACCCATTGTTTCGATACCTAATGATAATGGTGTAACATCAAGTAATACGATATCTTTCACATCTCCAGAGATTACTCCACCTTGGATTGCTGCACCCATTGCAACTACTTCGTCAGGGTTCACTGATTTATTTGGTTCTTTACCTGTTTCTTTACGTACTGCATCAACAACTGCAGGAATACGTGTTGAACCACCAACTAAAATAACTTCGTTAATTTCTGATTGTGATAAACCAGCATCTTTTAATGCTTGACGAACTGGCCCTTTAGTTCTTTCAACTAAATCATGTGTTAATTCATCAAATTTAGCACGAGTTAATGAAATTTCTAAGTGTAATGGACCAGCATCTGAAGCAGTGATGAATGGTAAGCTGATTTGAGTGCTTGATACACCTGATAGGTCTTTTTTAGCTTTTTCAGCTGCGTCTTTTAGACGTTGTAAAGCCATTTTATCATTAGATAAGTCAACGCCGTTTTCTTTTTTGAATTCTGCTACTAAGTAGTCGATGATTTTCTCGTCGAAGTCATCTCCACCTAATTTATTATCACCAGCAGTTGATAATACATCAAAGACTCCGTCACCTAATTCAAGGATTGACACGTCAAATGTACCACCACCTAAGTCGAATACTAAGATTCTTTCTTCAGCATCAGTTTTATCTAAACCGTAAGCTAAAGCGGCAGCCGTTGGCTCGTTAACAATACGTTCTACTTCTAAACCTGCAATACGACCAGCATCTTTAGTTGCTTGACGTTGTGCATCGTTAAAATAAGCTGGAACAGTGATAACAGCTTTTTCTACTTTTTCACCTAAATAATCTTCTGCGTAGCTCTTTAAGTGTTGCAAGATCATTGCTGAAATTTCTTGTGGTGTGTAGTCTTTGCCATCCATTTCAGCTTTGTAGTTGCCCTCACCAATGTGACGTTTAATTGAGCTTACTGTATGTGGATTAGTCACTGCTTGACGCTTAGCTACTTCACCAATTTGAATTTCGTCATTTTTAAAAGCGACAACTGAAGGTGTCGTACGGTTACCTTCTGGGTTTGGAATAATTTTTGCCTCTCCACCCTCTAAAACAGCAACCGCAGAGTTAGTTGTACCTAAGTCAATACCAATAATTTTTGCCATAATTTGTTTCCTCTTTTCTTAAATTGTTTATTTATATACGTTTACGCTGATACAATGACCATAGCCGGACGAATGACACGGTCATCTAGTAAATAACCTTTTTGTAATACATTCACGACAACATCGCTTGCTTGCCCTTCTTCTGCCGGCATCGTGCTGACTGCTTGGTGGAAGTTTGGATCAAACGCTTCATTCAACGGATCGATTACAGTCACTTTTTCACGTTCTAGCGCAGTAATTAGTTGCCCATGAACCATTTCGATTCCTTTTTTTAGTGTTAAAGCATCTTCACTTGTTACTTCCGTTGCTAGAGCACGTTCAAAGTTATCGACAACTTCCAGTAGATTTGTAGCTAAACTTTGCGAACGATACTTCGCTGCGTTTTGACGCTCACGTGTATTCGTACGTTGCATATTTGAAATTTCAGCTTGTAGACGTAATACTCTGTCTTCTAGAGCTTCATTTGCTGCAGTAAGTTCAGCTAAGTCATCTTTTTTAGCATCTGTATCATCTTCTGTTGTAATTGTTTCAGTCGTTTCATTTGCAATTTCCTCTTCTGATTCGATGCTATCTGTTTCAAATAGTGTCTCATCTTTTACAGTAGAGTCCTCGACATGTTTGTTTTCTTCTGTCAATTTTCTACCTCCTCATTTTATATAGTCGTTTAACTAGTAATTGGATAATTCTGTAATCATTTTCTCCATTAAGCCGATAATACGGTGATAAGGCATGGTTGTGGGGCCAATCAGACCCAATGTGATTTCTTGATTTTGTTGTTGAAACTTCCCTGTTACCATACTAAGATTTGCTATCCCATAGGGCGACATATCCGCTCCGAAAAGAACTTCAATTCCTTGATTCCGATTTTCAAGCATATCATACATACTGGCAGAACCATCCACCATCGTAAATAATTTCTTTAAATCTTCTGAGTCTGTTTGGGGCTCTATAAAATCAAATAAATTGTTTTTACCACCAATATGATATTGGCGCCCTTTCAAACTATGAAGAGTTTTCTCAGCTAAGGGAGAAAAATCAAATTGATATGAAACTGCTCGTTGAGTTAGTAATGGTATCGTCAGTTTTAAGCGATGGTAAACATCTTCAATACTTGTTCCTATTAACTCATTGTTGACTATTTCTGAAGCCTTCATCACCATTTCTTTAGTTACTGGATAAAGCGTGACGAACAATTGAGTTTCGACACGGCCTCCGTCTGTAATCATAATAGCAATTAAGTTCTTCTCATTTAGATAAACAAGCTTAAACTCTTTCAGATGATGGGAGTCATTGCTCTGTCCTAAGACAACAGCTGTATAACCTGTTAAAGAAACCAGAATATCGGCAGCCATTTGAGCTAACTGTAAATCATCTGCTTGGCGTTCATGAAATAATTCGGCAATTGCATGATCATCTTCTTCTAAGACTTTCATCTCATCTTCGTGATGGATTAAGCGGTCAACATAATAACGATAGCCACTGAAAGATGGAATTCGACCACTTGAAGTGTGTGCTTTCCTCAGCAATCCTTCTCTTTCCAAAACGACCATATCATTTCGAATGGTTGCTGGACTGACGTTTAGAAGACTCTCTCTTAATAAAGTTTTAGAACCAACGGGTTCTTCAAACTCACTATATAATCTAACGATTAAGTAAAGAACTTGCCTTTGCCTCGGTGTTAACATGTAGATTCGCTCACCTCACTTTGGTTTAGCACTTAAATTATAGGAGTGCTAACATCTATTATATTACACGCTATTCTGGGGCATGTCAAGGCTTTTTCTTCAAAAAATACAAAAAACTAGCACTCTTACATAAAGAGTGCTAGTCCGCTGGATCAATAGATACATTTATTTTATATCAGTTCATTTTACAACGTTTAACCAGCCGATGAGTTCGCGAAATACGGTATCTGCGAGAAACAACCCACGATTAGTTAAACGAACAGTCTCTCTTTCAATTATCATTAATTCTTGCGCTACTTGCTTATTAAAAAACTCCCCAAATAATTCAAGCGCTGAATAATAAAATTTGCTTTCAAACTCTTGTAAACTAAATCCTCGATTCGTCCTCAGCGCTAAGAATATGTATTCTTCCATCTGATCGTTTTGATTTAGTGTTAATTGATTGATGATTGGCTTCGACTGTTGTTGCGTTTGTTTCAAATAGTGGTGCACTGGTCCATGATTATAATAGCGTACGCCATCGACAAAACCGTGGGCACCGGCGCCAAAACCAAAGTATGGTTGATACTGCCAGTATTTTAGATTATGTCGTGATTCATAGCCTTTCATTGCAAAGTTACTAATTTCATATTGATTAATCTGATGCTCACTCAACTGTTTAATGGCGAGTTCGAACATATCAGCATCCGTATCTTCATTAGGAATCGGTAGTTTCCCTTCGCGCATTAATTGTTGAAAAAGTGTTTGTTGTTCAATAATCAGAGAATACAAGGAATAATGCGGCAATTGCAATTCGAGCGCTTTTTTTAAACTCTCATTAAAATCCTCAAGTGTCTGACCAGGCAATCGGAAGATTAAATCAATGCTTAATGCTTTAAAACCCGATTGACGCAACCAGTCAATCGATTGATAAACATGTCTGACACGATGATTGCGGCCAATACGACGTAATAAATTATCATTAAAGGTTTGAACTCCCATACTAATTCGGTTCACTCCATAATCATAAAGCAACTGACATTTTTCTAGTGACAATTCACCTGGGTTTATTTCAAAGGTAAACTCTGTTTGCTTATCTAACCTCATATGTCTATGGACGCTTTGCATCAATTGATCTAATTCTTGCATACTTAAGCAACTTGGAGTTCCGCCACCGATATAGACGGTGTCCAAAGCCTCATCTTGCTTTAAAGAATAAAGAGACATTTCCTGTTCTAAACCATCCAAGTAACGACCTACTGGTTGTCCGTCGTAAAAGTACTTATTAAATGCACAATAATGACAAATCTTTTTACAAAAAGGAATGTGAATATAAACCGCATCTGCTTGCTTGGTCGTTACCATGAATTCTCTCCTATCCTATTTGACGCTCGGTCCTTGACTTTAACGCTTAACTTATTGAGCTATTGATTTAATTCAGCAAAGTATTCACGGGTATCCACTAAATCTTGATCAAGTTGTTTAATTAGACCATCAAGGCCATCGAATTTAATTTCCCCACGTAAGTAATGGTGCCAACGGACTTTAACATTTTCACCGTAAATCATTTGGTCAAAGTCTAATATAAAGACCTCACACGTTACTGGACGATTTTCGCCGAATGTTACATTATAACCAACAGAGGCCATCCCTTGGTGCCACTTTTCTGAAACAAAGAATTCTACTATATAAACACCAATGCCCGGAAGAAGCTCTTTACTTGTTGTTTCAACATTAGCTGTTGGGTAACCAAGCAAGGCGCTCCCGCGTTTTTCACCATGAACGACAGTACCTGATGTTTGGTATAAATATCCTAGTTCCTTATTCGCGACTTCAATTTGGCCATTTTCTATTTGTTCGCGAATGTTTGTCGACGCTATCTTGTGCTGATTGATTGAAAATTGATCAACTTCAACAATTTCAAAGCGCTCTGAAGCGTGTTTAGACAATGTCTGCATGTTGGCGACATCTTTCTTACCATAAGTATAGTCGAAACCTGCGACTACCACTTTCGCATTCAAGTCGACAATATAACGATCAACGAAAGTCTGTGGCGCTTGTGAGCCGAAAGCCCATGTATAATCCACTAGATAAAGAATATCAACTCCTAGCCCCGTTAATAAGTCTGCTTTACGCTCGTTTGTTGACAGATAAAACATTGATTTTTCATCAAGTTTCGAATAAACAATTTTTGGATGCTGATTAAACGTCATGACTGCCAATTTAATTCCACGTTTAACTGCTTCTTCTTTAGCAGCTCTAATAACTGCCTGATGGCCCAAATGGACACCATCGAAAAAACCAAGTGCTAATACAATTGGTTCGTGAATGATTTCTTCATCATTATACGGATGACTTAACTCTATAATTTCCATAAGATTCTCGCTTTCACAATTAATTTACGATAAAAACATTTTTTCTGGTTTAATTAATCCCTCTTGTTCTGGATGTGGTCGATAAATTGCTTTGACTTGTCCCTTTAGATTTAAGACAGTGGACTCTTTTAACACTTGGCCAAAATATGATTCATCAAGCACCTTGCCATTTTTGACATCAGCAAATTGTTCCTCAGTCATATCTAATTGTGGAAACTGTGTTAAACCCATTTCAATCGGATAAATAATCTCTTCTATTTGTTGAGCATCCATCTTCGCTTGAATATCAGCTAGCGTATGTGTTTGACTGGCATCAAACCCACCAGTTGCATGTCGTGTTAGCTGGGACATATGACTTGGAAAGCCAAATTTACTGCCTAAATCAACGGCCAAGGTTCTAACATAAGTCCCTTTGCCACATTTCACTTCAAACTCCCATGTCTGTTGGCGTTTTACTGAGTCGTAAGTTCCCTCGGTCAATCGTTTGAAATAATCGATTCTTGCCTTACGCTGTGGCCGTTCAACCGTCTCGCCTGCTCTAGCATATTCATATAACCGACGCCCATTGACTTTGACAGCTGAATAATAAGGAGGGATTTGTGTGATGTCTCCTTCAAAAGAACTCATAGCTTGATCGATTACTTCAAGTGAGATTGGTGTTTCAACCGGTTTCTGATCGACAATTTCACCATGAGCGTCTTCAGTTTCAGTCGAATAACCTAAGGTAATTTCACCTTGATAGACTTTCTCTCCGTCCATTAAATACTCAACTAGTTTAGTCGCTTGACCTAGACAAACCAATAATACGCCTTCCACTTCAGGATCGAGCGTTCCAGTATGTCCTATTCTTTTCATCTTTAATATACGACGTAACTTGAAGACGACATCGTGACTCGTCATACCCTTTTCTTTCCATACTGGTAAAATACCATTAAACATTCTACGACACTCCCTATAATTACATTCAAGCATTTATTTCATCACTCTAGATTATAACAAAATTATAGTGCTTACACCATATTTCTATGCATTCCTTAATCACTCTAAGAATTATATTTAGGCTAGAAGCTAGCCGAAAACTTACCGTTCACACAAAACTTCATGTACACAAATAAAAAAAAGCACGCAATGATTGCCGAAACAATCGTTGAGTGCTTTTGGTAATTGATTCATTTAATTATTCTTTAGTGTCAATGTCGTCTTCAAACTCTTCAACATCTTCAGATGTCACGTCAGTCGACTTAATCTGATTAAGCAAAGTATCAATACGACTACCATAATCAACTGAATGATCACGTTCAAATGTGATTTCAGGTGTTTTATAAACAGTCAATCGTCTGCCTAATTCACTACGTACTTTACCTTTAGCAGCATTAAGTCCTGCTTCAGTTTTCTGGCGTTCACCAGCTAAGTCTGACAAAGTACTATAATAAATTGTGGCTTGTTGTAAATCACCAGTCACTTCAACATCCGTTATCGTTACACCATCAACACGTGGATCTTTAACACCACGCATTAAGATGTCTGAGACTTCTTTTAATATCTCTTGACGGATACGACCTGCGCGAAATTTCGCCATAGTGGGGCCTCCCCTTTGTTTTAAATATTATTTGCGTTTAACTTCTACCATACGGTATGGTTCAATGATATCGTCTACTTCAATATCGTTGTAGTTTTCAATCATAATACCACATTCGAAGCCTTTAGCAACTTCTTTAGCATCATCTTTAAAGCGTTTCAAGCTTGCTAATTCACCTTCGAAGATAACAATGTTATCACGAATTAAGCGAATACTACTTGAGTTTTGAATAAAGCCGTCTAATACATAAGCACCCGCAATTGTTCCAACTTTAGAAACTGTATACGTTTCACGAACCACAACTTGTCCTGTGATTTCTTCAACGTACTCAGGATCTAACATCCCTTGCATAGCAGTTTCAATCTCTTCGATCGCGTCGTAAATAATACGATGTGATCGAATTTCGATTTCTTCTTCTTGCGCTTGTGTACGAGCTTGTGGTGTTGGGCGAACGTTAAAGCCAATAACAATTGCACCTGATGCAGAAGCTAAGGTAATATCACTTTCGTTGATTGCTCCAACAGCCTGATGAACGATGTTAACTTTAACACCTTCCACTTCGATTTTTTGCAAGCTAGCAGATAAAGCTTCAACTGAACCTTGAACGTCACCTTTAATAATAACGTTAACAGACTTCATTTCACCTTCTTGAATACTATCAAATAAGTTTTCAAGAGTTACTTTTTTCTTGCTATCTCTTTGTAATTCTAATGCACGACTCGCACGTTCTTCACCTGCTTGACGAGCAGATTTTTCATCTTCGAAGACTACGAATAAGTCACCCGCTTGAGGAGCATCGTTTAAACCAGTGATTTCAACAGGAGTTGCTGGGCCAGCTGATTTGATACGACGACCATTATCGTTTAACATCGTTCTAACTTTACCGTATGTATTACCAACTACGATTGGATCACCAACATTTAATGTACCTTCTTGTACAAGTAACGTTGCAGTTGCACCTTGTGATTTATCCAAACGCGCTTCAATAACAGTCCCTAAAGCTAAACGATTTGGTTCTGCTTTTAATTCTTCAACTTCAGAAACTAAAAGAACCATTTCTAATAATTCGTCAATATTCATGTTCATTTTCGCCGAAATTTCAACGAAGATATGCTCTCCACCCCAGGCTTCAGGGATAATTCCGTGCTCAGTTAATTCTTGTTTGACACGGTCTGGATTAGCAGTTGGTTTATCAATTTTATTGATTGCTACAATGATTGGAACGCCAGCAGCTTTTGCATGGTTAATTGCTTCAACTGTTTGAGGCATTACACCATCATCAGCAGCTACAACAATAATGGTAATATCGGTAACATCTGCACCACGTGCACGCATGGTTGTAAAGGCCGCATGTCCTGGAGTATCCAAGAATGTGATTGTTTTACCGTCAGCTACAACTTGGTAAGCACCAATATGTTGTGTAATACCGCCGGCTTCACCTTCAGTAACACGTGTATGACGTAGTTGGTCAAGTAAAGTAGTTTTACCGTGGTCAACGTGTCCCATAATTGTAACAACTGGTGGACGAGTTGCTAAGTCTTCTTCAGATCTATTTTCGCGAGCATTCTCGAAGTAGTAATTTAAATCAGAAACGTTGACTACTTCTTTTTGCTCGGGTTCAACACCATATTCCATACAGATTAATTCAATCACTTCTTTTGATAATGCTTGGTTCTGGTTAGCCATTACGCCTAACATAAGTAATTTTTTGATGATTTCTGAAGCATCACGGTGGAATTGTTTCGCTATTTCTTGAATATTCATACCTTCGCTATAAACCAATTTTTCAGGCAAATCTTTATGTTTACGTGCTGTTAGACCTTTAGATTCTGTTTTCGGCTGATTATATCTGCCGCCTCGACGATTACGGCGTCCGCCACGTGAATGACGTCTGTTACCAAACTCTTTAGCTGCTTTTTCTGCTGCAATCGATGCTTTCGTCTGTTGTTTAACAGGCTGCTTCGGTGCAACTGGTTTAGCATTCGCTTTAGGAGTAGTGTTTGACGTGTTGTTAGTCGCTTGGCCTTGAGTCGTTTGAGTATGAGTAGTTTTGTTAGATTTTTCAGTCATGGATGTACCTTTTGCCGGCGTGCTCGTGGGAGCAGTTTGTTCGGCATTCTTTCTATTGTGATTTGCTTGATTGGTTGGTTGGGCTTTCGCCTTTGGTTTCTTGATAGCGTTAGTTAATTGCGTTTGTTGTTTATCGTCCATTGACGACATATGACTATTGAAATTCATTCCATTTGTTTTTGCAATATCAAGTAGTTCTTTACTACTTAAATCAAATTTCTTTGCAAATTCATAGACGCGAATTGCTGACATAATATCACCTTCCTAATATTCAGTTATTTATCTCATGTTGTTTTTTCTCCTGTCACATATGATAAAAATTTCTTTGACATGCCCGGATTGTTCAAGGCGCAAATTGAACGCGTTTTACCAATCGCATGGCTAATTTCTTCTCTTGTAAAAGTCAGGTTTAAAGGAACATTTGCACGCTCACACAAACCTATATAACGTTCACGTGTTGCTTCACTGACATCAGATGCACAGATGACAACATAGACTTGTTTGCTTTTGATCGACTTCTCAACAAACTCGTCGCCTGATACTAAACTACGCGCTCGATTCGCTAAACCTAGTAAGTTTAATTGTTTTTGTTCCGGGCTCATAGTAGTTCTTTCCGTGCTTTTTGATGATCTACATAAGCATACAGTTCATCATAAAACTCATCGCTTACTTTCATACTAAAGGCACGATCAAACACTCGCTTTTCTTTAGCTTTTAAGGCTAATTTGGGCTCTAAGGCAATATAAGCTCCTCGTCCATTTTGTCGACCAGATGGATCTAAGAAAACTTCGCCTTCTTTATTTTTTACCACACGTACCAATTCTTTTTTCGGGTACATTTCTTGTGATACGATACATTTTCTCAAAGGAACTTTACGTTTGGCTTGATTGTTTTTCAAATGTATCCCTCCCTAAGTAAGATTAAATTATAATTCTTCTTCTGATACTTCTTCAATAAAATCAGTTTCTTCAACTAATTCATCGTAAGATTGCTCAGGATCAATTTCAGCATCAGCGATTAAAGTTTCCACATCTTCAGCGTCGTAGTTTTGCTCTGCTTTATCTTGTTCTTCGCGTAAAGCGTCAACATCGCCAGTTGCTTCAAACGTTTCCTCTGTTGTCTCACCGTACAAGCTTTCGTTTAAATCTGCTGCTTCAGCATCGTAATCAACTGTTTCATCAGTAATCACATCTTCTGAGGCTAAATAATCACCGTCAACGTTTGATAAGTCAACATCATGACCATAATCTAGCGCATCTTCCTCTTCTTTAAAAGTTAAGGCAGCTTGTTCGTCTTGATATTCAGCATAAGCTGTTTCTGACTTAATATCAATTTTATAAGTTGTTAAGCGTGCAGCTAAACGAGCGTTCTGACCTTTTTTACCGATTGCTAATGATAATTGGTAATCAGGAACAACCACGATACATGAGTGATTCGCTTCATCGAAAATCACGTCAATAACATCTGCTGGGTTCATGGCGTTACGAATAAACTCTTGAGGCGTTTCAGCCCACTCAATAATATCCATATTCTCGCCATTCAATTCGTTAACAATAGTTTGAACACGTTGGCCGCGTTGACCGACACACGTTCCAACAGGGTCAATATTTTTGTCACGTGAACGAACCGCTACTTTCGAACGATCGCCCGCTTCACGTGCAACGCTCATAATTTCTACAACACCATCATAAATTTCTGGTACTTCCTGTTCAAATAAACGACGTAAGAAATCTTGGTGTGCGCGAGAAACAATGACTTGAGGTCCTTTAGGTGTTTTATCTACTTTAGAGACATACACTTTGATACGCTCGTCCATTGTAAACTCTTCATTGGGAATTTGTTCATTAATTGGCATAATCGCTTCGATTTTACCTAAGTTAACGTACACGTTGCGATTATCTTGACGTTCAACTGTACCTGTTAAAATCTCATCTTGGTATTGGCTATACTCTTCAAAGATAATCTCACGTTCAGCTTCACGAATTCTTTGCATAATAACATGCTTAGCCGTTTGTGTCGCGATACGACCGAAGTCTTTTGGCGTGACTTCAAATTTAATCTTGTCGCCAATTTCATAGGCACGATTAATTTTTAAAGCTTCTTCTAAACTGATTTCTAACGTACTGTCATAGTTCGTTTCGACAACTTCTTTTACTGAATAAACAGCAATCTTACCATTGTTTTCATCGAAAACCACGTCAACGTTTTGCGCTTGGTCATAATTTTTCTTATAAGCTAACACTAAAGCTGATTCTAATGCTTCTTTAATGACAGTTCGTGAAATACCTTTTTCTTCTTCTAACACTTGCATTGCTGCAACTAATTCTTTACTCATTATTTTCCCTCACTTAACTTTCATTTAAAATTTAATCGCTAAACGGGCTTTAGAAACTGCTTTTTTCTCAATTTCAAATTTTCTCGTCGCGGTTTTAATTCGAACTTCAAGTAAATAATGTTCGTCAGATACTTCTAATAAAGTGCCTTCATGTTGTTTTTCACCATATTGTGGGAAATAATAATCAAAATGCACATATTCACCGATAGCCGCTAAGATATCTGCTTCCGTTTTTAAAGGTCGTTCAGCACCTGGTGACGATACTTCTAGAAAATAAGCATCTGGGAAAGGGTCAGGATGAATTTGGTCAAATGCCTCGCTAAGCTGTTCGCTAATTGCAGCACAATCGTCTAAATCGATGCCACCTTCTTTATCCGCATAAACACGTAAGAACCAGTTTCTACCTTCTTTTAAATACTCTACATCCACCAAAGAACAACCCATATCACTTACGATTGGCTCGATTATTGGCTTAACTTTATCTAAAATAGCACTCATTTATTCACCTCTTAAATTCTTCAAAATTCTGTCTGCACCTCATAGTCCAATTGTTCACACGTTTCTTTAACGCTTCCAACTGCATGAAAAAAGCGAGCGTTGCCGCTCACTCCTCTCCTACGTTTTTCTACTTTATTATAATATCACAAACATTCCCTTATATCAAGTAAATGGCGTCTTTATGCCTAAACCAGCCCAATAACGACTGATTATCAGGACATAGAGACGCCAAAAGTAAAAGTTATATAATCTTCATAAGAATTACTTAATTTAATTTTAAACTTAGCAACGAATGATTCATAAGTTTACACATAGTAAATTTTGCTTTGCTTCAAACCCTTGATGAACTAAGCTATCGCAGCCCTTTTCAGTGATTGCTTAGTTCAAAACCAGTCATCCATAAAAACAAGACAGCCTCTATTTTTTGAGGCTGTCTGTAACGTGTCACTATTAAATTATGCTTTATGCTTCTCGATAAATGCCACATACGCATCCACAACTGTCTGTAAGAAGTCTACCGTTCCTTGATTATTAACTTTCCCATCTTCACCAATTAAATTTTGAGAGTTGGCTAACATCACTTCTGGTTGACCCAATACAGGCATATCTAAGAATGCTAAAATTTGACGTAAGTGGAATTGTGCGAGCGATCCCGAAACATTTGAAATTGAATGAGAAACGACTAAAGCCGGCTTTCCTGACCAAACACTTTGTCCCCATGGACGAGAAGCAACGTCTAGAGCATTCTTTAATGCACCAGGAATAGAGCGGTTATACTCACCTGTCGCAAAAATAATCGCATCTTGACGAGCGACAGACTCACGAAACGCTGTATATTCAGCCGGACTGTTCTCATCATATTCTTCGTTATATAAGGGTAAGTTGTCAATCTCTAAAAACTCAACTTCGTAACCTTCTGGTAATAATTCAACAATATTCTTTGCCCATTTGCGTGAAAATGATTCTTTACGTAACGTACCTACTACTACACCAATCTTCGTCATGCTAAACATCCTTTCGAATTTTAATAGTATCATTTACTTCTATCTTAGTATAACCTCGAATTCGAAATAAATCAAGCATTATTCAAAAGATAACTTGAATGTTTTAGTTAAACATGTGACTAATGACCAGAAAACAAAGCTAACCACCTGCTCTTCTTATAAAACCGTGTGGTGACAATTTATAATAATGTTCAGTATACTGAAGCATGGTCAATCAAGCTGTACTTTATGATCCCTTATACAACGAAAAACTCCCAGCAGACTTTAGCTGAGAGTCAGGTGACCTTATAGTTTATGCTACATATGTTACAACACATTTTTAGTGCCCTATTTTTTAATATTAAAAGAGACTTAATTGGTCTTCTTCAGGCATGCCGTCTAGAACACCGTGTTCTGATAGGTATTCCATAATAGTCTTTGAAACTTTTCCACGTTTGGCCAAGTCTTCTTTCGATAAGAAACTAGCTTCTTCACGGGCAGCAATGATTTGTTTGGCGACGTTAGCGCCTAGTCCTGGGACTGCTCTAAATGGTGGGATCAGTGTGTCGCCTTCGATAATAAATTCGTCGGAATGCGATTTTTCTAAGTTGACCATTTGGAAGCTGAAACCTCGTTCAAGCATTTCATTGGCGATTTCAAGGACAGTTAGTAAGTTGTTGTCTTTGGCTGTCTTGTCGAAACCTTTGTCGTTAATTTCGCGAATTCGGCGTTTGACCATTTCTTTTCCTTGGTGCATGGCGATGATGTCAAAGTCAGTGGCACGTACTGAGAAGTAGGCCGAATAATAGAATATTGGGTGGTGAACTTTAAAATATGCCACGCGTAGCGCCATTAGGATGTAAGCGGCCGCATGGGCTTTCGGGAACATATATTTAATCTTCAAGCAAGAGTCAATGTACCATTCGGGCACATTGTTGGCACGCATTTCTTCTTGCCAGTCATCTGGGATGCCTTTACCTTTACGTACGTTCTCCATAATTTTAAAGGCCAGTCCATCTTCCATACCATACTGAATTAAAGCCACCATGATATCATCACGACAGCCGATTACTTTAGCTAGTGGTACGACCTTCTTACGAATTAACTCTTGGGCGTTTCCTAACCAAACGTCGGTTCCATGAGATAAGCCTGAAATCTGAAGTAACTCTGCAAAGGTATCCGGTTTCGTTTCTTCTAACATCCCACGCACGAAGCCCGTTCCAAATTCTGGAACACCCAGTGTTCCCGTTTTAGAAAAGATTTGTTCAGGTGTCACCCCTAAAATATCTGGACTACTAAATAAAGACATAACGTCAGGATCGGTTGGTGGGATGGTTAACGGATCAATTCCACTTAGGTCTTGTAGGAAACGAATCATGGTCGGATCATCGTGTCCCAGAATATCTAATTTCAAGACGTTATCGTGAATTGAATGGAAGTCAAAATGAGTCGTTTTCCATTCAGCTAAGACTTGATCGGCTGGGAATTGAATCGGCGTGAAATCATACACGTCCATATAATCCGGTATAACAATAATCCCGCCCGGATGCTGGCCAGTTGTTCGCTTAACGCCTTCAATGCCTTTGGCTAATCTTTCTTTTTCGGCTTGAGGTAAGTGTTTCTGTTCAATTTCTAAATAGCCGCGGACATATCCAAAGGCGGTTTTCTCAGCAACAGTCCCAATGGTTCCGGCTTTGTAAACATACTCTTCCCCAAACAACTCTTTGGTATAAGCATGGGCACGTGATTGATAAGCACCTGAGAAGTTCAAATCGATATCGGGAACTTTATCCCCATAGAATCCTAGGAAAGTCTCAAACGGAATATCTTGGCCTTCTTTAGATAACCTTTGTCCACAATCAGGACAACCACGTTCTGGTAAGTCATAACCCGAACCGACTGAACCATCCGTATAAAACTCTGAAAAATAACAATTTTGACAATAGTAATGAGGGGCTAATGGGTTAACTTCTGTAATCCCCGTCAATGTTGCCACTAAACTGGATCCAACAGACCCACGCGAACCTACTAAATATCCGTCCTCCATACTCTTGTGAACCAGCTTTTGAGAAATTAGATAGATTACGGCAAATCCATTGGAAATAATACTGTTTAATTCTTTCTCAATCCGCTTTTCGACAATTTCAGGCAAATTTTCTCCATAAAGCTCATGGGCTTTATTGTAACTTAGCTCACGAATCTGTTCATTCGAACCTTCGATGTTCGGAGTGTAAAGTTTCGATTTAATTACTTCAACTTCATCAATGGAATCTGCTATTAGATTTGAATTGGTCACAACGAGTTCGTATGCTAGTTCTTCACCTAAGAAGGCGAATTCCGCTAACATTTCTTCAGTTGTTCTAAAATGTAGAGGCGGGAAGAACATTTGACGGTTCGCATTAATCTTCTTCGAACGGATTAAAATTTCTCGATAGATCGAATCTTTTTCTTCTAAATAATGCACATTGCCTGTTGCGACAACAATTTTATCGTTTTCTCTACCTAAACGTACCATTTCTTTCATGATATGTTCGAGATCCTCTTCAGAGCGAATTAATTCTTGTTCGATTAAGACTTCATAGACAGATTTTGGTTGAATTTCAATATAGTCATAAAAATCGACCAATTGATTCGCTTCATCATAACCTTTCTGCATCATAGCAGTAAAGACTTCACCACTACTACATGCTGTCCCAATTAATAAATTTTCACGGTATTTATTTAATAAGCTACGCGGCACTCTAGGCTCACGGTAATAATATTCCACGTTTGAAGCAGATATCAATTTAAATAAATCTTTCAAACCTTGTTGGTTTTTAGCTAGAATCGTCGCATGGAAAGGTCTGGCCTGTTTATAAGATTCCCCTTTACCCATTTGATTATTCAACTCATCATGGTAAATCATACTGTATTGGTCTTTAGCTTGTTCTAATAACTTCAGCATTATTTGCCCGGTCGTTTCCGAGTCATAAATCGCACGGTGATGTTGTTCTAAAAGAACACCATAGTGTCGTGCTAGACGGTTTAACCCGTGAGATTTCAAGTGTTGGTTAACTAAACGCGATAATTCTAATGTATCAATAACCGGTAGTGACGTATGTTCTTCACCAATCTTTTCATACCCTTTATTAATGAAACCAATATCAAATGACGCGTTATGCGCAACTAGAATACTGCCTTCACAGAATTCCTTAAAGCGACGTAAAACAGGTGCAGCATCAGGTGCATCGGCTAGCATAGCATCTGTAATACCCGTCAATTCGGTTGTAAATGCTGACAAAGGGTGACCGGGATTAATAAAGGCTTCAAAAGTATCAATAACATTGCCTTCATGCATCTTTACACCGGCTAATTCTATAATCGAATCGTAAACAGACGAAAGACCTGTTGTCTCCACGTCAAAGACCACATAAGTGGCATCATCTAACGCAATGTGGTGCGGATTGTAAGCAACGAGTTCCCCATCATTAACGACGTTGGCTTCAATTCCATATAATACTTTGATGCCATGTTTATTCGCTGCAGAAAAGGCATCAGGGAAAGCTTGCGCACCGGCATGATCTGTAATCGCCACAGCCTTATGTCCCCACGCAGCAGCTTGCGCAATCAAATCTGATACTGAGTTAGAAGCATCCATCATACTCATATTACTATGCATATGTAATTCAACGCGTTTACCATCTTCAGGGGCATTATCCAGACGGACCGCTTTTTTAATTTTTCGAATACTACGCGGTCTAAAGTCCATCTCACCAGAATAGTTATCCGGGATCATGTCTCCTTCTAATCTCAACCAGTCACCCTTACCGTATTGGTGTAATTGTTCTTTTTTTATATTACGACCAGACATCACTTTTACTGCTACAGAACTCGTGTAGTCAGTAATTTTAAGAATCATCAGTTCATTTCCACTCTTAAGCGAAATTATATCCTTATTAAAGACATACCCTTCAATTACTTGACGGTATTGATTATCAAGTAAATCAATTAGCGGAGTTGGAATGACGTTAGGAATATCCTTACCGATCGGGGCAAGGTCTCCCGTTGATTCAATGACTTTAACTTGCTTTCTTTCGTTATTCTCCATTGCTTCTAGTGCTTCGACTAAACTACGTTCATCTTCATCACTTTGTCTTTGAATGACATCATTTTTTTCTTGTTCATTTAATTCATGGTCAACATAGTACTTTAACTTCACATCTTCGATACCGACTTGTTTAAAGCGCAATTGCAGAATATCATTATATTGGTTTTCTAACATATCGACTTGTAGTTGACTCGATAAGCCAATCACTAATTGGTCATTTTCAATGCGAGTACTTGCCTGGCTCAAGCAGTTTTTCAAGAATGGACGCTCTGTTCCAAACACCGCTTGAATAGCTTGCCAATAGTCAAGGATCACTCGGCTATTAATTGAATCCTCTTCAAAATCCCACCAAATATCGATATCAGCGATTTCACTAAATGCTGCTTTGACATAGTGAGTAAATATTCTAAAAGCGTCTGGATGAATTCTATGTGGACTTGTTAAATAAAAATGCCATAAGCGAGATTCTGGATAAACATCCACACGGTCAATTTCCACCGCTTTGATTGCTGCGAGTATATCCGCATCATTGATCTGAATTTGCTCGATTAATAATTCGAACAATTGACGATTGTCATTCATACAATGCTCCTTTCGTTAATAATAGTCCGTAAGTATCAAGATACCGACGGACTACTTCACTAATACTATTGTAACCTCTCGTGCCTTCAAATAAATAAAATCACATAGAGGTGTAATAAATCACTCTGTTAGAAAAAGACCCGACTAATATCATTCCATGTCACAGCGATCATTAAGATGAATAAGAAAATAACACCAATGATTGTAATGATGCCTTCTTTTTCTTGGCTCAGTGGCTTTCCTCTAACAGCTTCAATCAAGTTCAAGACAATCTTTCCACCATCTAAAGCTGGAATCGGTAGTAAATTGACAATTCCTAAGTTAGTACTTAAAAAAGCCATAAAATATAGAATCGTTGTATAGCCTTGATCCACGACTTCACTAGTGGCTTCGGCCATTGCGACTGGGCCGCCAAACATATTAATATCAAAGCCTTTGGAGAACATGCCACCAATGACACTCAGCACTCTCGCAATAACGCCCCAAGTCGCGGTGAATCCATAAAGCAAGCGGTCCATTAAACCCGTTTTTTGAGCGGCATAAATCCCAATTTGCCCTACAGCTTCGCCATCAGGTTCACCACTGACCGCAATTGTTAGGGGGATTTCTTCCCCACTACGTTCCACAACAACCGGAACAGTTTGACCTGGTAATGCTTGAATCATCGAAACAACTTCACTCCAAGTCGAAACACTTTGTTGATTAATCTCAATGATTTTATCACCAGCTAGCATGCCCGCTTCAGCCGCAGGATTATTCTCAACGACCGCTCCAATCTCTGAACTATTATTGGGTACCGCAGGCATTAAAAGCCCCACAATAGCAAATGTTATAATAGAAAGAATAAAGTTATTCATAGGCCCAGCGAAGTTGGTCATTATTTTCTGCCCAACAGTTGCTGCCTCGTAACGCGACTCTAATGGAGCAACTTGTACCCGAGTACCATCTGCTTCAATTATTTGAGCAGTTTTAGAAACATTATAACGAACCGGGTCAACTTGCCCGACCGGAATCGCTTGAATATACATGTCATTCGATAAATCAAGTTGATCTATTTGCACGGGTAACTCATCGATTTCCGTACGCTCAGTCGTGTTAATCACATTCACTTGATCTTGTGCGTCTAATTGTAAGCCGACTTGCATACCTGGCTGGATGGCTTCTTCTTCATTCAGACCAGCTAAACGAACATATCCCCCTAAAGGTAGCATTCTTAAAGTATATGTTGTGCCATCTTTTCCTTGCTTAGCAAAAAGTTTTGGTCCCATTCCGATCGCAAACTCACGAACAAGAATGCCTGCTCTTTTGGCAAAAAAGTAATGACCAAATTCATGAATCACTACGATGATTGAAAAGATAATCAAAAATACGATAATAGTTTGCAAAGTTTGCATAGTTTCTTCAATCCTCTATCTAGTTATTTGTCTTTATCTCGTACTTATAAGTTTCCCAACATTATGTAATTTTAGCCTATTTAACTAGAAATGTAAAATAAGGCTAGCACTAAACACAAGTAATTTTTTTATTAAAGTGAATTGTTTAGCATAGTTTTTCAATGCTTTGATTGATAAGTTTTCTTTTGCACCAAAAACTGTAATCTTAAGAGTAAATTTATTAAACTAATGGATATAGTTAGGTGGTGATTTCGTTGAAGAAAATCCAAATTGCGGTCGTTGATGATGATATATTACAACAACGTTTTATGGACACGCTACTCCAGACTACGGCTAAGGAGTTAGCATTAAATATCCAGGTACATTTTTTTGACAGTGGTGAAGCCTTCCTCTTTTCCCTCGAGGATTTGCCTGAGTTGGTGATTGCCTTTCTAGATATTCAAATGAAGGGATTGAACGGTCTAAAGGCTGCCCAGAAAGTAAGAGAAAGCAATCAAACGGTTACTTTAATTTTTGTAACTGCTTTTGCTGAGTACGCTTTGGAAAGTTACGGAGTTAACGCTTTAGATTATGCTCTCAAACCGATTACTCAGGAAAAGATGACTCAAGTTTTTAAGCGCTACTTAGCTCAACGGCCTCAAGAAATGAATTATCTGTTGGTTGACTATCAAGGCTACCCACACAAGTTAAATCTTCAAGACATTGTTTATATTGAAGCAGCAAAACATCAAACTGTTTTAACCCTTTGTAATGAAGAAACATTAACGCTTAACATGAATACAAAGCCTGAGCCAATTTTAATTTTTGAGCTTGTCCACCGGACAACTGAACCGCATCAAAATGAACTTCCTTAACATAACGACTCTCATCTCCATCTGGCAAATTAGCAATGATTTCATCCAGCCCACTTTCCTTAAGCACTTTCATGTACTTTACTTCGTCAAAAGGATACCCTTGAATGATTGCTTCTCGTATTGTAAAAGTAAAGGCAATATATTCTTGAAAAACAGGTGAGAATAAATCGTACAGCTCATGTATATTATAGTCAGCTTGTAGGCGACCGTTAATTAAAATCTCTCCAGTATCTGGTTTTAACAAGCCTAGCAAAAGCTTGATAAGCGTGGTCTTACCCGCTCCGTTTGAACCCACGATTGCAATTGTTTCATTCCCCTTAAAGGTGACATTCAGTTGCTTAATACTAGCGTCTTGATTATTCGGATACGTATAAGAGACATTACGAAACGTAATATCATTAATATCATTTGGTACATAAAGACCCTTTTGGTGATTGAATACTGGCTCTTGTTTCATAAATTCAGCATACGCATCCATCTCTAACAAGCTAACATTCAATGCAGTGACTTGGCTGACGAAATTCATGAGTGCTTGTGTAATTAAAGTAACCACGCCCACATACACTACAAATTCCGAAACAGGTAAAGCCTCTTGGATAATCAAATCGATGCTTCTCAAGTAAGCGCCTAAAGATAACAAGACAAGCGCAAGCGTAACAAATATATTCTCTATCATTTTATGCCAGCGTAAATCTTTAGTAATCTTTCGATACTCTCCACTCAACTCTTCTTTTATCGATTGAAACCAATCCTTCATATGATATAATCGCAAATCTTTAGCAACTCGATGATCACCAATAATCTTCTCTAAATAATTAAATTGTCGCCAATTCTTCAATAAAGCTGGCCGTTGTTTTTCCTTTAAAATCTCTTGCCTTCTTTTCAGTAAACTTAAACCTAATAAAGTAACTAAAATTACAAGTAAAAAATTCTTCTCCAATCTGAAAAGAGTCATTAAATATATACCTACAGATAAAACCGCTATTCCAATGGCTAACCATTCATCCAAAACTCGTCCTAATGACGTGCCACGGTGATCCAACAACATCATGGCATCCCAAAACTTACGACTTCCATCTTTACCCGTCGTCAACGGGTAGTCCAAAGACAATTGTTGGTAAGTAATAGAAGGAATTAATTGAATCCTAAACGTTTCTGAAAAATAATCGAATGTATTGTTTAAGAATACTTCTAAGGTAGTTAGCACTATCACAGCTAACATCCAGAGCATTAAATTTTGAATAAATTGTTTCACTGACATTCCATCGCCTAGCCACTGAATAACTTTCGCCATGGTTAACAATTGAACAAACGGCACGAATGATGACACAAATATTTTAACTAAAATCCATAGTAGCATTGTTTTCTTATACTCATGAACTAATTGCCAGAGTAGTTTAAAATTTCGCCATTTATTTTTAACTTTTTCCATATGCTGCACCTCTCATAAACTTTATCACTGAATATAGTCTACCTAAACAATCGCTTGATTCAGGATTTTTTTAACGAATGGTCACAATCTTTCAACGAATGGTCAGTTTTGACCAAAAAAATAGCAGAAACATTAAAATGCTTCTGCCGATACACGTATATGTTAAAATAAATTAAGCCAAATCATAAAAGTAAAACTAGCAAAAATCATACTATCGAATCGATCTAAGACACCGCCATGACCTGGTATTAAATTTCCTGAATCTTTCACACCGAAATAACGCTTGTAAGCTGATTCAACTAAATCACCATATTGTCCGACAATCGACATAATGATGGTTAATAACCAAATATGGTTCACTTGTCCAACGATAGGATTAAAAAGATGAATGTAAATTGATGAAACAATCAGGGCTAAAACAACGCCACCTATGCTGCCTTCAATTGTTTTATTAGGACTAACCTCAGGTGCTAATGGAGTTTTACCAAAAAAACGCCCTGTAAAATAAGCGCCGGTGTCCGTCGACCAGATAACTAACAATTGATACATTAATGTCGCTAAGCCCATATCCCGCATCGTGATAAGAAAGCGGAAACCAAAGCCAACATATAATGCGCCAAACATTAAGACTGCTGCATCAACAAAATTGAATGATTTGTGTTTATAAACCGTCATGGTGAGCAAAATAATTCCACATATATAGAAGATAAATTGTGGTGCTTCCATCGGCACCAGTATCTGTACATAATTTTCTGGTAATAGGATTGATGCTAAGGCGAATGACGTGATAACGCCAATACTACCAAGGAAGTCAATCCCTTTCATCTTCGCTAATTCATAAACGCCTATCACACCTAAGATAAGTGTGAAATAAGCGAACCATGCACCACCAGCGACTAAAAATGGTACAAAAATAGCAATGGCAGCCAATGCGCCAAGTATCCTTATTTTCATTTCATACCATCCTTTTTAAATAATTAATACTGCTTAAAGCCATTACGCAACATTGTAGCATAGAAGCACTTGTTTGACTAGTTCGAAAACACTTGCCAGTTCTTTGCGGATAGTTTATTTGACTTCGCTTATTTGTGAATCCACTTTCCCAAACCGACGATGGCGGTGACTGTAATCTTCAATCGCTAAATCAAAATCTTTAGCACTAAAATCCGGCCATAAAACATCTGTAAAATAAAACTCTGAATAAGCTGATTGCCAGGTTAAGAAATTACTTAATCGTAACTCACCACTGGTTCGAATAATTAAATCTGGGTTGGCTAATTCAAGATAATCGCCTGTGCTTAAAGCAGCCTCAAGTGTAGAGAATTCAATCGCCTCTGGTTCAATTTCATTATTTTTCACAGCCATAGCAATATGTTTAACAGCATCTAAGATATCCTGTTGACCACCGTAATTCAAGGCGAAATTCAATACCATACCGGTACAATGAGCCGTTTGCTCTAAGGCATTATAAAGTATCTTTTGAGTTTCTTCTGGTAATGCAGTCGCATCACCAATAAAGTCTACTCGAACGTTATTTTCAATCAATTGTGGTAAAAAACTTTTGAAAAATAAAGAAGGTAGCTTCATCAGAAAGTTCACTTCATCTGATGGGCGTCCCCAGTTTTCAGTTGAAAAAGCATAAACCGTTAATAATTTAACCCCTAATTCGTTGGCACGAATTGAAATTGCTTTGATCGTTTCTACACCCTTTTTATGTCCTGCAACACGTGGCATAAATCGTTTTTTAGCCCAGCGACCATTACCATCCATAATAATGGCAACGTGTTCTGGAATTTTTAATGTTTGATTACTCATAAATTACTCCTCTAAAAAAGTCGTACATTCTTATATATTATAACAAAAATCCCAATAAAATCTCAATACTGAAAGCTCGCAATTATATAGAGTTGTCTACATACAGAAAAAACAATGAGCTAACATTCGTTTGCTCATTGTTTTAAAGGTAAAATCAGGAGGTATTAGCCTTCCATAATTTCTTTTTCTTTTTCAGCAGTTAACTCGTCAATTCGTTTGGTTGAATCGTCCGTTAATTTCTGAATGTCTTTTTCGTAATCTTTCACATCGTCTTCAGTGATTTCGTTATTCTTTTCCATTTTCTTAGCAGTATCAATGGCATCACGACGTATGTTACGTACTGAAACTTTAGCGCCTTCTTGTTCTTTTCCAACGACTTTAGCAAGTTCAACACGGCGTTCTTTTGTTAATGCTGGGATGACTAAACGAATCACTTCGCCATCACTGTTTGGCATAATACCAACATCACTTTGAAGAATCGCTTTTTCTACATCGACAATACTACTCTTATCGTATGGAGAAACTAATAACATTCTAGCTTCTGGAATGGTAATACTTGCCAACTGGTTTAAAGGTGTAGGTACACCGTAGTAAACAACATTGACGCGGTCCAAAATACTGGCGTTAGCAACACCAGCACGAATCGATCCTAGTTCGCGTTGGTAAGACTCAATTGATTTATTCATTCTTTCTTTCGTGTCTCTAATTAAATTATCTGTAGACATAATAAGTCCTCCTGTAATTAAACATGTTATTAGTATCATTGTAACATATTCAGAGGCAATTTGTTAATATTCTATCCATACAATCTGCCAATAATTGTAAATAGTTCAATTTAATCATTTTGGGTCAGCTCATATAATTTCTTTAGAGTATTCGCATTACGAATGGTGACCTGTGAATAGATTGGAGATTTCGCTAGTTTTTGATATTGCCTACGCAAATAACGCTCAGCGTCCATAATAGTCCAATAAATCGCAGCCTTGCTTTGATAGATTTTTTTTAAAGCATCTTCTTCAAATAGAATAATACATTTCGTCTATAGGCAGGTTCATTAAACCACCAAGCAGGTAAATTTGCATATTGCTCTTGAAATTCATTGTATGTTAAAGCTACAAAAGAAACATCAAAGTCATAATGAAGTTTGAAAACCGTATCTATAACCTCTACGTCTTTTCATGGCTAAATTTAGAAGTCATTAGAGTATTGCCACTATTTATATAAGACGTCACTTTGTCAAAAACCACTTCTGGTAATTGAGCTTTCATTTTAAACATACTTACTTTTCTTTTCCCACCGACATTCATACCTCTTAACAACACAATATAATTCAATAGCTCACTTTCTTTCATATCTGATTGGTTTATGACACTTTATCATAGTGATCGAATTTTGAAAAAAAAAAGGGAATGGTTTGTTATTTATACGCATAGTTTTCAAGCTAATGGTTCGCAAGATCAATTAATTTAAAAGGGTCAACTATATTTCACTAGTCATATGGCCGCTTATAATGGATTCAATTGATAATTTCCAATAAAAAAAGTCAGGGAAATAGCTTTCGCTACTTTCTCTGACTAAAAAAATTAATATGTTAAGTCCTAGTTGTCAACTTGTACAGTTGTTCCGATGTTTTCACCCATTACAACACGACGGATATTACCAGGTTGGTTTAAATTGAAAACGACTAACGGAATGTTATTATCCATACTCAATGAACTTGCTGTTGAATCCATTACTTTTAAGCCCTTAGAAATAATCTCTAAGTGAGTCAAGTTTTCAAACTTAGTAGCTGATGCATCCAATTTTGGATCTGCATTATAAACACCATCAACGTTGTTTTTAGCCATCAAGATAACATCTGCACTAATTTCAGCAGCTCGTAAAGCAGCTGTTGTATCTGTAGTGAAGTAAGGGTTACCTGTACCACCTGCAAAAATTACAACGCGACCTTTTTCTAAATGTCTTTCAGCGCGACGACGAATATATGGTTCCGCGATTTGACGCATGTCAATAGATGTTTGAACACGAGTCGGAACACCATTATTTTCTAGCACGTCTTGTAAGGCCAGAGCATTCATGACAGTTGCAAGCATGCCCATGTAGTCAGCTTGTGCGCGTTCCATCCCCATTTCAGCACCGATGTTTCCACGCCAAATATTACCGCCACCAACAACAATTGCTATTTCAATACCTAAATCGTGTACTTCTTTAATTTCAGAAACCATGTCATTAATCGTTGAAGGGTCAATTCCAAATCCAGCTGATCCAGCGATTGCTTCCCCGCTAAGTTTTAGGACAATACGTTTATATTTAGGTTCTTTCATAGTTGTTCCACCTCTCACTTTCGAAAATATCTTATAATCTATTCCTTTAAAAAAGCCCCAGCGGACTGGGGCTAATGCGTCAATCTAAAATTAGTTACCCATTTGTGCTGCTACTTCATCAGCGAAGTTTTCTTGACGTTTTTCAAGACCTTCACCAACTTCGAAGCGTACAAAATTAGCAACTTTTCCACCTTTAGAAGCAACATAATCAGATACTTTTTGGTCGCCATCTTTAACAAATGGTTGGTCGTTCAAGCTGATTTCAGCTAAGTATTTGTTCATGCGTCCAGCAATCATTTTCTCAACGATGTTAGCTGGCTTACCTTCATTTAAGGCAATTTCAGTTTGGATTTTTTCTTCGTGTTTGTATTCTTCTTCAGATACATCTTCACGAGAAATATATTTAGGGTTAATTGCTGCAACGTGCATTGAAACGTCTTTAGCTACTTCTTCGTCCGTTGATCCTTCAACTAGAGTAAGCACTGAGATACGTCCGCCAGCATGTACGTAGCCACCAAATGCATCTGCATCTGTTTTAGTTAATAATTCGAAACGACGGAAAGAAATTTTCTCACCGATAACATTTGTAGCATCAACAATTAAATCAGCAATTGTTTTACCATCTACTTCAATTGCGTTAGCTTCTTCCATATTAGTTGGTTTACCAGCTACAACAGCTTTAGCTACAGTATCAACTAAAACTTGGAATTTTTCGTTTTTAGCAACGAAGTCAGTTTCAGCGTTGATTTCAATAATTGCTGCAGTATTGCCATCAACGTAAGTTGCTGTCATACCTTCAGCAGCAATACGGTCAGCTTTTTTAGCTGCAGATGATAAACCTTTTTCACGTAAAAAGTCTACCGCTTTGTCCATATCTCCTTCAACTTCAACTAATGCTTTCTTAGCATCCATCATACCTACACCTGTCATGTCGCGTAGTTCTTTAACTTGTTTAGCTGTAATCTTAGTCATTTATTAAAAATCCTCCTTCAAAATAGTTCAATCTAATAAATTAATAAATGTTTCCTATAACAGTATAGCAAACTATGTTGCATAACTAAAAGGAATTCTCTATAAATTTGCAGACCATTAGTTTTGCTTAATAAAAAAGCTGTCTAAACAGGTCCAAAGCTCAGCGCCTGTTGGGATACTCCTGATTTAGACAGCTTGTCTTAATAACTCTTAATTAAAAAAATTATTTAGCTTCTTCGTTAGTTTCAAATAAGTTGTCAAAGAAATCTTTATCTGATACTTCTTCAACATCTTCTTCGATGTTTCCTTGGTTACTTTCGATAATTGCATCTGCTAAAGCAGTTGTAATTAATTTAATTGCACGAATTGCATCATCGTTTGATGGAATTACGTAGTCAATTTCGTCTGGATCACAGTTAGTGTCAACCATAGCAACGATTGGAATGTTTAATTTGTGAGCTTCTTGAACCGCAATACGCTCTTTACGAGGGTCTACGATGAAGATTACGTCTGGAATTCTTGGCATATCTTTAATACCACCTAAGAATTTTTCTAAACGATCCCACTCTTTACGAATTTCGATAACTTCTTTTTTAGGAAGCAATTCGAAGATTCCGTCAGCTTCCATTTTTTCAATCTCTTTAAGGCGTTTGATACGTCCTTGAATTGTATCCCAGTTAGTTAATAATCCACCTAACCAACGATGGTTAATGAAATATTGACCAGCACGTTTAGCTTGCTCTTCAACTGATTGTTGAGCTTGTTTTTTCGTACCTACGAATAATGCAACGCCACCATTTGCTGTTACATCACGCATGTAGTTGTATGCATCATCCATTAACTTAACTGTTTTTTGTAAGTCAATGATGTAGATACCATTACGCTCTGTAAAGATATAACGTTTCATTTTTGGGTTCCAACGACGTGTTTGGTGTCCAAAGTGTACACCAGCTTCTAATAATTGTTTCATAGAAATTACTGCCATAATAAAATTCCTCCATTTGGTTTTTTTTTCCTCCGAACGCATCCTGTAACTCGTAGACTCCTGTGAGAAAGCACCCTCCGGGTTATCAACGTTCGTGTGAATTCGGTTTTTACACCGTTATCTATTCTACGATATAAATCTTAAGATTGCAACTATAAATGATATCTTTTTATCTGATTTGAAATTTTCCGTTTGAAACAAGCCACAAAAACATAAAGCCACTAGTTTCTACCTATCACTAGCGGCTTAGTATTATTTTAAATAAGCAAGACTGTGTTCATCAATTTCTTGTTTGAGCAGTTGAACTTGTGTTTCATATTCTTCATCAGACAAGTCTAAATGTTCTTTAATAATCAATAAAGTTGGTTCTACTAATTGATCGAGAGCCTTAATATCAAACAACATATAATTGGTTCGTCTTAAGAAAAAGTCGATTGCAGTATAAGTCATTTCATAGTCCAAAGCATAAACTAAACTCACAGCAACTTCCATTGGTACTTCATACTTGTCAGCATACCTAGCCGCTGAACTGAAGCCTTCTAACACTTGAGGTAAATTCGTACCATAAAGTGTCGCTAATTGATGACTAGCTTCTTCTGTTATCCCCTTATCCATAGCTAATTTAGTTAAACTCAACATGACTTGATCATATTCTTCAACAGCAAACTGTCCGCCAGATATTTTATAGTTAGCGGAATCTACCAGTGAAAAGATCTTTCCCCTATCACTTAATTGCGTGTTAACCTCTTGCATGACGGCCTCTGCCATCTTACGATAGTCAGTGATTTTCCCTCCAGCTATCGTAATTAAACCTGAATCATCTACCAGTAACTCGCTTCCTCTAGAGACACTGGAAGGTGATGCTTCTGAATTAGAACTTGAGTCCAACAGTTCTTTCATCTCTTTTTCGACTGTCAAGCGTGAAACCTTATCGTCACGATAATCGTCGAATAGTGTCACTAGTTGCTTAAACACTTCGTCTGAAAGCCCTTGTTTATTGCCTCCATTATAATCCGAACTTGCATGACTTAAAATTAATGGGCGTAAACCAGCCCAACTACTTTCGATGTCAGCTAAAGTCAAATTTGCATCTGGAAAACGATGATTAACGGCTTTTATTAGATAGTCTACGTCTGCTCGATCAACTTTAGGTTTCGCTAATTCTCCGTCGTAGTCCGTATCAGTCGTGCCAAAATAGGTCTTTCCAAAACGTGGCAAGACAAAAATCATCCGCTTATCATTATCTCCTGAGTCAAAGTAAACAGGTTGACTCACCGATAGCTTGTCTCGATCAATGACTAAATGAACACCTTTGGTCGGACGCATCATTGGCACGTCTTCTACTTTAGTATCCAGTTCTCTCACAGTATCCACCCACGGGCCTGTCGCATTGACTATCAGTTTTGTTTCGATTGAAAATTGTTCATCACCTAACATATCTTCAACGGTTACACCAGTAAGCTGTTTATCTTCATTGTAAGTGAAGCCAATGGCTTTTAATCGGTTGACTGGCACTGCACCATCTGTTTGGGCTTGTTTAATATTCTCAATCACCAAACGCGAGTCATTATTATTAAAATCTAGATAAGAACCGCCACCAATCAACTTGTCTTGTAATAAATTCGGTTGGCGTTGGAGCACTTCTTCGGTTGTTAACATCTTGTTAGCATAGGGCCCATCTGTAATATTTGCTAAAGAATCATATAAATCCATTGCCACCTCTAATTCAAATATAGAATAAGAAGCTCCTGGTTCATCATACAGGGGTAACAACATTGGATCAGGTTTAGGAATATGCGGTGCAATATGTTGAACAACAGCCCGTTCCGACACCGTTTCAGCAACTACTTCAACATCAAACTGTTTCAAATAGCGAATCCCACCATGGACTAATTTAGTCGAGCGACTACTCGTTCCTTCAGCAAAATCTTGCATTTCGATTAAGGCTGCCTTCATTCCACTTGCTGCTGCTTGCATCGCAATGCCTGCACCTGTAATACCACCACCGATAATAACGACATCAAAAGTTTCTTCTTTTAAGCGTTGAATATAGACTTGACGGGCTTGATGAGAAAATTTAACCATTCTATCGCCTCCTATCTCATAAGATAAAAAGCACTACTTCATTATAGTAGTGCTTTTCTCTAGTCAACGTCTGATCTATCTGTCTTCTTTGGCTAACTCCGCGAACACTTCAGTCGCTTTAACGGCTTGTTTCCAACTGCGATATAAACGTTCTTTCTTCTCTTCGTCCATATTTGGGCTGAATGTTTCACCAACACCTACTAAGCGTTGTAATTCTTCCATGTCTTCCCAATAACCAACCGCTAACCCAGCTAAATATGCTGCACCTAAGGCTGTTGTTTCTAAGTCTTTGGCTCTAGCGATATCGATTCCTGTAATGTCTGACTGGAATTGCATTAAGTATTTATTCAATGCAGCTCCGCCATCTGCCTTCAATAGTTTAATATCAATGCCTGAGTCAATCATCATTGTATCAACAACATCACGTACTTGATACGCAATTGATTGAAGTGTTGCTTTAACGAAATCGGCTTTGGTTGTGCCACGCGTAATACCAAATGCTGATCCACGTGCGGCTGAGTTCCAATAAGGAGCCCCTAAACCTGTAAAGGCCGGAACAATGTACACTTCATCCTCACTTGTTGATTCATAGGCTAATTGCTCAGTTTCAGCCGAGTCATTAAACATATCCAAGCCATCACGTAACCACTGAACCGCACTACCTGCTACGAAAATTGAACCTTCCAATGCATAATAAACTTTGCCATTAATCGAATAGCCAATCGTTGTTAACAAATTATTGTCCGATACTCGGGCTTCTTCACCCGTATTCATAATAATGAATGAACCGGTACCATAAGTACTCTTAACCATACCAGGCTCAAAAGCTAATTGACCGAATAAAGCAGCCTGTTGGTCACCGGCCATACCCGTAATTGGAATTTCTTGATTGAAGAAGTGATAGCTCTTCGTATAACCATATTCTTCTGAGTTTGATTTTACTTCAGGTAACATAACCTTGGGAATGTTAAGGATTGATAGAATATCTTCATCCCATTTTAAATCATGAATGTTAAATAGCATTGTTCTGGCAGCATTCGTATAATCCGTTACGTGTTCATCTCCGCCAGTTAATTTGTACACTAACCAAGAATCAATCGTTCCGAATAATAGCTCGCCTTTTTCTGCTCGTTCTTGCGCTCCATCCACATGGTCTAAAATCCAACGAACTTTAGTTGCCGAGAAGTAAGCATCAATCACTAAACCAGTCTTATCTTTAATTAATTGAGTATGGCCGTTTTCTTTTAATTGGTCCGCAATATCAGCTGTTTGACGCGATTGCCAAACAATTGCATTATAAATCGGCACGCCAGTTTCTTTATCCCAAATAACTGTCGTTTCACGTTGGTTCGTAATCCCAATCGCTGAAATTTGGTGTGGTTTCAACCCGCCATCAATAAAGGCACCCGCAATAACAGATTGCACATTATTCCAGATTTTATTCGCATCATGCTCCACCCAACCAGCTTTTGGATAAATCTGTGGAAATTCCGCTTGGTGACTGGCAATAATTTCACCATCATGGTTAACGATAATGGCACGGGAACTCGTTGTTCCTTGGTCTATTGACATAATATATTTCTCTTCTGACATAAATAAATTCCTCCTCATACTTATAATGAATCGACTAATTAATTTTCTTCAAATGACTGAGCATCAGGCATTAAGTGATACAATATTTCCATCACTCAAACTAACAACTGAAACAACGAGACTAAATTAACGCTAAAGCCATGTTGTATAATAATGCTCCAACCACTGCACCTAGAATAGGTCCTACAATCGGAATCCATGCGTAACTCCAGTCAGAGTCACCTTTGTTAGCAATCGGTAAAATTGCATGCATAATACGTGGTCCTAAGTCTCTGGCAGGATTAATTGCATAACCTGTCGTTCCGCCAAGTGATAAACCGACTGAAGTCACGACGAAACCAACGACCATTGGATTAAAACCAGAAGCCATGTTGTTTGGACCTAATGCCATAACAACCATAATTAAAACAGCAGTACCAATCACTTCACCAATAACGTTCGAAGGAGTATGTCTAATTGCTGGGCCAGTAGCAAATGTAGCTAAAATTGTATCCGCATCCTCTGTCGCTTCCCAATGTGGATAGTAATGCGCCCAAACGAAAATTGAGGCTACCATAGCACCCAACATTTGCGCAATAATATAGCCTGGGACATTTGACCAAGCTAATTGACCAAGTGCTGCCATTGCAATAGTCACCGCCGGATTTAAATGAGCTGGCCCCATAATCCCTGACGTATAAACCGCAATGGTAACAGCCAAGCCCCAACCTAAAGTAATCATCAACCAGCCACTGTTCTCGCCTTTAGTCTTATTTAAAATATTCCCCGCAACAACACCGTTACCTAGCAATACAAGTATAAATGTCCCGATCGCTTCACCAAACAACTCAACCATTCTGTCACTCTCCTCAATCATTCTTTTTAATGGGTAAAAATTCTATAGTAGGACTCGGTAAAAACAACTTACTTTTGACACAATAACTTTTTCTATCGAACAGTCTATCGTTAAGGAAGTTGTTATCTCTCGTTGTTCATACAACTAAAACTTACTTATTAAGGTTCATTTCGGCTAATTGTGACTTAACTACTTCTATATCTACGCCAGCTTGTAACAGGGCGGCAGCAGTATAAGAACCTTCTACGACAGGTACATCATAAATCTCAATTTCCTTTGACGATAGCTCGCTTGCGACCTCTAAATTCATCTTTGCACTGCCTAAATCATAGAACGCTAATAGCTTATCTGCTGTGTTACTTTTCATCGTTTTGGAGGCGCTTTCAAAATTTGTTCCAATTCCTCCTTCCTCATCGCCACCAACATAAGTAATCGAAACATCTTTTGCAACTTCTTGAATCAAGTCATAAATGCCTTGGGCAATCTGTGACGAGTGAGACACAATGACAATTCCATATTCACTCATTATTCCACACCTGCTTCTAGCATCGCTTCAAAGAGTAAGCCGGATGAATAAGAGCCAGGGTCAATATGTCCGATTGAACGTTCACCTACATACGAAGCACGTCCTTTAGTCGCTTTAATGTCTTTACTTGCTTCGACAAACTCTTTAACACTCTCGCTTGTGAGTGAATGTTCGGCTAAAGCATCTGCTACAGCAGCCCAGACATCCACCATCGTTTTCTCGCCAACAGCTGCTTTTCCACGTTTTTGAATGCCGACAAGTCCTTCTTTCACTTGATCAGCGATGTTTGCGTCTTGTTGAGCAGCTTTAGATAATCCTAAAAATGCTGAACCATAGAGTGGACCAGATGCACCACCTACTTTACTCAGTAATTGCATCGCAACTGTTTTGAATAAATCAGGGACGCTTTCAGGTTCCTTGGCTTCTAAGGCTTCCGTCACATGTTGCATTCCACGAGCCATATTACTGCCGTGATCGCTATCACCAATTGGCGTATCTAATTCAATCAATAATGCCTTATTGGCTTGAATTTTTTCATTGAAAAGTTCCATCCATTTTAAACCTGTTTTTACATCCATTCTATTCGCTCCTTACCAAGCAATTGTCTCAACTGGAGCATTCAGAGCTTCCAACCAGTCGGCATCTGTTAGTTTTACTAACGTTAAGGATAAGCCCTGCATCTCAATCGAAGTCATATAGTTACCTAATTTATGAAACTTAACAAGCAAATCATGTTCATCCAAATAGTTCGCCACATCGTTAGCAAAGACATATTGCTCCATTAAAGGTGTGCCACCCATTCCATTAATTAGTAAAGCATATTGTTCACCTGCTTTAGCATCAAACTCTTTCAATAATTTTTCACCTAACTCAATGGCTAAATCTTTTGAGGCTTGTAATTTTTCAGTACGATAACCTGGTTCTCCATGAATCCCTACTCCATATTCGATTTGTTCGTCATCAAGTGAAAAACTTGGTCGACCTCCTTCGGGCGTCGTTGCTCCTGTTAAAGCCAAACCAATCGATTTGATATTCGGAACAAAAGCATCTGCAATTTCTTTGATTTCTTCTAATGACTTCCCACTCTCAGCCGCATGTCCTAATACTTTATGAACAAGCACAGTCCCAGCGACTCCGCGTTTTCCTTGAGTATACAGACTATCTTCTACTGCAATATCATCATCCACGATTACATGGTCTACTTTAATATCTTCCATTTCTGCCATTTCTTGTGCCATCTCAAAGTTCATTACATCACCGGAATAATTTTTGACAACAAGAAACACTCCCGCTCCTTCGTCTGCCGCCTTAATCGCTTCTAGAATTTGATCTGGTGTTGGTGAGGTAAAAACAGGTCCACAAACAGCCGCAGACAGCATACCTTTACCAACAAATCCAGCATGAGAGGGTTCATGACCACTTCCGCCGCCTGATACAATCGCTACTTTTCCAGTCTTTTCTGCAGTTCGTTGAATCACTTCAAACCCATCTAAACGCTTAATTAAATCTGAATGACAGAAAATCATTCCTTTCAACATTTCATCAACAATGTGAGTGGGATCGTTCATAATTTTTTTCAACAATAATCACTCCTTCTAAATTTTTATTCTTCACCTTCATCTTAATACTTCCCTAAGTATTCATCAAAGAAAACGATTCCAATTTAAGAAACTTATAAATTCTTTTATAATTTCAAGAAATTTGACTTTATATTGTTAGTTTAAATGACTTAAATGACTAACATTATGTTTTTAGCCACACATAGAAGTGAATTTTTCCCAAAGACAATATGAACCATTGGCTATTTTTGTCAAAAGTGGGCTTGTTCCTTTGGGTGTTTCTTTGCTATATTTAAAGTGAAAACAAGGAGGTGTGTCGATGACTAGTGTGTATCAATACGCACAGAGAAATAAAGACTTTAGTTTAAGTGAGAAAGCATTGACTGAAGTCGATATTCTCATTTTAAATGAACTCGTTTATTTTCCAATTGAGCAATTCGTTCAAGTGCAAGAAGATTCATCTGATGGAATTCGTCTCGAAGACTTCTATTTGTTAATCGAACCACGTTTACCGCTTTTAATGAAAGAGAATTGGGTGCTAACTTCTGCTGCTCGTATTAAACTATTAAAAATGATTTATCAAACGAAGCGTTATCGCGATATATACCTTTTCGGATTTGAAAGCGAACTTGAACGAATCGATGAATTTCAGTTTGCCGCTTTGTCTTTAAAACTCCCGACTAAAGAGGTGCTTATTTCTTATCGAGGGACAGATGATACGTTAATTGGATGGAAAGAAGATTGTAAGATGGCTTACCAAACGCTGATCCCTTCCCAACCTTTAGCCGCTCATTATTTATCGCGGATTTTCCCTTTAGTAAAGGGAGCTAAATTATATGTGAGTGGCCACTCTAAAGGCGGAAATCTGGCAATTTACGCAGCCGCCTTTCAAGCAGAGGCAGTCCAGCAGTCTATTCAATTAATTTTGAGTTTTGATGGTCCTGGCTTTCATCAAGCAACCTTAGACAGTGACGGCTATAAAAAGATTCAAGATAAAATTCACCACTATGTTCCGGAGGATGCTATAGTCGGAATGATGCTTTTTCATAGCCAGGCCCCAATCGTAATTAAGAGTAGACGGCTTGGTTTTTCACATCATATTGTCACTAACTGGTGTATAGATGAAGACATGCTTCACCGCATTGAGAAGCGGTCTGATTTTAGCTATTTAGTGGATGCTAGCCTTAAAGAATGGGCGATTGATCGTACCGAAAGTGAGTTAGAAAAAGTCTTTAATGCTAGTTTTAATTTAATCTTTGAGACAGGTATACAATCAGTCATTGAAATTAGGAAAAACCCACTTCAGTTTGGACGCATGTTCTTAAATCATTTACACTTAGTTGACCCCGAGTTAAGAGCTTTCTTAGATGACAATCTTTCGGCATTTTTCACTATCTTGCGTTCTCATTTGCTAGAACAACGCCGTGATCATTACCACCAAATGTCGTTAACTATTAATCAATGGATTACTGACTTGTCTATTACTCAAAAATTGACTGTCGAAAGTTCCCTACTGAAAAGCATTAAGCAGCATTTCAAATCAAAAGAATCTAGCGATGAATCTCAAACAGAAAACGATGAATCATCAAATTAAAAGAGCCACTCAAAGAGAATAAATCTCTCGAGTGGCTCTTTAGTACTGTGGAATATTTTAGCGTTGACTCTTAGGTTTAGCTAAGATTTCACTTAAAATAATTCCCTGTTTGATATTACTTGCATTTAAAGTGATTGGCTTAGTTTTTGGCACATTATGTGTATCAGCAGTGCCTGTTTTGACTTCTTTCAAAATTTCTTCATCATCGTTCCAATCAGAATCATCGAATAAATCAGTTTCATAACTTTCCCAATCAATATCATCTTGGTCACTATCAAGTGAATAAGCGTCGTTTAAGCTTTCTTGATAAGGATCCATTTCTAAATCATGATATTCTTCATTCAGATAAGCCTCCATACTGTCACTATTATGTTGAAATTTCTGTATACCTTCAACAAAACCTTTGATAGATGTTTGCTTACGTTGTTGCACTCCTACATTTCTCTTCTTTAAACTATCTTGATGTAAACGAGCGGATTGATGTGTCTTTTGGTTTCTTTTAAACATCGCCTCTCTCGCTTTGTGCTTTTCTAATTCGGAGGGCACGTTCGACACTTGTTTTGTAAACTGATTACTTCTCTTAGTTTGATTAGCTTTTGCTTGCTCAAAGCGTTGTTGGCGATTTCTCTGCTTGGCACTTTTTTTAATGAAGAAAAATCCGACAACCCATATTAACCAGATGAATCCTCCAATAAATTCCATGTTTATTCACCATTTTCGTTATCGCTTGGATTGGTCCTTGCTATAGAATCTCTCATGGCTGTGTCAGACTGAACATTTTTCATATTATAGTAATCCATGACACCTAAGTTTCCTTTACGGAATGCTTCGGCCAAGGCTAATGGAACTTCTGCTTCGGCTTCCACAACTCGGGCACGCATTTTCTGAACTTCAGCAATCATTTCTTGCTCTTGAGCCACGGCAAAGGCACGACGTTCTTCGGCTTTTGCTTGAGCAATTTTCTTATCTGCCATTGCTTGATCTGTTTGTAGTTTCGCACCAATGTTTCGGCCGACATCCACATCCGCGATATCAATCGATAGAATTTCAAAGGCCGTTCCTGAATCTAAACCTTTACGCAGAATGGTCTGTGAAATTGAATCAGGATTTTCTAAAACATCTGAGTGAAACTTCGAACTACCAACAGTTGTAACAATCCCTTCACCAACACGGGCAATAATGGTTTCTTCACCAGCACCCCCGACTAAACGCTCGATATTGGCACGAACAGTCACTTTGGCTTTGGCCTTGATTTCAATCCCATTCATCGCCACTGCGGCAACGATTGGCGTTTCGATCACTTTAGGGTTTACAGATACTTGGACCGCTTCAAAAACATCACGACCAGCTAAATCAATCGCAGCTGCTTGTTCAAACTCTAAATCAATATTCGCTCTTTGAGCTGCAATTAACGCATCGACTACCAGGTTGATATTACCACCAGCTAAGTAGTGAGCTTCGAGTTGATTCGTGTTAATATCAATCCCTGCTTTAGTTGCTTTAATCAGTGGATTAACGATATTTGAAGGAACAACCCTTCTTAATCTCATACCCACTAAATCACCAATACTTACTTTAGCTCCAGAGAAATAGGCTGTAATCCACAAGCCTACGGGTACGAATCTAAAGAATAACGCAAGTAAGATAATTGCGATAACTAAAATTAGTACGACGGTAAAAGTTGACCCCTCTGGATTGTTATAGGGATTCCCATCAAATAAATTAAAAAAATCCAATTTAAATTGCTCCTCTCTTCACATATACTTTTGCACCTTGAACACGAGTGACTATAATTGCTTCTCCAGTAGAAATCATTTCTGCCGTACTAATGACTTCATACGTTTCTTCACCAATTTTTGCACGACCGACTGGCCTTAAATCTGAGACGACTGTTCCATTTGCATTGAGAAGAAAACTGTAATCTTTTTCACTAGAATAGCCTTTATCTGAAGTCATTGATTCATTTAAAATAAAAGCCGGACTAATATTTAACTCTTTTCCGCTTTTTAAGAAATAGATAACTACAACGAAAGCCACAGCTAAACAAGCAAGAACTAAATAGACTAATTCTGTAAAGTTACCCGTTTTTAAGTAAATCGCTATCGTCATGGCTAAAAAACCAACAACGCCAATGACCCCAAAATCAGGAACATAAAACTCTACAATTAAAAGTCCAACCCCAAGCAAGAACATCAGAAATATACTGAAATCAACATTGGCTACACCAAAATAAACGCCAAAGCTTATAAGTGATGCACCAATATAAAATAACTTAGGATTTAAAAATAAAGCTGTTGATAAAAAAGCTACACCAAGTAATAGCAAAATCCACATTTGTTCGTCCCCCTTTCTTATTTTTATTATATCATTCTTATAGACCAATCCAAAACGAAAACACACAATTTTATGAGCGGTCTCAAAAAATTGTGTGTTCATTTAAATGATAAATCTAAGTATTTATGTTTTTGCTTACCTCTTGAATGTACTGTTTAACATAATCTAAATTGCCTGTTTGCTCAACAGTCTCATTCCTGTATTGTCTCATAGCCTCGCGGTTTTTGACATCATTCTTAAGAAGTTTAAATAAAGCAGATGCCAAAGGAACTGATATAATCATTCCTGGTATTCCCATTAAGCCACCACCAATTGTCACCGCAATTAATACAAAAAGTCCTGGTAAACCTATGGAGCTGCCTACAACTTTAGGATATATGATGTTCCCTTCAATTTGTTGCACGATAATTGTAAAGAGAATAAAGAACATTGCTTGAACGGGGGACTCGACTGAGATTAACAAGGCGCCAACGGCACCTGATAAATAAGCACCTAGCATCGGTATAATCGCTAAAAAGCCTGTGAGTGCACCGATCATAGCTGCGTAGGGGAAACGAAAAATCCACATTCCCACAGTGACCATAGCTCCTAAAATCAACGCTTCAACCACGACACCCGTAATATAGTGTCTAAATGACTCATCAAATTGTGTTAGCACGTAATGATATTTTCGATAATTTTTCTCGTTTAAATAGACTTTCAACATGCGATCAAATTGACTCGCTAACTTTTCTTTTGACATCAAAATATAGATTGAAACAATGAATGATAAAACGAGATTAATAATAATTCCTGCTAATGACCCTACGGTAGATAAAGTCGTTTCTAATATACTTGTTGTTAAATTGTTAACGAAACTGACTGCATTTCTAACCATTTGACTCCAATCAATATCAAACTGGTCCATCAAAGTCGCCGCTTCCGGGAATAATTGCTCATAATCCGTTAACCATGCTTGAATTCTTTCGAAGATTGTCGGAATGTTTTCAATTAATTTAGCTACCACAGAAATAACTTGTGGTACGACTAAACCAACTACTAGTAAAACCACTAGCACAATCGTTGCCATAGCAAGTAAAATACTCACTGGCCGGCGGGATTTAACAACAATTTTCTTCTGACTTTTTGGAAAATACAACGTTTCAAATTTGACCATCAATATGTTTAATATATAAGCCATTACGCCACCAATAATTACTGGCGATAAAATTAACCAAATCGTTTTTAGCCAACTTAAAACTTGTTCATAATTAAACACGATCAAAACAACGGCTGCAATAAATAAGATATACTTAATCAGCAGTTTATCTAATTTTCGCAAATAAACACCTCCGAATTTTTTAGTTAATGTGTTGCTTTAAGACATTACGTCTATTCTTTCTCGTGTCGTAACATCTTGTTTAAGGAGTTTATAGATTACCGATGATATCGGTACACTTAAAAGCATACCTGGTATACCTGCAAGCCCCGCACCAATTGTTACTGCAATCAAGACCCACATACCTGGCAAGCCTATCTTATCTCCAACGATTTTCGGATAAATGATATTACCTTCAAGTTGCTGGATTATAATGATAAATATTAAAAAGGCTAATCCTTGAATCGGCGATTGCACACCAATTAAAACAAAGCCAATCGTGCCTGATATCCATGCGCCTAACATAGGGATTAATGCCATAATTCCTGCTAAAGCACCTAACATTGTGGCATAAGGGAATCTGAAAATCCACATCCCCGCCGTTACCATTACGCCTAGTATAAAAGCTTCTAATACTTCTCCGGTAATGAAGTGACTAAAAGATGCATCTACGACTGACAAAACATAACGGATTTTATCGTATTGCTTCTTAGTGAAGTATGCTTTGATCATTCGGTTTCCCTGACTCATTATTTTTTCTTTAGACATTAAAATGTAAATCGAGATAATTAAAGATAAGAAAAGGTTAATAACGATTGACGCAATGGAGCCTATAGTCGATAAAGTTGTTTCAACAATTCGTGTTGTTACACCATTAAAAAAGGCGACTGCATCTTGAACAATTTGTGACCAATTAACTTCAAATTGATCAAGTATAACTGCTAGTTCCGGGAATCTTTGTTCAGAATTCGTGAACCAAGTCTGTATTTGGTTAATTGCTACCGGAATGGCTTCGATTAAAGTTGTCAAAACAACTAACACTTGCGGAACCACTAAACCTAACACAATAAATAATACGAAGCTAATCGTTAACATCGCAAACAGAATGCTCAAAGGTCTGCGTGTTTTATTCACCCATTGGTTATTCTTGTTAGGAAACCAAATGTTTTCAAATTTTATCATTAAGATGTTCAAGATATAGGCCATTATAATACCAACGATAACTGGCGAGAGTATTCTTAGAAAGTGAAACATATAGCTAATTGCTTGTTCATAATTGGATACAATTAACACTACGAGTGCAATAAATAGAATGTATTTAATCACCAATCTATCTAATTTTTGCATCATGCACCTCCTTTTGATTTGTTTAAAATATATCACATTTTGCCGGATTAGCCTAGCAACTCTTATTAGCTAATGAAGATTTTTCACTAATATATAAAAAATTATTGCTTGCATTATATTACAAGACAAATACACACGTAAAGGCATCAAAGCCTCGCGTGTGTATTTGGGGATATTATGCTTCGATTACTTCTGAAACGAAGTTCAACTGATCATTTACTAAAGATACGTGAACCAATGAATTCGGAAGGATACTACCTTTGATAATTAATTTAGCCAATGGCGTTTCAACTTCTCTAGTAATGAATCTCATTAATGGTCTTGCACCGTAAATTGGATCATAGCCATTTTCAGCGAGCCATAGAGCAGCGTCTTCGTCTAATGTCAATTGAATATCTTGATAGCCTAAGCGAGTCTGCAATTGACCTAACATCTTGTAAACAATCTGTCCCATATGTTGACGTGAAAGTGGTGTAAACATCACGATATCATCGACTCTGTTTAAGAATTCTGGTTTAAAGTGTTGTCTCAATAACGCTCTTACTTGATTTTGAGTATTTTCTTCGATATGCCCTTCATCATTCACACCTTCTAATAGTAAATGTGAACCAATGTTACTTGTCATAATCAGCACAGTATTTTTGAAATCAACAACACGCCCTTTAGAGTCGGTTAAACGACCATCGTCTAACACCTGTAATAAGACATTAAATACATCTGGATGGGCTTTTTCAACTTCATCTAAAAGTACAATCGAATAAGGGTTACGTCTAACAGCTTCAGTTAATTGTCCACCTTCTTCATATCCAATGTAACCAGGAGGTGCTCCAATTAAACGAGACACATTGTGTTTCTCCATATACTCAGACATATCAATTCTCACCATATGATTTTCATCATCGAATAAAACTTCCGCTAAAGATTTGGCTAGTTCAGTTTTTCCGACCCCGGTTGGACCTAAGAATAAGAAGGATCCTATCGGTCTATTCGGATTTTGGAGTCCAGCACGTGAACGTAAGACGGCTTCTGTTACTTTCTCAACTGCTTCATCTTGACCAATCACACGTTTATGTAAGGTTTCATCTAGGCGTAGTAACTTGTCTCTTTCACCTTCAACTAAACGAGTCACTGGAATTCCAGTTAATCTTCCAACAACTTTCGCAATTTCTTCGTCAGTCACACGTTCTTGGGTGAGACGAGTGACTTCTTTGGCTTCTTCAGAAGCTTCTATTTCTTTTAATTCCTTTTCTAGTTGTGGGATTCGACCATGACGCATTTCTGCAGCTTTTTCTAAATTATAATCTGCTTCTGCTTCTTCTAATGTACGACGAGCCTCTTCCAAAGCTTGACGTTTATCACGAATAGCATTCATGGATTCTTTTTCAACTTCCCAACGTAATTTCAAATTATTCGCTTCTTCGCGTAACTCGGCCAATTCCTCTTGGATAAGTTCTAATCGTTTTTTACTCGCATCATCGTTTTCTTTTTTCAAAGCAGCTTCTTCGATTTCGAGTTGCATTAAACGACGCGTCACTGTATCCATTTCAGTTGGCATCGAGTTCATTTCAACTCTGATAGTTGCACATGCCTCATCAACTAAATCAATGGCTTTATCCGGTAAAAAACGATCTGTAATATAGCGATCAGAAAGTGTAGCCGCCGCAACCAAAGCATTGTCATGGATATTCACCCCGTGGTGAATTTCATAGCGTTCTTTCAACCCTCGTAAAATACTAATCGTATCTTCCACTGTCGGTTCTTGAACGATGACACGTTGGAATCGACGCTCTAATGCTTTATCTTTTTCAATATTTTCGCGGTACTCATCTAGAGTGGTGGCACCGATACAATGTAACTCTCCTCTTGCAAGCATAGGTTTCAGAATATTCCCTGCATCCATTGAACCTTCTGTTTTTCCAGCGCCCACAATAGTATGAATTTCATCAATGAATAATAAGATACGTCCTTGTGATTGTTTCACTTCTTTAAGAACAGCTTTTAGACGTTCTTCAAATTCTCCACGGTATTTCGCTCCAGCGATAAGAGAGCCCATATCCAAACTATAAATTTCTTTATCTTTTAGGTTCTCTGGCACATCTTTACGTACGATTCGGTGGGCTAACCCTTCAACAATAGCAGTTTTACCCACTCCGGGCTCCCCTATTAGAACTGGGTTGTTTTTAGATTTACGTGAGAGAATGCGGATAACATCGCGAATTTCTTCGTCACGTCCAATGACGGGATCTAATTTATTCTGTTTAACTGCTTCATTTAAATTAATGGCATATTTAGCTAAAGACTCGTAAGTTTCTTCTTGGTTTGCTGAAGTCACACGGTCTCCCCCTCTCAATTCTTTAATTCTTTCATTTAATTTATTCTTAGTTAACCCATTTTCTAGTAAAAACTTCGTTAATGGATTATTTTTCTGTTCAAATAAAGCTAACATAAATACTTCTGTCGCCAAATACTCATCTTGAAATTCACTGGCTATTTTATTTGCTTCAGATAATAGCTGCTGAAATCTTTGGCTAAACTGTTGTCCATATTGAACATTTGCTCCTGACACAGTAGGTAATTGATCAATTTCGTTTTCTACCAATGTTTTGAATTCGCTCAGCGGCACATTTAACTCTTCATATAAATTATAAGCAAAATGATCCGGTTGCAAAAAGACAAGCCACAAATGCGGTATGTCAATTTGTTGTTGCTGACGTGTTATTGCGATTTGCTGTGCTTCACCTATCGCAGTTTGCATTGTTGTTGTAAATTTATCAATCACAGTTTCACAACCTTTCATTTATCCGTTTAGTCATTAGTCAAAATTGGTCAATTAGTTTTGACCAAAAAGTAAGCTCTTTACGAGCTACCTATAGTATATACCCTTGGTCAGGAAAGGTCAATGCATATTTTAGTCCTTTTTTGAAAAAATGAGACCTTACTTCCTGGGGAAATAAGGTCTTCGTTTTAAAAATTGAGATGGTCTCGTTCTTTAGTTTTAGCAACTTTACGCCAATCTAGAAAACCTGCGTCTAATGCGCGCAACAGGGCTTCTGCTGTACTAACATTTGTGGCCAATGGAATTTCATAGACATCCGACAGTCGCAATAAAGCAGATATATCTGGTTCATGTGCTTGCGGCGTTAATGGATCTCGGATAAAACAAACCAAATCAATTTTATTGTCAGAAATATAAGCACCTATCTGTTGGTCCCCGCCTAATGGTCCTGATTTAAAACGGTGAACTTTTAAGTCAGTCGCCTCGATGATTCTTTGACCAGTGGTTCCTGTCGCAAACAAGGTATGTTCTGCTAGTACTTCACGGTATGCAATCGCTAAATTAACTATATCGTCTTTCTTTTTATCATGTGCAATTAAAGCAATATTCATTCTACACCTCTTCATTGACTTTGTTACTTCAATCTAACCACATATTGTTGTCTCCTGCAATCTTTTTGTATAGGCTTTCAAATATGAACAGAAAAAAACACCAAGCGCTGTCTTTGGGCTGAAAGTTTCAGGGCTTGGTGGTTTTACCGGTCATAGCAGCAAATAATGGACTGAATTCATTAACTAGTAGACTAAAAAGAGGTTGTGAATCATACTAAATTATGTGGTGGTTAGTATGCGCTACTATGAGGTTAAAGGAACTATAACAAAGATTTATTAATTGATTATTAACTAAAATGTTTTTTAGAAAATTCGTGTTTTTATTCGTATTCTGTTAAAATAAAACGGATAATATGGGAGGTAGTATTTTGACTTTAACAGTAGCATTAGAAAGAAACTTCGGTTATTCGACTTTTAGACCGGGACAAGAGGATATCATTTCTGCTTTGATGCAAGATCAAGATGTTCTTGGCGTCTTACCGACTGGTGGAGGAAAATCCGTTTGTTATCAATTACCTGCTATATTGAAAGCTGGTTTAACAATTGTAATCTCCCCTTTGATCTCCTTAATGCATGATCAAATTGATTCTTTGAAACAACATGGTATTTCAGCTGATTTCATTAATTCTTCTCTAACTCAACAAGAATATTCTGAAATTCGTTACCGCTTGCGTCAAGGGGGGGTGAAACTGTTATATATCGCGCCTGAACGTTTAGAAAACCAATTTTTTGTTAATGAAATTTCTAGATTACCAATATCGATGATCGCTGTTGACGAAGCACACTGCGTGTCTCAATGGGGGCATGATTTCCGTCAAAGCTATCGCCAAATCAGCTCTTTCATAGACGCATTGCCTCATCGTCCTACCATAGCAGCTTTTACGGCTACAGCTACCGAATTGGTGAGAGGCGATATAATTGAACAGTTACAATTAACTGAACCAAACGTATTCATCAATTCTTTTGATCGGCCTAACATTAAGTTTACAGTTAAAGAGCCTTCAAATAAAATGCAAGAGTTAAAAGATTATTTGAAAGATGCAGAAGATTCCACGATTATCTATGCTCAAACTCGTAAAAATGTCGATCAAATTCACGAGCATTTATTGAAAAGTGGCCATTCGGTCGCCAAATATCATGCTGGTTTATCAGCACAAGTGCGTGCAAATGCTCAAGATGATTTCATTTACGATCGTGCGAAAATTATGATCGCAACCAATGCTTTTGGGATGGGAATCGATAAGACTGACGTGCGAAAGGTGATTCATTATAATATGCCAACTGATTTAGAGGGCTACTATCAAGAAGCCGGACGTGCTGGACGTGATGGTTTAGAATCTGAAGCAATTCTATTATTTGGAAAGCAAGATATTGTTTCAAGTAAGTTTTTAATTGAAAACAGTCAGGACCCTACAAGTATTTCACGTTTAGATACGATGATTCAATACGCTAACCATACCTCTTGCTTACGCCGCTTTATTTTGAATTATTTCGGGGAGAATAGGCAAGTCGATTGTTTGAACTGCTCTAGTTGCTTAAGTGAATTTACTACGGTCGAAGTCACTAGAGAAGCCCAAATGGTATTGTCTTGTATCGTACGTATGAAACATAGTTTCGGTATGACAATGATTACGAATGTCTTGCGAGGGAGTAAGGAAAAGAAATTACTAGATTGGGATTTTGATGAATTATCCACTTATGGTCTTCTCAAACATAAATCAGAGTCTTTCGTAAAAAATGTTATTTCCCTTCTGCTGGCCAATCATTACTTAAATTTAAACCAACATAAAGGGCTTGAGCTCACTAGTCGAGCACAAGCTTTGTTAAAAGGCGACGAACAGTTGATGATGAAAGAACAAGTTGATTCTGCACGCAACAGTTCGAGACGTAATGTTTTTGTCACTATCTCAGCAGAAGATCCTGATTTATATGAAGCACTACGTGTTTTACGCAATGACCTTGCAAGCGAAGCAGGTATGCCTTCTTATATCATCTTCAATAACAAAAGTTTAGTGGATATGGCAAATAAAAAACCCACGACTTATCAAGCCTTCTTAGAAGTTGATGGCGTCGGTTCTGTTAAGGCTGATAATTATTGGAAAGTTTTCACAGATTTAATTAAAAAATACGAAGCCAAGTCTTAGCACTTGGCTTTTTCTGCTTTTTGGTTTGATGGTTTTTGGTTGATAGTTTTTTTCGCGTGTGAATCGGGTTGAAGCTACAAAAGCTGAACTCGCCGTCACGGCCAGGGGCAAAATTGGTATTCGCCGTTACGGCCAGGGGCAAAAATGCTACTCGCCGTCACGGCCAGGGGCAAATATGGTATTCGCCGTCACGGCCAAGGGCAAATATTGAGTCATCGTATTTTATGCGGTGAATCTTTATCTTTGTAGTGAAAAATATTGTGACTGAATTGATCCTTAAAAGATAAATTATTGTTTTTGTATGAATGTTTTGTTGAATTACGGATGAAGTGTTTATTCATTACTTTTATTATTGAATAGACGTTTAACATACCTCCAGACAGTTGCCAGGCCTTATACGGATTCAGCCCCTCATAAGGCAACAGAATCCCTAGCGCACATATTAGTCGCAATGTTGCTTTCTCCTTCCCTTCACAAAAACCACACTCCTTACAAATGATATAATAACGTGTCACTTCTAAATTAAACTCTCGACAACGCTCACAGTAAAGTCCTTTCTTTAAGTTTATAAATCGCTCTTCCGATAGGGAATACCGACGGTTATCAATTTTATGCATTGCCCGTAATTTCATGGCTTCATCTCTAAAATCACGATTAAAAACAGCTTGAAGATTAGCGAGTCTTTCACATTCAAACCGTAAGTCACGATAAAATTGCAGGAGCTTGGCATTTTTTAGATAGGGAATGTCTGAGACGCCTTCCTCAATGTTAACTGTATCTTCCTCATTAATAGACACAACATAGTACTGCAATTCTCTTAAAGCTGAACATTGTCTTGCCACTTGCTCAAAAATACTCCTGCTTCGTTCAACTTGCTTAAAGACATCATGAAATTGTACAATTCCATTAACAGTTAGCTTCTTGTCCGAAAATTGATAGGCTGCTCGATAATTCTTAACTTCAAAACAAATCCAACCAACTTCACAAATTAATACAGCATCCAGTTGAATCTCACCCGCTTTTGTTTGCAGACGTAAATCAAACACCCACTCCCAACTAGCCGCTGACTCTCTTTGGGAAATTTGTGAAAACTTCACTTCCCCTTCATGTCCACATTCTTTCCAATAATAGTCTTTTGCCTCTTGCTCTAACAAAGCCTCTCTATTATTGAGTTCTGACAACCACATATGTTGTTGCGACATCTTCACACACATTAATTTAACCTCCCATATTAACTTACTACTATTAAATACGTAAATTAATGTCAAATATGTTTTTGTCAGACCAATCTTTAGAAAATATTAAGAAACAGGCCACTGACAATCAGTAGCCTGTTTCTTTAAAATCAAACATATTATTAGTTTATCTAACCAGAAAAGCCAAGCGCTATTCTTGCATATCGACTCATACGGTCTGGTTGCCAAGGTGGATAAAATGATAATTCTAACTTAACCTCGTCCACTTCGGCCAATGCCTTTACAGTACGATCAACTTCATCAAAAATCACATCTGCCAATGGACAAGCCGGTGTTGTCAGTGTCATCAAGACATAAGCTACATTATTTTCACGATATTCCACATCATAAACTAAACCTAAGTTGACAATATCTATTCCTAATTCTGGATCAATCACTAATTCCAGTTGTTCAATAATCCGTTGTTTCATCTCTTGCTCAGCACTCAGATTAAAATCATCACTTGATTCTGGTGTGCTCTCTGGTAAATCAGTCATCAGAATACTCCTCTCAAAATAGTCTCCTGTTTACTTTATCACAAAAGAAGGCATAGGGATAGAGGGATAAATTGGTTCGAAACCTAAGATTCTGTTATAATCGTAAAGAATATAACAAAAGGAGATTGATTATGCAGCAACAACTCATCGCTATCGATTTAGATGGCACCACACTAAATGATAAATCACAATTAAGTCGCTTAACGATTCGAACATTACGACTGTTAAGCGAGCAAGGACATCTAATTTCGATTGTGACTGGACGACCTTTTCGTAATAGTTCCGATTTATACCGCCAACTGAATATTCAGGCTCCGATGGTCAACTTTAATGGCGCCCTCTGTCATTTCCCTGGACAGCCCAACTGGCTGCCATACTATCATCAAGACTTGGATCGTGAGATTGCATTTGAACTGTTTGCCAATCAAGAGAAGTTGGAAATTGAATTATTGATGGCTGAAGGTCGCGACAGATTATATACAACTTCACTTCAATTACCAGATAGTCCCTACTATCCGGTTGATTTAGCAAACGTCGATAAACTATCACGCGAATCATTGACTTTTAACCCGACAGCTTTGACTATATTTTCAGCTGAAGAAAAGCAAAAGACCATCGAACAGAATATTAATCAAGCCTATGGCGATTACGTGTCTGTGCGTACATGGGGAGGCGAACTTCCTGTATTGGAAGTGGTTCATAAAGGCATTAACAAAGCAATTGGTGTCCAACGAATTGCAGAGTTTTACCGAATTCCTCAAGCAAAAATCATCGCTTTCGGCGATGAGGAAAACGACTTAGAAATGTTGCAATTTGCTGGAGTGGGTGTCGCAATGAAAAATGGTCGTTCAACTGTCAAAGCAGTATCGAACGAAGAAACAGAATATACTAATGATGAGGACGGCTTAGCCCGTCACTTGATTGAACGATTTTCATTAGACATTCCTGTTGAAGCAATCGTCGAAAAGTAATCACCGTTCAAAATAGGTCTGACTGTAGAGCATGCTCCACAGTCAGACCTATTCTTTTTTATTTATACTGTCTCAATCACTTCTGTTTTTTCGGCTTCATGGTCAATCAATGCAACTTCTTTACGCAAAGACTTTTGTTGATCGCGAGATAAAAAACGACCTGAAACTTTTGTCGACTGAATCATATTGATGAAGGCACTTGGATCTGCTTCAGTCACCGCTATTTGTAAATCATGAATTTCATAACGGTTAACAACAACCATTACGACATCACGCTTATCTTTAGAATAACCACCTTGGCCTTCTAAGATTGTTGCCCCACGCACAATGCGCTTAAAGATGGAAGCAATCACTTCGTCGGTTCGGTTCGTCACGATAAAGGCAGTCAATACCTGTTCGTTTGTATGAATCGTATCGACGACACGTGAACCCACATAAATCGAAATTAACGTATATAGGGCAAACTCCCAACCAAATAAAAGCCCCGCTGCTCCCATGACAAAGAGATTAATAATGAAAGATAAGGAGCCGACATTCATTCCGGTCATTCTTGAAATAAGTACAGAAACAATATCCATACCTCCTGAAGACATACCGACCTTAATAGTTAAGCCCCCACCGAGTCCAGAAATCACGCCACCCATTATCGCATTTAATAACGGATTCTCAGATATACCAGCAATTGGCAGAGTATTTGCGGAAATTGTTGTCCCTACAACGACTAATAGTGACATGATTGTAAACGTTCTTCCTAAACGATAATAACTTAAGATAATCAATGGTATATTTAGAAGAAAGTTTAAGTTACCAGTGGTCAAAAGAGTCGCAAAAGCAGTCTTATTTGTATAATAGCTAATTAATTGTGCGATTCCAGTCACACCACTACTATAGATATTCCCTGGAATTAAAAAAACATTTAATGCAAAACCATAACTGATTGATGCGAAGACGACCACTACTAATTGTAGAACTGTATTCGCCCATGGTTTTTCTGATATTAACCGATTTAACACGACACCTTCTCCTCTATATCAATTTAAGTCTTAGATTGGAGGTTAATTTCTCTTTGCTGATTCACCTAATTCTGCTACTAATTGAGGCTGTAAGCCTTTTGCAATCGCAGAACCTAAGACAATTGTATCATATAGGGGTCTTGGATCCGTGCCAATACGCAGTAATGAGCGCAAGAAAACTTCTCCATCTCCCGCAAGGAATAAACCATAATAACCTGTTTTCATTTCATTTAAATCATTAATAACCTCTAATGCCTTGCCACGTGCATTATAATCGCGCAACATGTGTATGTGACGGTAAATAATTTGAGCATCACTATACGATTTATCAGTATTCTGAATAATCACTTCTACGATTAACGCGGTCTCTTTTGTTACTCTAAATTGAAAACGATAGAGATGATGTCCATTCTCAATTTCTTTATAAGAAGATGGTAATTTCTTTTCATTCAATAAAGCTTCAAACTCTTGTTTAAATTGTGACATGCTAAAACCCCATTTTCAACATATTTTGGACAAAATACATCCTTTATAAGTATAACAAATAAAGCACTATAATAAAACCAAACTCAAAAATTGTGCTATATGGAATTTTTAGTGTTTTTATAAGAAAGAGATGTTACCGGTAACATCTTTATATGGTATGATTGTCATAATGAAAATATGATGAGAAACAGATTTAATCGCGAAGATAAAGGAGCGTTTTAAAAATGACACAAGCCCAAGCAACTTCTAGTCAGGACCAGCGGATGGATGCTTTAATCGAAATCATTAACCTTGAAGCCATCCAACAATTACCGAAAGCTACTGAACACTTCATCAGTGATTTACACGGTGAATTTGAAGCCTTTGACCATATATTACGTAACTGCTCAGGCGTCATTAGTTTAAAAGTAAATGAATTATTTGATAATCAACTGACTGAAGCAGAACAAAAGGAACTTTGTTTTTACATATATTACCCTGAAGATTTATTAGCCACTGTTGAAAAAAGCAATGCCGAGTGGTATCAATTACTCGACCATTTGGTTCAAGTTACCCGCTTTGTCTCAACAAAGTATACACGGTCTAAAGTACGTAAAGCTTTGCCTCAAGCATATGCCTATATTTTAGAAGAATTATTATACCAATATGACGAGACGGATAATAAAGAAGAATATTATAAGTCGATTTACGTAACAATCGTCGATCTTGATTTAGCGAATAATTTTGCGATTGTGCTGGCTAATCTAATTCAACGTTTTGTCGTGGACCACTTACATGTCTTGGGAGATATCTACGACCGTGGGCCGGATCCTGATAAAATTATGGATAAGTTAATGGACGTCCCTTCTTTAGACATCCAATTAGGTAACCATGATGTCATTTGGATTGGTGCATATAGTGGATCGATTGCTTGTTTATGTAATGTGTTGCGAATCACTTTGCGTTACGGTCATACAGAGTTAATGGATAAATACGGCATTGATTTATCAAGGCTGGCTAAATACGGAGAACGCTATTACGTGGATAACCCGGCTTTTCGTCCCAAAGGCGATACGTTACATTTAACTGAGGATGAAACTCTCGACATTACCCGGATGCATCAAGCGATTTCGATCATGCAATTTAAAATTGAAGGCGAAATCATTAAACGTCGCCCTGAATTTAATATGGAAAGCCGTTTACTATTCGATAAATTGTCTGCTGATCGTCAAACGCTGACCGTCAATGGCAAAGATTACCCATTAGATAATACATGTTTTCAGAAAGTTTATGAAGAAGATCCTTATGAACTGACCTTGGGTGAAGAATTGGTTTTACGCGACTTGCTGCATCAGTTCCAAAGTTCTGAAAACTTAAAACAACATATCGACTTTCTAGTCCGTGAAGGCACCTTGTATTTAACTTATAATGAGAATTTACTCTTTCACGGTTGTATCCCTTGTACGCCTGAAGGCGAATTTCTGGAAGCTACTTTCGAAGGCCAACAGTATAAAGGTCGCGCCCTAATGGATTATTTCACTGAAGCGATTCATAAAGCATACGATCAACCGACTGTTTATGATGATTATGCGACTGATCTTGTCTGGTATCTTTGGTGTGGTGAGGCATCCAATCTATTTGGCAAGAAAACCATGAAAACTTTTGAACGCTATTTCTCTAGCGATAAAGAGTTACATTATGAGGCTAAAAACGCTTATTATAAGTTACGTTCTGATGAAGCCTTCTGTATTAAATTGCTGCAAGAGTTTGGCTTAACTGCTGACGGCTACATTATTAATGGGCACACGCCAGTTAAAACAATTAAAGGGGAATTACCAATCAAAGCCAGTGGTAAAATGCTTGTAATTGATGGAGGTTTAGCCAAACCCTACCAGAAAGAAACTGGAATTGCTGGCTATACCTTAGTCGATAATTCCCACGAAGTTTATCTGGTCGCTCACCAACCTTTCACGACTAAAGAAGATGCGATTGCGAACTACCGCGATATTCTCCCAACTCAAGAAATAGTGGCGAAACGTGATAAACGCGCAAAAGTTCTTAATACAGATATTGGCAAAGGTTTAGGTCAACAAGCGAATCGACTCCGCTTTTCATGGGGGCACGATGAAAGACCTGAGATTGAAATAGATTAATTTAAAAACCTCCGCCCTTCTATAGAAAAGGTAGAGGTTTTCTGTTTAATTATTATTGATCTTCAATAGCCTAAAGTTTCACCCGCAAGCATATTGAGTGACTCTTTTCATTAAACACGCCCTTTTACAATGTGCGGTAATTATCTTTTAAAAGAAAAATCCACTTTTTCATCCACTTAGGACTTTTTGAGTGACCTTTAAGTTTAAATACTGGACAAATAAAAAAGCTAGGATTGGCTCATGAGAGCTTTTCCTAGCTTTATTTATAGTCGAATTATCTTCCGCGTTCTTTATGCTAATCTCGACTAATCACTGTTAAATTAGTCTTTACAGAGGTTTTTTACTTATGTGAGATTACTAAACAGAACCAATTATATTTGAATTGTGTATTCAAAAATCGCCAGCGTGAAACTGATCCGTCGCTTTTTAGTGGCGGTTTTATTAATTATTTAACTGTGCCACCTCTTAGTAATTATAACAACGTGCGTTTCTGTTTGCAAACGAATAAATAAAACCAGCTTAACACTAATACTTTTATGGTAATATATACTTGAGATTTGTGCTGGCGAATGTACTTTCATTACTACCTACTTCATTAACTATTATATCAACCTAATGGAGTGGCCTCTTTGGATTTAAAAGAATATCAGCCATTAATTTAAACTAGATGTGGTATCATTACTTCACCAAAAAAATGATGACGAAATAGAAGCTGTTTTAGATTCTATAGCCGAAGTTTTACTATAGTATCTAAACAGGATTACCATTTACTACAAGTTATGATGGTTGTGGAGAATTGGAGAATAAATAATGTCGATACTAGAGGAGAAATTAAACCCATTAATTACATCAGTAAAAATTAGTTTAGAAAATAAAAATCACTATGCTGCTCTAACAGTCGCTCTCTCTTTACCTGATGTTTGTGCCTCGTTACAAAATGGTGGTCAAACAAGCAAAAAGCTCTATACAAAATTTATAGAAGATTATTTTCTGCCTATTCACTCATATGATCAAGGGTTTGTAAAAGCTTCTGATTTTTATGCATTAAGATGTGCAATTCTTCATAACAGCACTACAAATATTGAAGAGCAGAGAGCAAGAGAATTAATAAATAAATTTGTATTAACCTATTCTACTTCAGGTAATATATTCCTCCATAATAACTATTCAATTAACAATGGCGGAACAAATGAAACGAATTTGAATATTGACATTCATGAGTTTTGCCTGGAAATAATTGATGCAGTTAAAAGCTTTAAATTCCTAAATAAAGATAACGAATCCATTAACAAAACGGCTAGTGAAATGATGTCTATCATAAACACCGACTACGGTTTTAGTTTCTAGCTTGAATTGTCAAATTTAACGCAACACCTTGTCAAAGAAGAGCTCATAAGGTGTTTTCCAACCTAAGCACTTACGCGGACGTTTATTTAGTTTTTCAATACAAGTATTGATGTAATCTGTTGAACAGCTTGTTAGATCTTCTGTTTTTGAAAAGTACTCTCTTAGTAGTCCATTTGTATTTTCATTTGTTCCTCTTTTCCAAGAGCCATGAGGGTCTGCGAAATAAAAACGGATGTTATCTAAATATTGAGTGACTTCTCGATGCTTTGAAAATTCTTTTCCACGGTCTGAAGTAATGGATTTTCTTTTACTATTCGGTAGAGCAGCTAGTAAATTAATGACGGAATCACGCACGTGGGTCGAAACCTTTTTATCTATTTTCTCCGCCAGTAAAAAGCGTGTTTTTCGGTCAGTAAGCGTTACTAAACAGGCCTTTCCGGTTTTACCCGCTACTGTATCTGCTTCCCAATGACCGACTGATGAACGATTATTCGCTGCAACAGGTTTTTCATGAATCGTATGCGTCACGGAAATCTTTCCACGCTTTTCAATATGATTTTTTGTATGGCGTGTTTTTCCCTTATGTCTTAATTTTCTAACTGCTCCACGATGTCCGTGACTTAAATTTGCCTCATTCAAAATCCCCCCGATAAATAGCTCGATAAATCGTATTAAAGCTAATAGTCAAAACTGAGTTCTCTAACTGAATGCGATTGGCAATTTGTTCTGGCGACCATTGATCATTTAAAAAGAGCGTTTTAACTAGCGTGTTTAATTCAGGATTGTCTAACAAACATTTTCGACCACACTTAGCTTTTTTTTCGTATAGTTTTCCTGAGCAACTGAAGGAGAATAAGTTGGCAGATCTTTATTTCTAGCCAAATCTCGGCTAATTGTAGAAGGACTTCTTTTTAATGTTTTCGCAATGAATCTAATCGAGTATCCTTGATGGAAAAGAAGAAATATCTGTTCTCGTTCATCTATGGTAAGATGTTTGTAGAGGCTCATCGTTATCAACCCTTTCAATAGTTGTCTTCGTAAACACTATTCTACTAGGTTTGAAGCAATGAGTCTCTTTTGGTGTTGCACTTAAATTGTAAATTCAAGAGACAAAAATAAGCCTACTCTCATTTAAGAGAATAGGCTTTTTAGCTAGTAGAGCTTATATTAATATACTATGATTTTTATGTATTATCAATCACCTTTTAATTTGCAGAGAATTGACAATATCACAGTAGCTTATTTACTTTTCGTGCGAATTGTGTCTTCTCTGCCACACCCGTCAACGCATCTTGGGCATCATTGTTTTTATTTTTACCTTCACGTTGGTATGTTTTAAGGTTTTTATATAATCCAGGCCATTTGTTTTCCCATCCTTCTGGAAAAAATATATGTTCCATTACCCAAGTGGCGTTCGTCAAAATACGAGCCTCTTTCTTCTTTGATTGAGTTAAAGGGACAATCACGGTGTAGTTCATTTTATATTCTTGTTTTAATATCCTATCCACACTACGACCAAAACCTCGATCTCCGTTATTTGACTCAATCACTGCTTTGTTTACCTTTCGTTGGTATAACTTTTTAGCTAGTAATGGTTCGGTAACTTCCATAGGTTCTTTGGTGTAATTAACATCTAGGATATAGGCTTCATTATCAAATGTGACTCCGTAAATAAATGTTGCTAGGTAATCACTACCCGTATCAACCGTATCGGTGTAGCTCTGAATAATTTTGAACTTCGGATACCTTGCATATGTTTTGAACTCACCATACAACACACCCTTCAAATCAATCGGCTCTTGCTGGTAGTTAGCACTAGCAATCTCAGGTGACATTGTTTTAGTCTTACGATTGAATTCTCTTAATGAAAGAACGTCATCACATAACATAGTGCCGTCCTTCAATTTTGCTTTAAGGTTGATATGCTTAACTTTATATCCATTATTAGGCAATTCTTCAATCGCTCTACCCGCTAAGTCTTTAGAGCTCCAACGCGTCATAATCAGCATGATTTTACCGCCTGACTCCAGACGAGATAGCATGGTGTCCGTGAACCAATCCCAATGTTTATCTAAGACTAAAGCATTGTTAGCTTCTTCAGCATTTTTTATTAAGTCATCTATGATAATCAAATCAGCACAAAATCCGGTCGCCGTTCCTGTAGGTGATGTTGCTAGGTAGTTGTTTGTATAACTGCCGCCTAACGACCATAACCCCACGCTGGCGTCTCCATACTTGATTCGAGTGCTAAGGAACACATCATTATAAACAATCGTTTCTTCTTGTGCCTTTTGTTCCTGTATCGAGTTACGAACGGTCTTAGAGAAACTGGTTGATAGGCGTTCGTTATAAGAACCTGTCATGATTCGAATCGTTGGATCAATACCCAATACCCATTGAGGGAATTTGGTTGCTGTTAGTGACTTACCATCACGAGGCGGAAGGTTGACTACTAACACGTCGTTGTCGTCCGTTAAAAACGTCTGCATATCATTAGCGGGGTCAATTAAATATTGTCGATTCAGTTTATAGAACTTTGGTGTCATCATGCTGCAAAAACTAAAAAAGTCCTTACTCGCCAATATTTACTTGGCTTTCTGGACGTTAATCTTATTCTTCAGCAACCCGTATCAACTCCTTCAGCTCATCAGCTGTGAGTTAATCGTATGGATTGTTTACATTCATATTTCCTGTTAACTCTACATTCTGCTCTTGTTTATCTCTCCACTCACTAGGTTTGCGGTTCTTTAACCAAAATATTTGAGCGGTTGTGTTGGGTGATTGAAACTTCTCAACTTCAACAACCGAACCTTTATTTGTGACCATCTGCTCTTTGTAATGAAATCCTAAAGCGTTATTGAGTAGGGCATTCTCGACCTGCCTGTCAACGAAATCCTTGCCTCTTTTTAAGGTGTCCGAAATGTCCGGGTACTTCTTCTTCCATACATTCAACGTTGACCTAGAAATGCCGATGTTACTTGATATTTGTTCATCGGTGAGCCCATCTCTAGCCCACCCTTCAATCTTTATTAATCCTTCGTCAGTTATCCAGTAATCATACTTAGCTATGGTACTCACCACCTTTTATTATTTGTGTATGAAAAAAGACCTCGTGAGAGGTCAAGTTTAATCAATTATTTTGTTTTCTATATCAATTTCTTCTTCAACAATTTCTTTCAATTCGTCTTTATACACTTGCATCTCTGCTTTTAGTTCATTATTTTTTATTTTTTTATTTCTCTTATGTTTAACTATAGCTTTATTTATTAAATTTAAACATGCTAAAGCCCCAATAGATACTGCGGCACCTTCTACCCTTCCCCTATTAACAAGACCGCTTTTTGCTAGTTCAACAGCTGTATCTTCAATGTTTTGGATTAGCATGTCCACTCCACCCGCTTCTTTAGCAGCCGTTGTGACCCATCCATAGTCGCCCAAATTATTGATAGGATTGCCCATAATCGTAACCCCCTTTTTGATATAACTATACCAAAAACCACCCCGACTAGCGAGGTGGAAAATAAATAAGGAGATGATTTAATTCTGCCGGATAACTTCACTTATCCACACTTACATATTACCACAGGAATAGTCGCACGATGGTGCGGGTTTGTCGCATCACTTCAAATCATCGAAGCTGTCAATCCCCCATAACATGATAGATAAGTCTTCAATCGCTTTGTTAATGTCCCTGAAGACCGTACTTCTATCGATGTTATAATAGTCTGACAACTCACCTGCTGTCCCATTCTGTTCATCGATATACATTCTCTGACAAATCCGATAACGACGTTCAGCAGCTTCACCTTGTCTTTTAGATAACTCGCCATAGGCTCTAAATATCCTATCAAAGTAATTTAACATTTGTGCAGTTCGTGCCTTATATTTCATTAAAGTGTACAAGTTTAGCTCGTCAGGATCGTAAACCATATCTTCATAATCTTTTATATCATTCGATATTGCTTTGCAGTGTACTTTCAACTTATGGTAATTCTTTAGTAGTAGCGTTGCGTTACGCAACCTATAGTCACGTTGTTGTGTCTTTTCTTTAACTTTCTGTTGCTCGTGTGACTTAATCGCTTGCTCGGTAATTATTGCAAGCAATTCTCTTGGTAATTTATCTGACACTTAATCACCCCTGGTCAATTGTTTATAATACTTATCCCATTGCTTTGTTAATTTATTGATATGATAATTAAAATCAATCTGTGATATTTTTTTGAATTGAAACAAGTCATTGATATACATAACATTTTCCCTGAACCACTTATTAAGGTCCGTCATCGTTTTAAATTCCATGCTTTATCACTCCTCGATGTAAAAAAAATCCTTTTTAATTTACCTTCAGACGCTATCGTCCCTTCATAAACTCGTGCGCTGATTGAAGTTACTGAGGCATTAAAATAACTGCCAGCTTGTGTATAGGTCGGAAACGATATGACGTTGCCGTTCTCTAATTTTGCGAATAATTCTTGGCCATTATTGCGTCCTTTAGCTGCTGTTTTTATTTTCTCGCTTGTTTTCTTCAGCAGCTTCTTGCGCAATTGTTTAATCTCTTCTGTATCCTCAGCGCTTGCCACAGTTAATTCAATCAGCAACTCCCAGTAAGATTTGACCTTAGCTTTCGTTGGCCTCGGTCGCTTGGCCGGCACCACGCTAATAATATCCGGCAGTACTTGCGTAATCATCGACTCTTTCTGACCACTGTCCTCGCGGTAAGCATATTTGTATACTAGAAATGTACTGTTGATGAATTGGTATGCTAATGGTTTGGTGGGGAAAGTACCATAGACTTCACCAGACTTACCAATAACTTGATATCTCACTGGCTTTCCCCTCCTGTATGGTATTTTTATTGTAAGATTGTTTTACGGTCCCACACTCGCATTTGCTAGTGATGTAGCTTTCGCTTTCTGAGCTATGTGCCCGCTTGATGCTGTCGTGCTTTTTATCGACATTTTTCCAATAATGTTGATGAGTCGTGTCACTACTTAAGCTGATGTTATTCATTCCGCCACCTCTTTCGCTACTTCTTCAATCCTCTTTAGTGCGACTTCAAATTTACTTATATAACTACTTGCTATCGAGGTCATCCACTCGATCCATTCTGGCTGTGGAAATGCTTTCTCCTAGTCATCTTGGTAAATTCTTTCTTCAACTCAATGGATAAAATCTTTGTTTTTTTTATTTCGTCATTATCAATCATTCCACTGCCTCCACAGGATTTTTAGACCTCTGACGTTTGTGTTCCAGGATGTATCTAGGACTGTCCACCTCTATGACGGTCGGCACATCCTTTTTAACTTTTGTGACGGTGACTATTGTGCTGCATTTGTCGCCTTTTTCAAACTTTCGGGTCATGGTGACACCTCTTGTATTTCTCCACCCAATAAACTAGCAATTTTTAAAGCAAAATCCTTGTCTTTCGTCCAAAAACAACCCTCGTTTGGCTTAGAATAATAGATCGTTATTTCTCCAAAACGGTTCAATCAGAAGCTATTTATAACTTTATTATTAACTCTCACAGCATAAATTGTCACTCCGCCACCTGCTCCCTCAGAATAGTATTCAATATTTTCAACTTGCACTGCTTTTGATTGATATGTCAAAAAGCAAGCTCATGCTCTAATTTCAAAATCTCTTGCTCAGTTTCGCTGATTAAATCAATTAATAAAATAGTCAGAGTGTCAAAATGGTTATGATCTTTAATTGTTAATTTCATGATATTACTCCTCTCTAAACTCGTTTATGTCGACGCCTAACACGTCTGCTAATTTAAATGCAGTTGTTAAAGTTACATCCTTATGTTTTCAACTCAATAATCTATACAAAGCGCCAGCTTTCATATCTGCTTCGACCTGGATAGCGTTGATGCTTTTTCTGACTGTATAATTATTTGCTTTAATTTTTCCTTACCCATTATCTAACCACAATATTCTGTGTGTTAATTTTAAAAACGACACAACATGTTGCGTTTCAAACTATTATAGTTTATACTGAATATATTAATGATTAATCTCACGAAATCATCGAGTTTGCAGGTGTGGCAAGTTCGTAAAATCGGTTATTGTTAACAAAATACATAATAAAGCGAGGTAAAATATATGGCAGATCACATAAAACCTGGTACTGACAACAAACCAGCCGGAAAGTATCACGAAACTGGCGTGAATGGCGAAAAGCTAAAGAATGGTAAAACCGTCAATATAGGAAAAGGTGACAGATTACCACCTACTCAAAAGCCTGGTAGAGGCTGGAAAAAGTAATTAAATTTATGGATTTTATTTGAGAAGCAATAACACTTATCAAATAGATCCACTTGAATCCAAGACTCGATTTTTTCAATACCATCTTCTTCATAATGAGTTTGGTAATGTTTAAATTTTTTACTTGCTCATCCCATTAATAGTCCGATAGTGGTTAGGGTAATGTTTTTGATTGTTATTTTCATATCATGATTCCTTTCATTTTTAGAAACGAGGTGACAAAATGAGTAAACATACAACAGGTGAAAAGCCAGGTAAAAGCGTATATGTATGTGATAAATGTGGACAACGCGTTGTTCTTGACGACCATACCGACACGCTTCCACCATGCCCAAGTTGTGATGAAACAGAGTTCACAAAATAGTTTTCTTTTATAGGCAAGTGTTCACGCACTTGCTTTTTTTGCTATTCCCTCTTAAAACAATGTAATTTCCGTATCGTATAAAAACTCCAGCCATTTAAATATCGACTGTTTTGCGCTAGTCGTTTCATTCGTCTTATCGATGTGACGACCGCGCAGGAATACTTCTTTGTTTTGTCCACCTTTTGTAAATTGGACACTCCACCCATATTGCGAGCGTTCGATGTAATGAGCAGTCCGGACTATATGTAGCATGTCTTGGTAACTGTATAAATCGTCTGGCTGTCGTACTACGATATCTGGGACTCCGTTTAAGAGTTTGTGTTTTAATCTTCCAAGTATCGGTCATTAAGCAAGTATCAAATCTTAATTTCATCGGTTCAAGTCCTAAAAAAGTAATCCATCCGGATTCTGATTCCTTAAATAATTTACATGTACTGCTATGACGTTCTTATATAGTTCGTTCGGGTACCGTCATTGCATTTCCTTCACTGACGCCATGATATAAATCCACCAATCTTCATTTGTAAATTAGCGACTTTTCTCATCAATGCTTCTAACCCAATTGGGTAAGTCTGCGTAGAACTGATTCATGCCTGATCCTCAATTCTCACTGCTACTCTTATCTGGGCTGCGCATTAATTGCGTCCTCTCACTCGAGGATATTTCTTGCATTATAGGTAATCTTCTTAGTATTTTTACGTTCTTTTTCAGCTTTATTCGTCATCCATATATTTCCAAAACGTTTTAGAAATCCTGTTTTAAATTCATCCAATGATTCAAATTTAGACTGGATTTCATGTTGATTCTTCAAACGTTCATTATAAAAAGCGTCATAGCCTACTTTAATTCTTGCCCATTTCATGTTAACTTCTCGATTCTAATGAATATTTCTGGTGGCGAACCATTCACCTAAAACTTTTGGATATGCTCACTCACCACACGTGCATCATCTACCCAGTAACCTAAATCTGACATGACATTGAACAGCAGCTTATTCAGATTGTGCGTGTCTGGCTTTGTGTGTCTCCATTCACCATCTGTTTTCTTATCGTTATGGAAGAACCACTTTACTGTACACTGTAATGGTCCTTCATATTTCTTATTTGGTACGTGAGCAGCTAAATGACTCTTCAACATGCTGCGCGCTTGTTTTAGATCGTCTGGTTCATAAAATATTGGCTTCCCTTTGACGGACATTTACTTAGTTCTTCATCTTTTAAGTCTTTAATCTTAGCCATATCTTTTTCGAAACTGTCTTCAACCTCCTACAAAACTACATTCAGTAGTTCAGTTGAATGACTTATACCAATTGCTTCAAAACTTCAATTATTTTTGTATATCTACTCATTTTGTTCATCCTTTCTACGTTTTTATTTTTTTTATTTTAAATCCGCCTGACTTTATGAATCATGAAGTTTGTTGTTAAGAAAATATCTACTATGTATTTATAGAAGTGGCGTGCAATTGCAAACATGTCATTCTGTTTAAACTGAAACACCCCGTTTTCCTTGCTGTTATAAGTTCTAACATCTACATTAATAAGTTTCGCAATGTCTTCCTGCGTTTCCACTCGCATTAAGCGTTCTCGTTTCAAATTTAGTTGCATTAAATACCTCCTTTCATGACTTCGTATTACATGAGGTTAATTGTAGAGTCAACAATTTATTTGATAAAGCATGAAAAATATGTCTTGATTAGAAAATATTTCCTATATAATGAAGTTACAATAATTCAAAGAGAGTGAGTGTATTGTGGACGTTAGTAAATACGTAGCATCAAAAATAAAGCAGTATCGTTCTGAAAGGAAAATGACTCAAAAAGATTTAGGTGAAAGGTTGGGATGGCCCATAATACTATATCTTTTTATGAGTCTGGTACTAATGAGCCCGAGCAAGACATGCTATTTAAATTAGCAAAAGCTTTCGAAATAAGTATTAATGACTTATTTCCACCAACTAAAAAAAGCGATAAGAGAGGCTACAAATCCGAATTACTCGCCGCTCATATCGACGACGACGTTACTGAAGATCAGATGGATGATATTCTAAAATACATAGACTTTATCAAGAGTCAAAATAAGTAGGTGTCGTTTTGATTCGTATAGAAGCTTTAATAGAAGAGTATGGAAATTTAAGCTTTTATTTTAAGAAAGATATGCCCGATGGGCTGGGAGGTTTGATAAGTAATAACAACATTTATGTAAACGCTAACGAACCGTTTGATCGCCTTTACTCAAATTTAGCGGAAGAGATTGGACATTATGAAACTATTGAAGGTGATATTATCGACCAATCAATTGTTTTGAATAGGAAGTATGAATCGTTGGGTAGAAAATGTAGTTATCGTAAGCTGATCCCCTATGATCAATTGAAAGAGCTGATCAATACTGGTGAAAGTATCCATCGGTACGAACTGGCTGAAGAATTCGGTGTTCCAGATGATATCGTAGAGGAAGCCATAAATATATATCGTATTGGAAGGTTACATATAAGTAAATACTCATCCAATCTGCTTATTCAGTAAATGGACATTTCACAATGCAAAAATTTAAATTCAAGGAGTGGTAATGTGATTTTTACAAAGAAAACTTGGTGGTTTTCGACACCGATTATTGCTTTGTGTTTTGCTTTTTGGTTTTTTATAATTCCTTTTATATTGGGGTTGTTCTTAATATCAAAACAAAATAAATTTTATAAAATGATAAAAACTGATTTAGATAAGCTAAACACTATTGAAAATCTAGATGAAGAAATCAGTCAAAAAAATGCTATTATTACAAAGATAAAAGATGATGCAATGACTGAAGCTAATCTTAAAGCTAGCGAGATAGTTAGCGTTGCTGAAACCGAAGCAGAAAAGGCAAATAAAACTCTGATAAAAAAACTTGCTGAAAAAGAAAAAGAATTGAATAAAAAAGAGGTCAAGCTGACCTCAGATGAGCAGGAAATTGAGAATCGTCGAGAATTAGTACTGCATGATGCTACAGAAGAACTCAGCTTTTTGAACGAAAGGATTGAAGTTCAGCGAGAAAGTATTAGTAATAACAGCGATGAGTTGGAACAGCTCGAAAAAGAAGTGAAAAAATATATTCGACAAGCTAGAAAGTTCCGGTCGGAAGCGCTCGGTCTTAAATATATACAAGAAAACATTGGGTCTATAAGTGTCAGTTACAAAGATGTATATTCTTCTAAATTCGAGGACGTATATGATGTGACGCTAGGCACAATCAAAACGTTGTCAGATAATGAACTCTTAAAAACCGTTAGTACACTGTACTTACATTCAGACCATTCTAGAACTCTTAGAAGTCTCTCAACTGCGACTAAGAAGGAAATTGAAAAAACATTAGAAAAATTTTTAAATAGATATCAAACAAAAACGATAAAATCAATGTATAACTTAATGGTTATTGGGTTGCAATCCGAAATTCAATTAATTCTCGTCAACTTATCTTACGAAACACTGGATGAGTCTCTGGCCAAAGTTAATCAGTTGATTGAAAAATACTTACTTATCAGCAGTAAAGGTAATCAATCGATATTATCAACCGTCACCCGATTCTTATCAACCATGCAAGAATATTATAAAGAACTCGTGAACATAGAGTATCGATATTACTCAAAAAGAGAACAAGAAAAGGAAGAGCAACGTTTGTTAAGAGAACAGATGAAGCAAGAAGCTGCAGAGCGTAAGATTTTAAAAGAGGAACAAGTGAAACTTGATCGTGAAGAAGCTAAATTTAAAACCGAACTAGACAGAACAAACGAAATGTTAATTAACGAAAAAGATGAAACTAAGCTCAATCAATTAAAAAGCCGTATAATGGAACTTGAACAACAAATGAATAGTATTGAAGAAAGGAAAGAAAGCATTGCTACTTTAGCCAATGGTAAAGCTGGCTATGTGTACATTATTTCTAATGTTGGTTCGTTTGGAAATGAGGTTTTTAAAATAGGTATGACAAGAAGACTTGAACCACAAGATCGAGTAGATGAATTAGGGAGCGCCTCTGTGCCCTTCAGATTTGATGTCCATGCATTTGTTTTCAGCGAAGACGCGGTTGGTTTGGAATATGAGCTTCATCAAAAACTTAATGAATCAAGGGTTAACAAAGTTAATTTTAGAAAAGAGTTTTTTAGAACTTCACTTATCGAATTAGAAGCACTCGTTGAAGAATTAGACCCTACCGCAGAGTTCAACGAAACAATTTTAGCTTTAGAATATAAACAAACAATAGCACTGGAGAAACAAACGATTGATACTGTAGCTTCATAACAAAAATCCCACCCCTGAAACTTAAATAAGAAAGCTGAGGTATTTATAAATGAGTGAATTAATACTTATTGTTATTGCAGTCTATGTCCTTTACAAGCTTTATGTACGTAATAAACCGGCACACGAATCCTATGAACCGTCCAGACAGTCGTCCGCCACATCCGCCCCCAATACGCCAGTTCGCACTACCTTTAAACGCACTCGTTCCGCAGGTGACATTATTATGGATGAAAACAACCAGTTATTTAAAATTAAGGGAAATAATTATAAGATATTTAGTTACAAGGATTTAATAAAGTATGAACTAAACGAGGATGGACAATCAATTACATCAGGCGGATTATCAATTGGTAGAGCGGTTGCTGGTAATGTAATTATGGGACCTGCTGGTATGATCATGGGAGGAGTTACAGGGAAACGGAAGAGCAAGGACATCGTTACTGATATGCATATTGCTTTAACAATTGGTGGTAAAAACAAGGGATATTATAAGATTTCATTTATTGATAAGAAAATGAAAAAACAATCTAAGGAGTATAAAGCTCAATTAGAATCCGCAAGGGAAACACTAGCCACATTAGATATCATGACAAGCGAAATTTAAAAAAAGCCCCACTCCCCTACTTTGGACGGTGAGGAGTGGGACGGACAAAGACATATAAAAATGCCTTTATACTATTATAACATAGGATGGAGGAAGTACATGGAAAACGTTTCAGAACGGCTAGTAAATAAAAGTATAGAAGCGTTTATTATGAGTTTAGAACTTCATAATAAACCAACAATTAAATATAGAATTGAGGGTTTTGCATTTTTTATATGTAACGCTTGGGAGTTGATGTTAAAAGCCCATCTAATTAATAGAGATGGCGAGAGTTCAATATACTTTTCTAATGACAAAGAGCGTACGATTTCTCTAACTGATGCCATCAGCAAGGTTTATACTGATGTAAAGCAGCCTTTAAGGATAAACATAGAAGAAATTAATAAACTTAGAAATACAGCAACTCATTATATTACCGAAGATGACGAGATTCTTTACGCACCTTTTTTTCAATCTAATATCTTGAGCTTTGGTGAGCAAATCAAACGATTCCACGGAATTGAAATAACTGATTATATTCCACAAAACTTTTTAACTCTTTCAATTGATATTAATGTTTTGAGTGATGAGGAGATAACAGCGAAATATTCTTTAGAAACTGCAAAAAAATATCTATCTAGGAAAGAACATCTAGAAGAGGTAAAAAGAACAAATAGTTCTAATGATTTGTTTATACCTCTACGAATTGAGTTTTTTAGTACAAAAAATAAAGATAAGGCCGATATTATTTATGCAATCGATAATAATTCAGATGAAAACGTTCGTGTCATAAAAACAGAAATAGATCCTAAGGATAAATACTCCTTAACTAGAAAGAATGTAATAACGGGTGTGAATAAACAACTTAATGCTAGGAATATTAAATTTAACTATGTTTCTGGTAAAGGGGAATCTATGTTTAATGAACACACCTTGACAGAAATAATGTATTTCTATAAATTGCACGATAATTATGTCTACACTTTTGGTCACTCAAGGGGATATTCCCAACAATTAGTTAATGAAATTGTTCGAATAATCCAACAAAACCCGGATGTAATAACGCATATAAAAAACAAAAAAAGATAACCCCAGGGTCATAGGAATTCTAAGCTTTCGCCTACTCCCATTCGGGAACCCAGAGCTAGTCCTTCTCAAGTTATCTTATGTATATTATACAACTAAACTTGTATAAAGTAAAGAATTCCACACTCTCCCCGGCCAAAGCGAAAGTGTGGAACAACGAACAAACAACGCTTTAATAGCGGTATTTGCTATACCCTATTATAACAAACTAAGGAGGTGATGCCAATTCACCCTTTCACGCTGGCGGGCAAAGAAAGGACAATAAAAATGATAAAAAAATATACTAAAAAGAATGGCATTACTGCCTATATGTTTGTTGCCTACCTAGGAACAGACCCAGCAACTGGAAAACAAAAACGTACTACTAGACGAGGTTTTGAAACTTATAAGGAAGCTAGAATAGCGGAAAGCAGACTTTTAGCAAGCTTAGAAGAAGAAAAGCTAAATGAGGGAAAGTATAAGTTTAAAGATGTCTATGATTCGTGGATTGAGGAGTATAAGGAGCATGTTAAAATTTCTTCATTCAATCACACTTTAAATCGTGCAAGAATCCATATCCTTCCGATTTTTGGTGATTTTTACATCGATAAAATCGACGCTGTGATGTGCCGCGATGTGGTGAGTGCTTGGGCAAAGAAATATGAAAGCGCTAGTCTTATGAAAATTGTGACTCAACAAATATTTGACCATGCCATCCTGCTGAAGTTGATTAAGGAAAATCCGATGCGGATCATCAAGATGCCTAAAAAACTAGTATTAAATAATGATACCGGTAAATTTTATGATAAAGAAGAGTTGCAGCTATTCTTTAAAGCAGCAAATGAACACGGTGATGAGCTTTGGGAGACATTCTTTAGATTGCTCGCAATGACAGGTATGCGAAAAGGTGAGGCACTTGCTTTGTGCTGGAATGATATTGATTTTAAAGAAAAAACAATTAATATCACAAAAGGTGTCACGCTAGATGAAAACAGACAAACATTTATTTCAACACCCAAAACAGAATCTTCAATTCGGATTATTAGCGCAGACCCTAATACTCTGCACCATCTGCAGAAATGGAAAATCAACCAAGCGCGATACTTTCTCCAAAGTGGTATCATTGTTAATAAATCCAACCAGCACATTTTTACGAACGTTAGAAACGAGTTATTCCACCCTCCTGCGCCAAACATAGTTTTAGATGATATTATACCAAGCGGTCAACTAAAACGAATTACAGTGCATGGCTTTCGTCATACACATGCCAGTTTGCTCTTTGAGATAGATACTCCAATCCAAGTAGTCCAAGAACGTCTTGGTCACAAAGAAATCGCAACGACAAAGAACATCTATGCTCATGTGACTGTTAAAAACCTCTGCCCTTCTATAGAAAAGGTAGAGGTTTTCTGTTTAATTATTATTGATCTTCAATAGCCAAAAGAGTCACCCGTAAGCATATTGAGTGACTTTTAAATTTTAATACGAACAAATAAAAAAGCTAGGATCGGCTCCTGAGAGCTTTTCCTAGCTTTATTTATAGTCGAATTATCTTCCGCGTTCTTTAATTCTGGCAGCTTTACCAGATAGAGCACGAATGTAGTATAATTTAGCACGACGAACTTTACCTTTACGAATAACTTCTAATTTAGCTACACGTGGAGTATGTACAGGGAATGTACGTTCTACACCAACACCGTTAGAAATTTTACGAACAGTATAAGACTCGCTGATACCAGCACCACGACGTTTAATTACTAAACCTTCGAATAATTGGATACGTTCACGTTCGCCTTCCACGATCATTGCGTGTACACGAACAGTATCTCCAGGGCGGAAATCAGGAACATCGTTACGTAACTGAGTTGAAGTAATTGTTTCAATTAATTTACTCATGTTTTTATCTCCTTTCAACAAACATTCTTAAATAGATAAGCTACTTAGCGGAATATCGTTAGTTAAGGTCTCTCGACCACTTTTTCTATTATACTAGAATAAAACAACTTGTAAAGGCTTTTTACTTGATTTAGTAAATTTTTTCACCAGAATACTTCCAAAAATAATTCTTCTGCTGATTACTACAGGACTGTCAGTTATATTTGGTCAGTGGAATTCTTATTTTGTTTAAATTCTTCTAACCAAGCTATTTCTTGTGGCGATAAATCGGCCTGCTCAAGTAAATCAGGTCGACGTTCAAACGTACGACGAATCGCTTCCTTACGTTGCCACAGTTCAATGTTGCCGTGATGCCCACTTAAGAGGATTTCCGGAACTTCTTGACCACGAAATTCTCGCGGGCGTGTATATTGAGGGTGCTCCAATAGATTATTCTGATGCGATTCATTGACAATCGATTCCGCATTTCCGACCACTTCTGGGATTAATCTGACCGTCGCATCAACCATAACCATCGTTGGTAATTCGCCATTGGTCAGCACGTAATCGCCTAATGATACCTCGTCGGTCACGTAGTTTCTCACTCTTTCATCAAAGCCCTCATAGTGGCCACAAATAAAGACAAGTTGTGAGGCAGTGGACCATTCTTGGGCAATTTCTTGCGAGAACGGTACACCTGTTGGATCCATTAAAATAATCCGCGCATCATCGGCTGGTTGAATCGACTCTAAGGTTTCCACAATCGGTGGAACTTGTAGCAACATACCAGCGCCCCCACCATACGGATAATCATCGACATGGCCATGTTTGTTGACAGCGAATTGTCTGAAATCATGGGTCTTAAATTCAATGATACCCTTTTCTTGTGCTGAACCCATCAAGGATTGACTCATCGGACCGAACATCTCTGGAAAAAGCGTTAAAACATCAATCTTCATCATCAACTAAGCCATCCATTAGTTCAACCAATACTTCGCCGGTTTCAAGGTTAACTGATTTAATTACGTCTTCAATATACGGTAATAGAATATCTTTTTTCTTAGAATTTTGATGTTTGACTACCCAGACATCGTTCGATCCTAGGGCTAAAATCTCTTTGATTACCCCTAACTCGCGTCCATCCGTCGTCTTAACAGTTAAACCAATAATTTGATGTTGATAAAATTCATCTTCAGGTAATTCACCTTGCTCAGATGCATCAATGACTAACCAACCATTCTTGAAATGTTCAATCTGGTTGATATTATCATATTCATCAAACCCAATTGAATAAGTACCTTTATTTATATGTGAAGATGACACCGTAACTTCAGCAATTATCTGGTCATCCTTCATGACTTTCAGCTTCTGCCCCACTTTAAATCGCTCATCTTCGAAATCTGTTTCTGAAATTACTTTTATTTGGCCACGCACGCCAAATGTATTTACAATGCGCGCAATCTTTATATCCGTCATTATTCTGCCTCACTTTTCTCAAATTCTTTTCTAGTATACCAAAATTTTATCGCATTTCACACTGCTAGTCTTCTAGTAGGACGATTGCTTGACTTTTGTATTGATTTTAAAAGGTCCATTCAATTGAATGCGCTTTCTTTTTTTGGTAAACTTAGCCTATAAACTAAGAAAGAGGTAAATTGCCTATGAAAAAAAGCTTAAAAGTTTTATTACTGTCAGGTGTCACTCTCTTAATGGTTGCATGTATGGATCCACAAGAAGAACCTACAACGGAAGTGAGTTCTGCAGAAACGACAGAACTTGTCGAAGAATCGGTTGAATCGGTCGAATCGGTTGAGGAAGAAGAAAGTTTAGCAGAGGATGCAAATAGTGAATCGTCAGACGCAGAATCTGAAGTCGCGTCAGAAGATAACTCAGAGTCGAGCGATTCAAATGAAGCAACTAGCGACGAAGTGGGTGATGACCAATCGGCAGCTTCAGACGATGTTGAAAGTACGGAATCAGAAGTAGCGGATGACGAAGAAAGCACTGAATCTGATGAGGCAGACGTTTCAGACGAAGCAGTTGAAGACGCGACAGTTGAGATTGCCCCAGTTGTCGTGGAAATGATTAACCAAGACGGCGACTCAATGGGAACGGCTACGTTTGAAGAAGCAGCAAATGGCGTTATTTTAAGCTTGGAACTGGAAGGTCTAGAAGAAGGCGAATACGGCTTCCATATTCATGAATACGGAAAAGCAACAGCGCCAACATTTATGGATGCACTGGGACATTTCAATCCAACAGGAACCAGTCACGGCATTCATGCTGAAGGCGGTCCGCACATTGGCGACTTCCCTAACTTAATCGTTGGCAAAGATGGCAAAGTTAACATCGTCTTAGTTGTATCAAATGTTTCATTAGATCCTGAAGCACCTTATACATTAAGAACGGAGAATGGTACATCCTTAATTATTCATGAAGGTGCCGATGATTATGAAACTCAGCCAATTGGAACTGCTGGTTACGGTATGATTGGTGGTGTCATTTTTGCACCAATGAGTGAAGAGTCGCCCGCAACAGATGATGAAACGAGCGAGGTTTCTGACGAAGAAAGTTCGAATGCAGAATCAGAGTCTGAAGCAGCGACAGACTCTGAAAGTTCTGAAACAGACAATACAGACACCGAGTCTTCAAACACAAGTTCGGTTGACGAGGCAACTGAATCGGAGTCTAACTCCGAGGAATAAGTGTCATATTTTGGATAAAATAAAAGGGACTTCGTTTTTAGACGAGGTCCCTTTTAGTGTTAAATTAAAAATGTTGACCGGAATAGAAATCCTCTGGCAACATATCTTCAAAAATCACACGAATTGCTTGACGGTCCGCAAATTCGCTGTCTTCCATTAAATCAATAATTTCTTTAGCTAACTTCGCCTTTTGTTCTTCTGTGCGGCCAGCTTTTAATTGGATTCTTACATATGGCATACTATTTATCTCCTTTTAATCAATTACTTTAAACTGAATCGTTTCTAAAGTTGAATACACAATCTCTACGTCATCGCCTACTTCAAGTAAAACTGCCGAGGACATGCCACCAGTCATAATGGGTACACCAGTTGGGACTGGTTTGCCTACTTTAGCCAGATGTTTCGCCAGTTCAACAATCGCTAAAGCTGGATGGCCGAGGACGTCTCTGCCACTGCCTTCAACCGCAAGCTTGCCATTGACCTTGATGGCGACCTTTTCTGTTACTAAATCTAATTGATCGACTGAAAATTTTTCAATCCCAAAAATCGCACCACTCGCCGATGTATTATCTGCAATCACATCAGTTAGTGTAAAATCAAAATTCAAATACCGACTATCAATGACTTCCGCACAACTTAAGACATAGTCTGTATTCTTTAAAACATCCTCAACAGTGACGTCACCTGATAATTCCTGCTTCATCACAAACGCAATTTCTGGTTCAATTTTCGGATGAATATAATCCGATAAACTAATCGTCCTTTTTTTTCCAACATATCGCCAAAAATGTAACCGACAATCGGCGAATCGACGCCCATTTGATCCCACTTCGCTTTTGAAGTCAAACCCATTTTCGGTGCGTAAAGTGATTGACCATCTGCCTCACGTAATCTTAAAACTTCTTTTTGAATCAAATACGCCTCATCAACCGTTAAATCAGGCCATATTTCTTCCGTTAACTTCACAATCTCGCGCTTAAATTTCTCGCCGTCATAAACATACCGAGCTGCATCTTTAAACCTCATTGAATCCATATTATGCCTACTCTCTATCTCTTCAATCAAATTTTAGCCAACAAGACACTATCTATTATACGCATTTATTGAAAAATAACCCCTAACGTTGCTCAGAGAAGAACGACTTGTTCCACCAGTCACAACAAACTCATTAAAAGATAATCACCGGCATTCCTGTATCGACTAAATCAAACAGATTTGGCATTACAGAGGTTGGAATATTAATACAGCCGTTCGAACCTGCATAAGTCCAAACGTCACCGCCGAAAGTGCCTTGCCAAGACGCATCATGAATCCCCATGCCTTCCCAGTCAAACGGAACCCAGTAATTAACCGGAGTCGCATAGTCTTTATCACGTTGCGGATTGTAACCTTTCAAAACGGCGTCTGTCTCTTTGTAAAGTATATTCCAAGCGCCTGGAATAGTTTCCATCAACGGTGGCAAACCGGTCACAACCTCAGTTGATAAAGCCAATTCACCGTCCAAGTAGACATACAACATTTGATGATCAAGATCGATTTCCACATGACTATTCCCAATATCATCTTTTTCTTTAATATCATTTGTGTAAATATTGCCTGTATAATGTGGTTCACGTTTGACTGTCTCACCGGCATAGATTTCAGCGATTAAAGCGGCTACCTCCGTTTCAAAATCAAAGGTCCAACCGTAAATTTGCGGATCAATTGTGACGACACCTTGTAAAGTCGATTGGAAATCGCGGTATTGATGCAAAGAAGCATATTCTGCATCCAATTCTGAGATGTAAGTCCAAACACTCGCTTCATCTAAAAGCGCTTCGCCAGCTTCGTCAAAATATATCCATTTTTCAATTTCAGTTTGAGGAATCGTGACCTCTTCACCTGACATAGTATAAGTGATTTGTGTATCAGAAAGTTGTTTGATTTGTGTTATTTTATTGACGATTGCTTCGTTAGCCTGAGTTATTTCGGGTTGAATATAATACTGACTCAATTCAAGACTTGATTCTTTATTCTGAACTGCGTCGATGATACCTTGTTTTAAAGCATTCATATCGAGTTGTGTCCCAACAACTTCCTCTTGAAGATAGTAGCCTTGTTCGTCATTATATTCGACCGAAGCATTCTGGCTTGAGCTTCGATTTTCTTGATTAATTCCAATAATTTCTAGCTCATTTTCCAAAACCTCTTGGTCAATAGGCATGTCATTTAGTTTGTCACTTAAAATCATGTTCTGCTGAACCAAGCCTCTGCTCCACATAAAGGCATCTTGTTCAGATAATGCATGATCTAATTCGACTGAAGGATCAAAATCGGGATATAATTTACTCAACTCGATTTGTCCAAATTCAGTGTCATTTTCTAACAGAATTAGGCGATTCTTCGACAATTCCTTTTGAATATGTTGTTTAGCATCTGCTAGGGTCATATGACTAATATTGCTACCTGCATAGAGCGTATTCGCCTGGAAACGACCACTATAAAAAATCATACCTATTAAATATACTAATCCAATTAAACTTAGAGCTATCATGAGTGGTTTCTTAAATCGCTTCATAAGCAAAGGCCTCCTATTCATTCTTTTAGATTAGTTTATCAAGTAATTATGAAGAAATAATTAAGATTGATGGAAATATATAAGAGTTTTAGGTAAAAAGTAAATAAATAGGTTCATCGACAATTGCCGCAAATTTTCGAAGGATAAGATATCCTTCGACCTGTTAGCAAAGTGAAGCAATCGACATCCACGTGAGCTAAAAAGAGTACAACATCAAGCTAACGCTTACCAATAAAATCAGAATGGTAGTCAGGAATGGATTGGGAATTCCCACTCATAATATAAACAAACTCGATGATACCAACATGAGTGGCAGCACCGAGAATATATTATAGCCGCTTGACCAACTACCTATAATTTCTTCGCTTCACGTATAATCGCATCGACCGCTTGTTCTACAAGCTCAAACTTAGTTGCTAAATTCATGCGAATATAGCCTTCATAGCCCTGGCCAAACCATTCGCCGTAATCAATCGCAACACCACAACTATTCTGCATAAAATCGATAATATCGTTACCTTTGAGAATCGGATTTAAGTCAATAAACATCAAGTAAGTCCCTTGCAATGGACTGATAGTTATTTCCGGAAAGGCTGCCTGTAACTTCATTTTAGCTTGTATATAATTGTCCGAAATAATCTCCTTAACTGACTCCAGCCATTCAGCACCATCTGTATAAACTGCCTCAGTAGCGATCACGCCGAATAGATTAGCCTCAGTTTGAATCATCGTGGCTGCAAAGGAATCATATGCTTGTCTTAAGTCTGCATTAGGAATCAGAATGTTTGAATGGCCTAAAGCAGCTAAATTAAAGGATTTAGAGGCCGAGTTTGCGGTAATGATTCGATCACTGTACTTCCCGTCTGCAACTCTCGCCGATGGGATATGACGACTATCATCATAGGTGAAGTCTTGATGAATTTCATCAGAGATAATTAGAACGTCGTGTTTTTCGCAAATTTCAAACAAACGCATTTGTTCGTCTTCACTCCAGACACGGCCGGTTGGATTGTGCGGTGAACAATGGATAAATACTTTTGCATCGTTTGCGATAATTGCTTCTTCAAAAGCATCAAAATCAATACTAAAGACATTTTCTTCATTCACTAAATCGACAGTAATTAATTGTCGCCCCGTATCACGAACGGCATTGTGGAAAGGATAGTATACGGGCGTTAAAATAACTACTGCATCATTTGGCTTAGTATAAACATGCATAAAGTAGTATAAAGCTTGTACAATCCCGGGTGTAAATCGAAGCCATTCTTGATCAATTTCAAAATTAAAGCGCTTTTTCATCCAACTACTGTAGGCAACAAAATATGAATCTGGAACTAATGAATAACCATAAACCCCATGATCTAAACGTTCTTTAAAGGCTTCAGTAATCGCATCCGCCACTTTGAAATCCATGTCTGCGACCCATAAAGGAAGTAAATTTTCACCTTCAAACCGTTGGTCGACTAAGTCCCATTTCAAAGAGTTCGTTCCTTTACGATCGGTATAATAACGTTCAATAAAAGTTGCTGTATCCATAGTCACGTCTCCTCCTGATAAATTATCATTTTCTCAATTATAGCCTACCAGATGTCAATCAGCAAAGTCAGCTATGCGTTTCCATTATTCATTAAATAAGCTTTAGCGCTTGATTTAAATCCGTGATTAAATCCTCTGCCTCTTCTAGACCGATGGATAGGCGAAGTAAATCTGGAGTTAAGCCATACGCTTCACGTAACTCTTTAGGGATATCCGCATGCGTTTGAGTGGTTGGATAAGTTATTAAACTCTCTACTCCACCCAAACTTTCAGCATAAGTGAATAATTCCAAGGCTTCTAGAAAGGGGCCGACCGCCGCTTCAGATTGCAAGCGAATACTAATCATCGACCCTTTGCCAGCAAATAGAACATCTTTAACCGCTGAATGCTCACGTAAAGCGGTCACAACTTTAAAGGCTGTTTCTTCTTGACGATCAACTCTTAAAGGTAGTGTCTTTAGGCTTCGTATAAACAACCAACTATCAAAGGGGGATAAAGTTGGGCCGGTTGTATTGGCCAACCATTCTAAACGTTCACCTAATTCCGGGACATTTGTCACTACGACTCCCGCCAGAATATCATTATGCCCCGTTAAGTATTTCGTGCCTGAGTGAATAACAATTTGTGCCCCGTCATCTAAGGGTCTTTGTCTCAGAGGTGTCAATAATGTATTGTCTACAATTAATGTTGCCTTGATTTGTTGCGTCCACCCGCCTATTTCTTTTAGATCGACTTCTTGCATCAAGGGATTAGTCGGAGTTTCAATGAAGACTGCTGTCACAGAATTAGTTAGCTGAATCTTCAAATTTTCCAAATCAGTATAATATATAAATTTTGCGACTCCCAGTCTTTCTAATTCCGTGAAATAACGATAAGTGCCACCATATAAATCGCGTGAAACTAAAAACGTACTACCTGGATCAAATAACTGAAAAACTAATTGAATGGCACTCATCCCGGAACTTGTCGCAAATGCATGACTACCACCTTCTAATTTGGCTAAACCTGCTTCAAGGACTGCGCGAGTCGGGTTCTTCGTGCGTGTATAATCAAAGCCCGTACTAGATCCAAGGCCTGGGTGAGCATACGTTGTCGAAAGGTGAATCGGTAAACTAATTGCGCCTGTTGCGGCGTCTTGTCGGTTACCTAATTGAGCTAAGTCGGTTGATAAATGTGTCATGAAATGCCTCCTAAAGTTTTCTATCGAGTTGGGCTAAGCCACTCAAATCATATAATGTATGTTGGTATGTTTCATTCAACCAATTGTTATAAAGTAAATAACCATGACTTTTCCAGCTATTAATCGGTTGTTTTTCTGGATCATCCTCTGGATAATAACCATTTGGGATTGCTTGCTCGAGTCCCCGACTAATATCGCGATCATACTCTTGTTTTAATGTTTGACGGTCATATTCCAAATGCCCTAAAGCGTATAAATCCCGTTGATCACTCGTCGTTAGAATATCAGGGCCAAACGTCTCATGAGCGGTTAGAACTCTTATTTCACTTCTTTGCTTAATTGTGTCCCAATCGACTGATACGTGCCTAGATTGCGGAACCGCATACGTATCATCGAAGCCCCGCAAATAAGGATGATCCGCTTGAATCGTCTGGTAATCAAAGACGCCAAAGAGTTTATTTTCGAGCCGTATTCGATCAATCTTATGGTCATAATTCAGTGCATAAAGAGCTGCCCAGCAGATGAAAAGTCGCGAGTAGACATGCGTTTGTGACCAGCGCATGATATCATCAAGTTCTTTAATATAATCAATCGCCTGATATTCAAGGTGCTCAACCGGCGCGCCTGTCACAATCATGCCATCATAATACTCCTCCTGAACCTCAGCGAAATGTTTATAGAATTGCCGTAAATAGCTGGTCGACGTATGTTGACTGGTGTGAGTTTTAGTATAAAGAAAGTCAACATCAATTTGCAGGGCAGTATTGCCTAAAAGTCTCAATAAATGGAGTTCTGTCGCTTCCTTGTTAGGCATTAGATTTACAATCAAAATCCGAAGCGGTCGAATATCCTGTTTGATAGCGCGAGCATGTTCTATCGTGTAAACCTGTTCTTCTTTTAAATGTTTGCGGACTGGTAGGCCTTCAATAATTTTTATTGGCACGTTTAAGCCCTCCTTTTCACATAATAAATAAAAAACGTCCCTTCGCAAATCACATTGATTCGCAAAGGGACGTTTTATCGTGTTACCACCCAAATTCGTGCAAAGCTGACGCTTTACACCTTATTAGCACCTGTAAACAGATTATCAGTTGCCTAGCTCGTTATCGAGAGCGGACGTTCAAATGGCGTGAACCACTTAAATACTCAGAGCTCATCTTCACGACTATTGAACAATCCCTTTCTCACCATCCGGGTTCTCTGATATGTTGCTTAAGTCGTTACTCTTCTCATCATAGCATTAATTATTTATTCATCTTTTAATTATAATTAGATTAGATAAGTTGGTTATTGATTATAATATACCCTTTTAAAATGAAGAAGTCAATTCTTATTCTTTAAAATGCTACTTATTAAAAAGCTTGGTTCGACAATCGAACTTTTCCCGCTTAGGCTTCAGTTTATAGGTGATGCTTGGATTTGGTATTTGCAGCTGTTGTGTGTTATCCGTTTATTTAGGTAACTTTGATAAATATTCCAGCCAAAATAAGCCATCAAGGAAAATGAATTCCGTTGATCGCCGATTGAATGGCTCCTAAATTTTTTGGTAATTTAGCTTTGCTCTAGCTAGGTGACACCCATTTAGAGACAATATCGCGATGCTGAAGCACTTTAACATTTGGTGCAGCTTGATATTCTAACGTCTCTAACGAAGTCGGGACAGTAAAGTGTTGGAAAAACACTCGTGACTTGGGAACAAAGCCGAGCTCAACTAATTGTGGATCCAGCAGTTCGTAATGAACGCCCACTCGACTCGTGTCACTTGTTTGATCAGAAAACTGAACCCATTTTTCAATCGTCAAATAAACCTTATCATCAATTTTGAAATATAAATAATCAAAGGTATCACGCCCTAAAAATGTGACCTCTTCAACCTGATCGAGTTCGCCATATAAACCGATGGCTTTGAAATAATTCCCCATGTAGTCATTGCGATAAAGGTTTTTCTCATAATTCGTATAAATTTGGTCACGGTAAAAACTCCTTTTAAAATCACGTATAGCTGGATTAACATGCTTTGCTCGTGCCATCAAATCTCCATGCACCTGATAATTTTGATAGATGAAACTGCCGGCTAGCAGGAGGAAAACCAAGAAGAGTCCGTTGACGATTTTAGGAAATAAATGTCTTAAATGACTCAAGGTGGAAATTGAAAGAATACTCAGAATAATAAAAATTGCCACAATTGTTCCTAAGTCATCATAATAAAACTTCTCCATCAAATACCATTGTTCAAACATTACGTCACCACTCCTTTTCGATTTTTGATCCTGCTTCCTGATTTAATTTTAATTTTTTTATCGTTCAATATCATTATAATCTATTTTCGTACTTGTGGGTACTGAACTTGATACTTTTATATAAACACCTTCCTAATATTCTAGACACTAGCAAATTCAGTAATATTAGCTCGATTAATTAGTAAAGGCATCGTCGGGCGGAAAAATTGAAGCGTATTAACATGCTGAGGTTTATCGCTGAACGGACTTCGTTGCGAGTAGTCACTAGATGTGTTAAGTTGAAGCTAGAAGACATTTGGAAGGAATGATACATATGAAAGTATTAGTTATTGGCGCCCATGGTAAAGTGGCTAAGTACGTGGCGGATATTATTACAGAAACGCCAGCAATTGAGGAGGTTGCAATGATTCGTAATCCAGATCAGCTCCCATTTTTCGAAGAAAGGCGAATTGAGACTGTCCTATTGGATCTTGAAAAAGCGTCAATTTATGAACTCGCTCATGCAATGACCGGTGTTGATGCCGTCCTCTTTAGTGCAGGTGCCGGAGGAAAAGGTCTGGATAAAACAGTGAAAATTGATTTAGATGGTGCGATTAAAGCTATGATGGCTGCTGAACAGGCTAAAGTTAACCGTTTTGTGATGGTCAGTACATTCCGTACGGGCCGCGCAGAAATTGCGAAAGAAAACGCCTTACAAATTTACACTATCGCCAAACATTACGCCGATGAATGGTTGAAAAACCGTACGACTTTAGCCTGGACGATTGTCCACCCTGGAATTCTCGTTGATACACCCGGAAAGAATCAAGTCAAAGTCGGCATGGACATGGAAATCAATGAAATTCCTCGTGAGGATGTTGCACGAGCATTAGTGGCAGTTTTATTAAATGATCAGACCATCCATCAAGAATTTGAACTGTTAGCTGGTCAGTCCACAGTTGAAGAAGCAATCCATAGCTTAACGTAATGGCAAAATGTAAAAACACGTTTTCCAGTCTAATTGAGTGGAAAACGTGTTTTTTTTATCCCCAGAATGGACAATAGCCCTCTCTTTGTAGAGAAGGCTACCTAATTACTTAATATTATTTATCTTAAAGCGGGTCTAACTATTACTAAACATTAATTTTTTCTCATTTAAACGATACATTCCCAACCTCTAATGCATCCTTGTAACCCTATGTTACGCCAGTTTGAATAAATTTCATTAAAACAAATTAAAATCTCGCATAAAAATATTTTTCATGTATTAACATTATAACATGTTTAGTTTTGAAATGTTGTCAAAATGGTAATCATAATAAAAGCTTAATATTTAGCCTTTGACCTATTTAAATTAAGCACCATTAAACCTTCTCATAAAATCGTTTAGTTTTTTCAGCATATTATTTATTTGTGGCCAATTGTTTTAAGCGATTAACTAAATCTGTCTGATAAACGCCTAGCCGCCAATATAATGGATAGACATGTAGTTTATATTTCTTATCGCGTGTCTGTATCCTCACATGATGAACCAATAACACTTTACTGATTTTTAGTTGTTCGATTTCCCTTAATTTGATCTGGGTGACGCCGATCTCATCTAATTTCCAATTCTGTTGAATAATCGTGATTTGTTGATCGTCTATAACTAGCACGTAATAAGTTGGTGGTATCACCTTTAAATAGCGCGCTTTTTGAGTATACCCTACAACTGCAGTCTGATCTGCATATATCTCACGGTTACTTTCTAAGTCTTCTTTACTAAAGGTCAATTTCATCATTCCGCCTCCTTACTTAAATAGTTTACCAAATTTTATAACCAAGTAAAAGATTGCCGTACCAGCAGCGAGGAAAGTCTATGTTTTTCATGTGAGCTTTAATAATGTCCCTGAAATCCCATATGTAAACCATCTAATCAAACTCAATCATTCGCCCTCTTTTTCTGATTTTAAATAATGATAACTAATTCTCGTACGTACTGATGAAACAACATCCTCAAACATATCCGTTCAAAATATATTTATGACATATTTGACAAAATTATCCCTGATTGAAAACTACCTCTTTATTCACTCTCCACTTGACGGGGAGCCCACCAAAAATTGAGTAAGCCTGTTAAACTTTTAATGAGCCCACTCAAATCACGAGTAGGCTCATTAAAAATGGATATATCTAATAGATGATTAAATGATAGAACTCGTTCACTTGAAGTGCCTTCTCACCATGGCTAAATTCGGGAACGACATTAGCTTTTAACATGTCAACTCACTTCACGAGTTAACACGTTAAAATAAAAACTACTCATATACTAGACAAGTTGGGTGAAATCACACCTTATTTTGCGTAATTTCCAGATAAATTATCACCCTAGACGTGTTATGCAAGGTTTAACATGTCAACTCGCAATTTGAGTTGACATGTTAAAGGGTTTAATGTGTCAACTCACTTCACGAGTTAACACGTTAAAATAAAAACTACTCATATACTAGACAAGTTGGGTGAAATCACACCTTATTTTGCGTAATTTCCAGATAAATTATCACCTTAGACGTGTTATGCAAGGTTTAACATGTCAACTCGCAATTTGAGACACCAGTATAACCTAAGTTTCACGTCACGCAGCATCACTAGATTACCAATTCAAATCACCACTGGAAGCCCCGAACTAAGCCTGCAATTAACCAGAGCGCTAAAATTCTGAGTGTTAGTACATACAAAAATCCGAGCGAGTCGTCATTCTGACTTTTTAACAATCTAAACTAAGTAAAATTCCAGCAAATCTCCCCCTTAATCAAACGTGCGAAACGAAGTGAATGACTCTTTATCGTCTATATTAAGGATGGCGTTATTTATTTTTAGATAACAAAAAAACCTGCCACTAGGACAGGTTGTAAAAATATCTATTCATCATCAGAATCGTCGAGTGATTCAGCTTCATTGGCAATCACGATACGAGCACGTTTTTGATTGCGGATGCGTACACTGTAAACAATTGTACGAATAGCGCGAACCACACGGCCTTTTTTACCAATTACACGCCCGATATCATCAGGATGTAATAGTAAGTGATACTCAGTGAAGTCCTCTGTATCAACGATTTCAATTGTAAACTCTTCAGGGTTTTCCACTAAAGGTTCAACAATTGATCTTATTAAAGCTTCTATATTTGGCATTATAATATCATCCTTTGTTTGTTGACTAAGATAACATTTGCTTTAAGCCTTACTATTTAGATTGTTTTGATTCATGGAATTTTTTCATAATACCTTTAGAAGATAATAAGTCACGAACTGTATCAGTTGGTTGTGCACCATCTGCTAACCATTTTAATGCTAATTCTTCTTCTAATTCTAAAGTTACAGGATTAGTTAACGGGTTGTAAGTACCAATTTTCTCGATGATACGGCCATCACGTGGAGCGCGCGCATCAGCAACTACGATTCTGTAGAAAGGAGTTTTCTTAGCACCCATACGTTTTAAACGAATTTTTACTGCCATTGTTTTAATTCACCTCCGGTTAATATCGATCACAATTACATATTTTAGCAGATTATTTTTAAGCTGTAAAGCTTTTTTCCTTTACAGATTAAAATATTTTTTAAAATATGTGCAATGCCTTAATTATTATACAGTTTTATACGTACGACGCAAGTCAAAATAATGAAAACAGCTGCTTTTTATGACAGCTGTTTCTTGTCTTAATGCTTATAATAGATTACCATGCGATTTTACATACCAGTTTTTTACAACCGTTACGAGTGCGATGTATGCCACTAACGTAATGGCTAATCCAATCCAATAGTTGCCTGGCAAACTTGCTAAACCAATCGAAGTACCAAGCTCAGTAAACGGTACAATAGTCCCTACTACGATTCCTAACATCGTTACTAAGAAAAATGGTACGGATGGGTTACTTTGAATAAATGGTAACTTTTCCGTTCTTAACGCATATAATACCATTGTTTGAGACCATAATGACATCACAAACCAACCTGCATGGAACAAAGCCATAAATAACTCTTGGCCATCTTCATTTAAACTTCCGTAATTTCCACCTAATACTTGAGGCGCCATTACAAAGAATAATAAGGCGAAAGTTGTAATATCAAAGATTGAACTTGTTGGACCAAACCAGAACATAAATTTGCCTATACTATTTGAATCCCATTTCTTAGGCTCTTCTAAGTATTCTGCGTCCATTTTGTCCCAAGGAATTGCGATACATGATACATCATAAATTAAGCCTAAGAATAATAAGTGAATCGGCATCATTGGTAAGAACGGTAAGAAAATACTTGCAATCAACACAGAGAACATGTTCCCAAAGTTTGAGCTTGTCGTCGCTTTAATATACTTCATGATATTCCCAAAAATCTTACGCCCTGATACTATACCTCTTTCTAAAACCATTAAGTCTTTTTCCAATAAAATCACATCTGCGGACTCTTTAGCGATATCAACTGCTGTATCGACGGAAATTCCAACATCCGCTGCACGCATTGCGGGTGCATCATTAATTCCATCACCAAGGAAACCAACGACATGACCATTTTCTCTTAATAAACGCGTAATCGTCGCTTTTTGACTTGGATTTAGTTTGACAAAAATTGAATGCTCTTCTATCACAACTGATAATTCTTCTTCACTTAAAAGAGCTACTTCTTCACCAGTAATGTATTTAGACGCATCAATTCCTACTTGTTTACAAACTGCTTGAGTTACAAGTGCATTATCTCCGGTTAACACTTTCACTTCAACTTGATGGGCTTTTAAAGCTTCAAGCGCTGCTTTCGTTGTTTCTTTCGGTGGATCTAAGAAAGCTAGATACCCAATTAACACCATATTGGCTTCATCTCTAATTGAGAACTCATCAACAACACTTGGGTTTGTCTTCTGAGCGACCCCTACTACACGGAAACCATCATTATTTAAACGACGCACATTTTCTAACACCATCTCTTTAGCTTCTTGGGTTAAAGGCGATACTTGACCTGCGTAATCCACGTAGTCAGAGATTGCGAGCATTTCTTCAATCGCACCTTTGGTAATCATTTGAGTTTTACCATTCGTATCTTCAACGACGACACTCATACGACGACGTGCAAAATCAAATGGAATTTCATCAACTTTTTCGTAAATGATTGCATTAGTGTTCAGTTCTTCATTGGCTGCCTCAATAATTGCAACATCCATCAAGTTTTTTAAACCAGTTTGATAGTAGCTGTTTAAGTAAGCATGACGCAGTACTCTTTCATCTTCTTGCCCTTCTAAGTTCAAGTGGTATTCAAGTACTATTTTGTCCTGTGTGAGGGTTCCTGTTTTATCTGTACATAGCACATCAATCGCACCAAAGTTTTGGATTGAATTGATATTCTTAATGATAGTACCTTCCTTAGCCATTGCATTAGAACCTTTAATTAGGTTCGTTGTTACAATCATTGGTAGCATTTCCGGTGTTAGACCAACGGCTACAGATAAACCGAATAGTAACGCTTGTAACCAGTCACCTTTCGTTACACCATTAATTAACACAACTAAGGGTGCCATAATCAACATGAAACGAATTAATAAATGCGATGTTTTTTCGATGCCGATTTCAAAACTTGTCTTAGGTGCGTCTGCCGTAACTTCTTTTGCAACTTGACCAAACATTGTTTGATTGCCAGTTGCAATTACCATTCCTTCAGCGCTACCACTGATAACGTTACTCCCCATAAATGCTAAGGTTTCTAAGTTTGTTGGGCTATCGGAAGCTTCTGTGCCTAATTCTGCTTTCTTTTCAACAGGATAACTCTCCCCTGTTAGTGAAGCTTGTGATACGAATAAGTCCTTTGATTGAATGATTCGTAAATCAGCTGGAATCATGTCTCCCGCGGATAACTTGATTAAGTCACCCATGACAATATCTTGTAATGGAATTTCTTGGTACTGACCATCACGCTTTACTGCCGTGGTAACTTTTACCATTTGTTGTAATTCTTCCGCTGCATCATTTGCCTTAACCGATTGGATCAAGCTCATCGTACCGCTAATCACAACTAACACTACAATTAACAATACAGTTACCAAACTTTTATCACCTGCATCTGCTAAGATAAACTCAGTCACAAATGAGATTGCAGCTAATGCTAATAAAATTAAGGTAAATGGTGTGAAATAGGCTTTTAGTACTGTTAACCACAATGGTGTTTTCTCACCATACTCAATTTCATTATTACCAAATTCTTTTCTAATTTCTGCTGCTGTTTCTTCGCTGAAACCTTGCATCGTTGTTTTAAATTCTTGCATAATTTCAGCTATGTTCATTTCTGCAAAGTGGTTGTAGTCCACTTTACGGTTATTATTCATTTTTGTCATATTATTTTACCTTCTTTCCCCAGAAGTGATTTAGTAACAACAGTGCAATACCAATAAAAACAACCAACTCAATTATTAGTAATAACATGTGTTTGCCTCCTTCTATGTTTGGGCTTCAGGCAGTTAATTTTCAGGTGGTTACAAACAAATAGATAATAACTTGTTTATATTCTTTTGATTCATTTTCCGCCTAAAGCTGCGATTCTTTCGACTATTATCATCCATTTGTTTTCAACCTCCTTTTAATGCTTGAGCGACTGCTCGTAAGTAACCTAAACGACAACTTAATAGATTGTTTATTAGATCCAACTTTTTACCATATTGTTCCCTCCCATCAAACATTCATAAACTATAAAATAAAAACAAAAAATCCCCCACTAATCGTTAGTGAGGGCTCAAAAGTGCACAAAAAAAGCTTCTGTGATTTCTTCGTGGAGCTTTAGCACGTTACAACGTAAAAAATAAACAGTTGTTTATTTTTAGCTACGTTAAGAAGAGCCTTATATCGACAATTCCTGTTATACCCATTGGTGTCTCTCGACGTTTTTGGGCAGTAGCCTGTGTTTGTAGCGGAGCCTCGCCTAACAAATCATTTAAAATTTTATGTAATTACTTTACAACTCAACAGTATACAGCAGTAAATATTATTGTCAACTCGGAATTTTTTTAAGTAAAGAAGTGTCCTATTTTAAACACGAAGGTATTAGGATTGTTTACGGTTCTTTTCGTTTATAGATCATCATCGAATGACATTCCTGTCTTCTTGACCAAACAGCCACCTAATTTTCCATAGCAGTATAAATACCAATCGCTTTATGTAAAAATTCAGCTGCACCTGGTGTTATCCCATCATAATAAGCCTTAAACCTTTCATCATGCACATACATCAAACTTAAATTATAATGTTTTTCAGGACTATAATGCCCTTCCGGCCACGAAAATAGTAACCATTGTCGATGTAGTTCACAGACTTCTTGAGCTAATTCACTAGCTGGATTACCATCCGATATCGCAATCGCCAACTTCTGATTGATTGATTCACCTAAATGTTGAAACTCCAACCATTGCTCTTCGGTCATGTTCGCCATTTTAGCATTTGAAGCATTAACTGTTTTTTCTCCATATTTTGCTCTAATTTCTTGACCATAGTTCTGTTCATTATCGTCAATGAGTTCTTGTTTAAAAGCCGCAAATTTTTCATTATCTGTCATTGTTCTCTCTCCTTTTAGCGCTTGAATTGAGTCATTCACAGTACTCATTAAACGTTCAATCCGCTTCTTTTCTTGAGATAGTTGAAGTAAATGATTTTCTAAAGCCTCCTGAAGATTGAAATCCTCTGCATAAATTATCGCCTTAATTTCTTCTAGATTAATTCCAATTTCACGATAGAATAGTATTTGTTGCAACAAATTGACTTCCTTCGCTCCATAAATTCGGTAACCACTTGAGTTAATTCGTTTGGGCCACAACAACGCTATTTCATCATAATACCTCAGAGTGCGTGCACTCACTCCTGAAATTCTTGCTAACTGACTAATTGAATATTCCATTACCTCACCTCTCTTCTATAGCATAAACCTTCACGTTACGTTAAGGTCAAGCCTTAATTAGCATTTTTTCTTTAAGTTTAGTTTACCATTTCTGTGACCATTAACTTTGACTTTTGCCTAACAGCTAACCATACTAATAGTTATAGTCAAATCAAGGAGGAAACTTAATGAAAATTTCGAGTGAACATGTAATTTTTACAATGGATCGTCATAATGCCCCCGCTATAACCGCTGATAATGGTGAAACTGTAATTTTTGAAACCTTAGATTGTTTTTCGAATACTGTGTTAACTGAAGATGATTTAGTGAGTTCGATTGATTTTAGTCAGGTAAATCCAGCTACCGGACCCTTGTTTATTCAAGGTGCAGAAGTTGGTGATGTTTTAAAAGTAACGATTGAAAAAATTAGCCTTGCCGATAAAGGAGCGATTGTCACCGCCCCTGGCCTTGGTCGTTTAGCACATCGCATAGAAGCTGAAGAAACCATTATTTGTCCAGTCTCAGACACACACGTTGACTACAAAGGTATTCAAATACCTTTGCGTAAAATGATTGGAGTCATCGGCACTGCTCCAGCTGGTGAAGGAATTAATACAGGAACGCCTCATGATCACGGCGGAAATCTTGATACGACACGAATGACAGAAGGCAGTATACTCTACTTACCTGTTAATGTTGAAGGGGCACTTTTAGCCTTGGGTGATCTACATGCCACGATGGGAGACGGCGAGATAATGGGAGCTGGTTTAGAAATTGCCGGCGAAGTCACAGTTAAAGTCGAAGTACTTAAAGATTTCACACTGCCTTTACCTTTAATAGAAACTGATGATCTATGGATTACACTTGGATCACGCGAAACATTGGAAGCCGCAAGCCAATTGGCGATTGACCATATGACAGACTTAGTCACTCAAATTAGCCATTTGACACTAAATCAAGCAGGTATGTTACTATCCTTAGCCGGTGATTTGCATACTTCACAAATCGTTAATCCAAACGTCACCGTTCGGATGGAATTAGCTAAAACATTATTAAACTCACCACTGGATGCCTAACGGAACGTCATGGAAAGAGCCACGTGCCGTTGGACGCCTAACGGAACGTCATGGTGGGAGCCACGTGCCAGTGGACGCCTAACGGAACGTCATGGAGAGAGCCACGTGCCGTTGGACGCCTAACGGAATGTCATGGAGAGAGCCACGTGCCGTTGGACGCCTAACGGAATGTCATGGAGAGAGCCACGTGCCATTGGATGCCTAACGGAACGTCATGGTAGGAGCCACGTGCCGTTGGACGCCTAACGGAACGTCATGGTAGGAGCCACATGTCATTGGATGCCTAACGGAACGTCAGAAAACCTCGGATAATTCCAAGAACTTCAGCATTCTTGACTAGATAATACAGCGTCACTTTTGTTGGAATACTCAATCTAGCTCAGCGACTTGTTTTCGAAAGCTTTTTCGATTCAATCGGAAAAGCACGAACATTAGTGAGGCTTTGAAAGCGACCTCTGCCTTTGAAAACAATAAGTTGAGTGAAGTACACAGCTTAGTAAATCAACATAAAACTTATAAGCCCTTATATTACAAAAATCAGCCACCTGCTCGTCATTTTCAAGACAAGCAGGTGGCTGTTAAATTTAGCGTTTTTTCTTTTTCTTTTTCAACATACGTTGTAATTTCTTCTGTTCGTTTTCAGCTTGAAGCTGTTCTGGTGTCATGAAGTCGCGGTCATTCATGCTTGGCATACCTGGCATTCCAGGCATGGCACCGCCGCCGCCCATTTGTTGCATTTGACGCATCATTTTCTTCATGCCGCCTGTCTTACCATTCGACATTTGACTCATCATGTCACGTGACTGGTTAAATTGTTTGATCATTTGGTTAACTTCTGCTAATGTTTGACCACACCCTTTTGCAATACGGCGACGGCGACTTTGTGAAATGATGTCGGGATTTTGACGTTCTTCTGGAGTCATCGACATGACAATCGCTTTTACACGACCGATGTCTTTATCGTCTACACTTAATTCGTCAATTCCTGGAACTTTACTCATACCAGGAATCATTTTTAGAATATCTTTAATTGATCCCATCTTAGTCACTTGTTCCATCTGTTCGATGAAGTCGTTAAAGTCAAAGCTCGCATCTTTAATCTTATCGGCCATTTCAGCCGCTCGCTCTTCGTCGAAGTCCTTTTGAGCTTTCTCAATTAAAGTCATCATGTCACCCATACCTAAGATACGGCTTGACATACGTTCTGGATAGAATGGTTCTAAAGCATCAAGTTTTTCTCCTTGACCCGTAAATTTAATCGGCTTGTTTGTAATTGAACGGATGGATAAAGCAGCACCCCCACGAGTGTCACCATCTAACTTCGTAATAACAACCCCAGTTATATCCAATATTTCATTAAATGATTGAGCAACATTGACGGCATCTTGGCCTGTCATCGCATCAACCGTTAATAAAATTTCATCCGGGCTAACGGCTTGTTTAATATTACTTAACTCATCCATTAATTCTTCGTTGATATGTAAACGACCGGCCGTATCAATAATAACCACTTCGTTACCATTCATACGTGCTTGACTGACCGCTTCAGATGCAATATCCACTGGATTCGCCTCAGTACCACGACTAAATACCTCAAAACCTAATTGACGACCAATCGTTTCTAATTGATCAATCGCTGCAGGACGATAAACGTCAGCCGCAACTAATAAAGGTTTCTTCTTGCCGTTTTCGCTCACATATTTCGCTAATTTACCAACCGTTGTTGTTTTACCAGCCCCTTGTAAACCAGCCATCATAATGACCGTTGGTGGCATCTTCGAGAAGTTTAACGGTTCTCTTTCGCCGCCCATTAAAGCTGTTAACTCTTCATCTACAATTTTTAGTACTTGTTGTGCTGGTGATAGTGACGTTAAAACGTCAGACCCTAAAGCACGCTCATTAACGCTTTTAACAAAAGTCTTTACAACTTGAAAGTTGACGTCAGCTTCTAGTAATGCGAGACGAATCTCGCGCATCATCTGTTTTAAGTCAGCTTCTGTGATAGTACCGCCAGTTCCGACTTGGCTGATCGCTGACTGAAGTCTTTCGGATAATCCTTCAAATGCCATGTTATTTCCCCTTTAACTTGGATAATCTTTTATTTGCCTCGTTTTAAGTGAGGTCAATTGCTTTTAATTGATTTAATAAAGTACAAACAGCCTCAGGCACGTCCTCTAATACATCTAATTGCGAAAAAATCGTCATACGCGCTGTTCGCCGTCCTAATAATTCAAGCTTTGCTTCATAATCTTCGAGTGCATTTTCACCGCGTCTAATATTATCATGAACCGCTTGTCGACTAATGTCATAGTGTTCCGCAATTTCAGCTAGTGACAAATCCTCTTCATAGTATAACTCCAACATTTGTTGTTGTTTCTCGGTTAACAGAGCTTGGTAAAAATCAAACAATTGATTCATACGTAAGGTTTTATGGATAGCCATCGTCTAACTCCCTTTCAAGTGGAACCTGCGAAAAACTGGGATACTCTATGAATTCAGCCAAACGATCGGCCAGGTCTAGCGGCGTGGAATGTTCTAAAATTTCAGCCAGATCATGAACTTCTTCCTTTGTATAATTTAACTTATGCTCAAGAAAATATTCCCAAATCTCATGCTTTCGAATCAATTCTCTCGCCATATTCTCACCCGCTTCAGTAAGTTTGGCACCATAATAAGGTCGGTAGTTGACTAAACCTTCATTGGCTAACTTATGAATCATCTCACTAACAGAAGGCGGCGAAACCTGAAGGCCTCGGGCAATCATCTTATTCGATACCGAATCGCCTGAGGAATGTTCATAAATAAATTTCACATAATCTTCTCGACTTTGTGACAAGCCCTCACCCCTTCTTGATTCATTCAATGCAACCTTTATTCTATCATGTTTTTTATTGTGAAACAAATCAATCTCTTTTTTTAGGCGCGCCTATTGATTTTAAAAGTTGCTCAAGTTATAATGTCACTAGATAAGTTTTAGGTGCACCTAAAACATTCGCTAGACTTTATTAAAAGGAGCTTTCAAATGTTTATCAAAACAAAATTCTTATTCATTCGCCCAATCATTGTTCTACTACTTTTGTTTACTTGCGCACTGAGGTCAACAACCTTACCAATCAAGGCACAGGAGGAGTCTTTACTTAAAGTCACTGTCACAACCAGTTTCCTTGAAGATATTGTGAGACGCATCGCAGAAGATACAGTTGATATTTCACTGATTATCCCGGCAGGTGGTGACCCACATCTGTATAACGCGTCTGCTCGTGACTTACCCAAAATACTTGAAGCAGATCTATTACTTTATCACGGGTTAAATTTTGAAGCACAAATGGCAACCGCTCTGGAAGATTATGGTTTTTCTGTCACAGACAACTTTCCCAAAGAACAGCTAATTTTTGTCGCAGAAGACTCTAACGAAATTGACCCACATTATTGGTTCAACTTGGACTTATATAAACAATCCGTCATAGCAGCACGTGATCATTTAATGAATACCTTTCCTGAACATGCCGACTTATATACAAGGAACACCGCTGAATACATATCAGAACTCGACGCATTAGGTGAATGGATTGATGAGCAAATCGCCTTACTTGCCGTTGACGAACGAATTTTAGTCACTCCCCATGATGCCTTTGAGTATTTTGCCCAAATGAATAACTTCACGGTCTATGCACCACAAGGCATTAGTACTGAAGCTGAAGTGTCTAACGAAGCTATCATTCAAACGGTTGAGTTTATCATTGAACATCAAATACCGGCTATCTTCTTAGACACTACATCTAACCCACAGGCGATGGAGAAACTTCAAGAAGGCGTAAGTCAATTAGGTGGTGAAGTGATTGTCGTTGGTAGTGAGGGGAACACCTTGTATTCAGATTCTTTAGCTGCGAGTGGCCAAGCAAATGACAATTACATCGACATGTACAAACACAACGTTTCTTTAATCGTCAAGCATTTGACGAAATAAACACTGTCTCTAGGGGGATTTTATCATGCATCAAGCAAAGCAAAAGAACATTCTGACAATAGAAGATTTAAACGTACATTACCAACAAACACGCGCTTTAGATAACGTTTCTCTTACCTTACCTTACAATGTTCGCACAGCCATTGTCGGGCCCAATGGAGCTGGTAAATCGACTCTTATTAAAGCGATTCTTGGCTTAGTCAATGCCAACAGTAAAAGCATCCACTTGTTTGACGAACCTTTAGCTAAAGTACGCCACCGGATTGCTTATGTTCCGCAAACTTCCGATGTAAATTGGCAATTCCCAACTACAGTTTATGACGTGGTGTTAATGGGTGTCACATCAAAGCGTTGGGCCTTCCAACGCATTACACAAACACAAAAACAAGTGGTCGACGAAGCCTTAGAAAAAATGCAACTAACCGATTTAAAAGCACGTCAAATTAATCAGCTATCCGGTGGACAAAAACAACGTGTCTTTATTGCACGGGCCATTGCCCAGAATGCTGATCTATATTTCTTAGATGAACCACTAGCGGGTGTTGATTTTAAAAGTGAACAGATGATAATGGATCAACTGATTGCTTTTCAACAAGGTGGTAAAACAAGTATCACAGTTCACCATGATTTGAATACCGTACCGGAATACTTTGATTCGGTCATTCTGATTAATCGTCAATTGATTGCTAGTGGTTCTATCCAAGATATCTTTACACCTGAAAACATCCATACAACTTATCACGGCATCACGACCAGTCGTGAATTCTATTCAGATAATCACATGGAGAAAAAAGGAAGTGTTCATCATGGTTAGTAATTTTACTTTCGATTACTTTTTCTGGGTGGTCGCACTCGGGAGTATGGCACTTGGTTTAGTGTCTGGCATTGTTGGTACGACCTTTGTACTAGAAAAACAAAGCCAGTTGGGAGATGCAATTGGTCATGCGGTTTATCCTGGCGTTATTCTTGCTTTTATGATTTTTCAAACGCGTCAAACGAGCGTCTTACTCTTAGGTGCCATCGTTTTTGGCTTAATTGCCTTCTGGCTGATCGGCTTTATTCGTAAATATAGTCAATTCCCATATGAGAGTATACTCGCTTTGGTTTTATCATCATTATTTAGTTTAGGTCTATTACTTTATAATATTGTTCAGACGAATCCTCGTTATCAAACGGTCAATTTCGCTGGCTTAAATACTTATATTATGGGACAAGCTGCCTTTTTGATGCGTTCGGATGTAGAATTAATTCTGATGGTCACTGTCTTAGTCTTAAGTGTCTTTTGGTTATTTTATCCTAAAATAAAAATCACGCTGTTTGACCGAGTATTTGCAGAAACGATTGGTATTAATACCAGTTGGATTAGTCATTTACTCTTACTCATGGGCTTACTGGTGATTTCAGTCGGCCTCCAAGCAGTCGGAGCCAAATTGATTAGTAGTATGCTCATTGCACCAGCGATTGCTGCCCAACAATGGACCAACGCCTACCCTCGTATGATTTGGCTGTCTGGTCTGTTCGGAACTATAGCGGCTTTTCTTGGTACATTATTGAGTACCGTCATTACTAATATCGCAACAGGTCCAATGATTGTTGTTGTGTTGACGATCATTGCCCTCTTCTCATTAATAGTCGGGCCAAAAGGCATTCTGATGGAACATTTATATAAAAAATCACAGGAGGTTGTCTCATGATTCAAATCTTATATGTGCTCTGTGTTGTTGCAGCATCTTGTAGTTTAATGGGAAGCCTATTACTTCAAAGGGAGAGTCTAATGGTGGCGGATGCCATTTCTCATACGATATTATTAGGGATTGTGGTTGCTTATTATTTTGTCGGTGATCTGTCCTCCCCTTGGTTAATTGTAGGTGCCACATTATTCGGAGTGATAACAGTTGTATCTATCGAATTGTTAGTTAAAACCGGACGCGTCGCTAACGATGCAGCCATTGGTTTAGTTTTCCCATTTTTCTTCGCCATTGCTGTTTTGATTATTTCAAAATATTATACAAATGTTCATTTAGACATCGACATGGTTTTATTAGGTCAAGTGGAGTTGTCGCCTTTAAAACGCACTGAATTGCTAGGTGTAAAATTACCGACTGCTTTTATTCAAGGGGCTTTTGTTTTATTACTCAATTCAGGTTTTATTTTACTTACCTACCAATCGCTTAAAATACGCTTGTTTGACCGGATTTACGCTCAGACAATTGGAATCCGAGTTAACTTGCTAGATTTCATCTTAATGACTTTAGTTTCTTTAACGGCAGTCACATCCTTTGAAAGCATCGGGGCAATCCTTGTGATTGCCTTAATGGCAGCACCTGCCATGACTGCTCGTTTGTTGGTGGAGTCTTTCCCAAAATTACTTCTAACCTCGGTCATCATTGCCATAATTAACAGTTGCATTGGCTACTTTATCGGACTTTATTTCAATACTTCTATCTCTTCGATGGTGGCTGTTGTGTCCTTTATTAGTTTCATGATTGTCTTTATTATTAAAAATGTTTTCCTGACGCAGCAATCACGCTATATTTAGTACTACCAATTTAGTCAAGTGGTCTGTCTGTTGCTTTAAAACAAGAAATATTACACTTTTAAAAATAACTTTAGAAATATTTTTTTAATGTGGTAGACTTTTTGGACTTTTAAAATTCAGTAAAAAAATAATTTGCGTATAATTGATCAGCAACCCCTCTTTCTAATGGGGGATTGTTGGTTTTTTTTGCCGTAATGGAGGAGAAAATGGATTTTCACATGCGTTTACCTAGATCAACGAAAGTTTTCTTTTGTTTCTAGCTATTGTTTCAGTACTTTCATTCCTTATTATCGCCCCATTAATTACGATGTTTGAGATTGGTTTCTCATTCCAAAACTGGGTTCAAACTTTAACAACTCTCCTTTTTATTTGGGTAGCAGTCGTTATTCCAGTCTTGTTGAGTCACGCTCCTGCCGATAAATTATCAGCAAAATTGTCGCTAAAGATGATAGTTTTAATTCTAAAATCACAATCAATATTCTGTGTAATGTTTTACGAATGTCAGTTCTATTAACAGTTATTGGATCATGGATTGGACAAAGATTAATTTCAATGGGCCCAATTTATTCATTCTTCCACAAATGGCCGCGTAATTTTGCGATTGCCTTTGCAGTTGAATCCTTAATCGCACAACCTATCGCTCGTCAAGTTTTATTTATTCTACATACGAAGCAAGACGCTCAAAAACAAACTAGCGCTATTTAAACTTAAATTAAAAGACTTCACACTTCTTTCAGTATTTGAAAGGTGGGAAGTCTTTTATTAATTGCTGCTTGATAGATACTCTTTTAAATTGATTGGGTGTTGATATTTAATTACTGCCAGTTGATCTTTTTCAAGAATCGTGTGGCTTAAATCAATCTGATGAACACTGGCAATCGCGACGACATAATGCAGCACGTCAGCTAGCTCATACGCTAAAGAACTGTCTTCTACCGCTGGCTTACGTCCTTCTAACTGATTCAACGCCTCAGCTACCTCGCCAATCTCTTCCACTAATTTCATAAAAAGCCCTGTCGAACTCGTAGTTGTTTGATATTTATCGCTTAAATAAGCTTGAAAATCCTTCAGATTAAATTCAGTCATCTAGTCTAACTCAATCTTGTTTAAAGCGTCGCGCAATAAACGCAATTCCTCAGCTGTAAAGGTCAAGCCTTTACTCATTTTAGAATAATCTTCACTCCACTCGCGGATATCATACTTCGCGTCTCGCTCATTCCAACTTACCGATGTAAGTTCCTTTGACCAACCTTTAGCATTGGTTGATAATTGCGCTAAATGCTCTTGAATCTCAAATTTAAAATCTGCCATTATAACTCCTCCATTCTACGTCTTTATTATTATAACTTTATAGCAAGGGCACGGCCAATGCAAGCAGAAACATGTTCCAAATAAACAACTTTCTAATCACTTACCAAGCCAGCATAAATCGTCCGACTTATGTGCCACAAGGGTTTATTAAACACTACATTTTACTGGCTAACATCACTCTTCTTAGCCATATTCTTTAAGTAAGGCTTCTACTAATTGGTCGCTAACTTGTGGAAAAGTCTGATAATATGCACCGACTGAGCCTAGAAAATGATCGGTTACCATGACAGCATAAACGTCATCCACTAACTCTATTAAAGCTCGATAGGTATCACTCGCAATGACTGGAACAGCTACTGCTAAGCTACGGGGGTTTCTTTCTTTAACGGCTTCGATTGCCGCAATCATCGTCTGTCCAGTCGCTATACCATCATCAACAATGATAACATCCTGATTTTCCAAAATTTTCCCTTTGATTATCGCATCATATTGTTTGCGTCGCTTTGCCATCTCAGAATGAATACTTTCCAATCGTTGTTCTAACCAGTCATTATCCACCTGTGCCACTTCCGATTGTTTATAAATGGGACGACCACCTTCTGCTACTGCTCCGATTGCAAATTCTGGATTCAGTGGATGACCAATCTTTTTGGCCGATATGATATCTAGCGCTGTCTGATGATATTGTGACACTTCAACAGCTAGTGGAACACCACCTCGAGGTAAGCCTAACACTACGGTCTCCTTTGGCCTTGTTATCGCAACTACTAAAGCTAATTGCCTGCCTGCGTCTTCCCGATCTTTAAACACGCTATTTCCTCCTTTTTACAGAATATAAATCGAACCTGCTCCTAACTTCATCATACTGCAAATAATCCTTTCGTTAAACTTTAAGACGAGTTATCTCTTTGCCTTGTATGAGTTTAAACTATAAATGGAACAAATCCTTGACGGCAAAGAAAAAAACACTAGGTCTGCGGAAACAGAATCTAGTGCACAGTTAAATATTACATTTTTTGATTTACTACAGAAGGTACCTTTTATTAGGTATTTGTTTACAATTATGTCTCCTTAGAACAAAATCACTTGCTCTTGAATGTCAGCTTTCAGTTATGTCAGAATTAACCAAAACACGTTTAGCAATGAATTATTTAACAAAAATATTGTTTTAAAAAACTCAATAGGAATTTGTCGATTGCGAACTATCCTTTCGTCCCTCCGGAAGTTAAGTCCGAAGCAATAATCTTCTGTAAGAAAAAGAATAATAGCACAATCGGTAAAGCCATTAGAATCGCACCGGCAGCAAATAGAGTGACTATCTGATTTCTTGAATCATTAAATAATGCTTTGTAAGCCGACAGCAATGGTTATTTTATCTGACGAACGTAATAGAAAACGAGCTAACATGTGATCACCAAAAAACCCCATAAACGCCCATAATGCTTAGACAGAAATCATTGCTCGAACTAATGTTTTCACTTCTAAAGTGACCTGCACCATCCAGTTTATCCGATTCATCAAAAGCCCTTGGAACTGTATCAGAATAGATTCTCATTAACTAGGTGTTCATCGGTATTCCTTGGCCCATGTACAGCAAGGGGATAAACTAAAATGGATCTAAACCACCGGATAACAAAGCCATGACATAGAAGGCCGTCAAAGCAACCATCGTCAGGCCTATTTGAATAATCAAAATAACATCAAACTTTGCTTGCGCCCTACGAAACGGTAATGACTGTAGGCGAAGCCTGATAAAACAATCACTGTGACTTGAATCAACATCGTGCATATGGCGACAAATAAAGTGTTCTTGTACCAAGTCAGATAGAGTGTCTTTTTAAACAGACGACAGAATTTTTCTAGCGTCCATGTGGTTGAGAGGTCTAATTTGAAAGCAATCATGTTACCTGCTTTAAATGCAGAAGCCACAGTAGTCAATAAAGGATAAATAACAATCACTGCAACAGTTATCATGAAGAGATAAGTGAAAATCTTGCTTAACAATTGCTTGTTTTTCTCTGAACTTCATCTTCTAATCATTAATTCTCCATATCAAAAGCATTGGTTTTCTTGAAAGAGACCACCGAGACAACAGTCACAATCCCTGAAATCATGAGTGCCACTGCAGCAACGACTGAATACTGCGGTGAACCACCTGTCGTCAATATATACATCCAAGATATCAGAATATCCGTTGACCCTGCATTACTCTCAATACTTCCCGGACTGCCTTCATTAAATAAATATATCATCGAGAAATGATTAAATTACTCGTGTACTGCGTAATGAATGTCGGCGCAGCTACCTGGAAAATAGAAGGCAATGTGAGGTTTTGAAGCGTTGAATCGCAATTGTCCCACCAATTTTCGCTGCTTCGTAAAGGTCTTCTAGATTGGCTTGCAAGATACTTGTCAGCATGATATAGATATAAGCAAAGCCCAGCCAACCTCGAATCAGAATTAGCGCTGTCTTCGTCCAGAAAGAATCTGTTTTCCACTTTTATAACGTCGTACTATTTGTTTTTTTAATTCTGGAGTAAACATTCTGGGTACTCTTTTTTCAGTCATGGTAGATTCTCTCCGTTTCAAGTGCTTAGGTTTCATTCTACTGGACCTTAACTTAACTATACTGTCTAACTTAGTATAGCTTATTCACATCTACGCGCTGAACTTGTGCAGTAATAGTACTTCAGCTTCCTTTACAGCCTTATCCGCGCAGCACGCCTCTTGTGTGATTTTTGTACGTCATAACAGAGTTGCATCTAAGACTTCCTTCAGTTTCCACCTAACAGTGGACACCCTTGTCTTCAACTATATGCGTACCACTGCAACTCGCATTCGGGACTTGCACCCGTTAAAGTTTGCCCATGTTGGGCAAACAAAAAAGTCGAAACGCTCATTAGAGTTTCGACTAAGTAGAGTCATAGTTATCCTTCAATAGCACCTTTAACTAAATTGTACATATATTGTTCAGAATCAAAGACTTGAAGGTCAGTCGCTTGTTCTCCTAAACCAATATATTTTACTGGTATATCTAAATCATAACGGATCGAAAGGACTACGCCACCTTTAGCCGTTCCATCTAGTTTAGTTAACACAAGTCCAGTAATCTCCGTAGCATCATTGAACTGCTTCGCTTGAATTAGAGCGTTTTGACCGGTCGTTGCATCGAGAACTAATAATACTTCTTGAATACCATTTGGATTTTCACGCTCAATGATACGTTTAATTTTAGCTAATTCATCCATTAAATTGATCTTCGTTTGCAAACGACCCGCAGTATCAACTAATAAATAGTCGAATGCTTCTTCATTTGCACGTTTAACAGCGTCGTAAACGACAGAAGCTGGGTCCCCTTGGTCTTGACCTGTAACAACTGGAATATCCAGTCTCTGGCCCCATACGTTCAATTGTTCCACAGCTCCCGCACGGAAAGTATCAGCAGCAGCCATTAAAACTTTATGCCCCTCTTGTTTTAATTGATAACCAATTTTACCAACAGAAGTCGTCTTACCTACCCCGTTCACTCCCACGAATAAGATTACCGTTGGACCATCTGGGTTTTCTTTTAGAGTGATTAAGTCATCTCCACCCTCGCGTTCGTAAAGTTGTACCATTTTTTCTAATGTCACACGTTTTACATCTTCGGGCTTATGTACATTACGTGATTCAATTTCATCGCGTATAGCGTCCGTTAGTGCCAATGTCATATTAAATCCGACATCTGCCCCGATGAAGGTTTCTTCTAAGTCTTCATAAAAATCTTCATCCACTTCTTTAAAGCCTGTAAATAAATCAGTTAATAGACTCGTAAAGTTCGTACGAGTTTTTTCCATTCCCTTATCATAACTGTCGAAAACGACGGGGGAACTTTCTTTTTGAATCTCTTCTTTAACAACCTTATCTTCACCAGTAAAGGCACGTTTTATTCGATCAAATAATCCCATTTAACTCACTCCCTACAGAATAATTTATTTTAAAAAGTGGTAAATTGCTTGAGCAACACCACTTGAATTGTTATCAGCTGTAATATAATCTGCTGCGTTTTTGACTGAATCCACTGCATTTCCCATCGCCACGCCTATTCCCGCTAATTCAATCATGGCTAAATCATTTTCTTGATCACCAATGGTTAACATTTCTTTTGGTGCAATTGTCAATTCTTCACCTAAACGTTTTAATGTATTCCCTTTATTCACGCCTTTAGCTACAATTTCGAATAAAAACGTACGCGATTTAAACGTTGAATACTTTGACATAAAGTTCGGATCGATTAAAGCTAACTGACGATCTAAATGCTCTGGTTCTATGCAAATGACCATTTTATTGATTTTATGATCGTCTGCTAAACTAGCAAAATCCACTGTCTGGGTTTCTAGATTACTCACTCTTTCTGAATAAAAAGAAGGATAACCTTCTGGATAGTTGACCGGTTCTAAAATATACCGCGCATCGATTGCATCCAATGGTAAATTAATTGCCATTAACACTTCATACCATGCAACAACATCTGCTTTAGTCAGTATATTTTCTACAACTACTTCACCAGATGCTGCTCGTCTTACTTGAGCACCGTTATACGTAATAATATAATCATCCGCTGAAGTCAGTCCAATTTCAGTTACTAAGTCTTTCATGGCTAAATATGGACGACCTGTACAAAGAACCACCTTGATTCCTTTTTTGTGTGCATAATGTAACGCTTCTTTATTACGGTCCGTAATCACTTTATCGTCAGTCAATAATGTATCATCTAAATCAATTGCAATTAATTTAATCATTTATTAGTTTCCCTTCAAAGCTTACTCTGTACTATAATCATAACACTTTTCGATAGTTAAAGTCATATTCTAGAGCCACGAGCTATACCTACAAAGATAAAACAATTTAGTCACTTAATTTAACGGAGGCCAGTTTCGAAATTCCAGAACGTTCCATTGTCACGCCGTATAAGACGTCGGCATGTTCCATCGTACCTTTACGGTGAGTAATCACGATAAATTGTGTATTCTCTGTAAAATCTTGTAGATATTCACCATAGCGATAAACGTTGGCATCATCTAAAGCCGCTTCTACTTCGTCCAGTACACAAAACGGAACAGGCTTAACTTCCAATATAGCGAATAATAAAGCAATCGCCGTTAAAGCTCGCTCGCCACCGGATAATAAAGCTAAGTTTTGTTTTTTCTTACCAGGAGGTTGGGCCACGATATCGACACCAGTTGCTAGTAAATCACTAGGATCAGTTAATTGTAAAGCTGCATTTCCTCCACCAAATAGTTTACGAAATGTCTTTTGAAACTGTTGGTTGATGACACTGAAAGTCTCTCCAAAACGCTTAATGACTTCACTATCCATCTCAGCCATCGTTTCTTTCAATTGAGACATGGCAGTTAATAAATCATCCTGTTGTTCTACTAAATGTTTAAAACGCTCATTTAGTACATCATAATCTTCAATCGATGCTAAGTTAATCGGACCTAAACGTTCAATTTCTCGTTTCAAGTTCTTAACTTCTTGATTTACTTTGGCAATCGTATCGATTGGCTCAGCCATGCTACTAGCTGCCTCATAGGATAATTGGTATTCTTCACTTAAATATTCCAGCTGATTATCAATAAAAGCTTGGAACTTTTCAATCTGAGCTTCAAGTTTCGCTTGTTTTTGATAAGATTGTTGCGTCATTTGAATTATTTCGCGTTGTTTTTGTTCGTTAGCACGAGAGGTTTCACTCAAGACGTGTCGACGTTCACGCAAGTTTGCAAGTTCTGCTTTGTGTTGTTCTAAGATTGCTGTCATCTCTTTGATATCAACAATCGTTTGTTCAAGCACGGCTTCTAATTCGTCTAGGTCAGTTTCATCTTGATGCTGACTCAATTGATAACTTTCAATGAATACGGTCACTTCAGCTAACTGCTCTGTCAACGTTTCAACTTGTTGTTGTAATTGACTAGCTTGCGTTTGCTTCACGGCTTGTTGAGTTTTACATTCGTTATACTCAACTTCCAATTGCTGTAATTGCTTTTGGCGGTCTTCTTGACTTAAACTATGCTGTTCTAATGTCTCATTGGTGTCAGCAATACCTTGACTCGCTTTTGCTAAGTTTTTTTCTGCAAGCAATAACTGTTTTTCAGCCTCACTGACAACTTCTTCTGCTTGCGTTAATTCATCCTTTAAAATTAATTGTTGATTTTGAAATTGCTTAATTGTTTGTTGTAGTTGATGAGTGGTTTGTTGTAGCTGTTGCGACTGAATTTCAGCTTGGTTTAACACCTCACGGTTATTCTCCACTTGTTCATGCAAATGTTGCTCTTTCGATTGAACTTTAAGCCAGTCATCTTCTAATTGTTTTAAGGTTTGTTGAGCTACTTGTAACTGCTCTTCAGCAATTTTTAATTCATTTTGACGAGCTAACATTGAATTCTGTTGTTTACGTGCTTGTCCACCAGAAATCGATCCTCCTGGCATTAAGACGTCACCTTCTAAAGTCACAATTTTTACCGAGTGATTCAAGCGGCGTGCTAATTGTTGTGCCTCTTCAATACCAGACATAATGATCGTTGTACCTAATAAATTCGCGATAATATTGTTATTTTGACTTGCATACTCCACCAATTGATTCGCGATTCCCACAAAGCCTACGTGTTGTTGAGCTTGTTCTAATTGCTTATTGTTCAACATGCGCGGTTTAATATTCGTACGCGGTAAGAATGTCGCACGACCAGCCTTTTGTTGTTTCAAATAATGAATAGCTTCCTTTGCAGACTGATCATCTGTCACCACAATATGTTGTAAACTCCCCCCTAAGGCAGTATCAATCGCTAACTGATAGGCTTGAGGAACATTAATCAAATCCGCCACTGTACCTTCAACGCCACGCATACGACTGGCTTGCTTCATGACAGCACGAACCCCTGCGAAATAACCTGCATAGTCTTCTTGCATATGCTTTAAATTCGACACCTTGGAATCAATTTGCTGCGTATGGCGTTCATGCTGAAATAAAGTTTGTTGCATTTGTTGACGCTTTTGCTGCGTTAATTGGTTTTCTTCTAATAAACGGTTAAACTGCTGTCGCAAACTCTGTTGATTGGCTTGATGTTCAGCTTGACCTTCAATATGCTTAGCAAACTCTGTTTCAGCCAATTCTAGAGAAGTCGCTACTTGTTCTAGTTGTAAAGTTAAGTGTTTGTTACGTTCACCTTGTTGGGTAACCGTTGCATTAAACTGAGTGATTTGATTACGAGCTGTCGTTTCTAATTGATAAAAATCAATCAGCTGTCCACGTATCTCCTCAATTTGTGCTTGATCGTCCCCTGTTAAAATCGAGCGTTTCTGTTCGTATTGCTTCAGTTTTTGCTTCATCCTAGTCAATTGCTCACCAAAGTCAGTCTGCTGTGTCAACAAGGTATCATATTCAACTGAAAGTTTACTGTGACGTTCAACCTGTTGTTGATAAGCAGATTGTTTGTCATTAAGTGAGGTTTGATTAAAACGAATTTGTTGCTCCGTCATTTGTTGACGCGCTTTTAATCGTTCTAATTGTTGACCTTTCACTTGATATTCTTCAGAGTTAACATCAAGTGTTTGAGTAATTTGATCGAGCTCTAGTGTCTCGTTTTCCAGCGTTCGACTTAACTGATTGTTTTCTTGTTCTAATTGTTCAATTTCTGAATTCAAAGTCTTTAACGCATCTTCAGCTTTATTCCAGTCATCGCGGTACTGTGCGATTTGATAACTATATAAAGAAATCTCTAAGCGGCGTAACGCTTCATGTTTTTCTTGATAACGTAGAGCATCTTCTCTTTGTTTGGCTAATGGCTTTAATTGGCCTTCTAATTCATGAATAATATCTTTCACTCGACTTAAATGATCACTTGATCTGACGAGCTTTCTTTCAGCCTCAACTTTTCGATATTGATATTTTTGGACGCCTGCTGCTTCTTCAAAGATAGTTCGACGCTCTTCGGGCTTACTTAAGAAAATGGATTCCACTTTACCTTGAGAGATAATTGAAAAACTGTTCTTCCCTAGACCGGAATCTAATAATAGATCCACAATGTCTTTTAGACGGACGACTTCTTTATTGATAAAGTATTGGCTATCACCATTTCGATTATAACTTCGCGTAATACTAATCTCACTAAAATCATAATCCAAATATCGATCTTCGTTGTTTAAGACCAATGTTACTTTTGCTAAATTTACAGGCTTACGTTCTTGCGTCCCATTAAATATGACATCTTCCATGCGATTACCACGTAAACTTTTGGCTGATTGTTCCCCTAATACCCAACGAATCGCTTCCGAAAGATTACTCTTACCACTTCCATTTGGTCCGACGACAGCCGTTAAACCTGTGTCAAATTCGATAACTGTTTTATCCGCAAAGGATTTAAATCCAGTCATTTCAATTCTTTCTAAATGCATTTAATATTACCTTTCTCATCCACTAAAGCAAAAGCATGTTCGGCCGCTTGCATTTCTGCTTGCTTTTTACTTTTACCTGAACCTTTTGCGATTAGTTGTTCGTTTAAATAAAGTCCCATTGTAAAGTCTTGATTATGGGCTGGGCCCGATTGTTCTAATAATTCGTACCGAATTAAAACGGCACCCTTTTGTTGAGCTTTTTCCTGGAAAAGTGTCTTATAATCAAGATTCACTTTTGTTAAAATCACACGATGTGGTTCTAATAAAGCACGGTTTAACCATTCTCTAGCCATTTCCATCCCCTGGTCTAAATACACCGCTCCTAAAAAAGCTTCAAAACAGTCAGCTAAGATAGAATCCCTTTCACTACCACCACTCGCTAATTCGCCTTTTCCTAAACGAATGTAACGATTAAAATTATATTGCTTAGCAAGAAAAGCTAGACTCTCCTCACGTACGAGCTGTGCACGCATACGTGTCAATTGACCTTCTGGCTCGCTTGGATACTCATGATACAAATAATCGCTCACAATCACTTCTAAGACCGCATCGCCTAAAAATTCCAAGCGTTCATTATGTTCCAATTTCCTTGATGCTCTTTCATTAACAAATGACGTATGTTGAAAGGCTGTCTCAAGTAGCAGGGCATTCTTAAAATGAATCCCCGTATTCTTTTCAATTAATTTTGTTAACGCTAGTTTCATATTTACCCTCTTCACTTTTTTCTTTCACAACAAGATACATTTTGACCAGTATATGACTATAAGTAGCTCAGTAAATAAAATCTTCCTATCCAATTCCAATTGTATTTATTAAACTTTTATAAGCTTCATTCTTCACCATAAAACATTCCGTCTTATTCGGTTAAACGGATTAAAAGACTGACATTTAGCACTTATTAGTATACCTAAAAACGACTCGGTTAAAAAGCTTTATCCAATAATAAATGAAAAGAGCCCCACAAGGAGGCTCTTCGTTTAAAGTTACATTAAATTACTCAGCTACTGGAGAGTCAGCAGTTAATGAGATTTGTGTCCAATCTAAGTCTGAACCAATTTCAGAATCGTATTGAGAAACACGATTATTAACAGCTACTAATTCATAACGGAATAAAGTAGGTACTACTGGCAATTCTTCGTGTACGTATGCTTGCCACTCGTTAAATGCGTTCTCACGGAATTCGTCATCAAATGAGTCATCTGAGTTAATGGCTTCTAATAAAGCGTCATGCTCTTCCGATGCGAAACGAGGGTAGTTAAAGGCAGATGTACGTCCGTATAAACCAGTTGGGTTTGGATCTCCACCAGTTCCCCAAGCACCTTGGTAGATATCAATTGCAGGATCATCCGCTTCAACACGGTCATAGAATGAGTTAAATTCCATTAATTGGCCATCAACTAATTCGACAGATACGCCAATTTCACCCCACATTTGGATGTAGTATTGTGCTAATGGCTCAGCAACTTCTCCACCTGACATTGAAGCGAAACCTAAAGTAAATGGCTCGCCATTTAAGTCTTCAACAAAACCATCGCCATCGCCATCCACAAAGCCAGCTTCAGCTAAGATTTCTTTAGCTTTCTCTGGGTCATATGTATAAGCTTCTTGATCGAAGTTATGGTAAGCTTCAAAGTTAGGTGTAATTAATGAGTTAGCGTTTTGACGTAAACCAGAATAGAATTCTGCACCAACTGCATCGTTGTCAATCGCATATGCCATTGCTTGACGTAATGCTTTGCTTGACGTTACTTTAGAGTCGTCTGGAACCACTTCTCCAGCTTCAGCATCCCATGAACCTTGCTTGAATCCGATGTATGTATAAGCATTAGAGATTTGACCAATTACTGAGAAGTTAGTCGCATCTTTATAAGTATCGTATTGGTCAGCAGGTAATGTCGCTAAGTCGTAATTACCAGCTTTTAACTCAGCAACAATTGATGTTGCGTTAACAACTTCAATGACTAAGTTGTCAATTTCAGGTTGGCCTAAGTAATAGTATTCGTTAGCTTCAAAGCTTACAGCTTCACCAGGAGTGATTGAAGTGACACGGAATGGTCCGAAACCAACTGGATTCGTACGAACTGCTTCGTGATCTTCTAATTCAGCAACTGGAACTTCACCTAAGATATGCTCAGGTTCAATATAAGAAGAAACTCCACCACCAGCTTGTAACATAGAGTTGTTAAAGTTAATGTATGTTACTCTTAATGTATAGTCATCAATACGCTCTAAACCAGAAATTTCTTCTGCTTCACCTGCGTTATATTCTGTCATACCTACAACGTTTTGGAAGTCTTCTCCGTAACGTACACCAGTATAATCTGGGTGTCCTACTACATAATAAGGGAAGATTACGTCATCAATCGTTAGTGGCTCACCATCATCCCAAGAAGTACCTTCTGGAATTGAGATTGTTACTTGTTTGTTATCCACATCAAATTCGATATCAGCAAAACCTGAGTTGTCGATTGCGAAACTTGAGTCGTAACCGTATAACCCATCGTTAAAGAAACCGATGATGCTCGCATCTGGATTACCTGTATAAAGCATGTTATTTAACACGCCTGCAAATGGATCTCCAACTAATGCGTAACGTAACGTTCCACCTTCAATCGCTTCGCCTTCATGAGTGACAGCAGTCTCAAAGTTTAATACGCCTTCTTCACCATCTTCTTGTGCAGATACAAAAGTTGATGTTGGTGCAACTAGAACAGAACCTAGAGTAAAGGCTGTTGCTGCTAGTGAAAAGTGTTTTCTTAATGCTTTTTTCATAATATCCCTCCAAATAAATTAAACGTTCTGGCGTGAATGCCATTACATAAATATATCATAACGTTTTCTTAAGTGATTATCAAGAGTTTTATTAAAAAAACATTCATTTTTATGATAATTAAATGAGTGCAATTCTTATTTAAGCGATTCCAATTATCATAATTTATACAGCCTTTTTCCAGGTTATATTTATTGGAATAGGCTTTGGGACTATGTATTTGCTTGGTTTTCATTGTGAATTAATTTGCATATGGCTATTTTATAAGTATTTAAATATGTTAAAAGATTTTCTAAAACGATGTTAACTCACAACTAGTTAATAGTTCGTCATTATATTCTTACAATATTGACCTGTTTTTTTAATAATTCATATGGCCAATCCTTTCAGTCGAAAGTAGTGAATAATTTTAAGGATAGAATTATCACTTCGTATGACATCTTTCGTTCCCCCAAAAAAAGAGACAGAAAAGGTAAACAACTTATTACAGTTGCCCTTTTCTGCCCCTTTTGGGTGTTTAGTTTAGATTAACCTCTACGTTGTTTACTGTCAGCAGCTCTTTGCATCGCTTGACCAATGTAGTTAATACATAACATCAGTACTAGCATAAGAATGACCGCTGGTAACCATACCCATGTCTTATTCTCAATAACATCTGGGTTATTAGCGTAACCGATTAAAGTACCCAAACTTGGTGTACCTACCGGTAAACCAAAACCTAAGAAACTTAGCCCTGTTTCAATCCCGATGTTTGCTGCGAAACTTAGTGTTAAGTTAGTGATAATCAATGAGCTCAAGTTTGGTAATAACTCGATAAACATGATTTTCCAATCGCGTGTTCCTAATGTTTTAGAAGCACTGATATAATCTTTAGATCCTTCACTTAATGTTGCGGTTCTAAATAGACGTGTCTGACTAACCCAACCAAAAGCTGTTAGTACCCAAATTAAAGTCCATACGTTGAATGAACGAACAATTGTTACAACAACGATAATAATCATTAGTTGTGGTAACACCATGATAAAGTCAACAATTCGCATCATGATATCATCAACAATACCGCCATAATATCCAGAAATAATTCCGGTCATAATTCCGATGATGGCAGTAAAAATTGTAATAGTCCAACCGATGAATAAGGAATTTCTCGCTCCTACAACTAGGAGTGCAAATACATCTCGTCCACCCTCGTCAGTTCCTAACCAATAACCATCCTCACCTGGTGGTGTAAAACGATTAAAGATATTAACAGTCGTTGCTTTATCTAAATCTATAAATAACGATGCAAAGATTACCCCTAAAACGATTACTAAAAGAATTAAAAAAGCAGTTAGTGCGACTTTATCTTTAGCAAACTCACGACGAATGATTTCAAAACCGACTGGAGGAGCGCCTTCATGGTTCTCTTCAAGTACGACTTCTGTTGTTTGAGCATCTACTTCTTGTTTATTTAATACCATTTTATCGCCTCCTCCTAGTTTATTCTAATACGTGGATCGACAAACACCATAATGATATCTGACAATAACGTACCCAATAATGACATCATACCGAATAATAGAACTAGCGCTGTCATGACTGAGAAGTCACGGTTATTAATAGAACTAATAAACAGTAAGCCCATCCCTTGGTAAGTAAAGATTGTTTCAGTAATGACAGATCCTGAAATTAATCCAGTAATCGTATAACCCATGAATGCGGCAATTGGTAACATAGAGTTACGGAAAATATGACGAGTGTATACTTTAGATTCCGGTACACCTTTTGCACGAGCAGTACGAACATAATCTTGAGTCTTAGCATCGACTACCCCAGTACGTAAATACTGAATTGTACCTGTTGTACTTAGAAGTGCTAATGTTACTGCTGGTAAAATCATGTGGTTAAAGCGTGAGAAGATATAGTCCACCGTTCCAGGTGAAACACTTGATCCTACCGTTCCACGTGTTGGGAACCAGCCTAATGTATAACCAAATAACCATAACATTAAAAGACCTAAAACAAATGATGGGACTGAATAGCTAATAAAGTTATACAGGTTAACCCCTTTATCTAACCACGTGTTTTGGTAGCGACCTGCTAATAAACCTAAAGGTAAAGCAAGTGCATAAGTTAAAATGACTGTTAATAATGATAACCATAATGTTGGCCAAATTCTTTGTCCAATAATTGATAGAACCGGTTGACGATGTTGCCAACTACGTCCAAAATCCCCTTGTAACGCATTCGTTATCCAGTCTACATAGCGTTCTGGCATTGGTTTGTTTAAACCTAACTTTTCGCGCATTGCTTCAACTTGTTCTGCTGAAATCGTTGGATCGATTAAACCTGTTAAGGCATCCCCTGGCATAAGCGAACCCAGAACGAATACAAGAATACTTAAAATGAAAATTTGTGGAATCATTAAAACGATTCGACGAAGTATTGTTTTCCACATAATTAACGCACGCCTCCTTCTGTTAAAGAGCTAACATCTTTCAAAGCGACCTTATGGGAATCTGAAATTTCTTTCAAATCGTAAACTCGACCCTCTTCAGAATAATATTTAGCTGCATTCTGTTGATATTCTTTTTCAACACGTAAGCGATCCAATTTATGGGATTCACGGTTTGTTGGGTCGATTTGCGGAATAGCTGATAAGAGACGTCTAGTATAAATATGTTGCGGATTTTCATAAATATCTGCTCGTTTACCATACTCTGTAAAGCGACCACGATACATAATCGCTAATTCATCACACATATGTTTAACAACACCCAAGTCATGAGAAATAAATAAATAGCTAATATTGTATTCATCTTGGATACGTTTCATAAAGTTTAAAACCTGTGCTTGAACGGATAAGTCTAAGGCTGAAACCGGCTCATCAGCAATCACTAATTTAGGGTTGATAGCTACTGCACGTGCAACTCCAATACGCTGACGTTGTCCACCTGAGAATTCATGTGGATATTTGTTTAATGCATCTTCAGTCAAACCAACAATTTCTAATAATTCGATACTGCGGCGACGTTCTTCTTCTGGTGTCCAGTTTGAAAAGTTACGCATAGGTTCTGCTAATACATCGCTAATACGACGCTTCGGGTTAAAACTTGATAAAGCATCTTGGAAAATCATTTGAACGTTGCGACGATACTCTGATCGACGGTTACGTGCTTGTTTAGAGACTTCCTCACCATTGTAATAAATATTACCTGAGGTAATTTTTTCTAACCCAATAATCGCTTTACCAATTGTTGATTTACCTGATCCAGATTCACCAACTAAACCGTAAGTTTTTCCTTCTTCAAAAACTAAACTCACATCATCTACCGCTCTTACTTGATCGGTTACACGATTAAGGAAGCCACTACGAATAGGATAATGAACTTTTAAGTTTTCTATTCTAATAAATTCTGACATTAATGTCCCTCCTCTTCGAAATGGAAGTGTTCATGACAAGTACAACGTACCCAGTGTCCTGGTTCCACTTCATGCAAAGTAGGGTTTTCTTCGTGATGTTCTGCAGGAATCCATGGGATACGTGAAGCAAAACGACAACCTTTACGTGGTAAGCGTGTTAAAGGTGGTACTACTCCTTGAATAACGTGTAATTCGCCACTCGCATCATCAGCCATTTCATTAGACTGAGGTATTGAACGTAGCAATGAACGAGTATATGGATGTTTTGGGTTGTTAAAGATTAAATCAACAGGAGCAATCTCAACGAACTGTCCCGCATACATTACCGCAACACGATCAGCCGTTTCAGCTACTACACCCAAGTCATGTGTAATCAAAATAATTCCAGATTCAGTTTCATCTTGAATGTCATTCAATAAGTCTAGAATCTGTGCTTGGATAGTGACATCTAGCGCTGTCGTAGGTTCATCTGCAATGATAATCGGCGGTTTACATGCCAAAGCAATGGCGATGATAACACGTTGTCTCATCCCACCTGATAATTCATGCGGATATTGCGCTGCCATTCTTACAGGATTAGCTATCCCTACTTGATCTAACAACTCTAATACACGATCTTGACGTTGTTTTTTATTTAATTTTGTATGGTAGTATAAAGCCTCATCAATTTGAGCTTCAATCGTCATTAGTGGGTTTAATGAGGCTAATGGATCTTGAAAGATCATCCCTATATCATTGCCTCTAATTTGATTGTATTGCGTTTCATCATAATCCACTAGGTTATCATTATTATAAATGATTTCTCCAGTGATGCGTGTGTTTAGGCGGTTGTGTAATCCTACAATACTTGTTGCTAATGTACTTTTACCACAGCCTGATTCACCAACTATCGCTAATTTCTCATTCTTTGATAAAGTGAACGAAATGCCGTCTACAGCATCAAAATATGAATCTTTAATTCTAAAGCCAGTATGTAAGTCTTTGACTTCTAATAGAACTTTATTGTTCTCCATTTCGTACCTCCGTTTCGTTTGTACTGACACTATCATGACTTCACTTGTGACAAGTTATGACAGTTTATCTATAAGTTACTTATTTTTTTAGTTCTTCGATATAATCTACAGCATCCCCAATATTGGATAACTGTTCAATTTTATCATCTTCAAATTGAATATTAAATGTATCCTCTAACTCCATAACCAATTCAACAACATCTAGAGAATCAGCACCTAAGTCATCAAAGGTCATCGTAGTAGTAACTTTATCTTCTTGTACGCCGAAACGATCGACAATCATTTCTTTTACTTTTTCTAATATAGTTTGTTCTTGGGTCATAACAACACCTCCCATACTCTCCACGTGTATTAATCATTTTCAATATACTTACACATTTTACAGTCAATAGTGAAAATTGTCTATGTTTTTTAAATTTTTATTGCAAATGGATAAGTTTTTATCTCATCTGAATAAAGCCTTTCACCATTATAGCAAGAAATCTATGAATTACAAATAATATTAAGCCTCAAAAAAATCAATCGTTTTTTGAATGACACCAGTTTGTGTCACTTTTCTTGCTTGACGAATCGCATTGTAAATTGCTTCTTCATTAGATGAGCCGTGCGCTTTAATAACCGCACCCTTTACTCCAAGCATTACAGCTCCACCTGCTTTAGTGTCATCGAAATTATCTTTTAAATCAGCTAACGCCTCTTTAATCATTAATGCCCCTAATTTAGTTTTTATATTACCTTCGGTAAATGCCCCTTTAATTGCTCTGAAAACACTTTTAGAGGTTCCTTCAAGAGTTTTTAACACTGCATTGCCTGTAAATCCATCCGTTACTGCAATATCTAATGAACCTGTTAATAGTTCTTTCGCTTCCACATTACCAATAAAATGAATACTCTCTTCGTTTGCAAGCAAGTCATAGGCAGCTTTAGTTAGTTCATTTCCTTTACCTGCTTCAGTCCCGTTATTTAACAGACCAACACGTGGTTTAGCTATTTCTAACACTTCACGGGCATACTGAGAAGCTAGAATAGCGTGTTGTAATAGATTAATCGGCTTAGAATCTGCATTAGCACCTGCATCCATCAAAATAAATTGAGGGTGTTCTTTAGATATCGTCGGAATGACTGGCATTAAGCCTGGTCGGTCAATATTTTTTATTCGTCCGACGATCAGTAGCCCACTCGCTAACAAGGCACCTGTACTTCCTGCAGAAAGTAAAACGTCCGCTTCACCCTCTTTAACGGCTTTAGCTGCTCTTACCATCGAAGATTCTTTTTTACGACGTACTGCAATAACTGGTTCATCCTCACCTGAAATAATTTCAGTGGTATGAATCACTTCAACTCTATCATGAGCTTCAAGATATTCATTGATACGTGCCTCATCACCAAATAATTTTATTTGGATATCTTCATAAGTACGAACGGCTAAATTAACACCATTGACAATTGCAGCTGGAGCATTATCTCCACCCATTGCATCGATTGCGATTGTTACCATTTATATCCTCCTCTATAAGTCAAACCTATTATCATGCTTCGATTAATTGGGTCTCCACCCATTGATCGAGTGCTTTATGTTCACTCTCCAGAAGTTTTTCTGGATGTTTCAATAACTCATTAACTTCTTCACGTGCAACAGTCAAGATGTGCTGATCTTCAAACAAGTTTGCATAACGAAATTGTGGCAAACCACTTTGATTACGCCCCAATACATCACCCATTCCTCTTATTTTCATATCTTCTTGACTAATTAAGAAACCATCTTGATGCTGGACAATGATTTTCATCCGAGCTTTCCCTTGCTCTGTTGTTGGCTTGGCAATTAAGAAGCAGTAACTCGGTAAGTCACTCCGTCCTACTCGACCTCTTAGCTGGTGTAATTGTGCAAGTCCGAAACGTTCTGCTGACTGGATAACAATCACAGTAGCATTTGCAACATCCACACCAACTTCAACCATTGTGGTGGCAACAAGAATTTGTGTTTCATTACGACTAAATTGTTCCATGACTAATTGCTGCTGACCTTTATCTAATTGGCCGTGTAGCACATCGACTTGATAGTTAAAGAATCGTTGCGTCAGTTTCTCTGCCACTTCAAGTACATTTTCAATTTCTTCCATATGTTCTGAACTCTCGATCAATGGTAAAACATAATACACTTGATGACCTTTATCTAATTCTGCTTCTACTGCTTCATAAACAGATTCAATGTTCTTTTCATCTGCTAGAACAGTCGTTATCGCTTTTCGGCCATTCGGTAGTTCATCGATCGTAGACACACTTAATTCTCCATATAAAGATAAAGCGAGTGACCTTGGAATGGGTGTAGCAGTCATTTGAAGCAAATTGACTGAGTGTTCGCTTTGCCCTTTGTTAAGCATTGCTTGTCTTTGCCCTACACCGAAACGATGTTGTTCATCAATAATTGCTAAACCTAAATTTTTAAAATGAATGCTTTCTTGAATTAAAGCGTGAGTTCCTATGACTATTCTAATACGCCCGCTGGCTAAGCCCTCGATGATTTGCTTTTTTTCTACTGTGTTCATCACACTAACAAATAACTCGGCTCTTAAACCAGTCATTTCAAACATACGGTTAAAACTTTTGACATGTTGTTTGGCCAATATCTCCGTCGGTACAAGTAAGGACGTCTGATAGCCGGCAATAACTGACGCAATCATCGCAAGAAAAGCAACTAAAGTCTTACCACTACCAACATCTCCTTGAAGCATGCGTCGCATTGGATAATTAGCCATTAAGTCAAAACATATTTCATTAACTGCTTTTTTCTGAGCATTTGTTAAATCATAAGGTAGAGATTTAATCACTTCTTTTAATTCTTCCACTTCATAATGAATCCGTGTGCCACTCAGTTGATGTTGTCTTTGTGTGGCTAATTGTAGCCGCCATTGGAACAAAAAGAACTCCTGAAAAATGATCTTCCGTTGAGCTTGTTTCGATTGTTGTTTGTTTGTTGGAAAATGCATTTGGTATAACGCCTGATCCAATGGCAGCATTTGGTATTTATCATTTAAATAAGAGGGGATAATTTCTGGAATAAAAGTTGAATAATCTTCGAATGCTTGTTTAATCGCTTGGATAATCTGAGGTTGTCTTAAACCTTTTGTTGTATGATAAATCGGTGCGAATTCTTGATCATTTTCAGCTTGTTTAATCATTTTCATTCCCATCAGATTCTGCTGATTGCTTTGCCATTTACCATATACTGCTCTTGTTTCGCCTAAATGAATGCTGTTTTTTAAGTAAGGCTGATTAAAAAAAGTGACCGAAATAATATCGTGATCTGTTACTGCAAATCGAAAATTTAAACGACTTTTATTGCGTCCAAAATACTGAACAACTGGTTCTGAAACGATTTTTCCTTTTAAAGTTACTTTTTCTTGATCAAGAATAGTTTCTATGTCACGAATCTGAATATCTTCATACCTAAAGGGAAAATGGAAAAACAAATCTCTTATATTATAAATACCAATTTGTTGAAATTGTTGAACCTTAACCGGCCCTATGCCCTTTAGTTCAACTAACGAGTCTAACCAACTTTTCGTTTGAGACACTCACTTCACCGCCTTTTATGTCGCTTCCTCTGATAAATAGAAAAAAACGCCTATACCTGTGTCTTTCAGCAGAGTCTAAGGTGTAAATTAACAAAATCATTAAAATTTACAAGATGACACACAATGCTTTACAGGTATAAACGTCTTCTTACATTATTATTCTGCTGATAAAATATAATGATAAACTGGCTGGCCACCTAGAACGAACTCAATCTCAACATCTGGATTGCTCGCTTCTATTCTTTCTGCAACCGATTCTGCTAATTCATTATCGCCATCTTCTCCAATAATAATGGTAATTAATTCCATATCATCATTTATGATATGCTCGATTGTCTGAAGTAAAGCAGCTTCGATGTTTGGTTGTGACAATATGATTTTCCCATCGATTAAGCCCATGTAATCATCTTTTTTGATTGATACGCCATCGATTTCAGTGTCTCGAATTGAGTAAGTGATTTGACCACTTACAACTGTTTGACTAGATTCTGTCATCAACGCTTTGTTTTCTTCAATAGAATGAGTTGGGTTATATGCTAACATCGATGCAATTCCTTGAGGAATTGTAGTTGTTGGAATAACTACTGTCGGTTTATCAGTGACTTCAGCTGCTTGTTCAGCAGCCATAATAATATTCTTATTATTTGGTAAAATTATGATATTCTCTGCTGACACTCGATCAATTAATTTAATAAAATCTTCTGTAGAAGGGTTCATCGTTTGCCCTCCAGATAACACTTCATTTACACCAATTGATTTGAACAATTCCATCATGCCTTCACCTGCCGCTACGGCAATTACAGCAAATGGTTTAAGTTCAGTTGGTACAAGAGCCGACTTATCAACTTGCATCGCTTTATCTTCAGCTTCTAGACCACGAACTTGTTCACGCATATTATCCACTTTGATTTTGATTAACTCGCCAAACTCTTGGCCTAATTGCATAATTTCACCAGGATTTTCAGTATGTACGTGAACTTTAACAATTTCATCATCATTCACAACTAATAGAGAATCACCTTTAGTGTTAAGTAGATTACGGAATTCATCATAATCAAATGATTTCTTCACAGTTGGACCTTCACCGATGCGTACCATGATTTCTGTACAGTAACCATAAGTGATATCATCCATTGATAATGGAATATCGTTATCAGCTTCAAAAATCGCATGTGAGTGTTCTGATTTTGATACATTATCTGATGTTTCAATAATCACTTCACCTGTTAAAGCGGCTAAGAAACCTTCATAAATACAGAGCAATCCTTTACCACCACTATCAACCACTCCAACTTGTTTTAAAACAGGTAGTAGATCTGGTGTTCTATCTAAGGATTGACTAGCTCCTCTAACAATAGAACTCATCACTTCAATAATATCCTGAGATTTTTTAGCTTTCTTTTCGCCTCGAATCGCAGATTCACGAGCAACTGTTAGGATAGTACCTTCAACTGGTTTCATAACAGCTTTATATGCTGATTCAACTCCGCCGACAAAAGCAGCCATAAACTCATCTGAGTTTAGAGTTTTTTTGTCTTTAATTGCTTGAGAAAACCCTCGAAAAATTTGAGATAAAATAACGCCAGAGTTCCCTCGAGCTCCCATTAATAATCCTTTAGCTAGAGCTTGTGATAATTCACCAACATGCTCAGTCTTTGTTTGCCTTAAGTTCTCTACCCCTGATTGAAATGACATATTCATGTTCGTTCCTGTATCGCCGTCTGGCACGGGGAAAACGTTTAGAGAATTAATTAATTCTACGTTTTCACTTAAGCGTTCCGCTCCGGCAATGACCATCGCCTGAAAATGAGATGCGGTTAACTTTTCTAATTCCAACTTTTGTCCTCCTTGATTGGTCGATTAATTAATCAACCTTTACTCCTTGTACGTGAACATTTACATAACTTAATTCAAAACCAAGTAATTGTTCTACGTTATATTTCACGGTTTGTTGAATATTCTGACAAATAACAGAGATCTTCGTACCATATGTTACTACTATGTAAACATCGACCATTACTTCTTCATTTGCTTCTTGAGAAATAACGACACCTTTTGCATAGTTATCTTTTTTAAGAATTTCAGTAATATTATCTCGGATGAAACTTTTACTTACCATTCCAACAACACCATAGTTATCGGTTACGGCAGCTCCCACAACAGTCGCAATAACGTCTGTCGTCAGCGAGATATGTCCATTAGGTGTTTGAATATTTATAGCCATTTAAAGTCCTCCTATAAAGTTTTATATCTTCATTATTTTAGCACAAAAGTGCCTTCCACGCATCAATAATAGCAAATACTGAGATATTCTTAAACTATTTGGATTCACAAACATCATATAACTTACCATAAAAGACTCTATTAGCCTAGTAATTTTTAAATTACTCTTCTTTTGTTATGTCAAATTGCTTTATCTTAGTAAACTCTTAAGTTATCCTACTAGATTATAAATAGGTATGAGCACAAAGTTCTTTTTTAAAATTTCATTAATAATGCTGTATTATCAGCGTTATATTGAAAGGTATTAACTTTTTTTGATTCCAACCTTGATTTGCTGTCTATAATATGGTAAATTATTTTGGTATGAAATGCAGAGGTTAATGCTCCTGCAAGAAAAAGGAGGAATAAACAATGGCTAAAGTATGTTATTTTTCAGGACGTAAAGCAAGATCAGGTAACCAACGTTCTCACGCTATGAACGCTTCGAAACGTAGTTTCGGTGCTAACTTACAAAAAGTCCGCATCCTAGTTGATGGAGAGCCTAAAAGAGTTTGGGTTTCTGCACGCGCATTGAAAAGCGGAAAAGTTGAACGTGTTTAATTTTAATTGATTAAATGAGTAAGGGATTGTTTAACAGTCCAAACAAGTAAAAGCCAGTGAATACTGAGAATTTTCTCAGCTCACTGGCTTTTTTTGTATTAAGTTTTCAATAGCTTATTCGCTTACCATTATAGTGTATTGCTCTTGTTAGTCTATTATTAGTAACCTTTATTTTTCGCTACGATATTTCGACTTAACTTACCTGTATTGATATAACTTTCTAGATTCTGCTTAAATATTGGGAACGTTTCGTTCGCAAAGTGTGCGATATGCCCTGTGATATGAGGTGTAATCAATAAGTTATCTATCTGCCATAATTTTGACGTTTCAGGCAAAGGCTCTGTGTGGAAAACATCTAAGTACGCTCCCGCAAATTGCCCCTTTGTTAAAGCAGAGGCGATTGCTTCTTCATCAACAGTTTGGCCACGGCCAATATTGACGAATAAAGCCGTACTTTTTAAATGACTAAACCATTCTATATTAAAGTAATGGTGTGTTTGATCTGTTGCTGGTAAGGTACTTACAATAAAATCAGCCTTTTCAACCGCAGCCAGTGAATCAGACATTGATAAACTTTCCTCAAAATATTCAATTGATCGTCCATTCGTATTGATTCCAATTGTTTTCATGTTGAACGCTTGTCCAATTCGAGCGATTTCTTGTCCAATATTCCCAGTTCCATATATAAGAAGTGTTTTTTCTTTTAAAGAAAAATACGATTCATGTGCTGGACGAATCCATTGAAACGTTGCTTGGTTCATTTGACTGGTAAATAATTGGCGTCCAGTAGCTAATAAATAGCCAAATACAGATTCTGTAATTGGAACAGCATGCACGCCACTCATATTAGTAATCTGTACTTGAGGGTTTTGTGTAATTTCCTTTGGTAAATAATCTACACCTGCGGAAGCGGCTTGAATCCATTTTAACTGTGTAAACTTTGTTAAATCCTTTGGAGTATAAGCTTTATTCCAACCATACATTATTTCCACTTTTTCAAAATCCGCTTTACTTACCTCATCTTGAAACTTAATTTGATAATCTGAAGCAATTCTTTCAATTTCTTCAATTTGAAGGTGTTTAAATTTTGTATTTAATAAAATGATTGCTTTATCCATTCAATCTCTCCTATGCTAAAAGTCTTACTCTTCTTCTACCCACATTACCATTATAATGCCTTCTTCAAAAGAAATTTGAACTGGTTGCTGATCGATAAACTCATTACTAATGAGCGCTCGAGGATAAGCAATGTCAACTGGATCCAATTCATACTTGGCATATTGGATAGATAATTGCTTGAGCGCTGTCATTGAAATCAGTGAAAGGTAATCCGTCTGTTTATTCGCTTGAATTTGATAGCTACCTGGCTTATAAAACTTTATCACGTGGTTCGACTCAATAAACTGTAATCGATGAATAACTGCTTGAAATCGTGGCTGATAGACTAGCCATATGTTGGCAAACATGTGATCTAAACGACCCTGCTGCTCTCCTATACCACCAAATACATAATAGTCTGCTTCTGAATACCGTTCGATTGAGATACTTAACGCTAATTCCATATCAGTATCGTCTTTTATTGGCGAGTATTGTTGAAGCTTATGACTGTGTTCTCGGATTATCTCCAACTCGTCTGGCGTTACAGAATCAAAGTCACCAAAAGCATAGTCTAAAGAATAACCTGCTTTAATTAATGCCAAACCACCCCGGTCGACACCCACTAAAAAGGTTGACGAATAGATTGAAATCAGTTGGGCGACTCGCTTTAAATCTGGCGCATCTGCTCCCCCACATAAAATGACACATTGAGTAGCTTTAGGTGATTTAACTAACATAAATTCTTTCCTTTCACCTTATCTCTGTTAAATTCGTAAAGAATCAATCGCAGCTTTTCGATCTGTTTGATTAAAAATATATGATCCGGAAACTAACACATCAGCGCCTGCTTCAATACATTGGCGAGCAGTTTCAGCATTCACTCCGCCGTCAACTTCGATTTCATAATGATAGCCGTGTTCTGTCCTTAAATCTTTTAATTTTGATACTTTCTTTAAGGTACTTTCAATAAACACTTGACCACCAAAACCTGGATTGACCGTCATAACCAATACTAAATCAACTTCTGATAAGACAGCATTTAACGCCGCAACTGGTGTACCAGGATTGATAACAACTCCCGCTTTTTTACCAAGAGCCTTAATTTGTTGAATCACACGATGAATATGCTTCGTTGCTTCATAATGAACAGTAATAATATCTGCACCTGCCAAAGCAGTCGCTTCAATATATCGTTCTGGGTCTTGAACCATTAAATGACAATCAAAAATTAAGCTTGTCATTGGTCTAAGTGCTCCGAATACCATCGGACCAAAAGAAATATTCGGTACAAACATCCCATCCATTACGTCAATATGTAAGTAATCAGCTCCTGCTGCTTCAATATTCTTAATTTCATCTGCTAATGTTGCAAAATTAGCGCTTAACATCGATGGTGCAATTTTCATAATAATTTCCCCCAAGTGATTTATTAATCTTTCTTACGATAAATCGGTTTACGTTGTTCGATTCGCTCAAAAATTTGTAAGTAATTTTTGTAACGAGATTCTGCAATCTTTCCCTCTGTCAATAGCTGTTTAACATGACAATCTGGTTCGTTAATATGTAAACACGATCTGAATTTACATCCCTCACTTGCATCAGCAATTTCTGGGAAACAAGACGCAAGTTCTTCTTTTTCTAGCGTTGCAAATTCTATCGCGCTAAAGCCAGGTGTGTCAGCAAGCATCCCTTTATTAAATCGGTATAAGGTCACTTCTCGAGTCGTGTGTCGCCCTCGATTCAAAGCATCACTGATTGCAGCAGTTTCAATTTTAGCCTCCGGTAATAGACGGTTCAATAACGTTGATTTGCCAACCCCAGACTGACCCATTATCACGTATAATCCTGCTTCAATTTGGCCAGTTAATTTCTCAATACTTTCTTCACTATTATCAAGAGTAATCACTGTGTAGCCAATCGCTTCATAAACTTTGGATATTTTTCTTACAAAGGCCTTTGCTTCTACTTGTCCTTTTTGTTTAACTAATAAATCATATTTAGTTAATAAGACAAGCGGCTGGATATTATTAGCTTCTACTGACACTAAAAAATAATCCAATAAATTGTAAGAAAAATCTGGTTCAATAAGAGATGTCACCACAAAGGCATAATCCACATTTGCCACTGTTGGTCGGACAAGTTCGTTATATCGTTCTTGGATTTCAATTAATCGACTGTTCGAATTATCGTCTACTTCATCAACTTCGAATTTGACAATATCGCCTACTAGTGGTTTCGTTTGTTGATGTCTAAAATTCCCTCTAGGCTTTGTAGCATAAGACTCTCCTTCACTCCAAACATAGTAAAAGCCACTAATTGCTTGGTAGATGATACCCGATTTTACCACTATAGATGATTGTTCTGTAGTTTTTTTCATGAAAACCTCCTTATGTTAAATCACTAAAATAATGTGTTCTTTTTGCATAGTCGCTATTAATACAATAGCTTTTTTATGTTGAATTTACAAGCCAGACTCATCTAGCTGATAGCCTAATAAAACCAAAAAAACTAGTCACAAGTACAAAATTGTGGCTAGTTTCGTATGGCTTACTAATCTGGATAAACTGATAAATTCTCGGAATACACTTCGCCATTACGTAAAATTCGGTATTGACCCGTTCCATTACTTGAAATGTACATCAGTATTTTAATCGTTTTTGTTTCATCTAAACTTAACTCAGTATGCAGATTATTAATGTTATTTTTAGAGTCCCCAATGTAAATTTCAATTGTATTAGGTAAAGGCTCTAATTGTTCGACATCATCTTCTTCATAAGTGGGAACATATTCAATCTCAACGTTTTGTGTTGTTGTGACGACTTCCTCTTCTTCTGGCCCAGCAGACACGACTACTGCAATAACATCTCCTGGTACTAAAGGTGTACCATTACTTGGTGATTGACTAATAATCTGGCCTTCTGGTATGAAGTCACTGTATTCATATTCTGTTTCAACAGTTACACCATAAGCGGCTGCAAAGTTTTCAACCATATCGTAAGATAAATTATAAAAATCTTGCATAGTAAATGATTCAGAGTAACTACCCACAATTAATGTGATTGTTGTGTTTTCTGGGACAACTTTTGAACCTGGCTCAATACTTTGATCAAGTATTTTCCCTTCATCTTCAGGTCCAGAAGCTAAATCTCTTCGTTCAACAATAAAGTTTGCTTCTCTTAATTGACTACGTATCGGTTCATACATCTGGCCAATATAGTTACCAATTTCTACTTGTTCCTTCCCGTTACTCATTACAAGTTCAATGTCGCTATTTCTTTCAACTCTCTCATTACTACTTGGTGTTGTCGAAATCACATGACCCGCTTCAATCGTATTGTGCCACGCTTGTGTCACAGTACTTACAGTTAAATCAAACTCTGACAATATCTCTAGAGCTTCGCTCTGTGACATTTCAGTGACGTCTGGTACGTTCACATACCGCATCATCTGCGAGTATACATAATAGCCTCCACCAGCCATTAATAACAGGATTATGGCTGCAAATATCAAACCTAAAAATCCTCTTTTGTGTTTAGGTGCAGAGATGGGCGCCACTTCATCATAACTAGGATACACCGCCTCATCTAATGGTTCAGGAGCAGTGATCTGTTCTGCAAGTGCTTTGCTAGCACTAGTAATCGACTTAATTGGTTTAACAATCATCGTTTCTTCTAAATTATCAGAAGGCTGAAACATTGCTTCATTCATTCGATTGGCACTCAAACTTGTACTTAAGTCTTGCAACATCTCTTGAACAGAGTTATAACGATCCTTCGGTTCTTTAGCGGTCGCTTTTAAAACAACGTTCTCCAAACTTTGAGGTATATAATTTAAATTCTCTCTAATTCTTGGAAATGGTTCTTGGAAATGCTTCAAAGCAATCGAAACTGCCGATTCTCCATCGAAAGGAACCGACCCAGTGATTAATTCATATAGAACAACACCTAAAGCATAAATGTCAGATTTAGTTGTCGCATTACTTCCTCGTGCTTGTTCAGGTGATAAATAATGAACAGATCCAAGTAAAGTATTTGTTTGAGTGATTGACGTGTCAGATAAAGCAATGGCAATACCAAAGTCTGTAATCTTGACTTCATTTTGTCCTGTAATCAAAATATTCTGTGGTTTAATATCTCGGTGAATAATTCGATGTTTATGGGCAACATCAATACCAGAAAGAATTTGACTCATCACTGATACAACCAATTCTAAAGAAATTGGTGCATTCTGATGGATATAAGTTTTTAAATCCGTTCCTTTTACAAATTCCATAACAATATATTGTTGATTTTCTTCTTCATCAACGTCATACACTTCAACAATATTATGATGAAGTAACTGACTAGCGGACATCGCTTCTCTTTGAAAACGGCGAATCGCATCTTTGTTGTCTTGGAAGTCATATCTTAGAACTTTTACCGCGACATCACGGTCTAAAATCAAATCGTGCGCAAGGAAAACATTTGCCATACCGCCTTGTCCGACTGTGTCGGTCAATAAATAACGACCTGATAGTTTTTCTCCTATTTCCATTAGTGTTCGCCTCCGTCCGCCGACGTAGAATCCTGCGAAACTAGGATGAGTGTAATATTATCCATTCCACCCGCATCATTTGCTGCCCTAATCAACATTTCACCAAATTTATCTTCAAATCGGTGCTGATTAAATAAGTTGATTAAGCCTTCACGACTAACCATATTGGTTAATCCATCTGAACATAATAATAGCATTTCAATTTCAGATAAAGAAACTGTGTTTAATTCTGCTGAAACCGTTTCGGTTCCACCAATGGATTGTGTCACGACGTTTCTTCTTGGGTGATGATTCGCTTCTTCTTCAGTAATTTCTCCTGAACGGATTAATTCATTGACTAAAGAATGGTCTTCAGTAATTTGGGTTAAATCGCCTCGATAATATGTGTAAGCACGACTATCTCCTACGTGGGCAATCACAAAATGATTATCTACAGAAGCTGCCATAACTAATGTGGTTCCCATTCCGACTAATTCGGCATGTTCAACAGACTTCTTATAAATAAATTGGTTCACATCTTGGATTGCTTCCAGCATCCAATTTTGAAGGCTTTCTATCGTGAAGGCTGTTTCGATACTCTCGAACTTCTCTCCTAGATAGTTTGTTGTCATTCGACTTGCTACATCGCCTGCTTGATGACCGCCTACTCCATCACAGAGTATGAATAGATTCTGGTCGGCCTTAGAAGTATAATAGTCAGCATAGTCTTGATTAGATGTACGTCTCTTTCCAATATTGGAATGGACTGAAATTTTCATACTTTCACCTCGAATGTTACTTAATTGTTTTTAATTAATCGCGAAATAAAGAAACCATCAGTATGATACTGATTTGGCCAGATTCTAATTTGACCTTCGTTAGTCACGATATCAGATGGTACATTATCCTCTTCATTAAATTTGTCGATACTAAAATTAGGATGGCGTTGAATGAATTCTATTAAAGTTTGCTCGTTTTCTTCTACAGTCACTGTACATGTACTATAAACAAGCGTCCCTCCAACTTTCAGTAGGCTCGCCATATGTTCGAGTAACTCTGATTGAATCTGAGCTAGACCTAAAACATCATCCTGTGTTTTTTGATATTTAATTTCTGGTTTACGACGCATCAAACCTAAACCAGAGCAAGGAGCGTCTAGGTATATAATATCATACAATCGGTCATTTTTAGGATTAAATTTCGTTGCATCACTGACATGCAATGTAACTTTTTCTTTTAAATCCATACGGTGTAAATGTTCTGAGACTTTCTTAAGTTTACTTTCAGAGATATCCAATGCTGTTAAATGACCTTCGTTTAAGAAACTAGCGATATGCGTTGCCTTGCCACCCGGAGCTGAACAGGCATCTAGTACCTGCTCATTGCCTTTTAAGTTACCAACTGGTGCAACAAGCATTGAAGATTCATCTTGAATCGTTAAAAGACCATCAGCAAACGCTTGCGAATAAATCAAATTACCTTTTAGACAACGAATACCAAATGGTGATAAGGGACTTTCTTCTACGTCAAAACCTTCTGCTTTCAAGTCATCCATCAATTGACTTCGTTTGTCGACAGGTAAATTAATTCGAGCTGAAACAAAGGGTTCCTCAATTAAACTGGCTAATATCGCTTCTGTTTCTTCAAAGTTTTTCATTTCAAGTAATTTGTCCACGATCCACTTCTCAATACTATACTGGATAGATAATCTTTCTGAAACATCTGTGATATCCACAAATGACGGTCGCTCAGAACGTATAAAAGAACGCAATACACCATTCACAAAATTACCTAAACCTTGGTGGCCATTTGTTTTGGCAATTGATACTGCTTCATTCACCACTGCATGTGAAGGGATTCGATCTAAATACACCAATTGATAAACGGATAATCTCAACAAACTTTCTACCCATTTGTCTACTTTTCTATGTTTAATGTAAGGTTTTAAATAATAATTTAACGTGTACCTTCTTTGAATCACACCGTAGACAATTTTTACCAATAAACGATTATCTTGATCAGACAATTGAGAATCTTTCAGAAAACGATCGACAATAATATTCGAATACTGATGACGATGTTCAATTTGATCTAGCAACTTTAACGCATGCCAACGTAAATTGTCGGCAAATTTCTGTTCACTTTTCTGTCTAGTTTTCATTATCTTCTACTTTCTATTAATTAATGCTTTACCTCGAATTGTTTTCCTATAACACTTTCTGCTGGGTTACCTATTAAGAACGTTTGAATTGTCATACGTTTCTTTCCACTCTCTTGCCATTCTGAAATCGCATAATACGAATTGCCTCCACATTGAACAATTAAACGGCCCTCTTTTACTGCTACAATGCTTCCTGTCACCGCATCTTTAGTCGCATTGGTAAATTCAATCTCTTCACCCATCCAGATTTTTACTCGTTGTCCATCTAACCAGGTATAAGTTGATGGAAATGGTCGAAATCCTCTCACGTGGCGATCAACTTCACTTGCTGTCTCAGCCCAATTTAATTGTTCTTGTTCCTTAGTAATGGTTGGAGAAAAACTAACAGCATTCTCATCTTGGGGGACCGCTTGGATCTCACCCGCAAATAACTTCGGCAAAGTATCAAGCAATAAGTCTCGGCCTACAATCGCTAGCTTCTCAAACATAATCCCAACATCATCCGTTTTTCCGATAGGAATTGACTTTTGAGATAAAACATCTCCAGCATCCATTTTCTTAACCATATACATAATTGAAACACCTGTTTCTTGTTCACCTTTCCAAATAGCATAGTGAATCGGTGCTCCGCCACGGTACTTAGGCAATAATGAGGCATGAACATTGATTGCACCAAATGTTGGTGCTTCCAATAAACGTGTGGGGACAAATTGACCATAAGCAGCTGTTACAATTAAATCGGCCTTTAAATGAATAAGGGCTTCTAACTCTAGTGAGTGACTAATTTTTTCAGGTTGATAAACTTCAATATTATGTTCAACGGCCAGCTGTTTGACAGGGGGGGCAGTTAAGACACGCTTACGCCCTACTGGTCGATCGGGTTGTGTAACAACTGCTATCACGTCATGCTGACTATCGATTAAACCTTGCAAGACTTTGACTGAAAAATCTGGTGTTCCCATAAAAATAATTTTCTTGTTATCCATAAAAACCATCCTTGCTAAATAAAATATAAAGGCTCGTGATCAATATTCACTCGTAAGCCATGTTGTAATTCTTTTTGAGAAGTCATTAAGATGTCGTTCAATTGAGTTTGAAGCATTTCTTTATCCTTATACTTTAACATCAGTTGGAAATAATAATACTCATTAATTCTAGCAACCGGGCCTCGACTAGGTCCTAAAATTAAAAGGCTACGATTGGTCTCTTTCTCTTTATTATATAAAGCAGCCTTCAATTCATATATCTTCTCTTGTGCTTGCGATTGTCTCTTACTAGATACTGATATTAGAGTAGTAAAATAGTAAGGTGGATAATTCCCTATATGACGTCTTTTCATTTCATAGTAGAAGAATCTTTCAAAATCATGACTTTGTGCAAATTGCATGACATAATGATCTGGATTATATGTTTGAATGACTACTTCACCTAAATATTGCCCTCTACCGGTTCTACCGGCTACTTGTGTCAGTAGTTGAAATGTCTTCTCCCCTGCTCTAAAATCAGGCAGATTGAGCGATGTATCAGCGTTGATCACGCCTACCAAGGTGACTTTTTCAAAATCCAAGCCTTTGGCAATCATTTGTGTCCCCAGTAAAATGTCTGCATCGTGATCTGCGAATTGTTTTAATAATTTTTCATGCTGTCCTTTACGTCTGGTTGTATCATTATCCATTCGAATAATTCTCGATTCAGGAAACATCTCTTGAATCGTTTCGGCAACTTTTTGCGTTCCTAATCCAAATGTTCTTAAGTGAGTACTTTGACACTGTGAACATTGAGTCGGAACTCCTTGTTGATAATCACAGTAATGGCATTTCATTCGTCTATCATGTTTATGGTAAGTCAATGAAATATCACATCTTGGGCACTCTAACACATGACCACATTCGCGGCATAAGATATATGAGGCATAACCACGTCGATTCAGTAATAGTACGATTTGTTCTTTTTTGGCTAAGCGATCAGCTATCTTTTCTTTTAATATAGGCGAGATTTCATTGGTTGTTTCTCGTAGCATAACCTGTGTCATATCAATTATTTCTACTGGCGGTAAAGGTGCTTGATTCACTCTGTTGGCCATTTTTATTAAAGTATAGCGTCCCACCTCAGCACGCGAACGACTTTCCAAAGAAGGTGTTGCACTACCGAGAACTAGAGGACAATGATGAAACTCACTACGCCATAAAGCGACATCTCGTGCATGGTAACGAGGATTATCGGCTTGTTTGTATGTTGTCTCGTGTTCCTCATCTATAATGATAATTCCAAGATTATTTAATGGTGCAAAAATTGAAGAACGAGCTCCTACAACAATGGTCGCTTCACCTTTAATTATGCGGCGCCATTCGTCGTACTTCTCACTCGTTGATAGACCGGAGTGTAATACCGCTACCCCTGATGAAAACCGTTCGGTCACTCTTGCAACCATTTGTGGCGTTAAGGAAATTTCAGGCACTAGTAGAATAGCTGCCTCTCCCCTATCCCTGGCATGAGCCATCAGTTGTAAATAAACTTCTGTTTTCCCACTACCAGTCACTCCCTCGAGTAAGAACGTCTGATTTTTTTCTTCCGTAATTGCGGTTTGAATTGCATTGAATGCTGTGGCTTGTTCTGGTAATAACTCACGCGCATTCGTTGCTACTACGTGGTTATTTTCTAAAGGATTGCGATAAACCTTCTTATCAATCCGCTCAAACCATCCTTTATCAATCATCGTACGAATTGTGGCTGTACTAACCGAAGCCAAGCGAGCCACATCATTCAAAGGAATACTATCCTGATTAACATCCTTTTCTTCTATATAATAACTTAATAACTGAGCTTGTTTAATGCTTCGTTTATCCAAACCTTCACGAATAGTGATCATCTCTTCACGAGAAATTAATGGACGAACATGAGCAATCTTTTTCTGAGTCGTTTGGTTTAACACACGATACTCAAGTTCAATTGTTTGAGTCTGAATAAGCTCTTTGAGTAACTGACTCGGTAATTTCTCTTCTAATATATGCTTTTCATATTCTTCTTGTTCATTTGCAGAAAACTCATCCGTATAAGTTTGACTCAACTTTCTAAACTTTTCTAAATTATGTATAACAAACACATTTTCATACTTGACTTTTAACATGTTGGGTAACATAGCTTGCAAAATTGAAATGCGAAATGCATGTAGATTCTGAGCGAGATGTTCACTCAATTGAAGCAACTCTGGACTTAAAAATGACACATAATCAAATACGCCAGTAATTGCTTTTAATTTCCCACTAAACTCCGTATCCTCACTAATACCAACTACGAAGCCTAATAATTGTCGTCTGCCGAACGGAACTTGAACGCGTATCCCTAATTGAATGATCGCATGCCATTGCTCTGGAACATGATAATCAAATGTTCGATTAACTTGTGCTGCAGGTATATCCACGATAACTTGAACAATCACAAACTCTCACCTCCATTTACTCTGCATCCTTTATCCTACACTAAAAAAGACTACTAGAAAAGTTATTAATATATAACTTTCCGTAGCAGTCTCTAATGTGACAACTTATTATTGTTGAATATCTAAAACGCCATTTACAACTTCTTCTAGCGCTTTACCAACTGGTTTAATTGATTGGTATGTATCCAATTGCATATTATCGTAAAGGCGCATTTCATGCGCTCTTTTACTTGCTAAGATGATTAAGCTATATTTTGAAGGAACTTTTTCCAACAAACTATCAATTGACGGATATAACATCATAATGATTCATCCCCTTTTTGAAAATATTTATGAATATCTGCTCTTATTTTGTCGACAACGCGTTCTACTTTCAAATGCTCACTTTGAATAATTGAGTTGATTTTTTCAACAGCTGTTTCTACTACGTCATTCACCACTACGTAGTCATAATGTTGCATCAGTTCAATTTCTTCTCGTGCTTTTTGCATTCGTTCATAGATAATTGCTGCGCCATCCGTTCCACGTCCTGTTATACGAGATTTAAGCTCTTGTAAGTTAGGAGGAGCTAAGAAAATGAATATTCCTTCAGGCATTTTCTGACGAACTTTTAAAGCACCCTGTACTTCGATTTCTAAAAAGACATCATTACCAGCGGCTAAGTTCTCTTCTATCTTTTGAATAGGAGTTCCATAATAATTCCCTACGTATTCAGCGTGTTCCAATAAAGCATCCTGTTCAATTAATTTTTCGAATTCTTCCTTCGAAACAAAATAGTAATCAACACCATCTTGTTCGCCTGGTCTTTTAACACGAGTCGTTGCCGATACAGAATAAACATAATTGAATATATTCTTTTTAAAGATTGCTGCTCTAACAGTTCCTTTTCCTACACCGGACGGACCTGATAATACAATTAACAATCCTCTCGTTGATGCCATGCTACCCCTCCAATATGTTTTCTGCTAATTTAGTTATGAAGATTATCTTATCATAAAATCTGTCACCTTTAAAGCTGAGTGTCTAAAATAATGAAGATTCATGAAAATTCATTCGATTCTAATGATTAATTTCTAATTCATTTTTTAATTGCGCACTGATGTTCTGTAAAGATGATGGATCTAAGATTTCATAATAGACTCCATTTATCATACTGCCACTTCCACTTAATTGGAAGTTTTCAATCGTATTTATCGCGCCACGATACCCGTTAAAAATAGTGATCATATCTTCAAAAGTTACATCCGTTTGTACATTACCTTGTAAAGAAGCTAATATATCATTGTAATTCCATAATGTTGATATATTTAACGCCGCATGCAAGATACCATCAATTAATTGCCGCTGTCTAGCTTGCCTTCCGTAGTCTCCACCTGTATCGTAGCGATTTCTTGAATAAGCTAAGGCCATTTTACCATCCATATAGGTTGCTTGTCCTTCATAAAACTGGTAACTATCTTGACTAAAAGTATCCGTCGGAGCAATTGTAATGCCTCCTACTGAATCCACAATATCCGCAAATCCTTGCATATTAACCGATACTGTAAAATCAATAGGAATCCCTAGTAACTCTTGGACTGTATTGACTGACATCGCTACACCACCAAAAGCATACGCATGGTTAATTTTATCTTCAGTTCCATAGCCAGCAATATTTGTTAGACTATCACGGGGAATACTAGTAATCGTCGTGCGATTAGTAGTTGGATTGACCGTTGCGACCATCATAACGTCAGAACGCCCTGCATCTACGCGCCCCATATCTCCTGTATCAATACCTAACAAAAGAACAGAGAAAGGCTGTGCTTCATTCTTTATGTCAATCACTTCCTCACGAACAGCCACCTGTTCAGCTGGTCGTTCAGTATACAAGACTTCCGTTGTTTCTTCTACATTACGGTAAATACTAAACGCATAAAAACCAGCAACTGCAATGGCTATTAGTAAAATTATAACGATGACTCCAAAACATCCAATACGACGTTTGTGTCTTCGTTTTGGTTTACGTCGACGATTTCTTGATGATCTAGTCCTCATATTTTCATTTACATTTGACAAACAAATGCCTCCTCAAGCGATTCTTATCGCTACAAAATAATTCGAAAAAGTTTCTTATTTATAATATCAAACTTTTATGATAAGACCAATACTATTTTGTGAAAAATACTTTAAAGTTTCGGGTCAATGACTAAGATTAAAGATTCTGACTCGCTGTTTTATAAAAAAACTGTTACAAGGAAGTGTAACTCCTAGCAACAGTTTCAAATATTAATTAATTTTCTAAACGTCTTCCGTTCAATTTATGCTCTAAGAGCCTCAATCCTCTTCATCATTGTCCTTATCCATATCCTTGACTTTCATCATACGAGTGACATTTGCTCGCTCAGTTTCCTCAAGTTTCATTTCGATAAAGTAAATTGTTTCTTCAAGTTGTGGGATTGTACGAAACTCTAAACTATTTACCCTTCGACGTGTTTTCTCGATTTCATCTGCCATCAACTGACAGGTTTTCTCGATCTCAGCTAACGTCAACAAATCATCGAGCGAAGCAGAGATTTCATCAATTGCCTCATCCATTCCACTATTTGAATTTGAATAACTATAATACGCTCTATCGGTTTGTCCATGTTCATAGACATCCGTGTGCATTTTAGGTACTCTAACACTCATTATTGAATCAATACGTATTCTCAAGCTGATTTCTTTTGTCGGAACAGCAAATAAGCCTTGAACCATTTGATCGTTTTCTAATGACTTAGCCAGAACAAAGTCTTGCATACTTCCCACCAGACTATTCTCTACTTTTTCGCGCAGCTCATTATTTTGACGAATTAGTTTGATAAACTGGCGCATTAATTCATCTTGTTTGTCTTTCAATAACTTATGTCCGCTAGTTGCAGTGACTAATTGACTTTTTAAACGCCGCAATTCCATACGAGTAGGCTTTACATTTAACTTGGCCAAGAGTTATTCACCCTCTTTTTCGCTAAGATATTCGTCAATCATATCATCCTTAATTCGTTTCAACTCAGTTCTAGGGAGCAATGATAATAAGTCCCAAGCTAAATCAAGTGTCTCTTCAATTGAGCGATTGGTATAAAAACCTTGGTTAATATATTCTTCTTCAAATCGCTCTGTAAATTCAACGTACTTACGATCTGTTGCAGATAAAGCAGCTTCACCAAGAATTGCTTCAAGCTCTTTCGCTTCTTTTCCTGTCGCATAAGCAGCAAACAGCTGGTTCATAGTGGCCGCATGATCTTTACGTGTTTTCCCTTCACCGGAACCTTTATCTTTCAGTCGTGAAAGTGAAGGCAATACATTAATTGGTGGTCGATAGCCACTATTATATAGGTCACGATCGAGAATAATTTGACCTTCTGTGATATAGCCAGTTAAATCAGGAATCGGATGCGTAATGTCATCTTCCGGCATAGAAAGTATTGGGATCTGTGTCACTGATCCAGTTTTACCAACTAACCGCCCAGCTCTTTCATATAAACTTGATAAGTTAGTATACAGATAGCCTGGATAACCACGACGACCTGGCACTTCGCGACGGGCAGCCGATACTTCTCGTAGAGCCTCACAGTAATTGGTCATATCCGTCATAATTACTAAGACATGCATACCTTTTTCATAAGCCAGATATTCAGCTGTGGTTAAGGCAATTTTAGGTGTCGCAATTCTTTCAATTGCAGGGTCATTTGCTAAATTTATAAATAAAACTGAACGATCAATCGCTCCTGTTTTACGTAAATCATTCACGAAAAACTCTGCTTCCTCAAAAGTAGTTCCCATTGCAGCAAAAACCACTGCGAAATTTTCATCAGAATTTAAGACAGTTGCTTGTCTTGCAATTTGAGCAGCTAATTCCTGATGGGGCAAACCAGATCCAGAGAAAACCGGTAATTTTTGCCCACGAACGAGCGTATTTAAATGGTCAATCGCTGATATTCCAGTCTGAATAAATTCGTCTGGAAAGTCACGAGCGACTGGGTTAATCGCTTGTCCATCAATATCAAGATGCTTTTCTGCAATGATTTCTGGTCCATCATCCATAATTTTTCCCATTCCGTCAAAGACACGACCAATCATATCTTCAGACACTGGTAAATGTAAAGAACGACCAGAGAAGCGAATTTTTGAACTTTCTAAGTTAATGCCAGCTGAGCCTTCGAACAGCTGAACCATTGCCTTATCTTCGTCAACCTCAAGAACTTGACCTTGTCTTACTTCTCCATCCTGCATTTGTACTTCTACTTGTTCATTAAACTTGACGCCTTCGACGCCTTCAACAATCATTAGGGGACCAACGACTTCTTTAGCTGTACGATATTCTTTTATTCTTGCCATCAGTCCTCACCTCCACTTTGGATGACTTGACGAATTGTTAATTCTATTTCTCGGTTTAAGGCTTCTATTTCACTGATTCTTTCTTCATTTATAAATTTACTTCGGGCAATACGATCACGTAAATCTTCGGTTCCATTCATAATATCTTGATAATAAGATCCTAAATCAATTGCTTCATTAGCTTCATGGTCGAAGGTTAGAATATTCGTTAACATTGCTATTTGTTTTTTAAAGGATGTATATGTATCAACATCATCAAATGCATTTTGTTGCAAATAGTCTTCACGAATCATTTTCGCTGTATTAAGTGTTAAACGGTCGCGGTCCGATAGAGCTTCCACGCCAACTAGACGTACAATTTCATTCAGCTCATCTTCTCTTTGAAGCAAATTCATCGCCCGAGTCACTTTTTCACTCCATTTGATACCGTACTCTTTGTTTAAGTACTGACCGATGTCATCGGAATATAAAGAATATGAATTTAACCAATGAACCGAAGGGAAGTGTCTTCTTTGAGCTAATGAAGCGTCTAATCCCCAGAAAACTTTGACGATACGTAACGTATTTTGAGTGACAGGTTCAGACGTATCGCCGCCGGGTGGAGAAACGGCTCCAATCGCCGTGATAGTCCCTTCTCTGGATTCAGACCCAATCGTTTCAATGCGTCCAGCTCGCTCATAATATTCCGCGATTCGACTTCCTAGATAAGCTGGATAGCCTTCGTCACCTGGCATTTCTTCCAAACGTCCAGACATCTCACGTAAAGCTTCTGCCCAACGTGAAGTTGAATCAGCCATAATCGCTACTGAATAGCCCATATCTCTGAAGTACTCAGCAATCGTTATTCCTGTGTAAATAGACGCTTCACGAGCAGCTACTGGCATGTTTGACGTATTCGCAATTAATATTGTTCGTTCCATAATTGACTCTCCAGTATTGGGATCAATTAGCTCAGGGAATTCATTAAGTACATCTGTCATTTCGTTACCGCGTTCACCACAGCCCACATAAACGACAATATCAACATTTGAAAACTTGGCAATTTGATGCTGAACAACCGTTTTACCGGCTCCAAATGGACCAGGGACAGCTGCTGCTCCACCCTTTGCAACCGGGAAGAAAGTATCAATAACTCTTTGCCCAGTAACCAGTGGTTCTGTTGGGATTAGTTTCTTTTTGAAAGGGCGACCTTTACGAACAGGCCACTTTTGCATCATAGTTCCTTCGAATTCCTCTCCGTTGTCTAAATTCAAGACATAAACGATATCTTTAATTGTGTAATCTCCAGAACTTATGTGCTTGATAGTGCCTGATTTGCCAACTGGAACCATAATACGGTGTTCAATAACTTTAGTTTCTTGAATGACCCCTAATATATCGCCAGCTTGGACATAGTCACCTTCATTTTTTCTTGAGACAAATTGCCACTTTTGTTCACGGTCCAAGACATCAATTTCCTCACCACGAATTAAATAATCACTTTTAGTGGTTTCCATAAAAGCTTTTAATGGACGTTGGATTCCATCAAACATATTAGTAATTAAACCTGGACCTAATTCTACTGATAATGGGCTACCTGTCGTAATAACTGGTTCGCCGGGTCCAATACCTGATGTTTCCTCATATACTTGTATGGAGGCCTTATCTCTTCTCATTTCAATGATTTCGCCAATGAGTCCCAATTTACCCACTCGACAAATATCTTGAATATTTGCATCTTGCATACCTGAGGCAACAACAAGTGGTCCTGAAACTTTTATCACTTTACCTTGACTCAATACATTCCCTCCTTGTGTTTGTATTTTTTTCATAATCTATAAAATATCCTGCCCGACAGCTTTTTTGACATTTTCTTGAATTCTTGCAGCTCCAATTCCTAAACGCCCTTTATGTGTCGGTATTAGTATTATTGCTGGTGTGACTTGTGTATCATAATAACTAATCAGTTCTGGAAGCAGTTCTGCAATATTTTCAGTTAAATAAATAATGCCATAATTACTTTTAGCTAGCTGTTTGATTAATTTCTCTGCTTCTTGAGCTTCATTGACAGGATATGTATCAAAACCGATGATTTGAAAAGGTAATATCGCATCACCATTTCCTACGACAGCAATTTTATATTGTTTCGCCATAAATCGGTTTCATCCTCTCTTTAATTTGTTCATTAGATAATTGATTGACTCGACCTGCCAAAATAAGTCTCAAATTTTTCACTTCCATTTGCTTACCGTACAAAAACCTTAAAACTGGCATTGGTCCTGTCGTTTCACGTCTCTTTTCATGTAAAAAGCTATGAGTATAAATACTTTGGAGCTCTTCTAGCTCAAAACTTTGAATGGAGCCGTCTCTCATTTTATCTTGATAAAATGCAAACGATTTATCAAAGGGTAATTGATTAATTGAATCAAACCAAACGTGTAATTGTGAATTTTCAACCATTTGAACAAACGTTCTCGAATCATACGATCCATCGTCAGACATAATTTCGATTAAATCACTCATTGCTGAATCATGGTCTAAACCTCTTCTAACCGAAATGACATTGTAAAAATCAATCAAAACATTGACTAAATTAGTAATGTCTGGGTGATTAAGAGTGTGTTCAATTTGCCGTAAATGTTTAAAGTAGGCATTATCCATACCTATGTCCAAGGCTTCCACTACTTGATAATGGCCATAGCTCTTCCAGGTACTTTCAATTTCTTTCACGACTGATGGATCCAACACAGATGATTCTAAGGTTTGAACAACGTGTCGCAATTCACTCATCGAGAAGCGACCAATCGGAATCAACAAGTGGTTTAAATCCTTGTCTGTGGCCCGCATCAAGAGTAACATCTTCAAATTATGATAAATAAATTTCAATGCAAAAATATCAACCACTTCTGGAATTGGTGACTCTTCATAAGCGAACTGAAATTCATTGATTAACTCGTTCATTAGTCGATTTTCAATTCTTGAAGTGTCAGATAAATCACTCAAACTAAATCGATAATCCGTATTCTGTAAAAGTAAATGTAAACTTTCTTCGTCAACAGCGTTTATTAATTTTTCAATATCTATTTTGGATAGCAGGGTTGATTCTTTAACGCTAATAAGTGTATTAAGTTCTGTAAATTGTTCAGCGTCCACAAACACTCCCCCTATTCTTCACCAAATACTTCTTTTGCTACGCTTAGGTTTATAGCTTTACGAGTATCGTCAACTAATTCTGTATATAAATAGTTATAGTCAATTCGATCTTCTGTTAATACAAATCCACCTTCTCTAGGATAGGTTTCTTCCGAAATTTTCACATTTGGAAATTGCTCAGAGAAATGGGTTAAGTCCTCATCTGTTAGCACTTCTCTTGTGAGATTCCCAAATTTTAAAGTTAAATCAGCATCTTCATACTTAGTAAGAACTTTTTGCATAAACGACAGGTGTTCCTGACTAGACCACGCAGTTAGCATGTCAACTGCTCCATTAAATAAAGTACCTAAAACTTGTTGCTTACTATTTAATGAAGTCAGGCGCTGTTGATTGGATATTTGTTGCATTTTCCGCATATGTTCGCCTTTTAATTCATTAATTTTAAGTCGTCTAAGTACTTCTTTATCATGTAACAATTGCTCTCGTTTATGTTCGTATTCTTTGATATGTTCTTGCTGAGCTCTCTCAAGTTTTAGTTGGCCCTTTTCATTCGCTTGGGTTAGGACAGAATCTTTTAATTGAGTTAATTCGCTCATATAATACGTCCTCTCTAATTAAACATTGGATTGTAAGATAAATGAAATTACGAAGGCTAAGATAGCGTACATTTCAACCATAGAACACAAGATTATCCCACGGCTATTCTCTTCTGGTCTCTTAGCTAAAATGCCCATTGATGACACAGCAACGTCAGCTTGGTTACCTGCTGAATAATAGCCCACGACCGCAATCGGCAATGCAGCTACAAAATAGCTAACGCCTGTACTCAATGCCATATCTGTCGTGATGTTTGTCAAAATTAAGAAACCAATTACGAAACCGTAAAGACCTTGTGATGCCGGCATTAACTGTAAAATTAAAGCTTGCGCAAATTTTTCTGGCTCTTCTTTCAACAAAGCTGCTGCTGACTGTCCGACTAGACCTAATCCTCTAGCGGATGAAACGCCACATAAAGTGACAGCTAAAAAGACTCCCAATCCGGCAAAAAAAGCACCACCGTATTGACTAAAATAACTTGAAATATATTCCATATTAAAATTCCTCCGTACTGTTAGTATTTTGTTGTAAATCTACGTATTTTTCTTCTGTTTTTAAGGGCTTAAATGGATTACCATTTCCAGTGTAAAATTTCCCGAAAAATTCTACGAAAATTAACCTTAGACTGTGAACAGCTGCGGTTAGCATTGATAAGAATAAATTGAAAATATGTAAAGCCATAAAAATAACTGCACCTATAGTAAATCGTCCCACTGGGGGTAAATAAGCAACAATCATATTAAATGCAGCTGCGATACTCACACCTGAAAGTCCTAAGGCCATCAATCTTGAATAACTAATGACATCACCAAAGTAACTGACCCCATTAATCAAGCCAAGTAATCCACCACCGATACCAGTGATACTACCGGCATCTATAATGCTTCCAATGAAAATACCAATGAGACTTAATCCTGCAATAACTCCACCTACAGTGGATAACGCTGATAATGCTGGAAAGAAATTCCCTATTATTAGCATAATGATTCCCAATATAATAAGTATCCAGGCTAAACCTTCAGTAAAAGCTATAGCAAATTTCCTATCCTGTGCTTTCAAGTAAACATTGAGTCCGAATGCAATAAGTAGATGGACGAAGCCAATGCCGATGGACAATATCATTACAATGGTTATATCATTATTAATATCAATTAACTGGAATGGCATCGTAAAACCAAAGAATGAACCATATATTAAGCCCCATAGAATAATGGACCAAGAAAGTATATGGACTAATTTTACGGTGTTTTTTTGAGAACGATTTAATTTTAATAACTTTAAGGGGATTGCGGTGACTGTTGCTAGTAAGAGGCCATAACCAAAATCTGCCACCATCATGCCAAAAAAGATGAAAAAGAAAGGCATTACTAATGGAGTTGGATCTATTTCTCGATAATTAGGTAGACCATACATTGTCGTTAACATTTCGAAAGGCTCGATTAAACCATTGTTTTTAAGTTTAGTCGGTACACTGTCCAAATCTGCATCAGAGATGTCAGCTACTTTTACGACAATCTTTTCTCCAAAATTTCGTTTGAGTAAAGAAAGAAAACCTTCTGTATTTTCAACTTCTAGCCAGCCCTGTACAGAAACTAAGTGTTGAGTTCTAGCAATTTGTAATTTTGCTTGTTCTCTAAAACTTAGATTAGCAACATATTCATATTGCAATTTCAACTCTGCAAGTAAGCTGTGTGAATTTTTTAATTCGTTGAGAATATCCTCCCGATTCTTTTTATTACGCTTAATACTCTCTTCCAATTCAATAATTTTTTCCGCTGGTAATTTATTAGAGGTATATTCAAACGGTGTAAATTGATAATCTTTTAAATCCTGAATAATTGCTTTATCTTCGTAATCTTTTAAAAAGATAATAACTCCATAATCATGTTCATCAATAAACACTGTCTCATGTTCCAAATCGACATTTTCACGAATATAATTGATAAATTGGTCTTCATTCGTACTAGGTATCGTCCCAACTAATGCTCGAACGTATTGAAATCGATTTAATTCATTAGGGGTAACTGTTAAGGGTTTCCATTTTCTCAAGCCTTCTAATTGATTTTTAGTCGAAATGATTTTTTCTCCTAAATCGTTATAGGTTTCAGTTAAATGATTGACGCGATCAACAATATGGTATTCATCAAATGTTGAGCCACTCATTTCAATTTCATTAAAAGTAACAGAGGGCTTTGCTTGTTTCAATTTTTCGAAAAAAGATGGCTGCGTTATATAATCTTCGATCTGAAGAATCGCTCTTTCAATTCTTTGTCGTCTTTTTGTCAACTCTTGCAGTATTTCTTGGTCAGTTAAGGGTTTTTCGTTCGTTTGGTCATAATCGTCTATTAATTCTAGTGTTTCATTATTAACAGTTTTCCAATCTTTTAATTCGTTAAGATTGATGATCTGTACTTGTTGTAACTCCTGAACTACTTTTAAGACAGCATCCAATTCCGTCTCAGGAGCAAGCAACGTCACTTTATTCATTGGACTAATCGCCATATCTACTCACCACCTCCTGAACAATTTGTTGAACAAGATCATTTTTACGATTTGTTAACGCTTGTTCTCGTTTTTGTTTATTAGTCTCAATTGTTCTATTCAACTTTAATTCTGCTTCATTCAATTCTTGTTCCTGTTTCTCGCGTAAATTAGACAACATTACTTCAGTTTCATGATCAAAAATCACTTCGTCTTCTGCCAACTTATCCTCAATCTCAAGCCGAGACTCTGCAATTTTTTCATCATAGATAAGCTTTATTTTTCTTGCTTCATCTTCAATTGCTTGAATAACTTGTAAAGTTGTTTTCGGCATACAACCACCCCCTATAATTAGACTATTTATAACGTACATTTTAATTATAACAAAAAGCACTGATGTTTACAGGTTTTTAATACTTTTTTTATTTGGTAATCGTTTTCTAAAAAACATTACTTTTCACATTACTAAAAATAACTGTTGACTTTCAGAACGCCTGTTCGTATAATATAAATACAAACAGACGTTCGTTTTCCAGAGTGAGAAATCGATTGTATCAATCCTTTATCCAGATTTTTATTTTAGCAGATAGATGTTAACTAATTATTAACACAGTTAACTAATCACAATCCAACTCTTTTTTTCATCTGTTTATATTTAACATTCAATAAAACACAAGCCTAGGAGGTATTGCGATGGAATTACCTATTTCTTTTGCACCAGCTAACAAATTAGTCAAACAATTACACCAATATACAGAGACGGTGTTTGCGCCTTTTTTAAGAGAAACGACACAGTTCAATCATGATACTTTTATTATGCCTTTATATCTTGTAGAAAATAAATTACACGACCACTACGTATCCATGCAACCTCTTTTTATAACGTATGAATATTATGATAGCAATCATAAAATTAACCAAAGGACTACATTAGTTACAGTCCAATCTACAGTTCGACCAGATCGTCGAATTATATTAAATGAGCTAAATCAAAATCGAAGCTTAATCTTAGATTTAGAGCGAATTCTAACCGTGTCTGCCAACATTGGTTAGAAGCTTCGATATTAACTTATTTGTTATCCCCTTATAAGTTAATTTATCACCGGAGTTGTATTTCCGCTCCAAATAACTACCCGCTATCATCAATCTTGATGAAATGACAGGTAGTTTTTTTATGCTATTCACTTATAATATTCCTTATATTTTTTAAAGTTGTTAGAACATATTAATTTTTCATATAAAAATGACCATTACCGAAATTAATGGTAATGGTCAAACATATTTCTATTTTATTGTTTTTAAATAATTAGTCATTTAATAAAGATGATGTCTCTTTTCTTGATAAGTATTTACTACGGGCTGGAATAAGCCATCGAGGCATGGTTTTAGCAATGGTACATAGAATGACAGCAGCTAAAATCGTCGTAATACCAAAACTAATCCAAAAGCCACTTCCCATAATATCTAATTCCGTTAAACCGCCTGTTCCCATTGGAACAATGAAAAATTTCAATACGAAGTATCCTAATATTACCAATAAGCTAGCAGTGGTAATGTTTAGATATGTCGAATTTAAGCGACGATTATTTAGAGTTTTCTGTGTGTATTTCGCAAAGAAACCTGCTAGACCACTTGCTAATAAAGGTAAAATATCATATAAGATGATATTGATCCATTCTGTAAAATGAAATTCGATTAAACCATTAATTAAGCCAGCAATCGCTGCAGCGACAATCGCAGTTGATGCACCGTGTCTAAGTGCTAACCAAATTAATGGAATTAAAATAATTGGGAAAATATATCCATTAAAAGTGGCTAATAACATACCTAATAGTTGATGAGCAGAAACACCAATTGCTATGGCAATTAGCATATCAATCACTACTCGAATCGATCGTTTATTCATCTGGTGACCCCTCTCAGTTTTTATTATTTTGAGGTTGATAGTTTGAAGCTTCCATAATTATTGGAAGAATAACTGGACGACGTTTGGTTTCTTTAAATAAGAATTTGCCTAATTTTTCACGCAAGTCCCCTTTTAATTCGCTCCAATCGAAATCATCGCTCGCAATATGCTCTTCCAATACATCTAAAGTCATATCAGAACAGGCTTCAATCAAATCTGTACTTGTTTTCATATAAACAAAGCCACGTGAAGTAATTTGTGGTCCTACTAAGATGCGTTTTAAGCGTCTTGAAATAGTCGCAACAACAACAAAAATACCATCCTCGCTTAAAATACGACGGTCTCTAAGTACGACATTTCCAATATCTCCAACACCGATGCCGTCAACCAATACATTTCCAGCTGGAACTTGTTTGTTCATGACAACATTTTTTCCGTCAAATTCGATGACGTCTCCTAAAGCTGGTATAAATATTCTACTATCATCGATGCCTAGTTGATTAGCCAACCTAGCGTGAGCTGAAAGCATTCTAAACTCACCATTAATTGGAACTAAATACTTAGGATTCATATAGTTGATCATCATTTTCAAGTCATTTGGACCGCCGTGTCCTGATGTTTTAAAATTATCGGTTACTTCTTTTACACTAGCGCCTGCACGGTAAATCATATCTTTGGTTCTGGCAAGAACAGTTTCCATCTTAATAGACGGTGTGGTTGCTAGATAAACTAAGTCTCCCTCTTTAATGTTTACATCAGGATGTCGACCTTGAGCCATCGATTGTAATGTCTTAATCGGCTCACCAGTTCCACCCGTTTCAAGAATAACGATTTGGTGATCTGGTGTTTTTTCTAATTGCTTAGTTTGCCCAATCACGCTTACACTTGGAATTTGAATTTTGTCTAGTTTAATCGCAACGTCTACAATTTCATACATATCTGAACCCGGCATAAAAATTGTACGTTTGGATTGATAAGCTGCATCTAATACTTGTTGAATTCGAGCAATATTGCTACCAATACTTGCGACAATCACACGACCATCCGCATTACGAAATGTTTCTGTAATATCTTCCGCAATGACGAGGTCACTAGCGTTTTCAACAGAACTTTCTGCTTCAGCAGAATCACTTAATAACGCTAAAACGCCTGATTCACCTATGTCTGTTAAGCGACCAAAAGCGGTCTTATATTGAGGCGATGCACTTGCATCAAACTTAAAGTCACCTGTATATACAATTGAACCTTGATCTGTTGATACAACGATTCCCACAGAATCTGGAATTGTATGTGTTGTCCTAAAGAAACTTATCGTTGCATCATCAAATTCAATTTCTGTTTCTTCATCAATTTTAAAGAAATTCTCTAATCTGTCTTCTATGCCTTGCGCTTTAGCTGATATACTTGCTAATTCAATCGTCAATTCTGTTCCAAACACTGGAGCATCAACTGTGCCTAATAAATAAGGTAAAGCTCCCATCGCATCTGCATGACCATGCGTTAGGAAAATCCCTACAATTCGATCAGCGTTTTCTTCTAAGTATGTAAAGTCTGGTATGACAGCGTCAATTCCTAACAATTCATCTTCCGGATAAACTAAACCACAGTCTAAAATAAAGATTGATTGATTTACTTCTACTACATATATATTTTTCCCTTCCTCTCGGACTCCGCCTAAAGGAATGATTTTAATATTACTCATTTTGCACCTCATTGTTCTAATTTACATTTTCATTACATGTTATTAAATAAAGATAGCGTCGACTTTTACTTGCCTTTATGAGAAAATCAACCTTTATATAATTAAAAGATAAATACATGCCACTTCGTATGTTCTTGAATATTATAGCATACTTCAATGTAAATGAAAAAAAAAGTAGATGGCTACTTAAACTAGCCATCTACTTAATTAAGGATTTGTTATTTTTCTAATAAAACTTTACGTGATAAGTTGATACGACCGCGATCATCAATTTCAATCACTTTCACTTGAATTTTTTGGCCTAATGTTAATACATCTTCTACATTATTCACTCGGCGGTGTTCTAATTCAGAAATATGGACTAAACCATCTTTACCGGGAAGAATTTCAACAAAAGCACCGAATTTTTCGATACGTTTTACTGTTCCTTCATAGACTTCGTCAACTTTTACTTCTTTGACTAATAGTTCAATCATTTCTTTTGCTTTATTAATCATTGCTTGATCAGCTGAAGCGATGCTGACTGTACCAGATTGATCGATATCAATCTTAACGCCAGTTTCATCGATAATTGAGTTAATTGTTTCTCCACCTTTACCGATAACAATTTTGATTTTGTCTGGCTTGATTGTAATTAAATCAATTTTTGGTGCATATTGACTTAATTCTGCACGTGGTTCAGCAATTGTGCTCACTAATTCATCTAAAATTTCTAAACGAGCTTTTTGAGCTTGTATTAAGGCTTCTTCTAAAATCTCTTTCGTGATTCCTTGGATTTTGATATCCATTTGTAAAGCAGTAATACCAGTAGCAGTTCCAGCAACTTTAAAGTCCATATCTCCTAAGTGATCTTCTAGACCTTGAATATCCGTTAAAACTGAATAATTGTCTCCGTCCATTACCAAGCCCATTGCAATACCAGCAACCGGCGCTTTAATAGGAACACCTGCATCCATTAAAGCTAAAGTGCCTGCACAGATACTTGCTTGAGAAGATGATCCATTAGACTCTAAAACTTCAGATACTAAACGAATCATGTATGGAAACTCTTCAACTGTCGGAATCACTTGATATAACGCTCGTTCACCTAAAGCACCATGACCAATTTCACGACGTCCCGGACTACCCACACGACCTGTTTCACCCACTGAGAAGTTAGGGAAATTGTAGTGATGAATAAAGCGTTTAGCTTCTTCTGTGCCTAAACCATCGATAATTTGGTGCTCTCCTAATGGTGCCAGAGTCGCCGCGGTAAGTGCTTGAGTTTGTCCACGTGTGAATAAACCAGAACCGTGTACTCGAGGTAATAAACCTACTTCAGATGCTAATGAACGAATTTCATCAATTTTACGGCCATCAGGACGAATTCTTTCATGGGTAATTAAACGACGTACTTCATCTTTTTCTAAATCATGTAATGCTGTGTTAACATCTTTCATTAAAGCATCGTAATTAGCTTCATCAGCAAATTTTTCAGTAAAGTAAACTTTAGCAGAATCCATTACTTCAGCAATTGCAGCTTCACGTGCTTTTTTCTCTTCAGTTTGAATGGCATTAATCATGCGTTCTTTAAATAATAAGTTTAAAGGCTCTGAAACAACTGGGCTAACTTGTGCAATATCGAATTCAAACTTCGCTTTACCAACTTCAGCAGCAATTTCTTTTTGGAAGGCAACTAATTCTTTAATTGTCTCATGTCCAAATAGTAATGCTTCTAACATATCTGCTTCTGAAACTTCTTTTGCAGAGCTTTCCACCATGTTTATTGCAGTGTCTGTACCAGCAACTGTTAGCTCAATATCAGTCTCTTCAACTTGAGCTGTTGTTGGGTTAATGACGAATTCGCCATTCACTCGACCAACGTTAACACCAGCGATTGGGCCGTCAAAAGGAATGTCTGAAACTGCTAATGATAAAGATGCGCCTAGCATTGCTGCCATTTCTGGGGTACAGTCTTGATCGACAGATAAAACAGTGTTAGTGATTTGAATTTCAGTACGAACACCTTCTGGGAACATCGGACGAATTGGTCGGTCAATTAAACGACTAGTTAATGTCGCATTTTCTGTAGGACGACCTTCTCTTTTGATGAATCCTCCTGGCACTTTACCTACAGCATACATTTTTTCAATGTAATGGACTGTTAAGGGGAAGAAGTCTCCCATTGATGGACGCTTAGAAGCAACAGCAGCTGATAAAACAACTGTATCACCATAACGTACTAATACTGAACCATTGGCTTGTTTAGCCATTTGTCCAACTTCAACAGATAAGGGGCGTCCACCAAGAGTTGTACTAAAAATTCTTTTTTCTGACATATTAACTCTCCTCTATAATTTAATTTCTGATTTCGGAGCAAATTGCACTACTATACAAATATCAATTAATTATTAAACAACTAACTCATACTTGAATAGTAGACTGCATCCGATTGTATTCTATATACACAAAAAGGATGGCGGTTAGGCCATCCTTAATTGATTGAATTAACGACGTAAACCTAAACGTTGGATTAATTCACGGTAACGTGAAACATCCTTCTTACGTAAGTAAGCTAATAAGTTACGACGGTGACCAATTTTTTTCATTAAGCCACGGTATGAATGGAAATCTTTCTTGTGAGTACCAATGTGTCCGTTTAAAGAGTTAATATCTGCTGTTAATACGGCGATTTGTACTTCTGGAGATCCAGTGTCTCCTTCATGAGTTGCGTACTCTTTCATAATCTCATTCTTGCGTTCTTTTGATATTGCCATCTCATTCCACCTCTTCCTTTATTTAATATGCCTCACGCTAAGTAATACGTTGGTGATTCGTAAAACTGAGCACGGGTCAGTGTGATTATCACACTCAATTAATTTACATGAAATCCATTCAAAAAGCAACCATTAAATGATTTATTTTTAGGTTAATTATTATTGGCGCTTTCTAGCACTTCAAACATCTTTTCCGCAACTAAGGCATTGAAATTCGCTCTACCCACTTCAGGACTATGATGAATATCATCACCGTCATACCATTCTGGGTGTCCCTGTTGAGCATTATACCAATCGACTTCATGCACATTAGAATAAGCTTTTGTAAATTCTTTAATCATTGTATTCACTTCATCGATATGCATCACGCGTGAATTTGTATTAACAAAAAACAATTGACGTTCACCTGCTGCTTCAATTAGTTGAGTCATCCCATCTTCATCTAAGCCAGCGTTAGTTCCTAATACTATCACGACATTTTCTTTAACGAAACCTTGGTTGATTAAATCAATCATGATGTCTACTGCATCCCAAATTTGAAGATTCGCTTGCCCAAAATGATTACCATTCAAGAAAACATCCATGGCTTGGGGCCCACTTAAGAAAACTAATGAGTCTCCGAAGAAAGTCACAGGTACTTCACTTGCAAAAAGTAAGACTTCAGGTGGGAGCAACTCAAAAGTCAATGGACTACTTGCTTCGATTTGATTGAAAACGGCTTGATTTTCTGAGTAAATTCTTTGCGCTTCTGCACTCACTGCTTGAGCTTCATCTGTTATCTTCATTAATTCCTCATGGAAATCACGAAGTGGACGTTCCGCTAATAAATGGGTGTCTAAAACATCATCAACATTTAGTAGTCGTTCTTTGGTTTCGATCATCCCCTCTTCTAAAGGATAAGGATCGCCTTGGATGTTCGTAGCTGTTTGAAAAGCCTGATATTCTAGTTGAAACTGAGTCAATCGCTTATTATTAGCTGTTTGGAGTAAACCAATTGCAAATAACAGCAACAGAATCATATAAGCAATGAAAGCGAGAAGTTTCTTTTTATTAAACTCAGATTCTTTAAACATCCTTTTCAGGTCTGCGGCATCTTCTTTAAAGTTAAAACTTGATCCAAACCAGAAATAAATTCCTTGACGTTCGATTAAACGATAGAACAATTCACCCACTATAGCAATCGCTACTATAGAAGCTAGATTAATCCAAGTCATATTGCCATTAAATATACGGAATTGGCTCATCATAAAGACGATAATCGGGTAATACCATAAATAGTAAGCGTAGGATCTTTTTCCGATTGCAGTCAAAGGTGGTAAAGATAGCCAAACTGAGAGACTTTGAGTTCTAACACTAATTAAGAAAACTAATATCATACTAAAGATATTAAAGGCCGGTAACCACAAATGATACGTAATATCAGCTTGATCCTTTGTAATCAAAATCAAGAACAACATATCAATAGCCGTCAACACGCCAATAATATTATAGAAAACTCTTTTTTCTTTGATGACCGAAATCAGTTTAAGTATATAAGGCGTGACATAAGCAGCTGCAATCCCAATCGCAAATGATGACAAACGGGTACTTAAACCATAATAGACGCGTGAAGGATCTTCCCCTGGGGAATATAAATACCACACCATTAAATGACTCAGCAAGACAAGTACTAGCCAGAAAACGGCTTTACTTTGGACGGATAATTTCAACTGACGAGTCAATAAAATTAAGGGAATACTCACTAAAAATGACTGTAAGTATAATGCATTGTACCAAAGGTGCGTAAAAGGCGAGGCATTTGTCATCTGGACAAAATAGGAACGTTCAGCAGATATTTGAAAAATATTATTATAAAAAAATAAGCCTGAAAATACATCCGATTGAATGTGCTTGAGTTCTTGTGGATAGAAAAGCAATAATCCCACCACTACTAATAAAATCATCCAAAACACGGGTATAAATAAACGTTCGACTGTTTTCTTTAAATATTGCCATACCCGTGACCAATTTATTTTGTAATTAATATCAGGGATTTGTTCCATCTTTCTTGCAAAAAAATATCCGGAAATCACAAGAAATGTATTCACCATGAGGAAGCCCCCAGGTATCACTGATGGAAATAAATGATAGGCAATAATTGAAACAATCGCTAAACCTTTTAAGCCATCAAAACTCGGTATACGTTGCATTTTACTCATATTCATCCCCTTTCTCTAAGATTTGTTATCTTGATTCCTAATTATAGAGTAAAAATAACTAAGAAGGAAGAAAGCTCACTTCATTTATGTATCTTAATTAAAAATTTACTTATCTAAAATAGCAAAAACCAACATTACTATAGACATTCCTAAATGAATACTTATCTATATAATGTTGGTTTCATGTGAGTGCTTATTTGAATGATGCACGTAATTCCATAATGATATCCCTAAGATCTGCTGCTGCCTCAAAGTTCAAGTCCTTAGCATGTTGTTTCATCTCTAGTGTTAAGCGTTCCAATTCTTCTTCACGCTGTAAACGAGATAAAGCTTTAAATTGTTTTAAGATATTCTCTTCTCGTTCTTCAGAATCGATATCGTGACTGATTCGGATTAAATCACGGACGCCTTTCTTAATCGTCTTAGGCACAATGCCGTGTTTCTCATTATAGGCTTGTTGAATCCCACGACGACGCTCAGTTTCCGCTAAAGCATAATCCATTGATTTAGTAATTCTATTGGCATACATAATCACGCGTCCATTTTCATTTCGGGCAGCACGACCAATCGTTTGAACGAGTGCTCGTTCACTACGTAGAAAACCTTCTTTATCTGCATCCAGGATTGCGACTAATGACACTTCTGGAACATCTAAGCCTTCTCGTAATAAGTTAATCCCTACTAGAACATCAAAAATACCTAGACGTAAGTCTCGGATAATTTCTGTTCGTTCAAGCGTTTTAATATCACTATGTAAGTATTTCACTTTAATATCTAGTTCTTTAAGATAGTCTGTTAAATCTTCTGACATCTTCTTCGTTAATGTCGTAATAAAGACTCTTTCATTACGCTCCGAACGTAAGCTAATTTCCTTCACTAAATCATCAATTTGTCCATCAATCGGACGAACTTCGATAATTGGATCCAATAGACCGGTCGGACGAATAATTTGTTCGATAAATTTGCCGCCTGTATGTTCTAACTCATAAGGTCCTGGGGTAGCTGAAATATATAGGATTTGATTTACTTTCGCTTCAAACTCTTCCAGTCTTAAAGGTCGGTTATCCACAGCACTAGGTAATCTAAAGCCATAATCTACAAGAACTTCTTTACGAGCACGGTCTCCGTTATACATCCCACGAATTTGTGGCATCGTCATGTGAGATTCATCAACTACGATTAAGAAATCATCCGGAAAGAAATCAATTAAGGTATAAGGTGCCTCTCCTGGTTTTCGACCGTCCATATGACGAGAGTAGTTTTCAATTCCACTACAATATCCCATCTCAAGTAGCATCTCAATATCATAATTCGTCCGTTGTTCTAAACGTTGGGCTTCTAATAATTTATTTTCTTCACGTAATTCAATTAATCTTTCTTCTAATTCAGCTCGAATAGATTCAACAGCTGAAAGTGTTTGTTCATCATTAGCAACAAAGTGAGTCGCAGGGTAAATGGGGTAATGTTCCACATCACTTTTAATTTCACCCGTTAAGACATCCACTGTTCGGATTCTTTCAATTTCATCTCCGAAAAATTCAACACGGATCACTTCTTTGTCGCGAGAAGCCATAAATATTTCTAATACATCCCCGCGAACTCGGAAAGTTCCTCTTTGAAAATCGATATCATTACGAACAAATTGCATCTCAATTAATCGACTGAGTACATCATTGCGACTCACTTCTTGACCTTGTCTTAAAGACAATACATGTTCCCGGTAGTTTTCCGGATTAACAAGTCCATAAATACAGGAAACAGAAGCTACTACAATGACATCTCTTCTTTCTAATAAAGCGCTAGATGCCGAGTGACGTAACTTGTCGATTTCATCATTGACGCTCGATTCTTTCTCTATGTAAGCGTCGGATGAAGGGACATATGCTTCTGGTTGATAATAATCATAATAAGAAACGAAATATTCAACTGAATTCTCAGGAAAAAATTCTAGCAATTCACTATATAATTGACCAGCTAGTGTTTTGTTGTGGGCCAGTACCAAGGTTGGTTTATTTACTTCTTGGATAACATTGGCAACAGTAAAGGTTTTACCTGTCCCTGTCGCTCCAAGTAAGACTTGTTCTTTTTTACCGGCATTTAATCCAGCAACTAATTCTTTAATTGCTTGCGGTTGATCTCCGCCAGGTTCATAAGGTGATACGACTTTAAAATCCACCATCTCGACCTTCCTCTCTTATGCTTCATTTAGGTAGGTTTACTACTCCTTTATTATAACACTTTCGTCAATATCTACCTATCTTTCTGATTTTATCAAATGACTATTATTAATATTTTGTTCAAAAATGATTTTTTAATATTGCACATAGGTAGTGTTTTCATGTATAATGTTTCTTGTTGACTAAGTCTCAGACTTAAATAGCAAATAAACAGGAAAGAGGTGACTAGCATGGCAAATAACAAATCAGCAATCAAACGTATTCGTCAAGACGTACGTAAATCTGAAGTAAACCGTGCTCACGTTGCTGGAATGCGTACAGCAATTAAAAACTTCCGTAATGCAGTGGAAACTGGCGAAGGAAACGCAGCAGATTTATTTAAATTAGCCGTTAAAGAAATTGATAGCACAGCAAACAAAGGTCTTATTCACAAGAATAAAGCTGCGCGTGACAAATCTCGTTTAAGCGGATTATTATCTAAATAATTCTAATTTAAAAGCGTCGAAGCACTCATTTGAGTTGGCTTCAACGCTTTTTTTTGTTGCCTATAAATAAAATTTTCTTAAGTCCTGGGCCGATTTAGCGGATAAATCGCCTAGTGTCACATCAAAAACAGTTTTGGCTCCGACTTGGCCGGCTTGCTTCATTTTGTGAGCTGCTCGGGCATAAGCCACCAAGACACTACCGGTAAATTCAGGATTCGAGCCTAAATTCAGCTTAAATTCGTAAGTTTGTTGCGTTTGTTCGCCTGTTTGACCACTTCGAATGACCACACCGCCATGCGGCATCTCCTGATACTCTTGCATGAAGTTTGCTTCAGAAATAAATTGCACACTTGTCTCATAATCTACGAAGTAATCTGGCATTGTTTTAATCGCCTGCTCAATTCTCGCAGCATCTGCTCCCTCTTCTAAAACGACGAAACACTCACGGCTGTGTTTGTCTCCTGTCGACAGCTGAGGTTGTTCGCCTTGGCGAACTCTGTTCATAGCATCTTGTGAAGGGATCGTATATTGTACAGCGTGCTTGACGCCTTCAATGCGTCTAACGGCATCGGAATGTCCCTGGCTCAGGCCTTTGCCCCAAAAGGTATAGCTCTCCCCTACAGGTAGCACCGCCTCAGCTAAGACTCGATTGATGGAGAACAAGCCCGGATCCCAACCGACTGAAATAATACTCACATGCTGATGCTTTTGAGCAATTTTATCAACAGCAGCAAAGTGCTCTGGTATTTTTGCATGAGTATCAAAACTATCAATCGTATTGAAATATTGCGCAATCATTGGTGTTTGTTCTGGCAAATCGGTTGCTGATCCACCACATAAAATCATCACATCAATTTTATCTTGATAATGAATCATTTGATCTAAATGTTCTACCGTCGTCAAAGGATTAAGCGGTTCAACCCCAGCCTTGCCTCTTCTTGAAAATATTGCGACTAATGACATATCGGCTTGTTGAGAAATCGAGCGTTCGACTCCTCTACCAAGATTGCCATAACCACAAATACCGATTCTAATTGTTTGACTCATACGTGTTTCTCCTTTTCAAAGCTTTCATTTTCTGGTTTAAGTTCGGTTTCCTTGCAAGCATCAAAAAAATTATGCTAACGAAACCAGTTTGGTTAATAGCAAGTAAAAGTGTGTTTCTTTAATACCAACACCTGTTTTCATATGATAATCGACTTCAATTAATTCATCATAAAATTCAGCCAACTGCTTCAAGTTTGAACGACGGCCAGATTGTAGTGCCAACTTAACTCGATAAGGATGGACACTCAATTCTTTTGCAATATCTGCTTCTAAATAACCTTGCTGATTCAGTAATTTGCTTTGAATAATTAATCTAAACTGAGAAATTATCAAGGCATGTAAGGCAATTGGCTCGTGTTTCATTAAAATTAAATCTTGATAAATCTGAACGGCTTTATCCACTCTTTTCTTCATGACAGCATCTGTTAATTCAAATACATTGGACTCAAGCGTTCGTGGCACCAAGGTTCTCACAACATCGATTGTAATTGGCTGGCCTGTTAAACTAAAACTTTTCAGTTTTGAAATTTCCCCCATCGCTTCTGTTAATTGATAATTCACTCTCACAAGCAATTCTTGACTGGCTTCTCGGGTGATGTTTAACTGTTCCCCTTCAATATAACGTTGGATATAGCGGCTAACCTCTTGTTCTTTCAGAGGATTCACTTCAATAAAAGCAGTTTGCTTTTGAAAAGCTTTTGTTAATTTTTTTCGTTTATCCACTTGATCAAAAGGTATAACAAACACAATCACAGAGGCTTCGTTCGGATTATTGATATAATCTAACAAACGTTTTTCTTCACTCGTTGATAACTTTTGACTCGAATTTGCATTCAAAAACTGGACGTTCTCTACAATTATAAGTCGATATTCGGCAAAAAAAGAAAACATCTCTGCTTCATCTAATGCAGCATCAAGTGATTGCTCGCTTAAATCAATTTTTGCCATATCTAAATTGTCAGCCTCGCCGAATTGATTCAATAAAATCTGCAGAAATTCCTGTTGTAGAAACAATTCTGACCCGAAAATCGTATAAACTGCCTTCAAATTTCCTTTTTTGACATCTTGTATCGCTTTTTGGTAATCCACGCCATCACTCCTTGCTTCATTGAAACATTATAACTTAATTCACAGTAAATTACTAAAAGCACCGTCACTTTTTTACAAAAAAGGAAAAACACCCCTTTATTTCTCATCAAGTTTTAATTTTATGTTTAATTTTCACTCTTCTTAGGCTATAATAGGTTTATAACTACTTACAGAAAGGAGCATTTGATTGACACACCCCATTATAGGTATTACAGGCAATACATCTGCTTTTAAAAACGATGATTTTGAAGCATTCAAAATTAATTACTCTTCTACTGGCTTCTCAACTGCTATCAGTCTGGCAGGAGGCACACCCATTATTATTCCCATTAATGAGGCTACTTTTGCTAAAGAATATATCCAATTAATTGATGGGCTCTTACTGACTGGCGGACAAGATGTGACCCCAATGTTGTATGGTGAAGAACCTAGAAAAGTAATTGGACCAACTTCACCTGAACGAGACAAATGTGAAGTCGCTTTAGTCAAAGAAGCGATTCGCCAGAAAAAACCAATTTTAGGTATCTGTCGTGGCTTACAGTTAATAAATGTGGTTTTAGGAGGAAGCTTACTACAAGACTTATCCGAAGATGAATCAATTACGATTCAACACGTTCAACGATCTCAACCAGAGTTTTCCACTCACTCGATTAAAGTAAAATCTGGCACGCATATTGCTGAAATCATTGACAATAACAGCTATGTCAATTCAATTCATCATCAAGCAATCAAAGAATTAGGTAAAGGCTTAACAGTCTCCGCTTGGAGTCCTGATAATGTCATTGAAGCAATTGAAGTAGTTGATGATAACCAGAGCATTATCGGCATCCAATGGCATCCAGAATTAACATTTCTAGAAAATCATGAGAGTTTATCGATTTTCAAGGATTTAATTAAGCGTTCCATTAGTTCGAAATCGTCCATGTAAAACATTAAAACACGCCCAACTTTTCAATAAAGTGAGCGTGTTTTTTCATTAGGCCTTAAAGAGACCCTAGTTGTTTAGCGACCGAATTAGCTCTTGCATCTTGTTTACGATACTTTAGAACAGATGAAAGGTGGCTGCTACAATGATTTTGACAATAATTTAATAGTAGCACCAAGCTTTAATCGTCCTTCGACGTGACAATGGACACCTTTTTCTGTCAGGTTTTTATATAAGTACTGTGTCTGATTAGCACTCTGGCGCACGTGTCTATTGGTGACACGGCGTTGAAGATGCCCGAAAGCATGTGTCGTATTGGCAACACGGCGAATTTCCTTAGTGAGACAAGGTTTTCTTTTAAATTTACTTCCTACCAAGACAAGTATCCTGAAGCATGATAAGTCCACCTATATTTTATAATCCCTTATACTAGGACAAAACTTCACACCCATCAATCTGTGTGAAGTCATTATTTATTTCTAACTATATTTAGTTACTTATAGTGAAGCAAATGCATTTGCTTCACTTGCTGTCATGCGAACTAGCCAGTTTGAAGTTTGATCAGGCGAGTCTAATAAACTAGTCGTTTCTTCAGCGGTTTCGTGACGTTCAATAATTGTCCCTGAGAATGGTGCGGGAATTTCAATTGCTGCTTTTGAAGCTTCTACATTCAATAAAGTCTCGTCGGCTTCAATTGCCCCTAAATCTGCAATACTAGCAAAACTGATATCACCGACCTCATCTTGTAATTGACTAGATAAACCGATTGTATAGATTACTTCTCCATCTATCTTGTCACCCGCTTGAACCCATAATTGATTGATTTCTTTTATCATATCTATCCTCCACCCTTTCTTAATTACAACAGTCCATAAGCTCTGTTATATCGTCGCTTATCCTTAAAACCATTATACCTTTAGTAAATATTACCGTCAATCGATGAATTGCATACAAAAAACCAAACAGAAATTGCAACACTTTGGGAAGCTGTTTCAATCTGTTTGGTTTGTCATTAATCGTAATTAAATTGATCATTATTTGAAAACATATAACTTCTATGGTGGTAACGCATAGATAGAATCAATCCTATACCAATCATATTACTTAGTAAGGCTGATCCCCCTTGTGAAACGAATGGTAAAGGAATCCCGGTAATAGGTAATAAACCAATAGTCATTCCAATGTTTTCAACAATATGGAAAAGAATCATTGATATAACACCTGTTGCAATATAGGTGTAGAATTCATTTTTCGTTTCAAAACATGTTTGAACCATTTGATAAATAAGTAAGAAATAAATGAATAGCAAAACCGATCCACCAAGGAAGCCATAACTTTCGGCAATCGTCGTAAAGATAAAGTCTGACTCACGAACAGGTACAGAGACTTCTGAGATTCCGAATCCTTTACCTGCTAATTGTCCTGAGCCTACTGCCATAATACTCTGAGCAAGTTGGTAACTATTACCCTGAGCATCCCCAAATGGATTCAACCAACTATTAATACGTTCTAATTGGTAGGGTTGGAATATGCCAGAATCCAGTAAAATATTTGGGTAAAAAGCTGCTAAGGCAATCAAACCTCCACCAAAGATTACAACGACAGAAAGTGATGGAACAAGTATTTTCCAAGAAACGCCAGACATTAAGACTGTACCGGCAATAATACTTAAAACAACTAAGTTGGTTCCCAAGTCATTTTGTAGTTGAATCAAAATAACGGGTGGTAATGAAAACAGAGCTACTTTCCCTAATAGTACCCAGTCAGTTTTCAAAGTACGTTGAATATTTTTACTATTATGTTCGGTAACGACTCTCGCTAAGAAAACAATAAAAGCAGGCTTAAATAACTCTGAAGGCTGGAATGAAAATGGCCCAATAATAAACCAACTTTTCGCACCGGTTAACGATTCCATTTGGCGGTCATAAAGGAACAAGACCAACACTAACAAGAGCAAGCCGCCTCCATATAAGAAAGCAGACAATTTCCAGTATTGTTCACTATCAAATTGAATGACTACTATCACGATAAGTGCACCTACCGCATACCATAAAGCATGTAAAAGCGTCGGTGTAATATTACTACCTTCTATCATAGTTGTTGTCGCATAAACACTTAGCAAACCTATAATAGCTAAAATTAATACGTTTAATATAATTCCATAATCGATACGTGAATCACTCGATTTGGATAATCGTCGAGATTGATGTCTAGTTGTCATCTAAGATCTCGTTCTCCTTTCGTCATCAGATCGATCAATCACTGATGTTGGTAAATTCTTAATAATTTCATGTTTAAGTCCAGGCATTGCGCCACTATAGTGTTGAAAATTTGAACTATAAGAGTTGAATGATTTGTATTTTGTCGTTTCTTCAACCAAATGCCAATAACTTTTTTCTTTAAAGTCACGGTAGAAGACGTTGATATAGGCACCGATACATATAACCATCGCATTAAAATAGAGCCAAATAATCACAACTATTAGAACTCCAATTGTACTATTACTTGTGGCTGCATTGCTAGCAAAAGTTAAATATAAATTGAATAGTTGTGACACTAATATAAAGCCAATCACAGAAAACAAGGCACCTGGTAGTGCATATTTAAACTTCCAATTAACATTTGGGATAAAATAATAAATAACTGTCAGCATTAAGAAAAAGACTAATAGCGCAATGATACTCCCTTGTTCAATGAAAAAATTCCAAAAGAATAAATCCAGATGAAAGACACTTTGTAACATCTCAATCACTGTTTCACCAAAAATCATCAAGAATGACAAAGCCGCAGACACGACCACGATGGCCAAGGTAAAGGCGTAAGCAAAACCACGTGCTAAGAAAAAGTTCTTACGAGGCTCCGCTTTATAAATCGTATTGAGCACTCTTTGCAATGTATTAAACACATTAGATGCTGGCCATAGGGATATAACCAACCCCAAAGAAAATACCCCAGTACTGGTGTTATCTAGATAACTTTCCAAAATTGGCATTAATACAGTCTCAACTTCTGATGGCAAGGCTCTTTCAATGTAAAAGATGATGTCTTGCTCAGATAAAGGTAGTATAGCGATGACGTTAGCAAGTGCTAGCATAATCGGTACAATTGCCCAAATTATATAGAATGATAACTCTGCTGCATACGTTCCAAACTGCAACTGCTGCTTATTGACTTGAAATGTTTTAAGCAGGCGATCCCCTAGTGTAGGTTGTTCGACTTCCATTGTCTCATCTCCTTCACACTTTTATAACTCTTTCAGATTACCATATTCCACTTTAAAATGCACTCGAAGCCGTGCGATTTAAAGTAAAATTGATAAATTTGTCTTTGCTTAGACATGTAACAATACAAAGGCTATAATAAGGGAGAACACTATTGTAGGAGGTTTTTTTTAATGTCGAAAGGTGTAACTTTTTATTTTATGCGTCATGGTGAAACATATCTTAATCTTTATGGTCGTATGCAAGGCTGGGCAAATGCCCCATTAACGGATCGAGGCATCACGGATGTTCACAGAAGTGGCAAAGGCTTAACCAACGTCACGTTCGATGCTGTTTATTCAAGTGATTTAATGCGTACCATTGAAACCGCGCAAATTATTTTAAAAGAAAATCAACAGGCTGATCATTTAAAAATTGTTCCAATGAAAGAATTTCGCGAGGTTCATTTTGGATTTTTTGAAGGTTTAGATGCTCGTCAAGTTTGGGACGACGTTCAAAACAACGTTCGTTTAAAACATGGCCTACCAGCTGGAAATGATTTACAAGTGGAAGCTGCATTAAACGCAGTCAAAGAACTCGACCCATATAAACACGCTGAAAATTATGCAGAATTTTGGAACCGAGTAGAGAATGGTTTGTTACAATTATTAAACAAGCATGCTGGAACTGACCAGAACATTCTGGTTGTCTGCCACGGCATGACTATTCGTAACTTACTTCATGGTTTAGTTGCTGATTTTTCAGAAAACGACCCACTTAATAACGCATCCGTTTCGATCGTTAAATATAGTGACGGACATTTCCAAATACTAGCTTATAATCAAACGCATCATTTCGCTGATATTGCTGAAGAAGCTGACGACCAATAACTACATCATTAAAATCAGAAAAGCCAAATTGTTTGCTAATAAAAGCAAACAGTTTGGCTTCTTTTTATTAAATAACGGTTGAAACTTTCCCTTGCATTCGGAACATTTCGGCATACTGGCCATTCAACGTCAGTAGTTCGTGGTGATTACCCTGTTCGCGAATCACGCCTTGATCAAGTAGAATTATTTGATCAGCATTTTGAATCGTTGATAATCGATGGGCGATAATAAATGTTGTACGCCCTTCTTTTACGACATTCATCGCATGTTGAATCACTTCTTCTGTTTGTGAGTCGATATGAGAAGTGGCTTCATCAAGGATTAGAATTTTAGGATCACTGGCCAATGTACGTGCAAAAGAAATCAATTGCCTTTCTCCAGACGACAATGATTGCCCTTTTTCAACAACTTCGGTATAAATCCCTTTTTCCAATTTATCAATCATTGGTCTTGCTCCGACTTTATCAATCGCATTAAGGATAGTCTCTTCAGTAATTGTTTCATCATTCATACTAATATTACTCGCGATTGTCCCAGTAAATAAATAAGGTTCTTGCAAAACAATCCCCATTTTATCTCGAACACTTTCACGACTATAGTCATAAATATTCTGACCATCAATGAGTACTTGTCCACTTTGTGGATCATAGAAACGAAACAGTAAGTTAATAATCGAACTCTTTCCTGAGCCTGTATGACCAACTAAACCAACTGTTTGTCCTTTCTTGACAGTGAAATTGATATCTTTCAACACTTGATGGTTTTCTTTATAGCCAAAGTTGACATGCTCAAAGCTCACTACACCTTCACCGACGGCTAAAGTCGCTTGGCTATCTACTTCAACCGGTGTATCTAGCAGTTCAAACACTCGATGACCAGCCACAAGCGCTTGTTGGAGCATCGTCATTAAACGAACAATCATACTTATAGGATCAAATATACGTGACACATAGTCAATCAATATAAATAAAATACCCGTTGAATAACCTAATACTCCATTCGAAAAACGCGTACCAAGGTACATCATCACAAATAAAGTCACAAGATGCTTCAATAAGCCTGAGATATTCCACGTTAAAGTTGAATCAATATAGTTTGTTTTTTTACGCGATTCCAACCACTCTTGATTTGTTTTTTCAAATTCATCTTCCATTGATTGTTGACGGTGAAACAATTGAACAATTGAAGCTCCCTGTACAATTTCAGCCGTTTGACTATTCATTTCACTAACCGACTCTCGCCAACGATGGTTGAGTGGCTGAACCAATTTCATATAAGCTAACTGCCAAATAATAAAAATCGGAATTAAACCTAACATCGCTAAGCCTATTGGCTTACTTACTAAGAATAAAGCAATATACGTTCCAACCACTTGAACACCATTGAGTAACACTTGGGTTGAAAAGTTTTGATAAAAATTCTCTCTTAAAACTTCCGTATCGTTTACAATCCGTGCAGAAATTTTCGCGGCGGGTTTATCATCAAAATATGAAATAGGCAATTCTTGCATATGTTCATGAACTTGGTTCCGAATGATTCGTCCAATATCATTGGATGCATAAGCTAAAATGATATAGCTTGCATAGCCGATAGCTGCACTCGTAAAAACGAAAGCCAAATAATACGAAAATAATTGAACTAACACTGGCCATTCGATTACAGCTTTTGCTTGTGTTTGCTCAGAGACATAGTTAATTAACTGACTTCCCAAAATAGGTGCATAAATCGACAAGCCGGCCGATATTAATAATAAAACGATTCCAATACTGTAACTCACTTTTCGATAACGTACATACGTTAATAAGCGATTAAATGTTGTCATAATCTACCACCTCCATTTGTTGTTTTTCATGTTGTTTGTAAAACCAACCTTTAGAGGCAAGCAGTTCTTGTGGTGTCCCTGATTCAGTAATACGACCCTCTTCAATGACAAGAATATGATCCGCATGCGATACAGCAGATAAACGGTGAGTCACAATAATCGTCGTTTTATTATTACGCACTTTCTGAATATTTGCGATAATCGCTTGTTCAGTCTTTGCATCAACCGCTGATAATGAATCATCTAAGATAAGTAACTCTGGTTCACGTATCATCGCACGAGCCATAGATACTCTTTGTTTTTGACCTCCAGAAATTGCCACACCTTTTTCTCCAATTAAAGTTTCAAGACCTTCACTCATATTCTTAATATCTTTTTCGAAGTCCGCCGTTTGAATGGCAGCGTTAAACCCTGATTCGTCAGCTTCAGCATTACCAAACTCAATATTATGGCGCACTGTTTTTGAGAATAAAATATGTTCTTGTGGGACATAGCCGATTAACTGTTCTAAATCTGCCACTTTATATTGTCTAATGGCTTCTTGATTAATTAAGATAGACCCTTGTTGACTAATTGGATACTGCCTCAATAATTGTTTAATCAACGTCGACTTGCCACTCCCCGTTTTACCTACGATACCTAGCGTTTCTCCTCTATTTAAAGTAAAGGACACATCGGCTAAGGTTGCATTCAAATCGTCGGGGTAAGCAAACAGATAATTTTCAAATTGAATACTATCGATTTGGCTGATCGCAAGTTCGCCATCCTTTTCGACTAAATCATCTGCTGTTTCTAATTCATGAATTTTACGGTATGAAACTTTCCCTTGTTGGTAGACTGCCACTAAATCAGACATCCCCCAAATAGAGCCATTTAAATAACTCAAGTAAATTTGAAAGGTCACTAATTCACCAATTGTCATTTGCCCCTCACCCACTAAGTAACCGCCATATAATAAACCAATCGCAATGGATAAGCCGGAAAAGACGCGGGCTACTTGACGAAAGGCACCATTAATCCAAATTAAATCATTTGCTTTACCCATCACTTTTTCGGTTTTTTCTTGAAAACGTGCTTGCTCTAATTCCTTTTTACCATAGGCACGCATGACACGTACCCCATCTACTACTTCTAAGACTTCGTTACTTAATTGGGCAACTTCATCTCGACTTTTCTCATAGCGTTTGTCTACTTCCATCCCCAAACGATAGACAATAAAACCAAAGACCACCAAGGGAATCGAACTCAATAAAGTCGCTTGCCAAGAAATCGTCGCGATCATCATTGCTAACACACCGAGCATCAACGCGCCGTCTGCCACGATTAACATGAAACCATAGCCGATCGATTGCCCCATAAAATCAATATCTGTCGTCATACGCGTCATTAAGTCACCAGAACGAAGTCGTTCATAAAACGGCGCTCTTAGCGTTAGAAGGTGACGAAACATACTTGTTCTTAATTCTTTTTGATATTTCATTGACTGGCCAAAAATTAAAATCACCCAGCCTGCTTCGGTTAAATAAATTAAAACCATCGTGATTGCATAAATTAATAAATACGTCGTTAAATCCGGTATCGTTAACGTACTTTGGACGATCGCATCCACAAATAATTGGATTAAATAATTGGGGATCAAGTATAAAAGACTTGAAATGATCGCCAAAGATCCGCCCAAAGTATAAACTATCGGATGTTTTTTTACATACTGCCATAAAGCTAATAACATCTATAAACTGCCTCTCTTTCTTACTGCTTTTTCTCTCGTGGCCATTATTTTTCTGCACAAAAAGGCCTACACATCCAGAAGTAAACTCTTCCTTTTGCGTAGGCCTAGGTTAATAGACATAGTTGCAGAAAATAATGTTAACAAAAATTTAGCTACCTACAGTCCAGCAAGGCTAGATTTCATTAACCACGAAAGGAGTTCGACTATTCAATTTCATTTGAGTGTTGCCTAGTAATAAATTGTACATCAATAATTCTCCTTTCTAAATATAGTAATTTATATTACAGTTTTAAATCTACTACAACATTAGATAAAAGTAAACAAAAAGTTAAGTAAATCATAACTTTTCTTCTGTATATATAATATTTCCCACAGGAACCATTTGATACTTATTCTTCAGTCGATTCGGTCGGGCTGAATAAGACACTTTACCTGACATACGAATCCGAATTTTATCATCCACTCCGTGAATAATATTCTGAGCTAGTAATATATTATTCGCCAGTACCTCTTTAGCAATGTGAAAGTCAGTGTGATTGATTAAGACATGGTCGAACAGCCCCTCAAAGCTTCTTAAATGCAATAGACCTTTCAAATGTTCTCTAATGGAGGTGCTTGCATCTAAATTCAATAAAGTGGGATCCGAACACGCATCACCAAAAATAGCCACCCGCTCTTCCTTAATAATAAAACACATAATCCCTTGAGAATGTCCCGGCACTAAGACCGGCAACAAACTCAGCCCACCTAGATCAAACACATCCTCTTCTTCTAAAGGCGTAAAATCTGCTTGTCTTTGTGGCTGCCATAATTCGACTTTGTCTTCCAACACGCCAGATTTACGTGTGACATATTGACGAATGGCCCGTCGATTCTCAATCGAACAATCTCTTTGTGCCGCAATAAATTCTCTTGGGTTTAAATACACCTTCTCGAACTGAGCGCTCCCTCCGGCATGATCAGGGTGAGCATGCGTTAATAGAACGTCATATGGCAACTGAGTCAATTCTTCGACAAAGGCTTTTAAATCGCCATAACCAAAGCCAGTGTCCACTAAGACGGCTCGGTCCTTTCCTTCTATTAAATAAGCACAGACATAAGGCATCACAATTCTCGTAATCGCCTCTGTTACTTTTTCAGCTTTAAATAATACCATGTTTCTCTCTCCAAATTAGTCTTTGTCCAATTCAGCTGTTACCTTTACCACTATTAAGCCATCCTATAATGGATTATCTGATATAATGGTAATAACGCAAATTGGCAGTTTACCTGATTAGTATACTCTTTTCTCGGACTTTCGCCAATCTTGCTTAAATATGTATTGTAGGAAGGAAGCTAACAATGAAAGTGAAACTAATAGAACCATTGCGCGTTCCAGATGCATTAATTGAAGAATTAGGTCAAGCAATTAAGGTTCGTGGACACGAATTTAAATACTATACAGATAAAACGACTGATCCTGAGGAATTATACACACGTAGTCAAGGCGCTGACATCGTCATGATTGCTAATAACCCTTACCCTGCTGAAGTGATTGATAAATTAGACGACCTTAAACTAATTAACGTTGCCTTTACTGGCGTCGACCACGTAGACGGCCCCGCTGCTAAAGCGAAAAGCATCGCGATTTCAAATGCAGCCGGCTATTCTAACCAAGCCGTTGCTGAATTAGTGATTGGTTTAACCCTTGATGTTTACCGCTCGCTGACTGCAGGCGACGCAGACATTCGTAAAGCAGACGCTTTTCCTGGCTTAATCCAAGGTCGTGAAATTAAAGGTAAAACAGTCGGGATTGTCGGTACCGGCAAAATCGGTTTAATGACAGCTCAGTTATTTAAAGCTTTTGGCGCTAAATTAATTGGCTATAATCGTAGCGAAAAACAAGAAGCAATCGACTTAGGTATTGAATACGTAAGTCTTGATGAATTAATGGCGCAAAGTGATATCGTCTCAATTCATTTACCTCTCAGCGATTCGACTCGTGGCACTATTTCACGAGAAAAACTTGAACTAATGAAAGAATCTGCTATTTTAATTAACTGTGCGCGCGGCCCAATCATTGATAACGATGCGCTAGCCGAATTATTAAATGCTGATAAAATTGCTGGAGCAGGTATTGATGTTTTTGATATGGAACCTCCAATACCAGCAGACTATCCCTTATTGAAAGCTAAAAACGCCGTTTTGACCCCTCATGTTGCTTATCTTACCGATGAAGCCATGGTCTTACGTGCCCATATTGCCTTTGACAATACCTTAGCATTCTTAGATGGAAAGCCAACAAATATCGTTAATTAAACTACAAGCAAAAAAAAACCCACTGGATCTGATTCCAAAGTGGGTTTTTTATGCTCATTCTAACGACTACGCCCTTTTTTAAAACCATTGCCACCCAAGACGCCATAGTTGGGATAGCCTGCAAAACGCACTAATTGATCTAAATTTACAAAACGATTTTCATGAATAAAATTAGAGGTAATCAGCCCGGCAGCCCTAGCATCCGATAAGGCATCATGATGCGTTAAAGGAATTCCATAATAATTAGAAATCGTACTTAATTTATAGTTGTAAAAATTCTTACGCACCGCTCTTGCTAACTGATAAGAACACGCATACTTTAAAGGCGCAATATCCAAGCCATAACGATTATAATTATCTTTCAAAGCCCCCATATCAAACGTCGCATTATGAGCCACGACCGGTCGACCACCGATAAACCGCTCTATTTCGTATGACAAATTATAAAAACGTGGCGCCGTAATCACCTCATGCTCCTGGATTCCATGAATTCTAATATTCTCTAACGAAAAACTCTCATCCGGATTAATTAATTTATAATAAGTATCTAAAATATCTCCATCTTTAAACTTAACCATCCCGATGGAACAAATGCTATAACGATTGCGATTGGCCGTCTCCACGTCCAAAGCGACGAAATCATGCATCTAATCTCCCCTTTCATTGACACTAAATAATAAACTAAACAATTATCCATTGCAATATCACGAACACGATAGGGCTACTCTTCATCTATGCGACCTCATAAGCTGACGAAGTATTAAAGAAAATAGCCCATCTTTTTTGTCTCTTCATCTTCAGAATGAACCCCGAAACCAAGTGCATGATAAAGATGGACAGCTCTGTTAGCTTTTTGAATGGATAATGATACCTGTTGATAGCCTTTTGACGCCTGCTTAATCAGATTGTCCGGATTACTTGTCCCGATGCCCTTCTAATAAGGTAGTATTTAATTCTGTTGTGTTTTTGTCGATAGGGCCATACCCTTCAACGAGTCGCCCCACACCAAAACAACAATTTCGGCTCCATCGAACGTCCCAATGGCATCATCTATGGCAGTTGACCAAACTTAGAGGAATACTTACTTAAATCAGGTCCTTCATTTGCTGAAAATGGCATCTGGTTTGAAAAAAATGCTTCATAAAGAAACTGTTCTAAGAAACCCTGCTCAATATGTTTGATTTCTTTAATAGTATTATCCAGATGACCTTGAATCAATCCTTGTTGGCTATATCCAGTTTACTATATCATGAAAGATTATCATTTAGTACGCTTTTTATCAAAAATAGTTGATAGTATTTAAGTTCCCCAACTGCTAATCCTGCACTAACCATCGGAAGGAGACTAACTCTCTCACTCCTATCCAAAAATAAAAAACTGCTCCTTATTATAAGGAACAGCCGTGTTTAAATTATCTGATTTTCACTTTGAATAAACCGCCTGATAAAGCTTCGCCATCTTGTTTAGCAGTCGTGATATAGAGAAATTCTTGCTCACTACCGCCTAAACAACAAGACGTGATGTTAGAAACTGGCATTGGGATTTCAATTAATTGTTCACCCGTTTGGCTATCCCATTTACAAATTCTCTTACCACCGTATTCTGCCACCCATAAATTCCCATCTAAATCGACACACATGCCATCCGGTGAACCACCATCTGTAATCTCCACAACCATTTGCTTGTTCGAGAGATCGGCAGTCATTAAATCATAATCATATTTATGAATTTTATTCGTCGGTGTATCGATGTGATAGAAAGTCCTGCCATCCGCAGACCAACCGAGTCCATTTGATAATGTTAAATCTGTCAGAATTTCTTTAAAGTGTCCATTATCAATCACAAACAAACTGGCTGCTCCTTCAAGCGTTTCACCATAACCCATGGTGCCGATTAGGAAACGCCCCTTTGGATCCAATTTCCCATCATTATAACGTAAACGGTCATCCGTGTTCGGTTGCATTAGAAAGGTTCTTTTCTTAGTATCAGGATCAATGGAATATAAGCCATCCTTTTCAGCTGAAAGAATATAGCCACCTTCTGTCAGTACAGCGGCTCCTACCGGGCCACTAGTTGGATAAGTCTGTATCTCAGTTGTTTTTTCATTAAATTGATAAATCATCTGATCTTCAATCGATACGAAATATAGTAAATTGTTCTCTTCATCCCAGTGTGGACCTTCTAATAATTGATTGCCAGCATAATAGACTAGTTCTGGTGTTAGATTTTGAGTCATACATTTCAATCCTTTCAAGTTCTAGTGTCTACTTATACTATACATATAAAAGAACGCACACTCCAATGATACAGCCTGAAGTAAGAATGCCTAGTTAGGTATTCTATAATTTCGAGTGAGTAGTGAGTTCTTAAAAAAGCGCTTACAAAAACGATTAATAGCCTTTAACTACTATGACTTCTGCTTCCTCAAGACTGGGCTTTTGAAACTGGTCATAATACTGAGAAGTTGTTTCCTTGCTTAAAATAATATCATTTGGATGCTTACCAGTCCTTAGGCGAAGGCGTTCCAGGACAATCTCTTTAGGTGTCTCAATATATAAAATAAGTGCTTTAATCCCAAACTGTTTTAATAATTGAAGGTACTCTCATCTGCTACCTACCGACCAGAAAGAATAATCTAGAACGATATCCTTATTTTGTTTAATTAGTGAAATTAGCATAGTATCTAAATAAGCTTTAATTTCTCCTTGAATTTCTTGTGGTAGTGGATGAACCAATAATTATTGAAAAAGATACTTTAAGTGGTTAATACTTTCCCTGTAATAAGCATTTATTTTATAATAGTTACATATAACGCAAGCAATAGTAAGAAACTGAAAATAACAAGAAATCAGGTAAAACACTGTTAAATTAGTGTTTTACCTGAATTTTTAGAAACTTTTCAAAATTAAGGTAAGATAACATCTAACAATTGATTTATTCAACAATCATTAGTTATCTTATTTCAACCAATTCCATACGAATATAAGCGTAATTGAAGTGATTAATCGGACAATCAGATGTATCCAGTGAAAAGAGTTTGTTGTCACTCCCATGAATACTGCAAAAATGATAAGAGCAATCAATCCAAAATACAATAGCCATTCTGGATCAGTTTTTACCGCTTCAATAAATTTATTTGCTCGTAAATTTTTATCTATCGCACCCAAATTGCCGTCTGCTACCGCTTTATAAAATAAATACTCTTCCGATAATTTGCGGTGCTTTATCCCGATTTGTTCTAAATCGGAATTCATAATCCATTTATCATTCAACGGATTCATTTTAACACCTCAACTTCATTCCATTTATTGTCTTTTCTTTAGTTTACTTCTTCTAGTTCGATATCGTCAATCACTACGCGATGTTCTTGTTCGATAACTTTATCTTCCACAGCACCTAACGAAATACTCAACATCGCTTGCAAATCATCTGGTTCTTCCATCGCAAATTCATAACTATACTCTTGATAGTCAGCCTTTAAAGGAACAATCTGTTCTGGCAAATAAGTCGTCCAAACATCATCAGATTTCCCATCTCGTTGCAAAGCATACATAATACTACGATCCACACTACTTTTGGCCTTAAAGGTTAAGCGATAAGTCTTCCCTTTTATTAAAGGAACTTGTTCTTGAATCAATTGAATTTTCCAAGCTTGGTCTCCTGTATTATATATCGTAAAATCAGCTGCATTGTCCTCATTCAAGCTATCCACCACAACCGTTGCATTAGCAGAAGCATCCATAAATGCATTATAACCCGTTAAGCCCGCATCAAAGCTTCCATTTTTAATTAAACGATTTTCTTGCACTTTTACATTATCGACTCTGACTTCATTCACATTATCAAAGTTTAGAATTAGATCGGTATTATCGATCTGATTCTCCTCTAAAGTAAAGCTATAACGATAAGGATTTAACCCTTTTTCTACAGGTAACTCGAATGTAGATTCACCAATCTTACCTTTAAGTGTAAAGTCTTCTTCAGCTTCAATATCTAGGGAAAATTCATACTCTACCCCAGCATCTAATGGTAGCTGCTCTTGCATTAAGGTACTCTCCTTACCTCCAGCAATAATTAAACGGCGACCGTCTTCCAACGGAGAAATAGCTTCTTCAATTGAACCACCGTCCCATTGCCAAAAACCAATATGATAGTCACCCTCTTGGAATTTACCATTATAAACATAATTACCATCTGATAATACGGTTTTACTTTCGGCCGTATCAGAAGCTTCAGTTTTTTCTAAACGCTTCACACTGACGCCTTTTAAGTAAAATGGAGAGGCTTCATCGTAGGCTCCTAGATTAAACTCTAATCGTCCATTTTCATCTGAAGCTTCATTCATTGTAAATTCAAACTCAAACATTTGTGGTTCTGAGGTTAATTCAAGTTCTTGTTCCTCAAAATAACGAATATAACCATTATCTGGACCGGTCAGATTCACTTTAACCAAACGTTCTTGGTCACTCCAAGCCGTGAAGCTAACTTGATATTGATAATTTTGTTCCATTGGCAAATTAGCTTGAACTAACTGCACACTATAATCCACCTCGCCCGCAGAAGTGGTATTAATCGATAACTGATTATCTGCAATACTCGCTTCTGCCTCGCCACCTTGCGTGGTCAAGAAAACCCAATTGTCTTCATCCAATAATTCTTCGCTTTCTGAAAAATCACCATTAACAATGTAGTTGCCTGATTCATCGGCTTCACGTGCAGTAAATTCTTGTAAAGGTTTTTTAACATTTTCATCATAAGTTTCTTTTTGATAAACTCTGACATAATCAATATCAAAGGATTGTCCTTCAAATTCAGTTGAATCATCTGGATAGCCAATCCAACTACCACCTACCGCTAAGTTTAAAGTCACGTAAAATTCTGAATCAAATGGCGCAGGGTAGGTAATTTCACCTTGTCCTTCTGTCTTTGAATACCATTCGCTTTCAGAATGAATCAATTGGCCATCGACAAACCAATTGATTTTTCCAGGTAACCATTCGAGTGCAAATATATGATACTCTTCGTTAAAATCGCCTTTAGTCAATTGCATTTCGCCTTGACTTTCACGATGTGGATTACCGTAATGGATTGTTCCATAACTTTTAGTCGTATCACTACCATGTATTTCCATGATATCAATTTCACCAGCACGCGGCCATTGTCCATAGACATTTTCATCTGCAGACATCAACCAAAATGCAGGTAAATAGCCTTGCCCTTTAGGGACTCTTACTTTCGCTTCAAAAAAACCATATTTAAAATTTTGTTTGTTTTGTGTATTAACACGACCAGAATAATACAGGTCTTGACCATCAACTGACTCTTTTACTGGTTGAATTACTAATTTTCCATCATTTACTTGTAAAACTTTTTCATCATCAATATATTCTTGCCACTCTTCATTTACCCAACCAGGCTCATGCAATTCAACATTCCAATCATCACGATTTAGTTGATCTCCCTCAAATTCATCGCCCCATACAAAGCCATACTCTTCAAAGTTAACTCCTTGCTCTTGGTATTTTTCAAGGTACTCACTAGCGTATTCCACTTTAGATGTTCCTTCATTTGAGCTTTCTGTCGTTGTTGAATCGTCTGATTTAACTTCTTGTGTTTCAATCGATGTTTCTTCCACACTTGTTGAATCCTCTGCTAAGATATTAATCGGTGTTAAATTACCTAATGCCATAATCGATAATAAAGACAACCATTTCTTTGAACTTTTTTTCATCTATAACGAACCTCTTTCTCTATATATTTTTATTCCTTCACACTTCCTAAAGTAACACCAGCAATGATGTACTTAGATAACAACAGATAAACAATCACAATAGGAATGATAGCAACCACAATCATCATATAAACCTTCGCCATATCGAAGTTCATAAAGTCCGCTCCACGTAAAGTCGCAATTAAAACTGGCACAGTCATTTTGTCTTTTGAGTCAATAATCAATGCTGGAATAAAGTAATTATTCCATGCTCCTACGAAAACGAAAATGGATTGAACCGCAATCGCTGGCTTCATTCCCTCCAAGAAATAAAGCGAAGTAAAGCAAGTTATCGACTGCTTACTTCGCCTTATTAAATATTATTTTACTTGATTATTCTGGCCATTTAATTTCAGTAATTTCTGGATGGCGTTCTTTAATCGCAGTTTCAAAGTTTGCTTTTGCTTCATCAAATGTAACTTGTTCTTGGAAGTAATCGCCAAATGTATTTTGAATTTCTTCCACACACGCTTGGTCATAAGCTGATAATCGTGCTACTTTAATATTTTCGGCAACAGGTGTAAAGTAAGTAAATGGATTTTGTCCACCTAAGAATTCATGTGAGAAGGTATCATCTTCACTTACTTCTTTCATACCGCTTTTAGTATTGGTAAAGTCTAAGTACTCTTTAGAAATCTTCATTAAGTTATCTTTATTTGCTGTTAATTCCATGATGATTTCTTTTGCATGTTCGACATTATCTGTTCCAGCAGCTGCATGAATGTAAGAACCACCCCAATTAAATTCTTGAGGAGGTGTAGTTACTGCCCAAGAATTTGCTTCGCCATTCCAGTTCGGTTTTAATACGAAGTCAATACCCCAAGCTGGTAATAAGAAAGCAAATGATCTAGATTCTGAACTCATCGCTTTATTCCAATCATCATTCCATTGCGCTTTTACTGTCTCATCAAAATAGCCTGCGTCTTTCCATTCTTTAGAATCATTTATCCAATCAAGAATTTTTTGATCGACATTTATAACAGTTGAATCTTTCTCAACCCATGGATGTTCAATCGCATTACCATATAAACGGAAAGTATCAGCATAAGAAGAGAAAACATGATAACCTTTATCTTTTAATTCCTCTGCTGTTTGTTTTAATACATCCCAATTTTCAGTCTTTTTAGCAATTTCTGCTGGGTCATCGGTTCCGAATACTTCTTTAGCGATATCACGACGATACACTAATAGCCCTGGTGTTCCTTGCCAAGTAGATCCTCTTTGAACGCCACTTTGATCAGAAGGTGTTGCTTTAGCGAAGTCAAATTGATCCGCTAAGTCTTTTTCTGGATCAATGCCTAAATCCATTAGTGGCATTGCCACATCAACTGCTTCGTCAACGTATTTATTAACATAGTCAGTTTCAGATAAGAAAACATCTACTTTTTCATCGGCACTAGCGTCTGCTTGTCTTAATAATACCTCGTCTAATTTTTGTTGATATACACCATCTTGATTAGGATTTACAATCCAGTGAATCTCAGTACCATCTGTTAATTTTGTTACGGTTCCATCTTCAGATGTACTTTCTACTTTAGAATAAACTGCCGTTACACGGTCACGAAATTCATTATTCCATGAATAAATATTAATTACTTTACCTTCTTCAGCATTTACCTTAACTAATGATGCTGCAGACGATAATAAAACTGAACTAAGTGTCAATGCTAAACAACTTTTCGCCAACAATTTTCTCATAAAACCCCTCAAACCCCTCCTAATTATTGCCATTAATTACTTAATGTCATTTGATGTCTTTATCATATCAATATTTTATGACAGTGGTTACTATGTTTCTGACTAAAATAGCATATTAATAACATTAAAGTATCCGCTTACATTATCAAAAAATATATAATTTTAAAATAATCTCAAAATATTCAAATTATAATGTTTATTAGAAACATTATATAAACACCGTTAAAACAGTATTTTACCTGTATTTCCGCAAACATTAATGTTTTATATTTTATTCTTAATAATGTTGATATTTTATCATTATAGCAATAAAACCGCATAAAAACGACATTTTTATCATCAAACAGGTACAAAAAAAGACATTAGAAGATAAATTAATTTTTCATTTCTAATGCCGTCCAATAAAAATAAATTGAAATTGATTAATATTAGTTAATCCATAAATGAATCTAGTCACTTAAAATTTAAATTCGTAAGCTATCTTCCATTTATCTCAATTATTGCTCTAATCTGTTGTATTTTGATAATTAACCGCCGCACCAATTAAGTTCGCATTTTGCAGAAATTCACAACGATCAATCTTAATCTTCAAATCACCTGCACCGTTTGCTTTTAAATAGTGGTCAAGCTTTACTTGGATGGGGGATACAAAATCATTTCTTTGTGAGATACCCCCTCCAATTAAAATGAGTTCAGGGTCTAGCATTAAAGCCACATTATACATACTTCTAGCCAAAGTATCATGGACTTCCTCAGCACCTACCTTCGCTTGTTCATTCCCTTTAGCTGCTAAGTCAAATAAGTCTTTGCCTGATTCTAAATGATAGCGTTTAGCTGTTTCTACCGGACTAGCAATTTGACTCAATGTTTTTTTATCATCCATTAACATATACCCTATTTCGCCACCAAATAGATTCGCCCCTTTAACAAGTTGTTTATTGATACTAACAGCTCCACCAATTCCCGAACCAATAATATAAAAAACGACATTGTTTAAGTCTTTTGCTCTGCCATAATAAAGTTCTGCTAAAGCCGCTGAATTCGCATCATTTTCAATGGTTACTTGTTTATTGAATAACTCTGTCAATTCTTTAACAATTTCAAAATTATGGATATAAGGAATGGCACTAATGCCTCTGATCACCCCTAATTTTGAATCGACAGAACCTGGCGAGCTAATACCGACCCCTTCAACATCAGCGAATTTAGTTGCCACTTGTTCCATTTGTTGTTTCATTTCATCCCAAGTTGTTGGAGTTTTAAACGATCCAGTATTCGTTATCTTGTCGTCATCCCAAACACCATATTTGACAGCTGTTCCTCCCATATCAAAACAGAGTATTTTCATTTTTCTTCCCACTTTCATCAAAATAAACTAACCTTCTCTCTTTGAAGATTAGTTTATCATTTTTGCGTTCAGGTGAATAGAGCGCTTTCTTATATCCTATATTTTTTATCAAAACTTACCAATAATTTGCATTTTATTGAATTGAGTCTAAATATTCCATATCATCTAATTCAATTTCAAAATCTAATTTCGCATTCTCAATAATATATTTTTCATGAACAGATTTTGGTAGAGGTAAAATGTCTTTTTCTAATAAATAGCGAATGCAAATTTGCGGAATTGATTTATCATATTTAGAGGCCATCTTTTCAATTTGTTCATTGCCTAATAGTCGCCCAGTAGCAATCGGTGAATAACCTTCAACTAAAATATCATTGGCTTTACAAAACTCTAACACTTCAGGGTTGGTTTTTCCGATATGATATATAATTTGGTTGACCATTGGTTTTACTTTACAAGCTTCCATAATATTTTCTAAATCTTTAACATCAAAGTTTGATACGCCAATCGCTTTGATACTTCCTGCCTCATAAGCTTCTTCTAATGCACGCCACACTTCACGGTTTTCTTCAAAATATTTCAAATTTTCCGGATTTTCATGCATGATTGCCCATGGACGTGGGGCATGAATTAACATTAAGTCAATATACTCTAAATCTAATTCTCTTAAAGCTTGTTCAATGCTCTCTTTGGCTTCTTGATAAGTTTTACGTTCCGCCGGCACTTTAGTGGTTACAAAAACATTCTCACGTTTTAGACCTGAATCTCTAACTGCTCGGCCAACCTCTGTTTCATTACCATAAACAATCGCAGTATCAACATGGCTATATCCATTTTTTAAAGCAAATAACGTTGCATTATAAGCATCTTCGGGCGCTGATTGCCATGTCCCTAATCCTAATTTTGGAATTTTAACACCATTATGCAGTGTAAAAGTTTCCTCTAAAATTGTCATTGTGTATCCTCCTAACATTGATTACTACTTATAATTATAGTAGTCCCGCTTACTATAAAACAATATAGCAACGTTATAAGGTATTTATACTCAAACAATGGTACCATTGATTGTTTGTATGATTTATTGAGTGTACTTTTAAATTATGCAAAACAAACAAATAATTATATTGAATGGAAAGACTCAATAGACAAAGAATTGAATCGTTTTGAAATAAAGGGGCGAACTTAAAACTCTGATGTATAAAGACTTCGAAATCTCACATCAAAACATGAACCTATCTCCAACTAAGGAAATAGGCTGTTATTAATTCTTATGTCAAATTAGTTTGCAATGTATATTCGAGGCTACCTTAGAATACTTGTGTTTTATGACACACTAATGATTCCATCTGTTGTTTTATAAAAGGAGGTATTAAAATATGATTTACTCTAACGATGAAATTCTTATGGCATTTAATAAAAGTACAGCTTTCTACTTATTAGAAAATTCAAGTGAAGCTATTTACGAAAATTTAAGTGACTTAAAAATAGCGAAGTTAATATTAGATGCATCTAAAGAATTTAATAAAGTAAGTATTGAACTATATAAAAAGACTATCGTTGACACATTGAGAAAAGGTTATATTTTACCTAGTGGTTGTGACGCATCTCATTATAATGATTTATTTGATGCAGCTAAAAATACCACTATGGAAATTGCATATTATAATTATCTCCATAGTGACCCAGGATATCATCAATACCTAACTATAGTCTTAGAAGATATCCAAAAAGAAGCTTTAGTTGGATGGAATAGCTTATTTACGAATATTTTAAATTTAATTAAAGAAAATAATATTTCGTCAACCTTTATGCTTTTAATGTATCCATTGTATTCTTATTCTGAAGCTTTATTTATAAATAAATTCCAAAAAGTTAAAAATATACATGTAGACATTTGGAATATTAAGAGGATTGCAAATAGACAAAACAAACTTTTTAATGAGGATTCGTCCTCTGAGAATGAACTAAATTTAAAAAGCTTGGTAATTGCTACAACTGAATATTTCTTTAAAAATAACTTTGAAAAAAATAAATTCATTAATAGAAATTCAGTTCTACACGGTTACAGTCCACCTAGCGATTTAAAAATTATAGACTTTTATAAGTTAATTCATTACATCGAATTACTTCATTCTATTAATTTTGAAAGTTAGTGATTAACCACTAAAATTTTTACCATAATATTAAAATCAAGTTTAGAGTATTAAATACTTTACTCGAAAAATTTACTCATTGCTCTAAAAGTAATAGTAGCTGGCGCAGATGCTCCAACTGCTATATGAAAAAATATTCTTATTTCACTCATTAATATATCCGTCTACTTATAAAGCTCATAGGTAGTTGGTAAATCTAAATGCATTGTGAAGTAAGTATCAAATTAGTAAGACGAACTCTCGGAGTTCGTTTTTTTAAACTATAAGAATTTATAGTGCTCATTCCATATCCATTGCGCCTTGCTTACCGTTCTGGTTTGCAAGGCCGTAAACAGGTCAATTGTCATAGCTTTCTCTGATTTTGAACAAAGTACAAAGCTGGATAAATCAATATAAAACTTATAAACCCTTATATTATAAAAAAAGCCACCCAGCTTATTGCTGACTGACTCATTATAATGTTTAACGAATGCGACCTTTTCTAAAGCCCGTGCCACCTAACATACCGTAATTTTGATATCCTGCAAATCTAACTAATTGATCTAAGTTTGAAAACCGATTTTCATGCACAAACTTAGATACAATGAGACCTGCAGCTTTAGCATCCGATAAAGCGTCGTGATGCGTTAAAGGTATGCCATAATAATTCGCAATCGTACTTAATTTATAGTTATAAAAGTTCTTTCGCACTGCCCTTGCAAGTTGATATGAACAAGCATATTTAAAGGCAGGTATTTCTAAACCATAGCGATTAAAATTATCTTTCAAAGCGCCCATATCAAACGTTGCATTATGAGCAACAACCGGTCGTCCTCCAATAAAATCTTCAATTTGTTTAGTTATATCATAAAATCTCGGCGAAGAAATGACCTCATGCTCTTGAATACCATGAACATGAATATTCGCCAATGAGAAACTTTCATCTGGATTAATCAGTTGGTAATAACTGTCCAGTATTTCCCCATATTTGAAACGTACCATCCCGATGGAACAAATCGTATAACGATTCTGATTGGCCGTTTCAACGTCTAAGGCGACAAAATCATGCATACAACTACCTCTTTTCTTAATTATCTACTCATTTTAAACTTCTTATAAACGAAAAGCAAACTGGACTCGAGGTAGTCTACTTAATCATTATTAATCAATGAATAAATCATTGTAAACGTTTCTTCATCCTCGGTATAAATTTCGAAGCCTAGCGCTAGATACAACGTCAAAGCTCGGTTAGCCTTTTGCACAGATAACGATACTTGTTTGTAGTCTTTGTCTTTTAGTAATTGGAACATACTCTGTAATAATGTACGCCCTATCCCCTTACCACGATATGGGGATAGGATAGAGATATTCAATTCTGGAGTTTTACTATCCACATGCCCATAGCCTTCAACAAGTCGTACCCAAACTAAGCCAATTGGATTTTCTCCATCATAACTTGCAATGGCATAATCGCCTATCAATTGGCCAAATTTATCAATGTATTTATTGAGTTCTGCTGTCTCGACAATCGAAAATGGAAAGAGATTCTTGGGATCCGGTTGAAATAATGCCTCATAAAGAAACTTTTGTAAAATTTGATATTCAAGTGCATTCACTTGCTTTATAGTGTAATGTTTCAATCCATGTCTCCTTTTATTTGGATTATATTACAAAAAAAATGGAACTCAAACGTTCTTTTGAATTATTGAAAAAGATACTTTAAGTGGTTAATACTTTCCCTGTAATAAGCATTTATTTTATAATAGTTACATATAACGCAAGCAATAGCAAGAAACTGAAAATAACAAGAAATCAGGTAAAACACTGTTAAATTAGTGTTTTACCTGAGTTTTTAGAAACTTTTCATAATTTAGTTAAGATAACTTCTAACAATTGATTTAATCAACAATCATTAGTTATCTTATTTCAACCAATTCCATACGAATATAAGCGTAATTGAAATGATTAATCTGACAATCAGATGTATCCAGTGAAAAGAGTTTGTTGTCACTCCCATGAATACTGCAAAAATGATAAGAGCAATCAATCCAAAATACAATAGCCATTCTGGATCAGTTTTTACCGCAAATATCATTAAGCAAAGACTTAACAAAATATAGATTGGATGCGACCAATTGAATTGTTCAACCTTAACTTCTTCCCCAACAGCAATTACAGTAAGTAAACCATACAAAAAAATAAATATTCTAAATAAAATCATGAAATTCTCCTTTACTATTTGATATACTTATCTTAAAAGATGGAGTAAGGTCTATGTCAAGAGAAAGGTAATCAAAATGAAAACAAAAGATATTACTAAGTTATCTGGTTTATCAAAAGATACAATTAGGTTTTATGAAAAATTAGGACTTGTGAAACCTAATAGGGAAAGTTATTCCAGAGAATATGCAGATGATGATTTAGAAAGAATAGAACAAATTAAACAATTAAAAGGTTTAGACTTTACGCTTTCTGAAATAAAGTTGCTTGTTGATATTGATGAAAAATATCAATCAATTGATGAAATCTACTCAATGACACATGATGATTATCAAGAAATCATCCAACTATTAGATAAAAAAGTAAACTACTTAGAAGAAAAATCTAAGATGATTGAAGCTGGCTTGGCTAGGCTAAAAGTTATGCAAGAAAAAATTAAAAGCATAAATAATGACAGATGAACTAATATTTAGTAAAAGATTACTAATTTTATAACACAGCTTTAATTATGGCCATAATAAAAACCTTTCAAAACTCAGCTATGTAAATAGTAGTTGAGTTTTGAAAGGTTTAAATATACTCTTTTGAGATTGTTATTGAACAATTATTGTTTCAATAGTTTAGTATGGAGATGAGGGGGCTCATCTAATCCCCCTCGCATCAACGTTTTCAGTAATGTAGTAATGGTTTTAGTAATGGTTGTACTAAATTTTCACGCATACGCCCATGTTTTATGTATGATTTTTTATTTCGTTTCAAAATAATCCTAAATAACGAACCGAGTCATATTTACCCGCGCTACTTATAACTTTGTTACTATTTTTTATTTTCTTCAATAGACTTAGCAATCTGTTCAAGTTCATAATCATACTTACGCGCTTCAAACCTTGGGTATATATCAAAAGTAGAAAGAAAATCAAATGAAAGTGACAAGTTAAATGAAATGATGTTTCAAGCTTTTGGTCCTATGCTAACCGATCCTAAAAATTTGGCAAGATTAGCTAAGTTGGGAAATAGCCCTACTGAAGAAGAAGTTATAGAATTCCTTAAAGGAAATTAAAAAATATTAGCTAACTGAAAATAACATTATGAATTTGAACACAATGAAAATTTATGTTTATTGTTCCTTGATTTCATAAAGCATAGGCGTGTGCGTGAATGAAAGGAAAAGATAATAATGATAAAGAAATATAAATTAAAAAATTGCGAAACTCGATACATGTTTCATTCCTACATTGGACTAGATCCAGTGACAGATAAAGAAGTCTACCGTAAACGAAGAGGCTTTAAAACAAAAAACAAGCAGAGATTGCTAAAGCAAGATTAATCAATGAGTTTAATGAGCATGGTTTTCCATCTGAGAGGAAAAGAAGTACATTTAACGAGGTCTATGAACTCTGGTTGGAATCTGAATATGAAGACAATGTGCAAGAATCAACCTTGAATAATACAACCCGTGATTTTAGAAATCACATTATTCCCTTTTTTGATGGTATGAATATTCGTGAAATTAAACCTAATCATTGTCAAACAGAGTTAAACAAGTGGCGTGATAAGCTAGTCAATTACAGACGTATCAAGAATTATGCAAATCGTGTGTTTGATTATGCTTTAAGAATGGATATGATCGATAGCAATCCTTTTGATAAAGTTACTGTACCGAAACGGATTGAGACGATTGACGAAAGTGAATTTGAGAATTTCTATACCAAAGAAGAATTAAACGAGTTCTTAGAATACATTAAAGTAGATTTAGACCTTAATTGGTATACGTATTTCAGGCTATTAGCGTATAGCGGTGCTCGAAAATCAGAACTACTGGCTCTTAAATGGTCGGACATTGATTTTGAAACATCTACCCTCAACATCAACAAAACACTTACTAGGGGCTTAAATAACAAGATTATCATACAACCTACCAAGACAGTGAACGGTAGAAGAGTTATTGATATGGATAATGACTCAATGAAACTTTTAAAGCAATGGAAGATGCATCAGGCTCAATTCATGCTGAAACTCGGCTATAATACTAATTCACCCGATCAGCTTGTATTTTCAAATTCTAGAAACAATTTCTACTCTATTAATGTGCCGAATGACCGCATGAGAAATGTTCAAAAGCGTAATGGACTCAAGAGAATTACTGTTCATAGGTTGCGACACACGCATTGTAGTATCCTCTTCTCTATGGGCGCTTCAATAAAAGATGTACAGGCTCGCCTAGGACACACGGATATTCAAACAACTATGAATATCTATGCTCACGTTACAAAAGAAGAAAAGAAAGACACAGCAGATAAATTTGCAAAGTTTATGGAAAACTAAAAGGGGTAATTAGGACTATGGGAATGTCAAATTTTTATAAAAGGCTTCGAAAAAAAGTTGGTAACGAGTTAATTTTCATTCCAAGTGTGGCAACAATTATACGAAATGATCATGGAGAAATTTTACTGCAAAATAAAGGAAATGGTGAACACTGGAGCTTACCTGCTGGTGCAATTGAGCCTGGAGAAGCTCCGGCTGAAGCCATTGTTCGTGAAGTATGGGAAGAAACGGGTCTATCTGTCATCCCCAAAAAGTTATTAGGTGTTTTTGGCGGGAAGGAATATCGCTATCAATACCCCAATGGGAATAAAGTGGAATATAACATCTTCTTATTTGAAAGTGCGATTCAGAAAGGACAGCTTAATCCCAATGATAATGAAACTAAAAAATTACAATTTTTTAGTCCAAGTAGTATGCCAGAACTAGCACTTCCCTACCCTAAAGATTTATTTATATACGACGAAAAAAACAATCCATATTTTCAGTGGGATGAGCAGTGGTTAAAAAAATTACCAGAGCACAAATAAACCTGAAATCTTATAAAATGAAACAGATTATTAAAGAAATTTGTATTTAATTTTTTTGAAGTAATCAATATGTTGTGAATAATAAAAAAACCATTACCATTTTTCGAGCAGTAATGGAAATGGTAATGGTTGGTAATGGTTTATAGCAATCGTAAGCAATGTTTAGAAATTAAAAAAGGCTTCCCACCAGCCTTTAGAAGCTGGTGGAAAACCTTAGTAAAGCTATAATGGAGATGAGGGGAGTCGAACCCCTGTCCAAATATCTCGCCACTATCAATTCTACGCCAATAGTTTTTCTATTTAAAGTTTAGCTCTAATTTAGCCGAAAAACTGGCATCAATTATCGCGAGTCTGGTAATCTCTTACTTAACTTGCAGACGGAAAGTTAAATCGTAACCCACTTAATTTGAGACCAGGACCCGAGCACATGGGCGATGCCGGACTGATCTTCACTCGCAGTTCTTAGGCTGCTAAAGCGAAATTGTTGTTTGTTGTTTTTGCAGTTATATTTAACTGTTAGCGTTTTTAGCAAGTCGCTGCCTTGCTGGCGCATCAACAGCTCGACAATACCTGTCGAAACCATGACATCCCCGTAGGACTTATAGTATATCATGTCATAAAAACTATGTCAAATATAGTCAGGTAAGGTCAAACTCCATTAATATCTAATTCTAACACTATGTTTTCAAATTAGCCCTAACTTACGAAAAGCAAGTCAGAGCCTATTTCTATCCTATTTTGTTCAATATTATAACTCAATAACGTCTTTCATATCATACAAACCTGGCTCCACAGTCATCAAGAAGTGAGCTGCTTGTATTGCGCCCCGCACAAATAAATCCTTAGTGCCTGCTCGATGTGTCAACTCAAGAGTCTCTTGGTTGTTGGCAAAAAGAATGGTATGTTCTCCCACAATATCTCCTCCACGAATGGCATGTACGCCTATCTCAGAATGAGGTCTAGCATATTCAAGACCTTGTCGACCACCAAGGACAGATGTATTTTCATCGATAGTGTCTTGCACGGCGTCAAGAATCATTTTAGCCGTGCCACTTGGAGAATCTTTTTTATAGCGGTGATGCTTCTCGATTATTTCTATATCGTAACCTAAAGGATAAAGAATTTTTGTCATTTGAGCCACCAGTGCTTCCATGACATTGACACCAATACTTGTATTGTGCGTATCCACAATGGCTACTTGCTGGCTTGCTGCTTTAATTAAAGCTTCTTGTTCTTCTGTTTGACCCGTCGTTGCCAACATCAGAGGTAATCGATGTTCCTTGGCAAAAGCTACTACTTGATCCGTAATCTTAGGTGTCGAAAAATCAATCATGACATCTACTAGACTGCGATTTTCAGTGAGGTATGCTCCCATCGCTTCAAAGGAAGTAAACACTTGATAATCTGCTTGATCATTAGGCTTATCTTGCAAGACAACGGTCACCTGATCACTCGTATGAGCGACGTACTGGATGACAGCTTGTCCCATCGCCCCACTCGCGCCTACTAATAATATATTCATTTTAAACCCTCCAAATGTATTTGCTTAGTTTTTACGGTAGCTAGCCACTAACTCGTCATATTGAGAAAGGGTAGCTTTGGTTTCATCACTTGGCTCAACAAGAGGTAATCGGTAACTATTCTGTAAGTACCCTAGCTTATGGACAACGTATTTAACTGGAATTGGATTACTCTCAATAAAGAGAGCCTGATTGATACCAGCTAATTTTTCCGTTAATGCTTCTGCCTCTTCAATTTTCCCTTCAGCAAACAACTGGTATTGAGCGTGTAATTCTCTTGGTAATACGTTAGCAGTTACTGAAATGAAGCCATCGCCTCCTAATTTAAGGATATCTAAGTTAATATCATCATTACCTGAGTAAATCGCAAAATCAGCCGGTAATTGCTCTCTTAAGGCTTTGGTATACTCTAAGTCACCTGTAGCATCTTTAATCGCTACAATGTTTGGATGCGCTGATAATTCAACCACTTGTTCAACGGTTAAAGTCGCGGCAGTTCGTCCGGGTACGTGATAAAGAATAATTGGTATGTTCACTGAATCTGCAATGGTTTTAAAATGAATTAACATGCCGCGTGTAGATGTCTTATTATAGTAAGGTGTTACGATTAGTAAAGCATTCGCTCCAACCCTCTCTGCTTGTTGACTCAACATAATCGCATGCGCCGTATCGTTGATTCCAGTTCCGGCAATAATTGGTAAACGACCAGCGACGTGGTCAACTGCAAATTTAATCAATTCAATTTGTTCACCATCTGATAAAGTTGAACTTTCACCAGTTGTTCCCGTAATTACGAGAGCATCCGTCTCGTTTTCTAAATGAAAATCAAGCAAACCTTCAAACGCTTGCCAGTCAATTTCATTCGTTCTCTCATCAAATGGTGTCACAATCGCTACAGCCGACCCTTCATAAATTAACATAATTTTTCCTCCTTTAAATACTTAAGCTACTGACAATTGGTTTAAATTTCTCTTAACGACATTTCTTCAAAACTTTCACGTTTGACTGTCAAATAATGCTTTTCATCATTCACGTGAATCATCGCTGGCCTAGGAATTCGGTTATAGTTACTTGCCATTGAATAATTATAAGCACCAGTTCCATTCACTAATAATAAATCCCCTGTTTCCAATATCGGTAATTTAATCTCTTCAATAATTTTATCGCCACTCTCACAGGCTTTACCCGCAATTGTATAAACTTTTTCTTGCGGTTTATCCGCTTTATTAACAGCTAGCGCCTCGTATTTAGCCTGATAAAGTGCTGGACGAATATTATCATTCATACTGCCATCGACAAAAGCGTAATCTTTACCACTTGCCGTGTGCTTCAAATCTCCCACTTCATAAAGAGTACTACCAGAGGCATTGACCAAGGAACGACCGGGTTCAATCGTTACTTTTTTTAAATCAATCGCCAAAGCTTGTGCTTCTTGATGAACATATTCCATAAAATCAGGAAGAAAATCAATCACATCAAATGGTTGATCTTCTTGTGTATAATACACACCAAAACCGCCACCAAAGTTAATTTCTGAAATTAAAATACCTAAACGTTTTTGAACCTCAGCTGAAAAAGTTAATAATTCACTGGCGGCTTTGTAGAACGAATCTGCTTCAAAAATTTGGCTGCCAATATGACTATGGAAACCAGCAAATTCTAAATGCGGCGAAACAACCATTGACTGGATAATATTATAAATCTCAGGGTCAAAGACACTTTCTCCAAACTTAGAATCTAAATTTGCTGTCATGATGTATTCATGCGTATGCGCTTCAACACCAGGATTCAAACGAAGTAATACGCGTTGTTTAGTTTCAAACTCCGCAGCAATTTTACTAATACGTTCAACTTCCATTCGGTTATCCACTACTATCGTTCCCACACGATTATCAATCGCATAACGAATTTCTTTATTGAGCTTATTATTACCGTGAAAATACATACGTTTTGGATCAACGCCATGACGCACTCCAGTATAAATTTCACCGGCACTCACGACATCTTGTCCTATATCTAATTCGGCAATAATACGAGCAACCGCTTTAGTTAACAAGGCCTTAGATGCAAAAAGTACATCCGTTTCAAAATAAGTAGATTTTACTGCCTCTCGATAAGCCAAAATACGCTCACGAAAGCTTGCTTCATCAAAAATATATAATGGCGTTCCATATTGGTTCGCCAACTCAACATAATCATGGCCCGAATGTTTCAAGCGCCCCCCTATAATACTCTGGTACTTTTCTAATCGCATTCGCTACTCCTCACCCTTCTATTTATTTATAAATACAAAAAGAGACCACGAACAAAAGGTTCGACGGTCTCACTCACACTTGGCTTTTAACAGGCCACTTTATTTCTTGGAGTTAACTTTCCTTTTGCCCGGTATTTGCTTGCTCTTCGTAATTAACTGGGCAGTTAATTACAACAGTGGTCAACCTATTATGGTTAGCCCCCAACGATTACTCGTTTCGGCGATATCCCCTTTCCAGAAATTCATCTGTACTCTTGTCAATCGCGCCTCGCCCAAAAACCTTTTATATTTAACTGAACCTAGCATAACAAGCATTCAAAAGTTTGTCAACGCACTTCCTTCGAACTCTCATAATATTCACATTTAAAAACAACGCTAACACAACGTTTCCGTGCTTATGCTTATTTTTATTAATTTACAATGAAATATTTGCTTGACATTTATCCTCTAAATCTTTAGGGTTAACGATAACAACTTGAATTTGAAAGGAGTTTCCAACATTGAAAAAACAATATAATTTAGCGGTGTGTGGCGCCACCGGTGTTGTGGGACGTAAAGTGATAGAAGTATTAGAAGAACGTGATTTTCCTGTCGCAAATCTTAGCCTTTTTGCATCAGCAAGATCAGCTGGTCAAACCATTGATTTTAAAGGTGAACCGGTGACGATCCAAGAATTGACAGAAGACTCGTTAAAAGCCCCGATTGATATTGCGATTTTTTCAGCTGGTGGAGATGCATCTAAACACTATGCCCCCTTTGCTGCAGATAATGGAGTCATTGTTATTGATAACAGTTCAGCTTGGCGTATGGATCCTAAGGTGCCGCTTGTGGTACCCGAGGTAAACCCAAATGCGTTAAACAGCGGCTCTAAGATTATCGCTAACCCCAACTGTTCAACTATTCAATCCGTCGTACCCTTGGCTGTACTTAAACCTTATGGTATTAAACGTGTCGTATATAGTACTTATCAAGCTGTTTCGGGTGCTGGTCAAAAAGGCATTGCAGACTTAGAAAACAATACAACGAATAACTTTCCTTATTCAATTAACGATTCTGTTATACCACAAATCGATGTGTTTTTAGATAACGGTTATACCAAAGAAGAAGTTAAGATGATTGAAGAAACTCGCAAAATATTAGAGTTACCCGACTTACGAGTTACTGCAACAACCGTTCGTGTGCCAATTAAAAATTCTCACGGTGTTAGCATTAATATTGAACTCGAAAACGCCTTTGATTTAGAGCAAGTCAAAACTGAATTCGCCAATCACAGTGGCTTGGTAGTTGTCGATGACACGGCCAACTTACGTTATCCTCTTCAAAGCGAAGCTAATGACAAAGACGAAGTCTTTATTGGTCGCATTCGCCGTGATGACTCCTTAGAAAATGGCCTTAATATTTGGGTAGTAGCCGATAACATCCGCAAAGGAGCGGCAACAAACTCTGTACAAATTGCAGAAACACTCATTAAAAACAACTTAGTATAAACAAAAACGCGCGTCAGCTAAAAAAACTGACACGCGTTTTTATATGATTATTTTTTTAAGCCTTGTGGCCGTTTTAAAGCTGTTAGGATTATCGGCACTAAAAGCCCCGCAAGAATCATTTCAGGCACACCATTTGCTAAGACAATGCCTCCTAGAATATTCCATAACGTTTCCATTGAAGCGTCTTGTATTGTTAAATACTCGTTGCGTCTAAACACGACAATCGCACCTAAGACAAGGATAGTATTAAAAAGACTACCTAAAACTCCTGAGATCGCTGCATTTACTTTAAATGAAGTCGTTTTATTTAAGATGTAATGTGAGATTAATCCCACCAATAAAGGCATTAATAATCGTGGCAAAATCGTCACAAAAGGTGAGTTAAAAACATACAAGTACATTGGTGACGTAGGCATGACGTACGCTCTAATCAAACTATTAATACCCCAAACTCCACCAACAATTACACCAGCTTTTGTACCTAAATATAATGTGGCTACTATAACGGTCACGTGTATAAATGTAATCGCTAAGGGGTAAAGGGGAATAGTGATATTGCCTAAAAATGGCACCCAGGATTGAAGAATGATGATTGCAGCAAATAAACTGATTCTCACCATTTCTTTCGTTTTATTATTTGAATAACTTGTCATAATCTTCCCTCCGGCAACTGGTCATCGCTTAATTAATGGCGATGCCGTTCTTAGAATAAATATAATATGGTTCTTTCAATTTTTCATTTAAAGTAATCATTAAATCATGTTCATCGAAAAACCACTCATCAGTATCTTCAATAAAGAATAGTACACCGTTATCAGCTTCAAAAGTAGCTATCGGAGTCATCGGTTCAACTGGATCAATGGCCAAACCAAAGCCTTCTCTTACCGGACTACCTCCATAAATTTTAGCTTTAATACGGATTCCCGCACCTTCACGAATTCCCACCTCATCTTTAAACCAATTTGCAGCTTTTTCATCAACAGTTAGTTTCATTAATATACTCCTTTCAATAAAGGTTTCTCAATCATTATACCTTAATCCAACTAAAAAGAAAATTTAGGCTTATTGAAAACAATTAACTGTCACTTTTCTTTATGTTTAAATTAAGCATTTATGGGGGGATTATTTAATTAACTCATTTTGAAAAGCATAAATAGTTGCTTGTGTTCGGTCGACAACTTCTAATTTCGACAGAATATTTGATACATGAGTCTTCACCGTTTTTAAGGTAATGAATAACTCATCTGCAATTTCTTGGTTTGAATAACCTTTAGCAATAAGTAATAATACTTCTAACTCTCGACTCGTTAAGTCATCATGTAAATGATGTTGACTTTCTTTGGCATCACGCGCTAAAATTTTATCTGTCACTTCTGGAACAATCACATTATCCCCAGCATGTGTTGAACGGATCGCATCCGCTATTTCCTTAGCAGAGGAGGTCTTCAAGATATAGCTTGAAGCACCCGCTTCAATGGCTGGGTAAACTTTTTCATCGTCTAAGAATGATGTCACAATAATTATTTTTGCCTCAGGCCATTCTGACATGATTTTCTGTGTTGCTTCAATTCCATCCATCACATCCATCACAAGATCCATTAAAATGATATCAGGTCTTAGATCCATTGCCTTCGTATACCCTTGTAAACCATTCTCTGCTTCATCAATTACTTCAATATCTGATTGAACCATCAAATAAGAAGAAACGCCTAATCTTACCATTTCATGATCATCAACTAATAAAACTTTTATCATATCTTACATCCTATCTTTAGTGGTCAATTCTTTCTAAACTGGGATACTTATATCAATAATGGTCCCTTGATTTTTGATACTGACTGTCTTAAATGTACCGCCTAAACCTGTGACTCTTTCCCGCATATTGCGCAAACCATAACTACCTACTTTATCTGGCTGATTTGTATCAAAACCAACTCCGTCATCAATAATTTTTAAAGTGACGCTATCTTCTGTCTGATGTAAATATACTTCCAACTTACTTGCATGTGCATGTCTGAGTGTATTCGAAACTGCTTCTTGAACGATTCTAAACAAATGATCTTCAATTCCACTATCTAAACACGTTTCCATCAATTCCCACTTCAACGTCAATGACACTTTGGAATATAATTCCTCGAGTAAACTCGTAATACCTTGTTTTAATGAACGGTCCTCGAGTGCTATCGGTCTTAAGTGAAGTAATAGGGCTCTCATTTCTGTTTGAGCATTACCAATCACTTCTTCTACTTTTAGTAATTGTTTTTTATACTGCGCTGATAGTTGACCATCGATCGTTTCATTAATCGCTGATAGCATCATCATAGCGGCAAATAACTGTTGACTGACAGAATCATGTAATTCTCGTGCAATTCTAGAACGTTCTTGTTCGATAATTTCTTCTTTAGTATCATCACCAACAAAAACGGGTGCTGCCGTAAATTCTTGTAAGTCAGTCGATAATTGTGCAAGACGTTCGCGGATTCTGTTTAAATCATTTGACAATATTTTATCATTATCATACCAACTTCTTTGTGTGGTTTCTTGACTAAAAATACTATGTTTATACTTTCCTAATAAGAGCCAATTAATTTTTGCCCGTATTTGTTCATAAGGTTCATTAAGTGAAAAAGCAATATAGGCTGAATAGACAGCAGCGGCTGATATAATTAAAGCCAGTAAAATTATAAAGAATGGTAAATTGTAAACTTTTCTCATCAACAAGTCCGTTAAAGGGATGACTTCAAAACTAAATACGATTAATGAAATAATGACGACAACCAATGATAAACCAATCACTAATTGGTTCAGAAATAAACGAAACCATAAACGTAAATTCACAGTAAAATCACCTCAATATCACCCGTCACTAATGTGATTAAAACTTTTAATTTTCGATCTGTTTCAGAATAACCAGGGCTAGTCCATTGGAAATTGTCTCCTCGCAAGGGATACTGTTGTGATTCAAAAGCTACTTGACCGGATATTGCACTGACATTTAAGCGTAAGCCCAAACCTTTTGGAATAATCACTCGTGTCCGTCCAAATACTTTACGAATCATCACAATGTTTTCTCCACTGGGGAGAATAGTATTACCTAAATCAATAATAGAGTTTCCACCAAAATAAACTAGATTAATATCATCCCACTCATATATATTCTTATTCTCGTCACGCGAATCAAACATGGACTGACTTTTTAATAATGATCTTTGACCGCTTTGAGGGCGTACCAATTGGATACCATGATATTGTTCTTTCATTTGAAAAGGATGCAACATCGATTCACCGAAAAAGAAAAACTCGTTACCTTCAGGCGTTCGATATAAAAAAATTAATAATACCATTGTTAACACCATCATCCATATAGAGCGTGTCAGAAAAACTGCCAGCAGTATTAAGAAGAAGCCTAAGCCCAATAATATGCGTTTGACAGATAAATTCTTGACAAATGCTGAACCAACGATAGTCAATATACCTAGACCAATAATAGCAGTATTCTCGATTGAAGTTAAAATTTCAAATGCAATTAAAATCAAGCTAATACCAATAACAATAAATATATTATTCTTAAAAAAACTTAGCATTTGCGTCCCTCATTTCAATTTGTCTAATTATATCATGTCATTGCTTGAATGTGTGCGCAACCATCAAAAGTCCTAAAATTATTTTTAAAGGAGTCAAGCACATAAATTGACAGATGATAAGAAACCTTGATAATCAGCGAAGCGTTTCGACCGGCTTAAATCTTTCAGAGCCTAAGCAAAGTTCGACATTTTTGAAGTTTTGCATTAGACGTTGATCTTTCATTTAGATCGTAATGACTTTCTATCCAGATCAACTGTCTTAAAGAGACATAAGCCACTAAACGTTTAGTTAATCTCAACTTAATTTCACTCTTCTATGAAATTAAGTTCGGTTACGAACCCATAAAAATAACTCTCATATTTAGACTAACTAAACATGAGAGTACAATTTTAATTAACCTTTTCAACTTTTGTAATTTTTACGTCGAAAGAACCACCTGGTGTAACAATAGAGACAACATCGCCAACTGATTTTTTTAGTAACGCTTTAGCAATTGGTGAATCATTAGAAATTTTTGCGTCTAATGGATCTGCTTCTGCGCTACCAACGATTGTATAAGTTTCTTCGTCTCCATCAGGTAATTCAACAAAAGTGATTTTACGACCTAACGATACAATGTTTTCATCTATTTCTGAATCATTAATAATTTCAGCAAAACGAATCATTGTTTCTAGTGTAGAAATACGACCTTCAACAAATGCTTGTTCGTCTTTTGCAGATTCGTATTCTGAGTTCTCAGATAAATCTCCAAAACTACGAGCAACTTTGATGCGTTCTACAATTTCTTTTCTTTTATTAACTTTTAACTCTTCAAGTTCAGCTTCTAATTTAGCTTTGCCTTTTAAAGTCATTGGATATACTTTTTCTTCCATAATTTTCTCCTTATCTCCTCTAAATAAAATAACAAAATTAACATATCATTTTAATGCAAGGATTTCAATATATTTTTATATATCATTACAAAACAACAATATTTAATCGTTTAATAGAATGGTCCCAATTTTGGTAGTCAGCAAATCAATGGCTACTTGATTGTATCCACCTTCTGGAACAATAATATCTGCATAACGTTTTGTTGGTTCGATAAACTGATGGAACATTGGTTTAACAACGTTCACATACTGGTCTATTACTGATTCCACCGAACGGCCTCGTTCAATTACATCACGTTGAATACGACGCGCCAAGCGAATATCATCATCGGTGTCTACGTATACTTTGATATCCATTAAATCTCGCAAGCGTTTGTCTTCTAAAATTAGAATCCCTTCAATAATGATTACAGCACGAGGGTCTTGACAAATTGTTTCAGCACTTCGTGTGTGTTTTGTATAATCATAAACCGGTTTATTGATTGATTTACCAGCTAACAATTCATTAATATGTTGATAAAACAGTTCTGTATCAAACGCTAATGGATGATCATAATTTGTATTAAGACGCTCTTCAAACGTTAAATGCGATTGGTCTTTGTAATAGTAATCTTGCTGAATTAACATAACATTACCAGTACCGAAATGTTTTAAAATTTTATTACTTACACTGGTCTTCCCGCTACCGGACCCACCTGTCACTCCTATGATAATAGGTTTCTTTGTCACTTTTCCACTTCCTATACTTAGGCTTTCGCCTGATTAACTATTAGTTTTTATTCCTTGGTGCTACATAATACAAATTGAAGCAGGCTTAAAAACGGCCACTTCAGATTATCTGAAGGTTTACCTTTTCAAGCCAACTCATTTTGATAGATTCTTTTATTCTACATCTTCTCCAATGATTTCTTCGGTAACTTCCTCTACATCTTCCCCTGTAGCTTCTTCATCAACCGCTTCTTCGTCTTCTTCGAAATACGGATTAACGTATTGTTCAACCAAAGCATTATGATCATCAATATTTGTTGAATAGTATATTTCTTGCGTATCTAAATCGGCCACAAAATAATAATAATCAGTATAAGTTGGATAAATTGTTGCCATAATCGAAGACATGCTTGGACTATTGTAAGGTCCTGGTGCTAATCCAGTATACATATATAAGTTATAGGGTGATTCAACTTCCAAATCTGTTAAGGTAACCAGTTCCTTATGTTCACCTAAAGCATATAAAATGGTAATATCACTTTGAAGTGGCATACCCACTTCTATACGGTTTAAGAATACGCCTGCTATCATCGCACGATCCTCATCTGTAATACCTTCTCGTTCCACAATTGAAGCTAAAGTTAAAACTTGGTGGAACGTCATCCATGTTTGATCTAGATCTTCACGAATTGCTTGAAACTCTAAGTTCATGGTTGAAACCATCTGAGTTACTAAATCTTCGAGGGTCATCCCGCCGATGTAATCGTAAGTAGCTGGGAACAAATACCCTTCTAGAGGATATCTTAACCCTTCCACTTCTGTCAAGTCACCCAATAATGTTGGGAATTGCTGACTTAGACTGGCAATATAGGCTTCATCGTTAACCAGTTCCATAAATTCTTCCGCAGTAAAGGGGGTTTTATCTTCAATTAACTCAGAAATTTCTTCTAGGTTCGTTCCTTCAATGACAGTGATCGTTGTGTCAATGTCTTCAAAGATCGGTTCGCCCCCTTTTTGCAATGTTGCAACAATGTCACCAGCATCCATCGATTGATTAAATTCAAAATGACCTGCTTGAAGGTCTCCAACGTTTTGAAGCCTTAAATAAATATCAAAAATATAATCATTATGTATAATATTCTTGTCTTTTAATATCGATGCAATGTCTTTCGTAGAACTTCCAATCGGCACAGTCACTTCAACTGTTTCATCATTGGATGAATCAACGGAGCTTAATGTATGTCTAACATAAAAGTAACCACCTAAGCCACCTGCAATCATGATTGTAAGAATGGTAATAATGATGATTTTAACGATTCTATTTGTCCACATTTTCTCTTTGACTTGGTAAGTCTCTTTCGATTTCGCCTGTTCACGAATCGTTTTCCAATCAAAACTAGCCATAACTCCTCCTTTAACTAACAGACTAATAATGTTAGCATTATATCAGACTTCATCTATGCTGGCTAGATTAACCATGTTACAAAAACATCACACTTTCGCGTATTACGCAAAAGTGTGATTTAAAAGTAGGATGTAACTGTGCTAATAATTAATCTTCGTCTGCTAAGAATGTATTTAAGACTTCTTCAACCATATCCCACTCTTCATCAGATTCGATAGGTTGTAACGCACCAGCATTACCTTCTTCTGATTCAGTGTAAGAATAAGCTTGTAATTCCACGTCTTCGTCTTCAATTGTTCCAGCTGGGTATACTAAAACATAACTCTTTTTAAAATCTTCCGATTCAAAGGTAAATAAAATCTCATATAAAGACTCGTTGCCCTCTTCATCTAAAATTGTAATGTATTCGTGATCGTGATTATGCTCGTGATTTTGAACCATAGTATTGCCTCCTCTAATTTCCCTTTATTTAGTATCTAAATAGTTTTGTAAAATAATAACGGCCGCTAACTTATCGATGACTTGTTTACGTTTTTTGCGTGAAACATTCCCTTCGGTAATTAGCATTCTTTCTGCTTGAGAGGTCGTCAGGCGCTCGTCTTGATAGGTAATTTCCATCTCAGGCAATAATTTAAGTAGACCTTCTCCGTAAGTATATGACGCTTCAGCTCTTGGGCCAATCGAATTATTCATATTCTTAGGTAAACCAATCACTACCTTATTGACTGAATGTTCTTTTATCAATTCGAGCAAACGCTCATAACCAAAATCTTTAACTTCCTCATCGATGCGGATAGTTTCTACTCCTTGCGCAGTCCATCCCATCAAGTCACTGACAGCGACTCCTACAGTTTTCGAACCAACATCTAACCCCATTGTACGTTGATAATTCACATTAGCTCTCTTTCTGAGTTAAGTAGTACTCTACTAATTTTTCTACAATTTCATCTCTTTCATGACGTCGTATTAAGTTACGCGCATCATTATGGCGCGGTATATAGGCTGGATCACCAGATAATAAGTAACCTACTATTTGGTTAATCGGATCATAACCTTTTTCTTCGAGTGCTGAGTAAACAATCTCTAAAGTTTCTCTTACAGTACGTTTATTTAAATCATCTAATTTGAATAATATTGTTTCATCTAATGATTGCATTTTTTCACCGAACCTTTCTTATAGTCACATTTTACATTAGTTGACCAAGAAATGAAACTTATATCGGTAGAAAACTAAAAATCATCCATCTTAACTTAAGCATTCAGCGATTTTCGCTTCTATTGCAGTCAACATATTATCAATGCCTGCTGGATTTTTCCCACCAGCTTGAGCCATTTGTGGTCGTCCACCACCACCTCCGCCTACTAAATTAGCTAGGGGTTTGATTAAATCGCCAGCTTTTAAGCCTTTGGCAATTGTTTCGTCATCCACTAAAACCATTAAGTTTGCTTTATCACCTAGAGCCGAAGCTAAAACAAGAACGTTAGAAATAGCTTTTTGACGCCAAACATCCCCTAGATTACGTAAGTCATCCATTGTTTGGTTTTCAAGTTTCAAGCCAACAAAAGTGACGTCATTCACTGTCTTAACATCATTAAATAAATTATTTGATTCTTGTTGCATTAACTTAGCAGATAATGAGTCAACTTTAGAGTTTGCTGTTTTTAACTCTTCTTGTAGTTGCTCAACTCTATGTGTTAATTGGTCTAATTGTTGTACTTTTAATTGTGTTTGGATAGTGGTTAATAAATTTTCTTTTTCTTGGTAATCTGCAATAGCTGCTTGGCCAGTTAAAGCTTCAATTCGACGAATACCCGCACCAATACCTGCTTCACTGATTAATTTGAACGTACCAATTTCATTGGTGTTTGAGACGTGTGTGCCCCCACATAATTCGATGGATTCATTCGCAATGTTAACGACGCGAACGTTATCACCATATTTCTCGCCAAATAACGCCATCGCACCCATTGCTTTTGCCGCATCAATTGACATTTCAGAAATGTTTACATCTTCTGCGTTTTCAATGTAATAATTAACGATATTCGCGATTTGTTTTAATTCATCATTCGTTACTTTACCAAAATGAGAAAAGTCAAAACGTAAACGATCTGGTCCGACATAAGAGCCAGCTTGGTTCGCGTGCTCGCCTAATACTACTTTAAGTGCTTTATGTAGTAAGTGTGTCGCTGTATGGTTTTGGTTTGTTTTAATACGTGCTTGACGGTCAACAGTTAGTGTATAAGACTGTTCTATAGTTAACGGCATTTCTAAGGTACGCAATTTATGCATAAATTGACCATTTGGCGCTTTTTTGACATCTAATACTTCTGCCAACATCTCTTCACCATCAAAAACAGCACCGTTGTCAGCTACTTGTCCACCCATTTCTGCATAGAAAGTGCTTCGGTTAAAGAATACCCATGCTTGTGAATGAGCTGGTACTTGCTGGTGTAGCTCGTCGCTAATCACAATCGCTTTGATTGTTCCATTCGTTGACAATTGGTCATAACCAACAAATTCAAAGGGTGATTCAATACTCTGTAAGACAGCTGATTGAACAGACATGCTAGCTTCTTGAGAACGAGCCGAACGTGCACGGTTACGTTGTGCTTCCATTTCGACTTCAAAGCCTTCTTTATCGACAGTAAATTGATTATCCTGAGCAATTTCTTCTGTTAATTCTAAAGGAAAACCAAATGTATCATATAATTGAAACGCTTGGCTTCCATTGATTACAGTTTTATCTTCTGAACGCAACTGCTCAATGATTGACATCAAGTGAGTTTCACCCGCTTCAATCGTCTCATGGAAACGATCTTCTTCATTTAAAATAACTTGTTGTACAAAAGTAATATTGAGACGCAATTCACTGTAGTAATCGCCCATAACATCTGCAATCACAGGCACTAATTGACTCATGAAAGTACCTTTAATCCCTAATTTACGTCCATGCATCACACTACGACGAATTAAACGTCGTAGAATATAACCTCGACCTTCGTTTGAAGGTAAAGCTCCATCACTAATTGCAAAAGAAACCGCACGTACATGGTCAGCTATTACTTTAAAGCTAACTTTTAAGTCTTCATTATCTTCATATTTAGCACCGTCAGCAAAATGTTCGATTGCTTTAATGATTGGCATAAACAAATCAGTTTCAAAGTTCGTGGGTGTATCTTGAATAACAGAAACTAATCGTTCAAAGCCCATACCAGTATCGACGTTTTTATGAGGTAATGGTTGGTAAGTATCATCTGGTAAGTGATTAAATTCTGAGAACACAAGGTTCCAAATTTCTAACCAGCGTTCATTTTCTCCACCAGGATAATTTTCTGGATCACCTTCTGGCAAATCATTATAAGCTTCACCACGGTCATAGAAAATTTCTGTGTTTGGTCCACATGGGCCAGCCCCGATATCCCAGAAGTTACCTTCTTCTGCTACTAAATGAGTCGAATCAAATGTTTCAATTGCTTCCCAAAGTTCTTTCGTTTCTGTATCTTCAGGATAGTAAGTAACGTATAATTTTTCCGGATCAAAGTCTAGCCATTTATCACTTGTTAAAAATTCCCAAGCCATTGGAATTGCTTCAGTTTTAGTGTAATCACCAATCGAGAAATTCCCTAACATTTCGAACATCGTATGATGGCGAGCTGTATAGCCAACATTCTCGATATCATTCGTACGAATACTCTTTTGAGCGTTAGTTAAGCGTGGATTTTCGGGTACTTCTGTTCCATCAAAATATTTTTTTAATGTTGCAACACCTGAGTTAATCCATAGTAGTGTTGGATCGTTTACAGGGACTAAAGACGCACTTGGCAACACTAAGTGTTCTTTCTCCTCAAAGAAATCTAACCACATCTGCCTAACTTGAGAACTGGTTAATTTTTTCATTTAAATCTTCTCCTCTATAATCAATTAAAAAACAACATAAAAGAGCCGTCATAAGTAAGGGCGACTTACGCGGTACCACCTTACATATAACGACTCTTGTCCTTATTTCTTATCATATCGTTAACGCCGATGGTACGCTAATCTTTCGATTAATACATATTTGAGGGAGCATCTGTCACATCAATTCCTTTCACCAGGTGGAATTGTCTCTAAATAGTTTAGATTTGGCCTCAATCATTAATCATTATAAAGAATTAAGCCCCTAAAAGTCAACATCCACCAGATAAACTTTAGTCATATTCTTAAAAAAATGAACGTTTATGATTCCTTTGCCTCATTGTGGTTCTTTGTTTACTTACAAATTCTTTTATACTTTTAAGAATGGGAGCTAGCTTTCTGATATAATGCTTTATACAAACTTTTACGAGGTGCTTTATGTTCATATTTAGTTTTTTAATTAATGGTCTCGCTGTTTCTTTAGCCTACGCGGTTAAAAGTTTATCCCGTTCCGGCACGGTGGCTGCTTTCCTTGTGGGATCTTTATTTATGATTATTGGAGGTTTTGTTAGTTGGGTATTGTTAATTATGTTATTAGTTTCTTCCAGTTTTATCGAGAAAGCGAGCGTTTTATTTCGCTTGAAATCTCCTCGTCGTCTCTCTTCTCCAAGTGAAGAAAAAGATGGGCGCTCTGCGTTACAAGTTTTGGCTAATAGTTTATTGGCTCTTAGTTGCTTGTTAGTTTACTGGAAAAGCCAAGATACACTCTATTTTCATTTGATGGTGATTGCCATTGCGGGTTCGACGGCTGACACATGGGCGTCAGAAATAGGCATCTTGAGTCAAGAGATTCCACGCTCGATGATTAGTGGTAAAAAAATGCCTCCCGGAAAATCAGGAGGCGTAACACGTTTAGGTTTAATTGCGAGTTTTTTAGGCGCGGCTTTTATTATCAGTCTTGCGGTTATGTTCACTCAAGCAGTGAGCGCGTCTGACTTTATACTCCTGACGATGCTTGGGGGCTTCTGTTCTATCATTGATAGTCTATTAGGTCTGAGTATTCAAGAAGTTTACATAGACTTAGAAACGAATCAGGAATATGAAGCACTTCCAATAAACGCTGATTCCCAACGTTACAGTCGAATCAAAGGCTTGCCGGGTATTGATAACAGCATGGTCAATATTATAAGTGATTGCCTGATTGTTATAATCAGCTGGATGATTTTTCGCCTGCTTTAGAAAAACTTGTCGATTACTTGCACAATACCATCTTCATCGTTAGACGCTGTAATGTAATCTGCAGCGTCTTTTAGTGCGTCGGTAGCGTTAGCCATAGCGACACCTAAGCCTGCTGTTTGAATCATTGTCAAGTCATTGTTTCCATCTCCACAAGCAACCACTTCAGATATATCGATGCCTAAATGATTGCAAAGCCTTAATAATGAGCTCCCTTTAGATGATAATCGATGCATGAATTCTAGGAAATAAGGTTTAGACGTTACCGCATTAGTTTCTTCACCAAACGAACGGTCTAACTCGTTTTCAAGACGTTTAACAATGGCTGGATCTCCTACGCCCATTAATTTTAATTGCGGTGTTTCTAAGTGATTGAAATGCTCATAATCATAATCAACTGGTAAGCCTGTCAATTCTCCTTCAACATGACTGTACTCATTTTCACGATCTACTTTGATTCCCTCTGGTGTATACCCGACAATTACTAAATCATTATCGCGAATATACTGAACCACTTTTTGTTGTTCTTTTACATTCATTCGTTGGCTGAATAATTCGTCGTGCTTAGCTAAGTCGGTCACAACGGCACCGTTGAATGAAATCATATGGGAATCATACTGATCTAATTTTAATTCATGGGCTGTTTGAAACATTGAAGCCGTTGGTCTACCACTCGCTAAAACCAAGTGATTACCTGCTGCTTGAAATTCAATTAAACGTTTAAATGTTTTTTCAGATATTTCGTGTTGGCTATTTAAAAGCGTGTCATCAATATCGAGTACGAGCATTTTATAAGTCATTAAGTGTTTGTCTCCTTTTAATCAAATCAATATGATTATTATAGAAGAGCTGCCTTTTTTTAGCAATTGCATCTTATCTTTCCCTAAAAGAAAGATGCCCTTTCATAAACAAGCAAGTTTCAGTATAATGACAAAAAGAAGATTATTTATGACATAGATTGAGGAAAATTATGACAGAGAGAGTACATATTATTTGCCACCGCGAAGCGGGCGCAGGAAATGGTAAGAAGGTCCTGCTTGAAGTTCAAAAGGAACTGACAAATTTCAACATCGATTATTTAACTTATTATACGAATTATGCCACCCATGCTTACGTACTGACCCAAGGAATCGTAATGCGTGGTCATAAGCCTTATTCACATAAATTACTGGTGATTGGTGGAGACGGAACTTTGCATGAAGTGATTAATGCCCTTCACCAAAACCAACTAGATATTCCAGTGACTTATGTTGCTGCTGGAACAGGTAATGATTTTAATCGTGTATGGCAAAAGGACAAATCGATTCGCCAAATCGTCGAGACGATGTTATACGCACGTGAAGCGGTTCGCATCCCTATTTTTACATACGAAGAAGCTGTGACAGACTCTAAAGGAGTCATTTTAAACAGCATGGGTTTTGGCTTTGATGCGGAAGCTAATTATGCCGCTTCAAAAGTTCCATTTGGAAACCTCTTGAATACATTAAAAATGGGTCATTTAAATTATTTACTAGGTGTCTTTTCATGCTTGAATAAAATTAAAAATTTCGAGGCCAACTTAACCATCGATGGTAAAGAAATTGAAATCAAGCAATGTAACTTATTATCTATTATGAACAATCCTTTTATGGGAGGCGGTATTAAGTTAGACAATCTTGTTCAAGCAGACAAAGCTGAATTGTCTGTGATTGCCTTTCATAATGTCAATTTAAAAGGGGTCTTTGATTTATTACCTCGTGTCTTAATGACTCAAACTCAACATGAATCCGAATACTCCAGTCGCTATACCGGTCAAAGCATGCAAATCAAGCTGAATAAAGCGGTTCGTGGTCAAGTTGATGGAGAAGACTTATCTTTGATTCAAGCTGATTTAACGTTGAGTGTGAGCGATTTTCCATTTTATTTATAAACCTAGGACAATAGGAACAGCCAGGACTCTCTCTTTACTAAGAGACTGTCCAGGCTGTTCTTTGTTTCGCTGTGTTTGTTGTCTAGTTGACTTGAATCATGAAAATCATAAGTACCTACATGAAATCATAAGGTGAAATGCCGTCCATACCAATCATCGGATCCACTTGCCAGAGATTCGTTACCGTTAAAAATTGCGGTCTTTCCTCTTCAATAGTATCAAGTTCCCACAGAGTAGCCTTTGTACTAGTTACTGATGAAACTGCAACTGAATGAGTTGTATTAGCTGAGTTGTCGGCGTCATGACTATTAACACTTTGAGCCGTATCTGTTGATTTTGATTTCGTCTGCTTTGGCGACGATAACTCTCTGTCAGCTTCTGACTTAGTTTCGCTAACATCAATAGCTTCAGCGTTTGAATTTCCTGTCTCCTCTTGACTACTCATTTTGCCAAGCGTGGTAATTAGAATATCGCTTAAGAAAGTCTGTCTTTCCGTTTGGTTTTGAGTGACTGCCAAATTAAAACTGGCGGGATTGCCTATCATCACTAAACTTTTCTGTGCACGCGTAATTGCGGTATATAACAAGTCTTTTCTTAACATACGTGAAAATGTATCAACAAGCGGTAAAATAACTAGAGGATATTCACTCCCTTGTGATTTATGGATGGAGCAACAATAGGCTAAAGTCACTTGATCTAGTTCATTCTTTTTGTAAACGAGTTCTTTATCATCTTCGAAACTAATCACAATCTCATCAGACTTCGATTCTGTTTCTTTAGCGTAATAGATGCCTTCTACTTTTCCAATGTCTCCATTATAGACGCCTTCTTCAGCATTATTGACCAATTGTAAGACCTTATCGCCAACACGTAATTTCTTTTCAAAATGATTTACTTCGCGCTTTTTAGCAGTCGGCGGATTCATTAACTCTTGTAACATCGAATTCAAAGCGTTAATTCCGGCTGGTCCTTTGTACATCGGTGCTAAGACTTGTAAGGTACTGCCGTCGAAGCCCTTTTGAATCGCATTGCTGACGATTTGTCTAATGACATCGGTTACTTGGTTAGTTGAACATGGTATAAAAGAGCGGTCCGCTTGTTTTTCTAAAAAGTTAGCGGGTAAGCCACCTTCTCGAATGCTATGCGCCAGCTGAATAATCGAACTATCTTGCCCTTGTCGGTATATTTTGGTCAAAGAAATCGTCGGAAAAACGCCAGATTCAATTAAATCACTAAATACTTTTCCTGGACCGACTGATGGTAATTGATCTTTATCGCCCACAAAAATAATTTGCATATGATTAGGAATTGCTTGCATCAGCCAGTTCATTAGCCAAGTATCGACCATCGACATCTCATCAACAATTAAAAGACTCGCATCAATTTCATTGGCATAAAAATCATCAACGGAACTATCGCGTGTATATCCAATTAAACGGTGAATCGTGGAAGCCTCTAAGCCGGTCATTTCTTGCATCCGTTTAGCGGCTCGTCCGGTTGGGGCTGCTAAAGCAATCGGATCTAAATCAGAATGCTTTGTAATATCTTCTAATTTGTAATCGTGCAATAAGGCATGTAGGTGGATTAATCCTTTGACTAAGGTAGTTTTCCCGGTACCAGGTCCCCCCGTCACAATCGACATTGGTGACGCAATCGCAAGTTTTAAGGCCGCTCGCTGAGTCTCATCATACTGAATGCCTGTAATCTCGATGACCTGTTCAATCTTTTCGTCAATTTCTTCACTTTCAAAACGTTCCACTAATTCTGTCGATAAATATTGTTTAATTCGTGCAACTATTCCAAATTCTGCTTGATATAAGCTAGGAACCATCAAACCGGTATCTACACGAAAGAGCGTCTTTTCAAGTAACGCTTTATCCAGTGCTTCAATTAATAAGTCATTTTCAATTAACTGACGACGACTGCTCTCAAGTAATTGTTGCGCTTTTTTTAGAGCCTCTGCTTCCGTAATATAAGTATCGCCATTACTCATGCATTGTTCAGTTACTGCCATCACAATCCCAGCTGTCAAGCGTTCAATTGCTAAAGCTTCAAAACCTAATTGCTCAGCTAATTGATCGGCCTTTTGAAAGCCAATTCCTGCAACTTTTTCAATCAACTCATAAGGATTTGCTTTGATTCGCTCTATTGCGTCACTTTTAAACACTTTATAGATTCTTTCCGCTAGTTTTGGTCCAAAGCCCCAGTCCGTTAATTGCATAAAAACACGTTCGGTTCCTTGATGTTGCAACAAGGTGTTTCTTAGACTCTCTCGTTTAGTTTGAGTCATGCCTTCAACTTTCTTCAAACTATTGGCATCTGAAATAATCACATCAATGGCTTCGAGTCCGAGTGTGTCGACGATTCTACGTGCGATTACTTTCCCGATGCCTTTGAATCGGTCGCTCGACAAATAGTCGACTAAACCATTTTCACTCGTTGGTGCTTTTTGTTGATAACGAGTGACTGTAAATTGTTCGCCGTATTTAGGATGGCTCGTTAATTTTCCAAAAAATTCATAAGGCGTATCTAAATGAATCGCCATAAATTGTCCGGTACAGACGATTTCATCATCAATCAAGAGACTGGTCTCCGTCTGATCGACTTGAACTTGCATCACTTTATAAAAATTTGACGGATTCTCAAAGAAAATAGCTGACACTTGTCCTACAACTACTTCCTCAGCTTGTTGATTTCTTTCGATTGTCTCCACCTCCAACATTCATTGAAACATATTATAACATAAGACTTACTAGCTGAGTATTACAGACGAAGAGATGATTGAAAGTTATTAAAGGAATGTGGCATAATGACTCAAGGAAGGTGATTTGCATGACAGAAAAAAGAGAAATGATGGCAACGCTAGCAGTCATTGAGTCAACCATCGCAGGTTGTGTGAAAGTAATGCCAAAATTTACTGAAGGTAGCTCGCAACACACACTTTTGACCAATCGTATTAAAGCATTAGAAATCGCACAAAGTTTACTCCATGATAAGCCAAACAGCCCTGTTTATTCAAAAGAAGAATTACAAGCTGCACAAGCACCTATTCATTCGCTCATTCATAAATCTGAAAAAGCGATGAGAAAATTTAAACCAGGTCACCCTGCTTACACTCGTTTGAATAAATTAATTCAAGCGATGACCCTTTCCGATTTAGCAATCGAAGAAGCGATTGAAAACCGAGTAACCCGTGTTTTTCGCCACCTTTAGTCAATAAAAATAGAACCTCGCCGGATGGCGAGGTTCTTATTTTATGAATGATATCGCCACCTGCGGTGTTCGTCATATTGGGTAATGATTAAACGTATTGTCTCTTTTTAGAATCGGAATAAGCAGCGTCAATTAAGCCGCCTCCTAAACACTCAGCACCATCGTAAAAGACCACTGCTTGCCCAGGTGTAATCGCACGCACTGGTTCGGCAAAGTAGACAGTCGCTTTCGTACCTGTTTCATCTAAAACCACTTTAACTTCTGTATCCTTTTGGCGGTAACGGAATTTAGCCGTACATGTAAATTCACGTGGCATTGGTAAGTCCCCAGTAAAATGCACATCTGAAGCCTCTAAGTAATCCGCATATAAGTCTGGATGGTGGAAACCTTGTCCTACATATAGTGTTTGAGTTTCGATGTCTTTTCCAATCACGAACCAAGGGTCATTTGAATCGCCCCCTCCACCAATCCCTAGGCCTTGACGTTGGCCGATTGTGTAATACATTAAGCCAGCGTGTGACCCTTTGTCTTCACCATCAAGTGTCACCATTCGTCCTGGACGGTTTGGTAAGTAGTTTGATAAAAACTCACTAAAGTTCTTTTCACCGATAAAACAAATACCTGTGGAATCTTTCTTTTTAGCTGTTGCAAGGCCTGCTTTTTCTGCAATCTCACGCACTTCACTTTTTTGCATATCCCCTAGTGGGAATAAGCTTTTTTGTAATTGTGCTTGAGACAGTTGGTTTAGAAAATACGTTTGATCTTTATTCTCATCGACACCACGTAATAAGTGGACAGTACCATCCACATCTCTTTTGACACGCGCGTAATGCCCCATCGCAACATAATCCGCACCTAAATCCATCGCATAATCTAAGAAGGCTTTAAATTTCACTTCTTTATTACACATAACATCTGGATTAGGTGTACGGCCTTTTTTATACTCATCCAAAAAGTATTCGAACACACGGTCCCAATATTCTTTTTCGAAGTTAACGGAATAATAAGGAATACCAATTTGTTCTGCTACGAGTGCCACATCTTTATAATCTTCGGTTGCTGTACAGTAACCATTTTCATCCGTATCGTCCCAATTTTTCATAAAGAGACCTACTACATCATATCCTTGTTCTTTCAAGAGCAAAGCCGCTACTGATGAGTCTACCCCACCACTCATACCGATTACTACTCTTGTTTTACTATTATCAGTCATCTTGCTTCCTTTCTATTAACCTGCTTACTAGAGTTGAAAAACGAACAAATTGAGCGTCAGTCTTCATTAGACATACTCAAAAATGTTCGTTTCTCAAATAACTGTTGACTATTTGTGTTCAATCAAAACATTGCGATCAACAAATCCATCAAAGATAAAGTTGATTTTTTCTACTACCATCGCATTATTCGCTAGTTTAGTTACATCAACTGCTGATAAGCCGTTGTTGTTTACAGTTGATATTTTTACGCCTTGAATTGCTTTATCAACGGTTACTTTTAAAACTAAGCCATTGCGATGTTCAGTATCTAACGCTCGTCTATATTGAAAGTTGCCACCTTTAGTCTCTGAGAAACCATTATCGCGTAAGGTGTAAGGTTTACATTCCGGGCTCACACTAAATTTACGATTAAAACCTTTTAAAGTTGCTTCTTTTCCAAATGCCATGACAATCATTTCCTCTCTACAAACTGTTTTATATGTTTTATAAATGTATCAATATCCGCTTTCATCGTATCTTTACCAAAAGATATTCGGAGACTTTGCTTCCAACGATCACTTTGTCCTGGATAATATGCTTTCAGAACATTACTTTCAGTCAAACTTCCTGCAGAACAAGCACTTCCAGCTGAGATATAAACGCCAGCTAAATCCATCATGATTAATAACTGACTAGCTAAGCAATCTTTTAACCAAATATTATTAATATAAGGCACTCTCTCGTCGGGATGTCCGTTAACTTCATAAGCAATACCATTTGCTGATAATTCAGCGTAAAAATACGCTTGTAAAGCTTGATGCCTTTCTAAATTATCTGCTGCTTCGTTGGCTAATAATGTTAAACCTTTAACCATCCCTAAAATATAAGGCAAGTTTTCAGTACCTGAACGTTTATCAGCTTCCTGTCCGCCTCCATGAAGCAAAGCTTGCAATCGCATGTCGTTTGACCAAGGGCGATAGACTAAAAAGCCGATCCCTTTAGGCGCATAAAACTTGTGGCCAGTGCCTACAAAACTTGTACAAGAAATCTGAGAAAAATCCCACGCTAAATGGCCAATTGCTTGGACAGTGTCGACATGGAACCAAATATCTTTTGCTTTAGCTAGTTCTCCCAAGGCTTGAATCGGCAAAAGTGAGCCGACTTCGTTATTGACTGCCATAGCCACCCAACCAATGGTCTGATCGGTTGTAGCCGCTAAGTAAGCTTCTGTAGTAATTTCACCTTCAGCAGTTGGCTGAACATAAGTAATATCAAAACCACTCATCGCCAAGTACTCTAAAACTTCCATCACTGACGGATGCTCAATTGCACTCGAGACAATATGATTTCCTTTACCTAATTTGAAAGCTTGTTCCGCTTGAGAACGCAAGGCCCAGTTATTACTTTCGGTAGCACCGCTCGTAAAGAAGATCTCGCTTTCGTGAACACCTAATATACGAGCAAGTTCTGCCCTAGCCAAAGTCAACTGATGTTTACTTGCTTTACCAATACGATAGGTACTTGAAGGATTTCCAAATGAATTAATTAAAGCCTCTTGGATCGTCTGGACAACTTCTTCCCTTACAGGTGTCGTTGCCGCATAGTCTAAATAAATCATTGCATCCTCCTTCAAAACTTAATTACATTGTATTATTATACATGATTTATGCCACATTGTATGTAAACTTTCGTTAATTTACCTGACTATCTTTTTCTTTAAGTTTACAACTCAGTCATTATAACATTCATTTGATTATTTTGACAGAGGCTATCGACATAAAATAAATCTTAATAAAATATTAAATAACCATTCATCCTATTATATAATGATGCCAAAGTGTCGAGGGTGCCATCGCTCCTTAAGTTTGCTGGTTAATCAATTGATGCAGCAACTTATTTAAGTCATATCTTGTGATTATCTATAAAAAAAAACGACGAGTTTAATTATCTAATCTGTCCTGAGACTTTCTCTTTCGAGTATGTCTAAGTAAGATCAATTAAACTCATCGTGCATGATCATTTATTTGGTTAACTCCAGGTCTACTGATTTCTGACTAATTTAATTGACAAGCGACCGTCTTCAAACTTACCTTCAACAACATCAATCGCTTCACCCAATAAACTGTAATCATCATGATAATGAGTATGGCTACCTAATAGTGCATTGTAATACTCGTCAATATCCATCTGACGTGGTAAAGACAAATCCTTCATCAAAGATCTAAAAGTTTTAGGCTCTGCATTCACTTCTCCTGAGATAGTGATTGTCAAAGCCTCTGTATTGAATTGAACATTTAAATCGAATTCATAAATTTTATTATCGAAAAAGTAACCTGCTAGCTCTTTCAAAATACGTTTCGCTTTATCCTGCTCGTCAATCTTTTTCATACCATTACTCCTTTAATGATCATTTACGTACCCATGAATCAGGTAAAATTTCCAATAATGGCACTAAGAAGGCGGCAACAAAACCACTAGAAAAGCCATTATTGTATAAGTTCATTCCTAAGTGTAGCACAAATACACTGTTAACTAAATGATAGTGGAGAAAACCAGCTATTATGCCATACCCAAAACCAAAATAACCGCCAATTGGTGCTAAACTCGTTCCGAACAATACAGGCAGTAAAAAGCTTTGTGATTGGAAACTCTCGCCAGCAATCAATGTAGCGATAGTCACACCTACAGCTATTGGAATAGAATTACGTGGATGCTTGCCAAAAGCACTAAAACCGATGACTGAGATAATTCCTCCCATTACTGAACCATTAATTGGATAGCCCGTTATCAAGACGATTCCTAAAAAGATAAGACCATTAAAAAACATATTCATCGCTGAGACACCATAACCAAAACGTGTCACAAAATCTGCTGGCACTCTACCAGAACTATCGATGAGTCGTGTATACTCTTCTCGGTAATTGGGTGTACTTTTCTTACCAAGAAACGCCAACAATATTAGAAAGCCTAAGATCAGTAATATAAATATCAAGGCATAGTTATGAGCATGGTCACTCAAGTATGAAACAGTTTTTATTTCAAAATCTAGCATTTTAAAAAATATCATTGCAAACATAGCGATAATACCTGCGGTGAAACCAAAGTTGTATAAGGTGAATCCTTGGTGAAATTTAATGACATGTTCAGCTAAAGGGACCGCAATGAAGCCCACAACAATTGCAAAAACTAAAGCAAGTAGAATTGCTTGCACACTTAAGCCTTCTCTAAAAAGAATAAAAGACACAATGGGTCCATTTGAAGCAGCAAATAAACAAATCGATGCATTTCTTGAAAATTTCTGTTCAGTGTATTTTGTGTACAGCCAAATCCCGAAAATAATCGGCAAAAAATTAACAGGATGTGTTCCGAAAAATGAATGCCCAATAAAGATTCCCATCGCTCCCATTTGTAAACCGTTAAAACGAAACGATTCGCGATCGCGCATTAAATAAAAAGCCACTAAAAAATGCAAACTAACATTTAAAAAGGTAGCCGCAATCCCCCCTATTTCAAAAAAATCGTGCATTAAATAGGTCTGATGAGTTAATAAATTGATGTAATCACTTAAAATTGTTTGCGCATCTGGCATTAGCAAAGCATATCCTAAAGTAAGTATGCTAAAAAATAATATTATATTTCTCCTAAACCAAGCATCGATGCTTGAAGTACGTATGAACTTGATACTGTATCCACCCCTCTTTGTATTGACTATTAATATAAAGAACTCACTCTTCACTAAACAAACATTGTAATAAGTTTAATAGACATTAATCTTACATCCAATGTTTTATAGTCTAATTATACGCTAAGCTATTAGAGAAATACAGATTTTTTACTCATTAATATTGTTCAATTTTATTTTTGGAACATCTGTTTGTCTTACTAGTCATTCTTTAGTATTATGAGTGTAGTTTAATTATAAGAGGAGGGGTCATTATGCAACAACCACTTGCATTTCGAATGCGCCCAAATAATATAGAAGATGTATTAGGACAAGAACACCTAGTCGGAGTTGGTAAAATTATACGTCGAATGGTTGACGCTAAACGTCTAGCCTCGATGATTTTATATGGCCCACCTGGAACAGGTAAAACAAGTATTGCTAGCGCGATTGCCGGTAGTACCAAGTATGCCTTTCGTATATTAAATGCTGCAACAGACTCTAAGAAAGATTTAGAAATCGTTGTAGAAGAAGCCAAAATGTCTGGTACTGTCATTTTACTATTAGATGAGGTTCACCGCTTAAATAAAATCAAACAGGACTACCTTTTGCCCCATCTAGAAAATGGACGCATCATTCTTATCGGAGCTACGACAGAAAATCCTTATATTTCGATTAGCCCTGCTATTCGTAGTCGTGTGCAAATTTTCGAAGTAAAGCCTTTAGCACCTGAAGATATGAGGTTAGGTCTCGAAAGAGCAATTGCTGACGAAAAAAATGGACTTGGTAAATATTCAGTTCAAATAGCAGATGATGTAATCAATCATTTCGCCAACGTAACCAATGGTGATATTCGCAGTGCACTCAACGCGTTGGAACTAGCAGTCCTTTCGACCCAAGCAAATGAAAAGGGGCAAGTCATCATTACAAAAGCAATTGCCGAAGAATGTCTTCAGAGAAAAAGACTCACCCATGATAAAGATGGCGATGCACACTATGATGTGATTTCAGCTTTACAAAAATCGATTCGCGGTAGTGACGTTAATGCGGCGCTATATTATTTAGCCATTTTAATGGAAGCCGGTGAAATTGTCATTGCTTGTCGTCGTTTACTTATCATCGCTTATGAAGATATCGGTTTAGGTAATCCGGGAGCAACTGAAAGAACAGTCGCTGCTGTTCAAGCTGCGGAAAAAGTAGGTTTGCCTGAAGCTTCTATTCCTTTAGCTTATGCCGTCACTGAATTAGCCCTCAGCCCTAAATCAAACACAAGCTACCGAGCTTTTAATGCCGCGATGCAAGACGTTCGTACAGGTAAAGGCGGTCCTGTGCCGGATCACTTAAAAGATAGTCATTATTCTGGTGCAGCAAAACTTAATCGAGGCGTCGACTATCAATACCCACACAGCTTCCCAGGTCATTGGGTAAAACAACAATACCTACCCAATAATTTAAAAAACCGTGAGTACTTCCAAGCTGAACCTACTGGAAAATTCGAAGCGGCTTTGAACCAATTCTATCAGAATATTCGAAGCAAATAGTGATAGTTTTAAATTGCGGTAGCCTTACCAAGGCACGTCTAGTAGTCTTTTATAAAAACAAAACTTCATAATACTTGCAATCAAGAGAAGATGTGCTATACTTTGTATAAGGAAAATATATCTGAGGTGTTCGTTGTATATGCACTGTGTTGACCGAACATTTTTATTTATATATCGGGATCCTGTCAATTAGTGACTATGACAAGCCTTTTCATTTGGAAGTCAGAAAACACTGTTGTGGAGCCCACCTGCTTATACTGCGGGTTCAAGCAAAATATATACTAAGACGGCACCATCGGATATCTTTTTTTGCTGGCTATACGCCAGCATTTTTTTGTGCCTTAAAATAAATGAGACTTAAATGTCATCTGATTTTAAAGAGCTTTGCTTCCACTAATTATTAAAATTATGTTATGATAACATTAAGAAAATCAAAACGGGAGGGATTTTATGATATTACAAGTTTTGATGTACGCTTTCCCTTCGATGATGATAATTATCGCAGCCTACTTATACATCTATCGAGCTAGTTTAATTGAAATACTGAATCTAACAAATCCTCGCTTAATTAAATTATTTGCCTTAACCTTTTTATTGATGGGACTCTTAGGGTTTGTCTTAAATTTAGTCGCAGTCATGAAATTTGTTTATATCTGGATGGTTATCTCTTTAATACTGACCGCCCTTCTTTCGTTTATGATGTACTCACTATTAAAATAAATGTTGACACAAACAGCCAGCTGAAAATTCAGCTGGCTGTTTTCCTACGATTCGCTAAGTGCTAATTAACAATTTCAACTACTTCTTCTTGATCAACTTCCTGTAATTTTACAGCAATTCTTTCTGACTTAGCGGTAGGTATATTCTTTCCTACAAAATCCGCGCGAATCGGCAGTTCACGGTGACCACGATCAATTAAAATAGCTAATTGAATGTTGGCAGGTCGACCCTCAACCAATATGGCATCCATCGCCGCTCTGACCGTACGTCCTGTGTAGAATACATCATCCACAATGACGACAATCTTATTTTCCAAATCTGTTGTGAAATTCGGGCGTTCTAGTTTCGGTTCTGTCAATTGATCTTTTGGAGATAAATCGTCTCGGTAAAACGTAATATCAAGCACCTCCGTTGGAACATTCACTCCTTCTATCTCATATATCTTTTCAGCTAAGCGATTCGCTAAAAATTCTCCACGCGTTTTAATCCCTATTAATACGACTTGATCAGTTTCATGATTACGTTCGACAATTTCATGAGCAATTCGTTTCAAGGTTCTTCTGATTGCTTGTTCATCCATAATGACTCTTTTGATCATACTTAGTCTCCTCCTAATTTCTCTTTACTTATTCATTGTATCAAACATTTTTTCTTTTCAAAATATGCGATTTTATTTTTGAGTTTGAAATCAAAAGCTTTCTTTCCTCTTATTAAAGTGACTAAATAACTGTAACTAAACCTAGCGCAATGGCGCCAATAATAAAGTAAACAGAATTCAACTTAAAATACATAAGTCCGAGCAAACTGATGATAAACACTAGTAAATAGTGCCACTGAATTAATATGGCGGCTCCTAATTGAAATGTGACACTTGCCATTAAAGCTAAAGCTGCGACGTTTACACCTAATAAGATATTAGAAAAGACTTCAGAATGTTTCAATCGGTTAAAGACTGGCGCTAAAATCAAAATTAATAAAAAAGAAGGTAAGAAAATCCCAATGGTAGCGACAATCCCGCCGGATAAGTCATGTAAGATATACCCCACAAAGGTTGCGGTTGTAAAAACTGGACCTGGTGTCACTTCTCCAACGGCAATGGCATCCATCATTTGACTTTGCGTCAGCACGCCAAGGCGATCTACAAACTCTGCTTGGATAAAAGCTAGTAAGACATAGCCACTCCCATACAAAACAGAGCCGATTTTCAAAAAGGTTAAAAACAAAGTCATGAGTGAAATCGGTTCTAGACTAAGATTATTTGCTTTATATTGTGTTAGCTGTTTAAACGTAAACATCATCGCTCCAGCAATGAGTAAGACAGTTATTTCACTTAAACCATACGTTATTAAAACAAAGGATAATATAAAAATCATAAATGTTTGAATATTAGAGATAGCAGTTTTACCTAACTTAACTAAGGCTTTGACTATAATTGCAACAACGACTGGTTGGATAAAATTAAAAACTGCTTGAATTTGTGGCATTTCACCATAAGTGACATACAGGTAGCCGATGATTAACACTAAAATCATCGCCGGTAAAATAAATGAAATTCCCGCTAAAAACAACCCTAAAACTCCGCCTTGAGAATAGCCGATTAATATGGCTAATTCCGTTGAGTTAGGGCCGGGGATTAAATTAGTGAAACCAAGCAAATCTAAAAACTCTTGTCTTTTCATCCATTTTCTTTTGGTTACTAATTCTTCCTCCATCATCGCAATATGCGCCGCTGGTCCTCCAAATGCAAATAGACCTAGTTTAAGAAAAACAATGACAATATTTTTATGTAATGAACTCATCAGGGATCTCCTTTGATTCGATCAATCGATAGAAAGGAAACGTTCCACTTCAATGTCGGTTGATCTATTGATTAGTATGCATAAAAAGAACCTACATAAAATAAATATGTAGGTTTTAAAAAATTATTTAGATAAACGGATTACTTCACGGGCAATTTCTACTTCTTCGTTCGTTGGAACGTTTAAAATTGCTACTGTTGAGTCATCTGTAGAAATAATCGCTTCTTTGCGCGTATCGTTTTTAGCATCGTCAATTGTACCACCAAAGAATGTTAAGCCATCCATGATAATTTTACGAGTGATACCTGAGTTTTCGCCAATACCTGCAGTAAAGACAATTGCGTCAACACCATTCATTAATGCTACGTATTGACCGATATATTTTTGAACACGGTTATAGAAAATATCTAATGCTAATTGTGCACGCTCGTTACCTTCTGCTGCTGCACCTTCAACGTCACGCATATCACTTGATACGCCTGAAATTCCTAATAAACCAGATTTCTTGTTGAAGATATCGATAATTTCTTGAACATCAGTGATATTTAGTTTTTCCATTAAGAATGGAATTAATGAGGCATCAATGTCACCTGTACGAGTTCCCATTGTAATACCTGCTAATGGCGTGAAGCCCATTGAAGTGTCAATTGACTTGCCGTATTCAACAGCAGTAATTGAACCACCATTACCTAAATGACAAGTAATGATTTTTAAATCTTCAACTGGTTTACCTAACATTTCAGCTGCACGGTTTGCAACGTAACGGTGGCTAGTACCGTGTGCGCCATATTTACGAGCCGCGAAATCTTCGTAGTACTCATATGGTAAGCTGTATACGTAGTTAACAGCTGGCATTGTTGTATGGAATGAAGTATCGAAAATCGCTGCCATTGGTACTTCAGGTAAACGCTCTTTGAAAGCACGCATAACTGTTGCTTCAGCATAGTTATGTAATGGTGCAAATTCGCCTAAATCATCAACTTGTTGGATTACTTCGTCAGTTACTAAAGCTGATTCTTTAAAGAGTTCTCCCCCAGCAACTACACGGTGACCAACTCCTGCAATTTCATCGAAGTTTTCAATTACTTTTAATGAACTTAAGTGTTCGAATAATAATTCAACCGCACGGTCGTGGTTTGGAATATCTTCTACTAATTCAAATTCTTGACCTTCACCGTATTCAATTTCCAAACGTGAGCCTGCTAAACCAATACGCTCCACTAAACCGATAGAAAGAACTTCCTCTTCCGGCATAACGATAATTTGGAATTTTAAACTTGAGCTACCAGCGTTGATCGCCATAATCTTAGACATTAATCCATTTCCCCATTTCATATATTAATTAATATCCTAAGTATAACACGTTTGCTGATTATTGATAATAATTAAATCCAATATATGGTTAGAAGTACATCATAAAATCAACTACAAACCATAACTTTTGCTTATAGAAGAACACGCTCTCTATTCTCTGTTTACTAAGGGTGATAAGTCCATCCGGCATCGTCATGATAAATCATTAATTTCGACATACCACCATCCAATGTCAAGTCTTCTCCCGTAATAAAACCAGCTTCTGGTGACGCTAGAAATTTAACCGCATGCACAACGTCTTCGACTTGGCCGATTCGATGGACTAGATGTTGCAAGTCATCGCTAGGTGAAGCTTTAGTATTAGTCGTATCAATCCAACCTGGCGAAATTGAATTGACCCGTACTTTCCCTGCCAGTGTGACGGCCAAACTACGCGTGAGAGCTGAAATTCCGCCCTTAGCAGCAGAATAACTTTCTGAGTGTGCTTGGCTCATTCTATCGCGCGTTGACGAAATATTGATGATTGAAGCACCTGGCTTGAAGTAGTCTGCAAATAATTTCGTCAGCATAAAAGGAGCGGTCACTCCCACACTTAGCGCTAAGTTAAATTCCTCATAACTACACTCTGTCAACCCTTTAAATAAAGGCGCTGCATTATTTATTAGTAAGTCCAGCCCGCCATAATCTTCAATTACTTTGGCCGCAAATTGTTGAATCACTTGACCATCTGCCAAATCGCCTTGAAAATAATGATTGCTTTGTTGATCAATGATACATACGTGTGCTCCTAATTTAGTAAATTCTTTACTTAAGGCTTCACCAATCCCCTGGGCACCGCCTGTAATAACGACCACTTTATCCTTGAACATTGAATCCCTCTTTTCTACTCTGATCGGTTTTTAACTCACCACGCTGCTTGTAATTGTATTATACGATATCGTTATAGCTTATTATATCGTATTGACTGCCTTATCAAAGGCTTTTCAATTGAATTATTACTAAATTTTCAGCATACTCACATTATGATGTGACATATTCTATCAAAGGAGAGTGAATGAAATGCCATGGAACATGAATGATTATCCTGCTTCATTAAAGAACTTTGACAACTTACTACGTAAGAAAATCATCGATATCGCAAACGCTTTGTTAGCCAATGGATACGATGATAATCAAGCAATTCCTATTGCAATCTCACAAGGCAAAGAATGGTATGACAATGCGAGTACACAAGAAAAAGAGGCTTTTGAACAGGAGCCAAATCCTAAGAAAAATGATACACATGACCAAAGCTCAAATCCCGACTTACTCGATGAAAATGTTGAAGTGTTTTATAAAAATGATGAATGGCATGTTAAAACCGTCAAAGCTGAACGTGCAAGTGATACTTTTACAACTAAAGAAACCGCTATAGAACGTGCAAAAGAGATTGCTAAGAATAAGGGCACAAAAGTCGTTACTTATACTAAAGAAGGTAATAAACAAACGCGATAGCATGAATGGTAACTAAGACATACTTGTGTGCCACAGCTACAGCAGTATGACGATTAACTCACATACTCGTACGTGCAGTAGATTCCTTAGCATTGAACCAACCACTCACTCCAGTTTTAACAAAACAATCTGACAGCATTTAAGGGATAAGATACGCAGAAGCCTCCAAACGATCTAACCTAATCGTTTGGAGGCTTCTTTAATATTTAATATCTCAATCGCGCAGATAAATTAATTCCCACTGGCATATCGTCTTGGTTGACTACAAAGACTTTACCTTTTGTTGCGACAACACGAGTAATTAATCGTTTGACGAAATCGTGATCGACTTCTTCAAATTCACCTTCTGGCGTAATGATACCTCTTTGACGGTACCCTTTGTTAACCAATAATTCTTCTACACGCCCTTGCGTTGCACTTATCGCTAAATCATTTAATTGATTATCAACACGAAACTTCATAGACGTTTCTCTAAAGCGATTAAACATTTTTTCTTGCTGCTTCTTAACAACTTCGATGTTTTTGGCTAAAGCTTTTTCCTGGACCGTATTAAAGCTTACGTTTGCACCTGACTCTTCAATCCCATCCTCTAACAGATGATTGTTTTTTGATAATTTACGAAATACCGCTTGATTTTCTGGTAGTGCGTATAAAATCAATGGTAACTCACGTTCAGATGTATAATGCTCTTGAATATAGCGATCTACAATTCTAAAGTAATTTTCACGGTCGATATCCTTTTCTTTACTAGTTTCTGTATGGCCGTGCAAAGCGCTCTCTCCACCACCTCCACCGCCAGCACCACTTGCAGAACTGTCGCCAGTTTTTTCAGTTCCAAGAGCCGCCTCTAAAGTCTTAGGCACATCTTCTCCCTCGAGTTTGATTTCCTTAACAGAAGTCGAATCCCCTTCGAACAGTCGAATATCTTCTCTATTTAACACTAATACGAAATATTGATTTGTAAATTGGTAGTTTTCAATTAAAGGTGTCAAGTTAGGGCCATTAGATACATTCAATAAATTAGCTACTGGAATACCTAAATGGTAATAAAAAATATCATCTTGCGTAATATAAAGCGCGAGGCCTCCACGGTAAGTAACTAATTCAATATCATGTTTCTTAGCTTTATCTACTTGAGCGATTAACTTTTTAGCTAAATCCTTATCACACTCATCTTTAATCCTTTTCTTAGCGTCATCTAACAGATTATTCAATTGAATTCGATCTTGGTCGGAACTAACAGACGTTGAATGTAATTCTAAGGCAACCGTCACAAAGAGTTCATCATCTTTCTCCAGCTCTGGTGCTGGAAAGGCATTTAATTTTATCATATTGAAACCCCTTTCTTATATACTACCTTAAGAGTATCAATATCTCAGCCGCTTGTAAAATTATTTCGCTTCAAAACTCAGATTAAATTTTAAAAAATAACAGAAGGTCTTCCTTTGCAGAATAGGAACATATACTCTCTAGGCTTTAGACATCATATTCAGACGAGTCTAATGATGGGTATAAAAAAAAGACTCACTGACGAATCAGAGAGTCCCGAAAATGTTTTCTTATTAAGCTTCTAAAGCTGCTGGATAGACAGAAACTTGTTTCTTGCCTTTACCTTTACGTTCGAAACGAACAACACCGTCTACTAATGCAAACAATGTGTCATCTCCACCGCGGCCTACGTTATTACCAGCGTGAATTTTAGTTCCACGTTGACGGTAAATGATAGTACCTGCGTGAATTGTTTCGCCGTCAGCTGATTTAGCGCCTAGACGTTTAGAGATTGAGTCACGACCGTTTTGAGTCGAACCTCCACCTTTTTTCGTTGCAAATAATTGTAAATTTAATTTCAACATTGACAAGCACCTCCTTAAGGTTAAATAGTTGATTCTTGAATTTTAATAAATTCAGGGTAGTTCTCAGCGAGAACTTGTAATGCAAAGACTAAATGATTTAACAATAGTTGGCTATCACTTCTTAACCGTTTCTGTGTAATTGCCGGCATCTTCAAATGTAAAAAGCCACCTTCGACTTCATCTACTTTTGTTTCAACTGCAATTTTAAGCAACTGTTGTAAAGAGTTTTCAACTGAAATGACCTGACTTGATACAGCCGCACAAACAATGTCGTACCCTGGATCTGCGTATTGCGCATGCCCTATCATTTTTAGTTGTTGAATCGTATCTTGTGCATCTTTGTAAACCGTAATCTTAATCATAATTATGCGTTAATAGCATCAATTGTTAATTTAGTATATGGTTGACGGTGACCTTGTTTACGATGAGAGTCTTTACGACGTCTGTATCTAAACGTCACGACTTTCTTTTCGCGTCCTTGTTTTTCAACAGTTGCTTCAACAGTTGCGCCTTCAACTAGTGGAGTACCCACTTTAGTTTCTTCGCCACCTACTAAGACAACTTCGTCAAAAGTAACTTTTTCGCCAGCTTCGACGTCTAGTTTCTCAACAAAGATTGTTTGACCTACTTCAACTTTTACTTGTTTTCCGCCTGTTTTAATAATTGCGTACATTCAAGCACCTCCTATATTAGATTTGCGAGTTCGATGAACTCTACACTTAGACTCGCCACGTTAAGAGATTGCCAAGCAATTCTTAGTTCTTAAAATGCGCGGTTGTAGACGTGGTGCTACACAAATACAACAATAGTATAGTACCAAATATACCAGCCGACGTCAAACTTTTTTTCAAATATTATTATACTCAATAAACTTACCCATTATTGCCGACAAAAAAATCCGATAGACCCTAACAGTCTAACGGATTTGAAAGCCATGATTATTCTGAATCTTCTTCAGATTCTTCTGCTGCGTCTTCTTGTGAATCCTCTTCAGCAACTTCTTCATCTGCGGATTCAGCTTGTAGTGTTACGTTTGCTTCAATGAATTCAGTGATCTTACCTGATTCAACAGCTTCTAAAACAACTTTATTGATAAGTTCTAATAATTCTTCATTACCTTTAGCAAGGGCAACTGCTTTACCTTGTTCTGGGTTTTCGAATACCACATCAGAGACCACTGCAATTTGTCCTTCGTTAACTGCTACGAATTCAATCGTCACAATATCATCAATAAAGATAGCATCCACTTTTTTAGTTTTTAACGCTTCGATGAGCAAACCAGTTTTCTGCATTGAGACAATCTCTGCATTCGCCAAGTTTTCAGTCACCATTTGCTCTTGTACAGTGCCTTTTTGAACACCAATTTTTAGCCCATCAAAATCTTCAACTGTCTCATACTTACCTTCTTCTCCTGCTAAGACAACGAAATTACTTACTGATTGGTGATATTGTTCTGAAAAATCTACTTGTTCGGCACGTTCTTCAGTATAAGTCATTCCCGCAATCGTCATATCAATTCTTCCAGAAATTACTGACGGAATTAATGAATCAAATGGCATATCTTCCATGACTAATTCGACACCCAACTCATCGGCAATTAATTGTGCTAAGTCAACATCAATCCCGACAATTTTAGAATCGCCATTACTTTCTAAAACAACCCATTCAAATGGTGGATAATCAGCACTCGTTCCAACAACCAATTGACCGGACTCTTTAATCTCATCAACTGTTTTTGCTGATGCTAAACCAGCTGGTACAAACATTGCTAATAAAGTGACTACTAGCGTTAATTTTAATAATAATTTTTTCATTTTAACTAACCTCTTTCTCTATTGTCTATTCTTATTGCTTATCATATCGAATTTAAAATTAACAAGCAATCAGATTTATTTGAATTTTTCTTTAATTTCCTTCACGAACTAAAGCAATATTAGCTTGAACAATTTCTTCCATTTCACCGGAAGCCACTGCCTCATCAATGACTTTGTTAACGACCTCTAGCAATTCGCTATTTCCTTTCGCGAGTGCGACGGCCTTATCAAACGAACCTCCCTCCAACTCAAGCTCTTCGACCGCAGCAATTAGGCCTGCGTTTTGATAAATAAAATCAGCAATGACTATGTTATCCATAAAGACCGCATCAAGTTTACCTGCTTTTAAGGCCTCAATTAAGTCCCCATTCTTATTCATCGCGACATAATCCGCTTCTGGATATTGCTTAGCAATCAGCTGTTCTTGGACTGAAGCTTTTAAGACGCCTATTTTGACCTTGGAAAAGTCTTCTAGGCTATTGAACTGATTGACGGCTTCGGCTGAAACGACGAATTGATTCACCGTCGAATAGTAAGTCGAAGAAAAATCGATTTGTTCAGCTCTTTCATCGGTATAGGACATCCCCGCTATCACAAGATCTACCTTGCCACTTTGAAGAGTTGGTATCAGTGCATTAAAGGCATGTTCACTCACTTCTAAGTCAACGCCAATTTCATCGGCTATCTTATGAGCTAAGTCGAAATCAATGCCAACAAATTGTTGTTCCCCCTTCTCCATCTTGACCCATTCAAAAGGTGGGTATTCAGCATTGGTTCCCATCACAAGTTTTCCTGCTGCCTTGATTTCCTCTAAGGAATTCGCTGACACGTGTGAACTTGGGCTAATGAGCCAGAAACAAGTGACTAGTAAAGAAAGTGTTAACAGTATCTTTTCCATCGTGGTGCCTCCTTTGATGGTTTAGTCCTGTGATTGAGAGGATAAGTCGATATTTTTTGCAACAATCTCATCTAGCTCGCCTGACTCGATAGCTTCTAGAATAACTTGATCGACAATGGCTTTTAACTCACTGTTGCCTTTTTCCATCGCCACAGCATTACCAAATGACCCATCTTCTAATGAAAATTCATCCAATACAACAATTGAATCTGAATTTAAGGTTTCGTACTGATAAATCACTACATTATCCATTAAGACGACATCCACACGACCTGATTTTAAACTTTCAATGAGATCTCCGTTTTTATTCATTGAGACGATGTCCCCATCTGGAAACAGCTCTTTGATCATTTGCTCTTGGACCGAAGCTTTCAAGACACCAATTTTAACATTTGAAAAATCATCAATGCTTTGATAGTCAGCCTCCTTACCAGTAGGTACTGCAAATAAGTTTTTCGTTTCAAAATAGATCTCGGAAAACTCAACTTGTTCAGCTCTTTCTTCCGTGTAAGACATACTAGCAATGGCCATATCAATTTTTCCTGCTTGTAAAGAAGGAATTAATGCATTGAAGGCTTGGTCACTGACAACCAGTTCAACACCAATTTTCTCAGCAATTAAATGGGCTAGATCAAAATCAATCCCAAGATAAACTTGTTCGCCATCTTTCATTTCCACCCATTCAAAAGGCGGATACTCGGCGTTCGTGCCTAATACAATCTCCCCGGCTTCTTTTATCTCATCCAATGATTTTGCGGCAACGCTTAGTTTTGGTAGTGACAGACTAATGGCAGCTAATAAGGCAAGCAACAACATGTTGAATTTTTTCATAATAATTCCTCCAGGTCTATGCACATCAAGTGCATGATAAAATATATTAATAGTGTTTATCGACAGCGACTCATGACATGCCATTCGTTAATTTTCAGCTTTGCATTTGTAAAAATAGTGATAAAAAAACCCGTCTCTATGCTCCTAAGAACATAGAGACGGGTTAATCCGCGGTACCACTCTAGTTAACTCCGCCTCTAATATCACATTAAAGGCTTCATCCACTCTTTTTGCTAACGCTCAGACAGCGAAGTCAGCTACTAAGTTCACTGACTAGTCTCATAAGTGCGTTTCAATCATAATTCCTCAGTAGGCTTCCACTCTGTCCTACCTCGCTGTGAGCGAATTAATAATTTACTTTCTTAATCATCGACTTGATTTATTAACTTGACATGAGTTTACACCAGAACTAGATCTAATGTCAACACTTTTTAATAAATTAATTAGAATTATTGATTTAAACGCATTTTCTCTCATTGTTTTCTTATTAGTTAGAAGATGATATACTCTTCAAACCCTAACCAATTCAGTATTTGTTTCGTCGGCAAGTAAAGCAAGAAAGCAAGAACGACATTAAATATCAAAGTTGGACCTAAACGGTCCACTAAAAATGTCGTAATCGTCACGTTGGTTAAGCCCAGTTCAAAGTAAAAGACAAAAACAATGAAATCCACAATTGTCACTGCCACAATAAATAGCATAAAGTGGATGAAGGCTTTTTTAGGGAAAAACTTGCGTAATTTGATGATTAAATAAGCAAGTAAAAAATATAATGTTGCATATAAGCCAAGTAAAGTGGCTATATAAGACTCATATAACAAACCAAATATAAACGCATAAAACAAAATGTTTGTATCGCGTAAATAAAAACTAAAGGTCACAATATAGTAAAGCACCAAATGAGAAATAATTATTTGACTTGTGCCAATAAACGCGCCAGGAAAAATTGCTGGCAATGCAGCATCGATGATAATCCCTACAAAAAGTAGAAATGGCACGAGCCATTTCGCTTTACGATCGCGGCTAGTCTTCACTTGCTTCACTCCGATCCCCAACTAAGATAACTGTGACAAAACGTATATCAGTCATCTCTCCAGCAGGTATGATATTCACAGTTTGGAATAAACCATAATCATCCATTTGAGCGGACGCTACTTCACCGATTAGTAAAGTGCTTGGTGTGACGCCACCTAAACCGGACGTAATAACCATATCTCCTGGTTGAATCTGGGCATCTGGATTGACTTGAGTCATAATATAATGCTTAGCTTTTGGATCATAGTCACTAACGATACCATTTGCTGATGCCCCATTTTTAGTTTGAACTCTCGCTGATACGACCCCTTCGTTAGATTGTTCTGAGGTTAATAGCAAAACTTTCGAACTATTCGGTGTCACTTCAATAATGCGTCCAATTAGACCATTTCCTGACATCACTGACATATCTTTACGCACGCCATCATTTGACCCTACGTTAATTACTAACGTTTCCATCCATTGATCTGGGCTACGCGAAATAACAGTCGCGCTTAAAGGTTCGAAATTACTTAATGTTTCCGTTAAATTCAATTCTTGACGCATTTTTTCGTTTTCAACTTCTAAATCAGCAATTCTCACTTGAAATTCATTGACTTGATCAATTCTTGACTTTAAATATTGATTTTCTTCAAATGTATTAACTAAATTATCAACCGAATTAACGAAACGCACCACCATATTGACCGGCTCTGAAAAAATACGTCCTGCCCAAGATGAGGCCTCATTTACCGAGGTTGTGACAACATTAGACGTGCTACTAAATAATGAATACGAGATTAACGACACAATGGCAATGCTCGCAATTAAAATACCAATTAACTTTTTATTATTAAACATTCATAATCCTCTTTCTATTAACGAGCTTTTTTCTCAGCAATTTTTGATTGAACATCTAGCTGTTTTAACATTTTACCAGCACCAATCGCTACACAATCCAGCGGAACATTTGATAAATGAACTGGAATACCAATCTCATCAAATAAGCGCTCTGGTAATCTCTTCAATAACGCTCCTCCACCAGTCAATACTATTCCATTTTCGATAATATCTGCTGATAATTCTGGAGGTGTTAGTTCTAATACTTGCTTGATACTCGTTACAATTAATTGGACCACTTCATCAACAGCCTCTGCTACGATACTCGCTTCAACATACGCTTCATCTGGCACACCTGTCGCAATATTACGACCTCTTACTTTTAGTTTGTCAGATGTATCAAGCTCGGAAAATTTTGCATTTCCTAAAACAATTTTTATGGTTTCAGCCGTATAATCTCCGACCGCTAGTTGATAATGATTACGAACATACGTCATTATTGTTTCATTCATTAAGCTACCGCCTGCGCGTGTACTTAAGCCTTGTACAATTTCTCCATAAGAAATTGTTGCAATATTTGTCGTTCCTCCACCAATATCAACTACCATCTTCCCACGTGGCTCTTCTATCGCTAAATTAGCGCCTAGAGCAGCCGCAAATGGTTCTTCTATAATCATAGCTCGATGGATGCCTAAATCCTTAATCGCATCGATTACAGCCCTTCTCTCGACTTTTGAAATACTACTTGGAACACAGATTACAACTTCTGGTCGTGAAATCGAACGATGGACGGCTTGCTTGATAAAATGTGAGAGCATTTGCTTCGTTAAAGAAAAATCAGCAATTACACCGTCTCTCATTGGTCGAATCGTTTCAATGTTATCCGACGTTCGTCCTACTAACTTAGCTGCTTCTTTTCCATATGCAACGACTTCACCCGTTTTAATATTTCTAGCCACAATCGAAGGTTCTCGAAGTGCAATTCCCTTATTGTCGATATAGATAATGGTATTCGCGGTTCCTAAGTCAATACCTAAACGTTGTTTACTAAACAAACCCACTACACTTCGAACTCCTTTACAAATTATATTGTGTAAAATACACTACGTTAAAATATTATAGCAAAAGTCTCAGGTAAAAAGCTACCTGTAGAATTGTTCTTTATGAAATTCCAATATTACAAAGGTCAATAAAATGTGTGCTATTGCCTTAGGCACAAAAAAAGCCGGAGAAAAAATCCCCCGACTAAAAGTTTAATTTAAAAAGATTAAGCTTTTTCTACGTTTGCAGCTTGTGGGCCACGTGCGCCATCTTCAACTTCGAAAGTTACTGCTTGACCTTCTTCTAAAGTCTTGAAGCCGTCACCTTGAATAGCTGAGAAGTGTACGAATACGTCTGCTTCGCCTTCGCGCTCGATAAATCCAAAACCTTTTTCTGAGTTAAACCATTTTACTGTTCCTTGTTCCATGAATGAAAATCCTCCTCGTGCCGTAAAGCACTATTTTTTATTATATTCTTGCTAACTGGTACGAAGCGGATGTTACAAAAACAATCTTTCTTACCTCTTACAAAAACATAACTATATCATAACATACTCTATGGAAATTGCAACATGTTTCATCGTTGTTTCTATTTAAAAGAGCGCTTTTATTCATTATCATAGGCAATGGAAGCGGTATTCATTCCCAAGGCTAAAAGCTATCACAATACGCTTATTTTAACTTTAGCAACGCTTATTTCTTAAGTTTTTTCAAATTATATAATTAAATTTAGCTCTTAATTATTCATCAAAGACATCCGAACTTTCTCGTAAACTTAGGTATTGATTTTGTCCAATAATCAAATGATCCAAAATTTCTATGCCCATTAATTCTCCACACGCTATCATACGACGTGTAAAATATAAATCGGCATGCGATGGTTCTGTATCTCCTGAAGGATGATTGTGTGCGATGATTAATCTGGCTGTTGGATATTTTACAGCCTCTTTAAAGATTTCTCGCGGATGTGCGACAGAACTATTAACAGTCCCCATAAATATTGTCTTTTTCTTTATAATTTCATTTTTGGTATTTAAAAATAAGACCATCAAATGTTCTTGTTGTAAATCAGACATTTCTTGTATCAACCACTGCCCTGCTGAACGAGTGGAAGTAATATGACCAAATTTAGGCATATCACTCGAACTGATACGTGCACCTAGTTCAATCGCTGCCTTAAGTTCTATTGCTTTAATGGGACCAATCCCTTTCACTAATTGAAATTCATCTATGCTTGCTTGCCTTAAATCATAAAGGCTTTCAAATGTTTGCATAAAACGAGCAGACAGTTGTAGAACATTTTCCTCCCTTGTACCTGTGCGGAAGATAATGGCTAGAAGTTCGTGTGTAGCCAGTGCTTTCTCACCAAAATTAACAAGTCTTTCTCGCGGTTGAGCATCCTTGGGAACTTCTTGAATGAACGACGACATTTTAATAGGCATAAAAACAGCCTCCTTTTAGTATTTATATATAAATACGTAAAAAGGAGGCTAAATATACTTTTTAATTTGAAATCTTTTGAAATTCTTTAACAATGAACTGTCGAACATCAGAAACAAAATAGAGTGAACCTGTTATTAACAGCATTTCATCGCTATCTTTGTGATTAATGAACTCCGTAACATAAGGCTTCCAATCTGCCACATATTGAATCGCTTGTTCCAATTTCTCTGGTACTTGTTGAACGACCTCTTGAAACTGCGCCAAAGTCATTGCATGTGGATGACCAAACTCAGTGACTGTTAAACTAATACTATTAAACGTAGACAACAAAGGAAGTTGTTCTAATTGATTTTTGGAATCTAAACCAGCATAAAGAATTCGAATCGCTTTATGCGGGAAATATTCTTCAACTAAACCCTTTAAGGCATTTAAACCAGCCACGTTATGTGCACCATCAATATATACAAAAGGATCCTCATTAATTCTTTCCATTCGAGCAATCCAATTCGTCTGTTGTAGACCAGGTTTTGCTACTACCCAATCAATTGGCTGTTCAATAAAGTTCATCCATAAATTGAATGCTTGAATTGCAACAGTCGCATTTTGAATCTGATGTAAACCTAACATACCGATCGCAAAATTATTTTGTTGCGTTTCATTTGGGTCAGACATAGCTTGCCAGAAGTTGAAGGTAGAACCTTGATCCAGATGGTTTAAAACATCGGCCATTCCGAAATCTGTTTGATAACGATAGATTTCAGAATTCATTTCAGCAGCATAAGCTTCAATGACTTTCAATGGACCTTCTTCAATTAAACCAGTTACAACTTGGGTATTTTGTTTAATTAAACCAGCTTTTTCAGCTGCAACTTCTTCAACCGTATTACCCAATTTATCTGAATGGTCCAGACCGATTGTCGTAATGATTGCAATTTGTCCGTCAATAACGCTTGTACAGTCACGACGTCCTCCAATACCAACTTCAATTAAACAAACATCCGGTTTTTTCATTTTGAAATAGATAGCCATCATTACAGTATATAATTCAAAAAAGACTAAACGACCAAACTCAGTTTGTTCCATATAATCGTTTATTTGAACCATTTCTTCAATAATGGTTATTAAATCTTCATCTGCGATTAACTCACCGTTAAAAGTAAATCTTTCTTTAAAGGTCATAATATGAGGCGAAGTGAACGTCCCTACTTGTAACCCTTGGCTAAGTAATAATTCGCGTAAAAATGCAGTCGTAGATCCCTTACCATTGGTTCCAGTAATGTGAATTGCTGGAATACCATGATGTGGGTTGCCAATAAAAGCAAGCGCTAATTTAACTTTCTCTACGCCGCTTCCATTAATGTTAGGAACAATATTTTTCTGAGTATCGAGCCAAGCGATGGCTTCATTAACATTTCTAAATTTCAACTAACTTCGTTCTCCTTTGTGTTACCACAGATATAATACACTTAACGTGTTTAATGCAAAAAGTTTCCATTGCAAACCTCAAAATCATGAGCACTTTGAGGTTAAGTTTTTAATATTATAAAAGCGTTTCGAGTTGGTTGATTCTCTCCGTAACAGCATCCAGTTGATTAACATAATCAGCTCGTTTGATGCGCTCTTCCTCCACAACTTTTTCAGGAGCCTTGCTTACGAAACCTTCGTTCGCAAGTTTCTTGTCGATCCGTTCTACTTCTTTATTTAATTTTTCTTGTTCTTGAGATAGACGCTTTATTTCGTCTTCAATTTTTATTAAACCTTCGAGAGGCATTAAAATTTGTGCGAAAGATAAGGTTTGTGAGACTACTTCATTAGGTGTTTCAGGATTTTCTGAGATAACTAGTGATTCTGGGTGACAGAAACGCTCAATATACGCTTTGTTCTCCTCTAGTAATTCTGCAACTTGTTTAGAATTCACTTTAATGAAAATATCAACTGCTTTTGATAACGGTGTATTCATTTCATTACGAATCGTACGTACACCACGAATTACTTCGATTAACTGATTCATAGCAGTGACAGCCTCTTCATTAATATAAGCTGCATTAACTGTTGGGTAATCGGCTACGACAATTGAAGATTTTTCACTTAATAATTGTTGCCAAATTTCTTCAGTAACAAAAGGCATAATTGGGTGTAATAAGCGTAGGAATTGGTCTAATACATAGATTAGAATACTTTTCGTTGTCTTATTATCTGATGAGTCATCTTGTAGACTTTCCTTAGTCATTTCGATATACCAATCACAGTAATCATCCCAAATAAAGTGATACAGAATTCGTCCAGCTTCACCAAATTCAAATTTATCAAATAAACGAGTAACAGCTTCAATCGTTGTTTGTAAACGAGATAAAATCCATTTATCAGCAACTGTTTGATCCTTACCAATTTCGATTTGGTCGATTGTCAAGTCGCCTACGTTCATTAAAACATAACGACTTGCGTTCCAAATCTTATTAATAAAGTTCCATGATGAGCTTAATTTCTCTTCACTATAACGAACATCTTGACCTGGTGTTGAACCATTGGCTAGGAACCATCTTAAAGCATCCACACCAAATTCATCGATTACATCCATTGGATCAATTCCGTTACCTAGCGACTTACTCATTTTACGACCGTCGGCATCACGAATCAAACCATGAATTAAGACGTTTTTAAATGGACGTTGACCTGTAAATTCTAAACTTTGGAAAATCATACGGCTTACCCAGAATGTTAAAATATCGTAACCAGTTACCAAAGTACTTGTTGGGAAGTAACGATCATAATCAGTGGATTCTTCCGGCCAACCCATTGTTGAAAATGGCCATAATGCAGAAGAGAACCAGGTATCTAAAACATCTTTATCTCTTTCCCATTCAGTCTCATTATTTGGAGCTGTTTCACCTACGTAAACTTCACCAGTTTCCTTATGATACCAGGCTGGAATTTGATGTCCCCACCATAATTGGCGCGAAATAACCCAGTCATGAATATTCTCCATCCAAGTTAAGAATGTTTGGTTAAAACGTGGAGGATAAAATTCAACCGCATCATCACTCTTTTGGTTTTGAATTGTTTTCTCAGCTAATGGTTGCATCTTAACAAACCATTGTGTAGATAAGTAAGGTTCAACAACTGCACCACTACGTTCTGAATGCCCTACACTATGTTCTAGTTCTTCAATTTTCACTAGATACCCTTGTGTTTTTAAATCAACTACTACTTGCTTTCTAGCTTCAAAACGATCAAGTTTAGCATACTCACCAGCATTTTCGTTCATCGATCCATCTAAATTCATAACATTTAAGCGTGGTAAATCGTGACGATTACCCACTTCAAAGTCATTAGGATCATGAGCTGGAGTAATTTTTACTACGCCCGTTCCAAATTCACGTTCAACATACTCATCAGCCACCACTGGAATCTCGCGATTCATTAATGGTAATAATACTTTCTGGCCAATTAGATGTTGGTATCTTTCATCTTCAGGATGAACGGCAATCGCAGTATCACCTAACATTGTTTCAGGGCGAGTCGTTGCAATTTCAACAAATTCATCTGAACCAACAATGGGATATTTAATGTGGTAAAACGCACCCTTAACATCCTTATGGATTACTTCAATATCTGATAATGCCGTTTGTGCTTTTGGATCCCAGTTAATGATGTATTCACCACGATAGATAAGTCCTTTGTTATATAAATCAACAAAGACTTTATTTACTGCTTTATTCAAACCAGCATCTAATGTAAATCGCTCACGTGAGTAATCAACAGATATTCCCATTTTAGACCATTGTGAACGGATTGTTCCAGCGTATTCTTCTTTCCAATCCCAAATTTGTTGCACAAATTCTTCTCGTCCCAAATCATGACGACTGATACCTTGTGTCGCTAATTTTTCTTCAACTTTTGCTTGAGTAGCAATCCCCGCATGGTCCATACCAGGTAACCACAATGTATCGAATCCTTGCATTCGTTTTTGACGAATCACCATATCTTGTAATGTTACATCCCACGCATGACCTAAGTGTAATTTCCCTGTCACATTTGGTGGTGGAATAACAATTGAGTAAGGTTCTGCTTCAGGATTTTCTGAAGGCTTGAACACTCCCGCTTCAATCCATTGTTCATAACGCCCCTCTTCAATACTTTGAGGATTATATTTCGTTGGCATTTCTTCTCTATTCAATATCCCGCTTCCTTTCACTCGCAAATTTATTAGTAGTCACTATCAATTAATAGAACTGAATGTATTAATTCTTCCCAATTTAAAACGCCCTATGCTTTACATAGGACGTTGGTTGACGTGGTACCACCTAATTTAAGAAATAATAACATTTCCGCTCGTTTATTGTTAACGAAGATTTCCTCCGTGAAGTACTACTTAACGTTCACACTTCAAGCTCCAAGCTACTTTCGTCAATTGTGAAAGCTTTCAGCGATTACTTTCTCTCTGTCTTTAATTAACTACTCTTCTCTTCATTGCTTAATATAGGGTCAGCTTTAGCCGACATATTAATCACAGTTTAGCAAAACATCGCCCATTAGACAAGTAGCTAATAATTAATTTATTTTGAATTTACACTCATTATTCTCGCCAACCCAAATTCTCTGATACTTCCCCTCTAAACCTGGAGACATAAGGATTTCCTTTCACATAAAAACGCAGCGGAGCATCTGTCCAACTGCCCTTATTATTGATACCAATTCGTCCTGATTTAAGGATTTTTCCAGGTGTTTTTCGGTTGTCCATTTCAAGTGATAAATTTGACTCTTGAATATGTTCTAAATTATATGCCATTGTAATTCCTAGAGCTTGGCTTAACTTTCCTGGACCATTCGTTAACTCGCGCCCTGTCCTTTTTCGACGCATTTCCATTATTGAAATGCCTTCGACTGGTTCGAGTGCTCGGATTAACACACCTTCCGGTTCGCCTACTTCTTGAGTCACAATATTCACTAACACATGGCTATGCATTTGATGGACATATAAGCTGCCGGCTCTTTCAAACATTGCTTGGATTCGTTTGGTATTGCGCCCATTAAAGCTATGAGCCGCTTCATCTATAACACCCACATAGGCTTCTGTTTCGACAATAAAACCAGCCGTGCGGCCTTCTTTCGTCTCATTGACAAGAAGACATCCTAACAGAGCCTGAGCTATTTCTTCCGTTTTAAAACCGCTTATTGTCCCTTGATAATAGTCCTCTAAGTTAATCATGTCTTCTCTTTCACTCCATTCGAGAAAAAACCTCATTTAGCGTGTCTTCAAAAACCACTGCATTCGGTAAATAGGTATGGATGGGTGTTTTGTTAATCACAACGAAATGTTCACCTTTGAAATAATTGATTAGTCCAGCGGCAGGATAAACAATCAATGAAGTTCCGGCAACAATTAACATATCAGCCTCCTCAATAGCAGAAATTGTCTCTTGAATTGTCTGTTGATTAAGTCCTTCTTCATATAAAACGATATCTGGTCTCACAATTCCATGATCTTCTTTACAGCGCGGAATCCCCTTGTCATCACGCGTCAATTCTTCCAATCGATAGTGTTTATGACAGTGTAAACAGTAATTCTCTAATACCGTACCATGTAGTTCTAATACTTTCTGACTCCCAGCTAATTGATGCAAACCATCAATATTTTGTGTGACGATTGTAATGTCCTTGCCTTGTCTTTCAAGCTCAACTAAAAATTCATGCGCTAAATTTGGTTTCGCTTCAGGATAAATCAATTTATCAAAATAGAATTCAAAAAATTCTTCCGGGTATCTCTCGAAGAAACTACGCGATATAATTTCTTCTGCAGAAAAATTCTTGCCTGTTGCTTGCATGAACAAACCTGTCGCTGAGCGAAAATCTGGTATGCCACTTGCTGTCGATACGCCCGCTCCACCAAAAAAGACAATTTTTTTGCTATCTGTTAATTTTTTTTGAAACTGCTCTATTTTATTCTCCATAAATCTTCCTCCATTTAGTATGCAAAGTTGCTAACAAGCCGGTAACACTCTACCGGAGAAATATAAAAAATCAGCGTATGCCTAAGCACCGCTGATTGTTCTGTATTGTAAAAGAATGTGCTTATAACTTTTCAGCAACTTCTAAGGCCGCCTCGTAGTTTGGCTCATTAACTACTTCGTCAACAATTTCCACGTATTTAATTGTACCATCAGTATCAACGACGAAAACCGCACGAGTTAGTAAGTCGTTTCCATCAAGCTCAATATCTAAACCATAAGCTTTACCGAAATCCCCCGTTGAATCTGTTAATGTATCGACAGTTAATTCATTCTCAGTATTCCATTGATTGAATTCTTCAACCGTATTACGACCAATTGTCACATATTGGATGTCTTTATCAGAAGTGACTTCATCAAAACGCTTTGTTTGTAATTCACAAGTTCTTGTTAAAACATTAGGTACTACACTTAAAATCGTTACTTTTCCAAACAAATCATTTAATGCAACTGTCTCACCTTTATCATTCACTAAATTAGCGTTAGGTGCTTTGTCTCCAACAGTAGGTTGTGTTCCTTTTACTTCTAATGGTGAACCATCAAATTTAACTTGCATACTCACATCATCCTTTCTCTTATATGTTCAGTATAACATTGTCAGAATATAAGTTCTAACCGAAAGACTTATGAGTCCTCGCAATCTTCCCTAATAAAAGAGTTGACTCAAATCCTACAGTAGTTCTGTAAAGTTTGCATATTGCTCCGTTAGGTAATGTTCATCAATCGTCATCACTTCTGTTTTTTCAACTGCTTCTTGAATTAGAGCAGGAATATCCAGTGCGGCTTCCATTTCTTGAATCGTATGCAATTTAGGTTTTGTTTTAGGCTTCTTCGGTGCAAATACAGTACAACAATCTTCGTAGGGTTCATTCGAAATATCATACGTTCCTATTTTTTCTGCAATACTAATAATTTCATTTTTATCGACTGCAATTAAAGGTCTTAGAATCGGTGTCGTTGTCACTTCATTGATAACACTCATGCTTTGTAATGTTTGAGAGGCTACTTGACCTAATGACTCACCATTAACAATCGCCATTGCTTTGTTTTTAAGTAACAGTTGATCCATAATCCTCAACATGATTCGTCGCATAACCGTCATCGAAAAATCTTCATGAATATGTTCTTTTATCTCTTCTTGAATACGCGCAAAGGGAACATTATGGAATTTCATTGGCGTGGAGTAACGAGCTAAAACAGCGGTTAATTTTTTCGCTTTTTCCAAGGCTTGAGGACTTGTATAAGGCGGACTACTGAAGTGAACGGCTTCGATTTCTAAACCACGTTTTAACATTTGATAGCCGGCTATCGGAGAGTCAAATCCTCCAGATAACATCAGCATTCCTTTACCGCTCGAACCATATGGTAAACCTCCCATACCTTGGACTGAAATCAGGCTTAAGTATGCCGCATCCTGTTGAATACTCACAGTTAATTTATAAGTTGCTTTTTTCATTTCAACATGCAGCTCTGGAAAAGCTTCACCTATCACATGACCAACTTCTCGCTGAATCTTCATAGAATCAAATTCAAACGAACGATCTGAGCGTTTAGCAACGACCTTGAATGAATCATTACTCTCAAATGTCAATTCTTTAAACAACTCAATCCCTTTTTCATAAATTGCTTCCATTGTTTTTTCAACTCGATAAGTCGGTTCGAAACGAGAAATACCTGGAACATCTTTTAAAACTTCAATCATTTCTTCATAACTCGCTTCTTCCCATTTAACATGCATAAAATCATGATGAGGTAAGATTTTTACTTTCTCTAATTCCTTTGTTTTATGACGAATATGTTCTGCCATTTTGTTTTGAAACATTCTGCGGTTTTTACCCTTAGTTGATAGCTCACCGTAGTGAATTAAAATTTGTTTATGTGTCATAATAGTTCCTTCCATTATTTAGAAAATTTATTTGTTACGACGTTGATTGCTTTAATCAAGCCAGCCACTTCTTGAGCCGTTGTGGTTTGAGACATACTGATTCGAATAGCTGAAGTGGATAGGTCCTCTGCAACACTCATCGCTTTTAATGTATGGTGCGTTTGATGCTTACGACTTGAACAAGCGCTCGTTGTCGATATAATGACTTGTTGTTCTTCAAACGCGTGGACAAGCACTTCTCCAGGGACTCCTGGATAAGCAGCACATATAATATGTTCACTTGCTGTATCTTCAGCAAATACGTGCCATTGCTTCTCTATTAACGATTCAATAATAGTCATTCGATATTGAGCAAGCATTTTTTTAACGCTGTCTTGTTGTTCATAAGCTAGTCTTAAAGCTTTAGCCGTTGCAACAATCGCTGGTAAGTTCTCCGTGCTACTACGAAGGCCAGATTCTTGACCTCCACCATATAGAAAAGGGTGTGAGTGAACTTTATTTCTTTTGGCCAAAATCCCCGCTCCACGAATGGAGTGAAACTTATGACTAGATAAACTAATTAAATCTATTCTAGAATTTAATAAGGACTCCATTTGAGTGGTTACCGCTTGGATACCATCAACATGCCAAACGATTTGAGGAAAGGACGCTAATCGTTTGGCAATACCCTCGATAGGTTGAATGCTGCCTACTTCATTATTAACAGCCATTGTTGAAACAAGGAGAACATCCTGAGCGAGTAACGCTTCTAAAGCGGCCATATCCAATAGTCCATCGCCATTAACAGGTGCTAAGTCAACAATGAAGCCCTGTTGCTCTAACACTGCAATTTGGGCGGTTATTGATGGGTGTTCAACACTCGATATAATGACGCGCTTTCTCTCTGGATGAAGTGCCTGTAAGGCAGGTAGAATTGCTTGAAAAACCCAATTGTTTACCTCAGTTCCACTTGATGCAAAGTATATCTCGTCTCTATTAAACTTTAGAATAGTGGCGATCTGTTGTCTTGCTTGTTTCATCAATGCTTTTGATTTTTCTCCCATTTGATGAATACTGGACGGATTGGCATAAAAATTTACAGCCACTTCCTGAACGACTTTCATGATTTCATGACTCGGTTGAGTGGTTGCACTATGGTCAAAATAAAACATCCTCAAACTCCTTTTTCTTAGCTATTGTCTACTTGTCTAAATTATTGCACTAATTATTATAACGAAACCGATTTGCTATTGTCTATAGAAGAACATTTAAGTCTAAATCTTTAGCACTATCCTCTAATACAAAAGAAAAGACAGAATGACCTAAGTCGATTCTGTCTCATAACTACAATTAATAAATTCTTGTTTGTTTTTCTTGGTGATACATACGTCTTACTTGGGTAGGCCCTTCTTGATCAATCCGACGTAACGCTTTTTCAATTACAGCTAAAGCGTCTTGATAACGATGTTCACGGTGGAATAGATATTGCGCTTCTTTAATTGCTTGATCCATATCTGGATAATCATAACGGAATCGATTACTATGTTGAATCATGTATTCAGTTAACATCGCACTATCGATAATCTCTTCAGTTAAACTTTCAAGTTGATCAAGGTGCTCTTCTAACTGACTAGCAGTCAGTTCAATCTCAGTCATATCGATACGAACACGGTTTAATTGTTTAGATAAGCTCTCAATCTCATCAGTGACTTGATAAAACTTAGTGAAATAATCTTCGCTCAAACCAGGTAAATGATGTTTTTCAACTTTACGTTTAATGTTACGCAAGTCTAATTCATACAAATCAAGATTGCTTTTAATTTCTTTTTCTCTGATTGTTAAACCAGACAAGTTCTCTACTAATTTGCGCTGCTTGTCATCAATATCATCGAAACGTTTTTTTAGTTTCTTAACAGATGCTTCAATTTTAGTAAAGATAGCATTATGTTCATTAATTTCTTTTGTAATGTCTCGGAACTTATTCTGTTCCATACGAATTTGTTCTGTCAATTCATTCACTTGATCTAATTCGCTGTTATGCAGAATATAACTCTGAGCGATACGATCCACTTCGATACCAGCATAGCGGTTATTTTCAACCACTTGTTTAATCTGGTCACGTAATTGGTTCACATTCTTATTAACATACTCTTTTGCTGCAATTTCTGATTCTAATAAATCATATAAAGAGTTAATTTCACGATCAGCCTTATCCATTAAAGTTTTAGCGTCTGATAAATCGGCGTTTTTAATTTCTTTTTTGGCATTGTTTAATTGCTCTTGAATCTCATCAATTTCTTCTGGAATATTGATGTTTTCGAAATTATAACGGCTGTCAATCATTCGTTGATAACCTTCACGTAAATCTGTTAATGAGTCTTCGTAGTCATTCTTAATTTTGTCATACATTGCTGGAATCTTTTCTAGAATTTCTTCTAAACTAGTCATATCAGCATCAATTGTGCTTAACATGTCTTGTGCTTCTAAGTGATCGCCATTTGTTGTATGTTCGTTGTATTTAGTGAAATTCAATTCTAAGTATTGTATATTCTTTTCTAAGGTTTCAATTGCAGGACCATAATCAAAACTTTGATTCATGATACTTTTACGAGCCGTGTTGTAACGCTCCAATAATTGTTCGTTACGTTCATGGTTTTCAGTATCAACTGAAAGTAAGTCTGTTAATTGTTCATGCAATTCATTCACTTGAATTTCTGTCTCGTCAAGAATTTCACGTGCTTGATTGACAGCTTTTTGAGCTTTTACTAAATTCATTTGTTCAAGGAATTGTTCAGAACCAACTAAAGCTGATTCAATTTCTGTAAATTGAAAGTTTGTGATGGTCTGCCAAGTTGCTACTAAGCTTTCATATTTACGCTTAGTTTGCCCTGATAAATTCATGTTTTTTAACGTATATAATTGATCAGCAATCGAGATTGCCATCATCTTCTCTTTTCGCTCTTCCAAGTCTCTTATGTCTTTATTGCGCTGGGTACGAAAATAATAAATAACTCCGTAAACAACCAGGACAATGACGACTATAATAAATAGTATGTCAGTAAATCTCAATTGCATTCTAGTTCGCTCCTCTGTTCCATCGTAATTATCTTTATTGGCAGTAGATGAATTTTCTCCGTAATTAATCACTCTATATTATAGCATTATAAATGTGTTAATTAAAGCGAAACCCAGTAATATTCATAAGATTTTATTTTTACTGAGTAGATCATTCACCCAACAACTGATGAGCATTAGACCCACAACTAAATTAATTGTTAATCTCAGAGTTTTAAGCGGTTTATCCCCCTCATAAAATCATAAGAAAACAGGTAAGAACCTAGCGATTCCTACCTGCTTCATTAGCAATAATTTAGCGATTAGCCTAATTTGTTGTAGTATTCAACGACTAGAGCTTCATCTACTTCAGCGTTTAATTCACTTCTTAGAGGCAAGCGAGTCATTTTACCTTCCATTGCAGTTTCGTCATAAGAAACGTACTCTAAACGAGTTACCATGTTTTCTAATGCTTCTTTAACTACTGCAACATCACGTGATGATTCACGTAAGCCGATAACTTGTTCCGGTTGAACTAAGTATGAAGGGATATCCACACGTTTACCATCTACAGTAATGTGACCGTGGTTAACTAATTGACGAGCTTGACGACGAGTTGAAGCAAAACCTAAACGGTATACTAAGTTATCTAAGCGAGTTTCAAGGATAACCATGAAGTTCTCACCGTGTTTACCTTCTTTGATTTTACCTGCTTTGTTGAACAAAGTCGCGAATTGACGTTCGTTCATTCCGTACATATGACGTAATTTTTGTTTTTCTTGTAATTGTAAAGCATACTCAGAAAGTTTTTTACGTGCATTACCATGTTGTCCTGGTGGGAATGGGCGTTTTGCTAATTCCTTACCTGTTTCTGTTAATGACACACCTAGACGACGTGATAATTTCCATGATGGACCTGTATATCTTGACATTTAAATTCCTCCAATAAAAGTTTTATGGAGTAAAATAACTTGATAAAAAAACCGAATGCGTGCAGTTTAACTTCAACTTTCGCATTAGCAGCCGCAGTTACTCGCTGACCTTCTCTAATTGACAAGGCGTTAGACTGTTGACGCGCTTTCTTTTTTTTCGCTGCATTATTTTACACTCCTATCATTATACAGAAAACATAATCTAATACAAGCACTTTTATTAAGTTGTTTTATTTAAATAAAGCTTGTTGATTCGATTACATTCGCTTGATCGCTTAGTTTTTCAACTAATGTCCGATCATGAGTAATGATAAGAATCATCATCCCTTGATTTTTCAATTGTAAAATTAGTTCTGCAACTTTAGAAACAGTATGTTCATCTAATGCAGAAGTTGGTTCATCGAAACATAGCATACTTGGTTTCATCATCATTGCTCTTGCGATAGAGACTCTTTGTTTTTGTCCACCTGATAATTGGCGGGGCTTCATGTCTTCTTTTCCAGGCAGTCCCATTTGTTCTAGTAAATCTTTAGCTTGAATGATTAATTGCTCGCGATCCCCCATTTTATTAGATAAAGGTGCTAATAGTAGATTCTCTAGGACTGTAAGATTAGGAAACAACTGATAATCCTGAAACACCAAACCAATTTTGTGTTGGTATTGTTTTATATTGTCATTCGATTGATAGACACCTTCTATCACTAATGGAATACCATCAAGTGAAATAGAACCTTTATCTACTGATTCAAGGTGATTAATCATCCTTAATAAAGTCGTCTTTCCACTTCCTGATTCTCCCAGAACAATCGTCAAGCGATCTGGTGTGACAGTAAAATCATACTGATCAATAATGACGTTTGATCCAAAACTTTTTGATATACCTGTAGCAATTAAACTCATTTGATTAACGCCTCCTAATCTGCAATTTTCTGTTCTATTTTATTTAGAATTAAAGTGGTGATTCCTGTGAACAGTAAGTAGATAATACCAACATACACAAATGGTAAAAGACTCGCACTCTGGTTGGCTAGGGTCCGTCCTGTTTTTAACAACTCATCTAGCCCCAGAATATAAATGAGCGAGGTATCTTTAATCAGACTTATTACTTCATTCCCCACTGATGGCATAACAATTTGCCATAACTGAGGCAAAATGACACGATATAAACCGGTCAAACGATTAATCGACAACACCTTCAACGCTTCATACTGACCAGAAGGTATCGCATTTAAGCCACCTCTAAAAATCTCTACAAAATAAGCCGCATAATTGATGATCAATGTAAACAAAGCAGATTCAAAGCGCCCCAAAACAATTCCGACAAAAGGTAAACCGAAAAAAACAAACATCATTTGAAGTAAAAGTGGCGTACCTCGAAACAGATAGACGTAAACACGAATAATGCTTCCCAACCACTTCGGTAGTTTCTGTTCAATTAAGGCTAACAACAACCCTAAAGGTATACTGCCTATCAGTGTCAGCATAAAAAATTGTAAAGTTGTTTTAAATCCTTCCATTAGTGGTTCAAACATCGTGAGTGATTCCATCGTCTAGCACTTCCTTCTACTATTTATATTGAGTGATTATTCCTGTTCTGCTTCAATTGCAGTGAACCAATTCGCTTTGATTTCATCAAATTTACCGTCTTCAATGATTTCAGCTAATGTAGCATTAAATTCTTCCACAAAGGCGTCATCTGATTTTCTGAAACCAACGCCATATTCTTCTTCTCCGAAGTTATCTTCTAACGTTCTATAATCTGCCGCTGAATCATTTTGTTCTAAGAAGTAGCTAGCTAGCGTTTCATCTACAACAATTGCATCCACACGCCCATTATTCAAATCACTAAAAACTTCTACAAAAGTTGCATAAGTGACTGGATCACTACCTAAAGTAGCGACAAACTCCTCATCAGCAAGGATAGCTTCTAATGATGCGGATTGCTCTTGAGTCGCTAAAACCTTACCAGCTAAATCCGCTTTAGACTTCACGTCACTATCAACTGGCACAATAATAATTTGACGGTTTTCAATATAAGGTTCTGAGAATAAAACGACTTCTTCTCTTTCAGGTGTAATGGAATAACCATTCCAAATCATATCGATATTACCAGTATTCAATTCAGTTTCTTTCATACTCCAATCAATTGGTTGGAACGAATAGTCAACTTCCATACGACCGAGTATTTCAGCTGCTAAATCCAAATCAAATCCTACATGGTCTCCTGCTTCATTCTTAAAGCCAAACGGAGCAAACGTATCGTCAAAACCAATCACTACTCCGGCCTCTCGATCAATTGTTTTACCACTTTGTGCAAATGCAGTACTTGGAGCGATTGAGAACACTACTAATAAACTTAATACTAACTTCACCATTTTTTTCATAACAATTCCCCCACTTTAATTTTATTATTCAACATTGTGTAGCAACAACAAATTTGACCTGCGCGACAGTCCAAGGCTTCACTACCTAAAAAAAACGTCCGTTAATCCAACTAGGGATTAAAGGACGTCATAACGTGGTTCCACCTTTATTCATGAAAACCTCACAGTTTTCATCTCATACAGTTAACAGAGTAACTGAAGCTATATCGTGGCAAACGGCAAAAATCATTTGAATTTAAGCTGTGTTGAAACAGGCTATTAGGATTTGCTTTTCAGCTACCGCAAACTCTCTTACAAAATAGTTCCTATCTCTTTGTCTTAAATTAAAACCAAATAGGTTTCGCTTTATTATTTAAGATAATAATAAGATATCAAGTCTTTTTTGTCAACCTTTTTAATCTAATTTTAATCATCTGTGACTTTTATAGTTTCTGGAATGGCCTCAACTAGCTTCGTCACAATTGTTGCGGATACTTTTCCAGCAAATAAAATGAATTGATCAAAGGACATGCTCGCTTCATCATCGGCACGATCAGAAATTGCTCTGATGATTACAAAGGGTACGCCTAAAACATAAGCCGTCTGCGCTATGGCTGCTGATTCCATTTCAGCTGCGCGTACAGTTGGAAATGTTGTAGCAATTGCTTTGATTTTATCACCACTATTAATAAACTGGTCTCCACTGGCGATCTGTCCAATAATAGGTTCCATGTCCATCGTGCGACATACCTCTTGAGCGATTCTCATTAATTGAGTATTCGGGTAATAAACGTTTGGCATCCCTGCCATTTGTCCCGGCTCATAGCCAAAGCCTGTCACATCGACATCATGATGCGTTAAAGAATGTGCGATAACAATGTCGCCTACTTCTAAAACTGGGTCAATTGCTCCTGCCGATCCAGTATTAATCATAACATCCACATCAAATTTTTCTTTTAATAACAAAGCACTGACAGTAGCGTTTACTTTACCTATGCCAGAAAGGACTAAAACAACATCATGTTGACCAAGCTGTCCTTTTGTAAATTCAAAATTATAATGATGGATTGTTTCTTGATTTTTTATTACTTTTTTTAAATAACGAATTTCTTCTTCCATTGCGCCAATAATACCAATTTTCATTTAATGTTTTCTCCTTTTAATATCATACTAAAAATGCAATCAATAAGACGGCAATTAATAAAACACCGACTACGATTAAACCATTAGTTAAAAAACGATCGACCTTTGCACTGTATTTAGCACGACGTACATTGCCTTGCTCATTATCATCTTCATAGACCTCTTGAATAGATTTCACTTCGGCTTCATAAGCTTTTTGGGCTTGTAGATAAGCTTGCCTTGAAGGATACCCTTCTTCTGGTAGCGTCTCATTATTATAGAAAGTATTTGGCGTGTCATAGGACTCAGTCACCTCTTCACGATACTCCTCTAGTTCATTTGCCATCTCATGATAATCATAAGCATATGGGTTTAATTCTCCTTGCGGATATTGATAATTGTCATCTACAGCTTGGTTAAGAGCTTGTGGATCATAAAGCGGACCTTCTATTTGGTCAGGCTCTTGATTACTATCAACATCCAATGATTCACTCGCAGGTCCATGCTTCGACTCGTCGTAAGCTAAATACTCATCGTATTTATGACTCTTTTGATTTTTTTTAGTGCGAAATTTCATAAAACACTTCCCTTTCTACTTTAGTGTCTTAATTATTTAACCAAATCTGTAAGGCATATAGTGTTTTTAAATCTTTAATTTCTCCAACCTTTAACATGGCTTGGATTTCTGAGCGAGAAAATTCATGGACTGTTACATTTTCATCCTCATCTTGAGGTAAGGGGTGATCGACTTTGACTAAATCTGTGGCAGAAAACAAAATAATTTCTTCATTTAAATAGCCTGGAGTGACATAAAAACTTGCTAATCGTTCTATTTGGTTGGCACGATAACCTGTTTCTTCTTCAAGCTCTCTTATTGCACCTACTTCAGCCTCTTCGGTTCCTGTATCTAAATAATCTAGGATCCCCGCAGGTACTTCATAAATTTCTTCAACTATTGCTGGTCGATATTGTTTAACTAATAGTACCTTATCTTCCTTTGTAACTGCTAATATAGCCGCTGCTGGTTGATGATGTAATAATTCTCTCGAGACAATTTGCTGACTATCCAATTTAATTTGGTTCAGATATAACCGTAAAATCGCACCGTCAAAAATCATCTCACTAGATACTAGGCGTGGATCTTGTAAAAAATTGATATCTTTGTTCTCTACTTTCATCTGTTTCCACCTCTGATACTTTCATTATTTTATGTTAACTTCATTTAACATTTAAACACACTCTTATTATAGCTTAATCCATCTTTAGTCTCGATTCTTTTTATGAAATGTCATGATTATTTAAGATAATAGATAGAATTGTCCATAGATAAGCCTCAAGTCCGATAAGTCCAAACAAGACTTATGGTAATCTAATAGTGTAAAGAATTATTAGGAATTTAAAGGAGGAAACAATAATGATTTTTATGGGGTATATAATTTTCTGCTTTTTAATATTTATCATTTTATGTATAAATATTTACAACTTAGTAGCAGGTAAGAATTTATCTTCAGCTGAAAAAACGCAACTCAAGAGCCGTATCGGTGTGTTAATTTTTGTCGGTATTGCGCTGTTAGTTTCTGGTGGGGTCTTTGGACAATTAGCCTTTTTCTCTAGATACACTCTATCTGTGGTCATAAGTATTATCGTTAACACTATTCTATTAACCGTAATCTTTAGCAAATTGGAAGTAAGTTTTAACTTTTCTTGGTTAAAAGCTATTTATTACATTGGTATCTTCTGTGTGTTTATGACATCAATACTGATTACAAATTCGTACTCTATTTATGAAGGTGCCTTTGAGACAAGTGCGGTGGTGGCTAGTTTCGTTCTAGGCTCATCATTCTTCGTTTGGTTATTATGTTTGTTTGCCAGATTGTTCTTGAGTACGCGTAGCAAAGGTTATTCATCAACCACCACTCAAATGAATTTTACTAATAAAGATAAAATTCAACATTACTATAATGAGGGACTAACGGAGACAGAGATTGAGTACTTCCGATCTCAAATGGCTATTGCGCGTGACCAAATCAAATCGGTAGAAACTGGTATTGCAAAAACAGCTAAATTAAGAGCGATTGAAGTGAGATACAATACAATTGAAGTCGCACAAAACTTTTTTAAAGATATTGTTGAAGACCCTACCCGCTTTACTCAAGCGAGTCAATTCTTATACAAGTTCTTACCTTCTTTAGAAGATTTGATCTTAAAGTATAATGAAATTAATGGACACGTTGCGAAGAACAAGCAGACTTATTTAATTTTAGAAAAAAGTGCTCAAACAATTGAACAAATCTGTGAACAAATTACTGATGAATATGTCTTGTTCCACCAAGACACTTACAATGAAATGCAGGATGAAATCAAATTAGCTAATCGTAATTTATCTCGTAAAGCAGCCAGACAACAAATGTCTTCTGAGCAAGAGGATATTGATAACATGACCGATTCTGTTGATGCTATACTAAAGGAAAGCAATGATTGGTTAGCTGATCAAGCAGATGAGTAAATAAAGGAGGATATTATGACTGAAGATAAGAAGCAAACAATCGATATTTTTGACGAATTAGATGCTCAAATGAGTCCGGAGTTTAATGATCTATTATCAAATCCCTTCAACGAAGAATCAACGGACCGTGCAAGTGCCGTTCAAACTGAGTTAGCCGATGCAACTATGATGGCACAAAGAGCTGTGACAACTGAAAAACTGATTGAGCGTTTACCAGAACATCGCAAGAAGCAAGCCCGTGACTTAGCTGGACAAATTGATGAAACAAATATGTCCGCAGTTATAGCGTATGGATCGAATGCTCAGAAAAAATTGAGTGAGTTCTCACATAACATGCTAGCAACTGTGCAAATGAAAGATACCGGCGAAATCGGAGATGTCTTAACAGACTTGATGCAAACATTAGAAACATCAAACCCTAAAGACCTTTCAGCAGAACCTAATGTTTTTAAACGCCTATTTGGTAAAGTGAAAGCATCGATTACTGAAACTCAAATGAAGTATCAGCAAATTGGTAGTCAAATTGATAAAGTTGTCATTCGCTTAGAACGTGAAAAAAACGAGTTATTAAATGACAACATGATGTTAGAACAACTTTATCAGAAAAATAAAGACTATTTTGAAGCCTTGAACATTTATATTGCCGCTGGAGAATTAAAAATGCAAGAAATGCAGGAAGAAGTTATTCCAAAAGCAATAACAAAAGCCCGTGAAAGTAATAGTCAAATGGATGTCCAAGTGGTTAGTGACTTGAATCAATTTTTAGACCGTTTAGACAAACGAACTCATGATTTGCGTTTAACTCGCCAAATGACAATTCAACAAGCACCACAGATTCGAATGATTCAGAATACGAACCAAGCCTTGGCAGAAAAAATCCAAGTCTCCGTTCACACTGCAATTCCTTTATGGGAAAACCAAATTACAATTGCTTTAACTCTATTACGTCAGCAAAATGCTGCTGTCTCACAAAGACAAGTTTCTGAAACTACGAACACCTTGTTAACTAAAAACTCAGAGATGTTGAAACAAAGTGCCATTGATACAGCTCGTGAATCTGAACGCGGTGTTATTGATTTAGTAACTTTACAGAAAACACAAAGTAACTTAATTCAAACGATTGAAGAAACGCTTAAAATTCAACAAGAGGGCCGCCAACAAAGAGCGACTGCTCAATTAGAATTAGAAAGTATGGAAAATCAATTGCGTGATAAGTTATTAGAAATTTCTGATCAACAAAAAGAAATGCATATGAATCAACACTAACAGTAAGCATGCCATCTAAAAGTGGCATGCTTTTTTATAGTCATTCAACATAAATAACCCCTTAAGCCTGAAAAGACCTAAGGGGTTATTGGTTTATTGCGTTTAGATAAATAGTTCGGCTTCTACACCATAATGATCACTTACAATTGGACTTGAAACATTATCAAATATCACTTGATAACGTGCCACACTAAACGGTTTAGAAATCAGGATATAATCAATGCGTAATTTCTGTTGATTCCCTTCCCAACCGTCAATACTCTTTTCTACGGTATAACGGCCAACGACCTCTTCTGCTATCTTGTAAGTATCTAACAAGAAAGGAGCGGTTTCTTGAACGTAGTCATAGCCTTCACCCTTAACATCAGCGGCATTGTTTAAATCTCCCATTAATATGATTGGAGTCTCCTCTTGACTTAGAAAACCTAAGGTTTTGTCCCATTCATAGGAAAACCCTGATGTTCTGGCTGGATTCCACCAAGAATAGTGACCACTCAAGACCCTAACTTCTTTGCCTAGTAATTGAGTCTTAGCAAGCAGAATTTGACGCGTGTGATAATCGGAAAAGTCATCTTCTAATGAAACTAAGAAACTAGCTGGTTCAATTTTATGTTTGGATAAAATAGCTGCTCCTTCCGCATAACGACCATAACCTATATGACTTGCCGTCCAAGTCCAGTAATAATTTATACCATTTTCTTTCAGCTCTTCTACCAACATATATGCAAAGTTGTCCTGGTGAATATCCGATTGATCGGCTAATGGCTGAAAGTAGGCATCCGTTATAGCTGTTTCAGAGTTAAGCAGTTGATTGACCTCTTGTAATGCGATAATTTCATAATCCGCTTCTACTAAGTGCTCAACAAGTTGCTGGCGTTTTTTCTCTGCTTCTTCTTCCATCCAACTGTGAGTATTTAAAGTCATGATTTTCGCCATGTTAGTCCCCTTCCTATTCTGACATAAAAAACCAGGAATAAATTCCTAGTTTTCTACGGTGTTCTATTCGCTTAGTTTTCAACTTGACCAATTAGTGCTTTCGCATCTTTCAATCCAGTTTCAGTTAATTGATAAGATTTAACTGTGTCACTATTTGTGAATACTACAACAATTGTTGTTTCTTTTCCTTCAGCCTTAACAGCTTCTAAATCCATCTTTGCTAATAGGTCCCCCGCTTCAATTGTCTGTCCTTCAGTTACCTGCAAGTTGAACGCATTGTGTTTCATTTCAACTGTGTTCAAGCCCATATGAACTAACACGTCTATTCCTGTATCTGTTTGGAGACTAATCGCATGTTTTGTAGGGAATATTGATAATACTTTACCAGAAACTGGTGAGTACACTTTACCGTCCGTTGGTTCTACAGCAAATCCATCACCCATCATTTTTTCGGCGAATACTGGGTCATTGACTTGATTGATTGGTATAACATAGCCTTTTGCTACACTTAATAGATCAACTTTAGCTGATCCGAAATTTGGCGTTACACCCTTTTCTACAACTAGTGATTCATCATGTGTATCAACTGCTGTGTAAGCTGGAATTTCGACACCTGAATCTAATAAATCTTGAATGTCTGACTTTAACACATCAGCTTTTGGTCCGTAAACTGCTTGGACTCCTTTGTCTCTCACAAGTAAGCCCATTGCACCAAATCTCTTCCATTCTTTCTCCGGCGCAACTGCTGCACTGTCTTTAACAGTTACACGTAAGCGTGTCATACAAGCATCAACATCTACAATATTAGCTTTTCCACCTAGTAAACCAACAATTGACGCAACTTGTTTATCAACTGAACCTGGTTCTGTCGTTGTCGTTTCGCTGCTATCAGATTCATAGTTACCGTTACGTCCTGGCGTTGCAAAGTTAAATTTGCGAATCATAAAGTTAGCTATAAAGTAAGTAAGTACTGCATAAATGATGACAACAATTACAAAGTAAATTAAATCTGCACCCAAACCTGCTTTAAAAGCTAATGGTGTTCGAGTAAGTAATTCAATGTTACCAAAGGAATGAAGACGCAATGGTAGAATATCTGCCATCGCAAATGCTGTCCCTTGAATAATAGCATAGACTACATATAATGGTACTGCCGCAAACATGAACATAAATTCTAATGGTTCAGTAACTCCCGTTAGAAAGACAGCTAATGCTGCCGATAGATACATGGATTTGTAATCTGTACGCTTATCCATATCAACGTTTTTATACATTGCATATCCTAAGCCCATCAAGATACCTGATGCTCCAATCATTTGCCCCACTTTGAAACGAGCAGGTACCCAACCATTTAGTATATATTCGTATTGTGAGACATCAACCTCACGTAGGTTTACTAAGTCAGTTGCCCATGCTAGCCAAAGTGGATCTTGACCAAACACTTGAGTTCCTGCTTGTGCACCTGAAAGAATCGTATATGTTCCACCTAATTGTGTATAGTTAATAGGAATAGTTAACATATGGTGTAAACCAAATGGCAATAACAATCGTTCTAACGTTCCATACAAGAATGGGGCTAATACTGGCGCAGTATCTTGCGATTGAGCAATCCATAAACCAAAATTGTTAATTCCTGCTTGAATATATGGCCAAACCATAACTAAAACGAGTGAGATAAGTGTCGACCATAAGATAACTACGAATGGTACAAAGCGTTTACCATTAAAGAATGATAAAGCTTCAGGTAATTTACGGAAGTTATAGTATTTATTAAATGCCATCGCACCAACGAAACCTGCAATAATCCCTACAAACACGCCCATGTTTAGCGCTGGTGCTTCTAATACGCTCGTAAAGAATCCGTTTATCATAATTTTCGTGCCAAACACAGTATGAGTAAATGCTTCTGGATCATTTAACATATCTCCAGTTACACCAAATACTGAGCCAGTAATTCGATTAATTAACACAAATGCAAGACCAGCAGCGAATGCTCCACCCGCTTTGTCTTTAGCCCAACTTCCCCCAATTGCTAAGGCAAACAATAAATGCAAGTTTCCAATAATTGCCCAACCAATATTCTCAATGACACTTGAAACTGTCACAAGCACTGCTAAGTCTGCATTAATTAGCGGAAGAGTTTTTCCAATACTAATCATAAGTCCTGCTGCTGGCATAACAGCAATAACAACCATTAAAGCTTTCCCGAACTTTTGCCAAAATTCGAAATTAAATATTTTTTTCATATTATTCCTCCTAAAGATTCAGTTAGTAACGCAAGCGGTTTCGATAAATTATATTATAGTCTCTCTCTAACAATTTGTAAACCTTTTTATGACATTTTACACCATGATAATTCTCACTTTATAAGAATATAACCAATCGTTCAATTGTGCAATCGGTTGCGTTGGTATAGTTTGTTTATCCGAAATATTTGTCCTTAAATACATTAATCTTGATAATATTGGTAAATCCCCTATAAAATTAAGAAAGTTTGCGCTCTCAATTTAAGGCCATTGATAAATACAGCATGGCACTTGTCATTATTAATATTTTCCCACATCTTTTTCTAAATATTGAATATTTCTTATAGAAAATATCAGCTGGTAAATTGCAAGAAAAGATCAAATGATTTTTAGGTAATTTTTTAATTTTCTCTTTATCGTGTGTTATTTTTAAACAGATCAAGTGCTATTTTTATCCTTTTCGCTAAACTTGAGTCTAATGAAAATAATAAATTAAAAGGAAATTTTCTCTTAGTCTTTACAATTAAGCTCCTAAGGATAACATCCTCTTAATATCGCTTTTAATAATTTGAACAAGACAAAAGGTTATTCTAGTAGTATGATAAACTATGTCAAATAAGTAGAGGAGGAATAATATGTCCGTTACTGTAAAAGATGTCGCTAAAAAAGCCAACGTTGCTACTTCTACTGTGTCACGAGTGATAAATGATCACCCCAGTATATCACCCGCCACCAAGAAAAAAGTACGCAAAGTCATGGAAGAAATGGGCTATGTGCCTAACAAAAACGCACAAAACTTGGGTAAAGGCGCCTCTAATGCCATTGGGGTAATCCTTCCTCCTTTAGATTCAAAGGAACGATTAGGGAACCCTTTCTACCTTGAAATTATTGAAGCAATCAACGAGGAATCACGCAAGCATGGTCTAGCAACTGCAATTGCTTCTGCTCGAAATTTCGATAGTTTACTTCATAACGTCCAACAAATGCATAGGCAAAGACAGGTTGATGGATTTATCTTATTATATTCGGATCGTTCTGATCCAATTATTGAGTTTTTAACGACTCATAAAATTAAGTTTACTTTGGTTGGTCAACCTTACCGATATGAAGATGAAATTTCTTATGTTGATAATGACAATCAGCTATTAGGCAAACACGCTACAGAATTTCTAATAAAGAATGGGCATAAACGTATTCTATTTGTAACCAATACAACGGATGAAATTATATATTTCGAGCGATACTTCGGTTATCAAAAAGCTTTAATGTTGGCTGGTTATGATACTTTTCCAGCGATAAAACTTCATGGCCCAGATGATTATATGCACTTTGGTGAAAGTTTAACCGAAACAAAAGCTACAGCAGTCGTCGTAATCGATGATATCTTTGCCTTGCGAGTCTTACAGCTAGCTCAATTACATCATTATAAAGTTCCGGATGATTTGTCTTTAATTAGCTTTAACAATTCGATTTTCGCTACACTTATGCACCCTTATCTGACGAGTATTGATATTACAATCCAAGAACTAGGTCGACGCGGGACTCAAACACTCATCGATCAGCTAAACAATAAAAATGAGTTAACTACTGGCGTTCGAATCGTTATCCCTCATGAATTGATCGAACGCGAAACAGTACGAAAATTAATTAACAATTGAGATACCGCTTGTTAATATAAGGATTAACAATTCTTTCTTGTCTTTTTAGTTTACTAACATACTAATAAATGCAAGTTACCATTACTATTTAGCTCTGTTCCCAACAGTAGGTATCTCATATTACATTTAAGCAACCAGCATGGATTTTCCTTAATGGCTGTTTTTTACTATGATTAGCTAAGCTTGAAAGACTTGATGAATTGAATATATGCAGTGCATCTTTATGATTTAATTCCTATGACTGCTATGGGAGATAAACTTAGTTTAACGTATCGACTCTAAGGATGAGTTCATGTGTTAAAACTAATAAATAGGTTTATAAGCTAGCCGTTTGAAGCGAATTTCGCTCTATACTTCGACGAACTTGCAAACACTTGGCATCATAAACTTAGCAAATTTTATACTAAAAAAAGCACCAGAGAATCGCCTTAGCGACTTTCTGGTGCTTTTAAGATATTCATTGAGTCTTTAGAGTTTCTTTGAAATCATTTGATACGACTCAAACTTGACATATTAAGCTTCGTTTTGTTCAAAGTATTCTGGGAAATTGTCCATCACAATATTATAACATCTTGAACATAATTCTGGTGCGTTCTCGATTGTTCCAACTTCGACTTTTACAGCTCGACAACGATCGCAAACATGTCCAGGCGCTGGTTGAACTAAAACAGCTACTTCATCAACTACTAAAGCATTCTCTGGTTTTTCAGATGTCGCTTCCATTTCAAATTTCGAAACGATTAATAATTGATTTAAATGATCAGATAAGCTAGTCAATTCTGCTTGAACTGCTTCTGAAGCATATAATGTAACACTAGCTTCAAATGATTTTTTAATTGGCTGTGTGTCATTATTTTTTGCTTCTTCTAAAGCCTTATTGACAGCATCTCTCACGTCGAAGAAAGTACTCCATTTTGCTAGTGTTTCGACATCTTCAGGTGTGTCTGTCGCTTTAGGCATGTCAACTAGTTGCACATAAGCTTCAACTCCAGGCAATACATGCCAAGCTTCTTCCATAGTATGCAATAAAATTGGTGTTAACAATGGAATTAAATCACGTAGAATTGTATAAATTACAGTTTGCATTGCACGTCTTTCGTAAGATTCTTTTGCTTCAATGTATAGAACATCTTTAGCAAAATCTAAGTAGAAAGCTGATAGGTCAACCGTAATAAAGTTAATTACTTTTTTATAAACAGTTGAGTAGTCAAAAGCTTCATACGCTGCCAGAATATCTTTTGTTAGAATTCTGAATTTAGCTAACATATATTGATCAACTGGACGTAAATCACTTTCAGAAATTAACCCTGTACTTGGATCAATATCTGAGACATTTGAAAGCATGAAACGAATTGTATTTCGGATTTTACGGTATGATTCGGAAACTTGTTTCAGAATATCTTTGGATACTCTCACATCATTTTCGTAGTCGACACTAGACACCCATAAACGAATGATATCCGCTCCTAAATCTTCCATAATTTCCTCTGGAAGAATAACGTTCCCTACAGATTTACTCATCTTCTGACCTTTTCCATCCATTACAAAACCTTGTGATAAGACACCTTTGTATGGTGGTACGCCATTTACAGCAATTGATGTAGTAAAACTTGAGTTGAACCATCCACGGTATTGGTCTGATCCTTCAAGATATAAATCAGCTGGGAAAGATAAGTCGTCGCGTTGTTTCAATACACCTGCGTGAGATGTTCCAGAGTCGAACCATACATCCATAATGTCATTTTCTTTTGTAAATTCGCCGTTCGGACTTCCTGGATGAGTATAACCCTCAGGTAATAAATCTTTAGCTTCACGTTCAAACCATACATTTGAACCATGCGTTTCAAATAGATCTGCTACATAATCAATTGTTTCGCTTGAGAGGATTGGTTCACCATTTTCAGCATAGAAAATTGGTAGTGGAACGCCCCATACTCTTTGACGTGAGATAACCCAGTCACCACGATCACGAATCATATTAAAGATACGTCTCTCGCCAGATGGATGGTACCAAGTCACCTCATTTTCAACTGACTCTAACAACTCTTTACGGAATTTATCTATTGAAGCAAACCATTGGGGAGTTGCACGATAAATAACAGGCTGTTTGGTTCTCCAGTCGTGAGGGTAACTATGTTTAATTTTATCTTGAGCTAATAAATGTCCACTCTCAGTTAATTTTTCAATAATGACTTTATTACCCTTTAAGTAGAACATCCCTTCAAGTTCTGGCGCTTGTGCTGTAAAGTGACCACGGTTATCGATTGGTGACAAGATTTCTAATCCATAATCTAAACCGATTAAATAGTCATCTTCACCGTGTCCTGGTGCTGTATGAACTAAACCAGTACCTGTTTCCATCGTTACGTGATCACCTACCATTAATAACGATTCACGCTCATAGAATGGATGCTGTGCCGTTAACCGATCGAACTGTTCTCCTTGATACTCTTTAACCACTTCATAGTTTTCCCATTCAACTTCTTTCGCCACATGCGATAATAAGTCCTCTGCCACGATAAAATGACGGTCGTTAACTAATACTTCAACATACTTAGCATTTGGATCGACTGAAATCCCTAAATTAGCAGCTAATGTCCAAGGAGTTGTTGTCCAGATTACGAATTCTACATTATCCGCCACAACATCTTTACCGTTCTTTACTTTAAATGCGACGTAAACCGATGGCGACGTAATATCATGGTATTCAACCTCGGCTTCAGCTAAAGATGATTCACTTGATGGTGACCAATAAATTGGTTTTAACCCTTTATAAATAAAGCCTTTTTCGGCCATTTGACCAAACACTCTAATTTGGGCCGCTTCATATTCTGGACTTAATGTTAAATAGGGATTATCCCATTCACCAGTAACTCCTAAACGTTTGAATGATTTCTTTTGGCCTTCTACTTGACGTAGTGCGTATTCTTCACACATACGTCGAAAATCAGCTACTGAGAATTGCTTGCGATCAACGCCTTCGTTTTTAGTTAAAGCTGATTCAATTGGTAATCCATGTGTATCCCAACCCGGAACATAAGGTGCACGGAAACCAGACATAGATTTATAACGAACAATAAAGTCCTTGGTAACTTTATTTAAAGCGTGTCCCATGTGTAACGCTCCATTGGCATATGGAGGACCATCATGGAGAATATACGTCGGACGCCCCATATTTTTTTCTTGAATTTGCTTGTATAAACCAGCTTCATCCCACTCTACTTGCATGGCGGCTTCTTTAGTCGGTAAATTCGCTCTCATAGCGAAATTTGTTTGACCTAAATTTAATGTTTCTTTCAGTTTCATTTTTTTCCCCTATTCTTCATTAAAACTTTAATTAATTAAAAATAATAAAATACAATAAAAAACGCCCCTCATAATGAAGGGACGTCAGAACGTGGTACCACCCAGCTTATGATTTATTGAAATAAATCATCACTCTTTCATGATAACGCTCTTTAAGCGGCTACAACTACTTTAGTTCATTGTGCATGTATACAGAGGATCTTAATTTAATTAGTGACTGTCAAGCTTACACCGACCTTGACTCGCTTTGAATATAATTAAATCAATATGTTCTGTACCTTATTTCGGTAAATCGATGCGGATAGTCTGTCCTAAGACACTCTCCATTGGAGTTTCAGGCGCTTTTTCGACTTGGATATCTTCTTCTGCTTCTTCCTCTAATACACTCGTTTGTGTGTGTTGAGTTAAGTGTTCTAACTCCTCTTGGCTTAAAGGAAGGGAATCTTTGAATTCTAACGTATCCTGTAAATTGACATCTTCTTGAACTGAAGGTTCTTCTTCAGTTTCAAGAACTTCTTCTGTTGAAATGTCTTGATCTTTTTCAATCGCTTTAGGATAAACAAACGAATCCGCAAATTCACTATCAAATAACTCGACAAACTCTTTATCTTGGATCATCGATAGATGAGATTCGATGATTTGTGTTAAACGTTGACGGTAAATACCACTATTACGTTTTAATTCTTCATTCTCATTATAAATACGTTTAGCTTGCTCCGATGCTTCGTTGATCACACGATCCGCTTCTCTTTCAGCTTCGAATAGAATCAATTCGGCTTCTTTACGTGCGTTCTGTTTTAATCGCTCAGCCGCGTCTTGTGCAACCATTATTGAGCTATTTAAAGAGTCTTGCAGTTGAGCAAAGTACTCCAGTTTTTCTTCAGAATCAGCTAACTTTCGTTTGAAAATTTCATTTTCATCTAAAGCTTTCTCATAATCGACACGGACTACGTCAAGAAAATCATTTACTTGATCAATATCATAACCCCTGAATTTAGATTCAAATTCTTTACTAAGGATTTCATTTGGTGTTAAGCCCACAATTACACGTCCTTCCATTTATCTTTGTTGCGATAATTTTCGTTAATTCAAAATGCTTATTACACTTTTAACACATTAATAGTCAAACGATAGTTATCCTTCTTTGTCGTTCCATCAATAGTGTCTATCCAGAATCGACCTGATCTACGAAGTGATACAATATCATTCTCACCTATTGTCACGTCACTACGATCCATCTCCATAAAGTTAACCTTTACCATGCCTGAAGAAACTGAATCTTTCGCACGCTGTCTTGAGAAATTATAGACTTTTGCAAGCAGAGTGTCAAGTCGAAGTGAACTTGCTATGATTGTTTTAGTTTCCCAACTTTCACTAGATTCTAGTAAATTTTCAAAAGCAATATCTTCTAACCTCACGCCAACGTTACCAATTTTTGTTACATGCAGTTTGAAATACTCTTTAACATTATAATCAACTATTGCATGCCAGTTTTCACCATCAGTAATGATATCGCCAATTCTTTCTCGGTCAATTCCAGTAGATATTAATGTACCTAAAATTTTACCGTGACTAATATTAGCAAACTTTACTGGAAAAATAATGTTTAACGCAGCAGCTTCAAAGTCTTCATTTTGAGGTTCATAATAAGCTGGATAGAGTAAGGCTCTTTTTCTTTCTGCCCCTTCATAACCACCAAACATTTTTAGTAAGATTGTATCGCTGTTACCAATTAATCGCGTGACAATCATCGCTTCACGTGGTGTAAGGAAGACACTCAGATAAGGTGCATAACGATTTTCAACTTGTTGCATCCAACCAAACACCTGGTCTATAAATGTTTGTTCTTCTTTTCGATAATGTTGATACACTTCTTCATTCATTGTATAACCTCCTAAACCCTTTGTTTAGAATAGTCTAATCAATAACCCTAGCAACCCATTACGTATCAATTGCAACACAAAAATAGCAATCATGACATTGATGCTAATGCCACCAACTGGTGGTATGTATCGATCAAAAAAGTCTAGATAGGGTCTGCTTAATTTTATAACAATTTTACCTAACTGGCTTTCATAACCACCTGGTAACCAAGATAATAACGCATAAATAACTAGCAACATACTATACAAGCTAAAAAAAGATTTAACTAAATTAAATAATAAAATACCCATTTGTCACTCCAATCTAATAAGTGCATGTCTTCATATCTTTTCTAAATCTAATCATTATTTTAACAATAACTGTACTCTACTATTTTACTACAAATATTGAAAAAGAGGAAACCGAAAATGGTCTCCTCCCAATTGTTAATTATACTTAACTTAGATGACATCGTTAAGGACTAGTTACGGTTTCTTTTACGGAAAAAAGGTGGTGTATCTAATTCGTCATTTTCACTTGAACCTTCTGTTTGACGATTCGGAACTTCGCTTGATGGTCTCTGGAACGTACGTTGTGGTTTTTCACTATCTACATTTGCCACATCACGTTGGTTGTCTTCACGTTTAATGTCCCAATTGCTGAACAAATCGCGTTCTGGTTCACGAACTTGTCTTTGTGAAGTCTCTTGTGTAGGTTCTGTTTGAACTGGATTAGATTTCACTACCGATTCATTTGTGTGATTAAAATTAGAGCGTGGCTGACGAGGTGCAGCCTTTGCTTTTTCATTTTTTTCTGTTGAAATTCCTGTCGCAATCACTGTAACATGAACTTCATCTCCTAAGGCTTCATTGATAGAAGTTCCTAATAGAATGTTTACGTCACTGCTTGATGCTGCTGCAATCACTTCACTTGCATCTTGAGCTTCGTATAAGCTTAAGTCTGCTCCACCCGTAATATTCAAGATAATTTGTTCTGCGCCGTCAATCGACACTTCTAATAATGGTGAAGAAATCGCTTTTTTAGTTGCTTCTGCTGTACGGTTTTCACCAGATGCAGTACCAATACCCATTAATGCTGTACCTTGGTCTTTCATAACTGTTTTAACGTCAGCAAAGTCCAAGTTTACGTAACCTGGAGATGTAATTAAATCAGAGATACCTTGAACGCCTTGACGTAATACATTGTCTGCTTCGCTGAAAGCTTCAAGCATTGGTGTCTTACGATCAACAATTTCTAATAAACGGTTATTTGCGATTGTTACTAAAGTATCAACATTTTCTTTTAACTTTTGTAACCCTTCAGCTGCATAGCGTCCGCGTTTTGGTCCTTCAAAAGTAAAGGGTCTAGTGACAACACCAATTGTCAAAGCGCCTAACTCTTTAGCAATTCTAGCTACTACTGGTGCAGCACCTGTACCGGTACCTCCACCCATCCCCGCGGTAATGAAAATTAAATCAGCACCTTCTAAAGCTTGTCTGATTTGCTCTTCACTTTCTTCTGCAGCTTTCTCACCAATTTCTGGTAATGATCCTGCTCCTAAACCTTTAGTAACTTTAGGTCCTAATTGAATTTTCACTTCTGCGTTGGAACCATTTAACGCTTGTGTGTCTGTGTTAGCTGAAATGAATTCAACACCTTGCACATCTTCTGTGATCATGCGATTTACGGCGTTCCCACCGGCTCCGCCGACTCCAATAACTTTAATTACTGCACCTTCTGTATTGGTTGTTGAATCAAATGATAATTCCATTATGTGAATTCCTCCTGTGTTTTGTTAGGTCGTTATTAACCAAAAAATGTAGCGAAAAATGATCGTATTTTGCCAATAAGACTATTTGGATTTGGCTCGTCTTCTTGGTAAGAAACAGTTTGTTCTGTTTCTTGAGTACGATCCGCTTGATAATCCTCATAATACATTGATTCATCAAGATTAGCTGATTGATTTGTTTGTTTAAAAGAATCATATTCATAATCTTGTGCGCGAGCTTTTCTGTCGGAGTATCCTTGAGAGACCTCTCGAGATGCGCTTGCTTTAGAATCTTTGTTTGAATATTGTGGATTAGATGTTTGAGTTCCAGGTCTTGGTTGAACATTCTGTCTTTCTCTAGAAAAATCTGGAGAAGCTTGTGTGGATGGGCTGATGCTTGCATAAGTTCCTTGAGCGATACGATGAATATCATCTAGCCCAGCAACATAATCAATCATTCCCATACTTGTTGTATAAATAGGATTTCTCATACCCATTTGAGTTGGAATATAAATTCGAACTTGTTCTCCAAAATACTGTTGAGCTAACTCAAGTACACCCGGTAATGAAGCTGCTCCACCAGTGAGTACAAAACCACCCGGTAAATCTAATGCATCTACTGCTGTTAAATCTTCATGAATCGTCTCAAATATTTGAACAAGACGCGCTTCAATGATTTCAGATAAGTATTTTTCATCTACTCGAACAGGTTCTTTCTGCCCCACAGTTTCAACAGGGAAATATTCTTCTGAAGAAGTTTGACTAGATACTGCATATCCGTACTCTCGTTTAATTCTTTCTGCTGAGTCTAACGATGTATTCAAGATAACTGAAATATCTTTACTTACGAAATCTCCGCCCTCTTGATCTACAAACGAATATTTTAATTGGTCATCGTACATGATTGAAGCACTCGTTTGGCCTCCGCCCATGTCAATAATTACCGTACCAAATTCTCGTTCGTCTTGAGAAAGTGCCACAGTTGCGATTGCTTGTGGTTGAAGTACTAATTCATTTATTTTTAAACCTGCTTTTTCGACACAGCGTTTAATGTTATGAATAATCGTGCGTGGACCTGTTAGTAAACTTGCGTACAATTCAAGTCTCACACCAATCATACCTCTTGGATCACGAATTCCTGTAAATCCATCAACTATAAACTCTTCAGGTATAATACTGATGACTTCACGCTCTGGTGGAACAGAACGTACTTTTGCTGCAGAAATAACATTATCTACATCTTTCGATGTAATTTCTCTGTTTTCACTCGCTACAGCAATCATGCCATGACAGGATTCTATGGCTAATTTATTACTTGGTATTCCTACCACCACTTCATTTATCTTAACCCCTGCCTTACGTTCGGCTTGAGAGATAGCTTGTTGAATTGAATAAACTGTTTCATCAATATCTACAATTACGCCGCGGCTTAATCCACGTGATTTTTCATTTCCAACGCCAATAATATTGACGTTTCCGTTTATGTATTCCGCTACAACGACTTTAATGGAAGTTGTCCCGATATCTAAACTCACAAAAATTTCTTGGTTTCTCATTCAGGTTTTAACCCCCTTCTTGATTTGTTAATTGAATAAGGAGCATTTAATAATTTCTACTTATGTCTCAAATAATATAGTAGCACAAACTTGATTTTAAAAGAAGAAAAATCATAGTTCTTTATCAATTAGTAACATATGTTTATCTTAATTAGTGCCAAGGTTCACACTATTAGCATTTTCGCTATCTGGTGTAAAGTAAGCTCCAACTTCAAGATTTATTGTACCAATTTGACCATCAATTTGTTGGACCATTTCAGGGTAAAAGTTGACTTTTTGAGCAAATGTTGAAATTATTGCACGCACCTTATTCCCGTCTTTCATTTCTACATGAATGCCATTTGGTTTTTGAGGATCATTCATTAATTGAATAGTATCAATCTTTGTCAAAACTGCCTGTTCTACCTGTCTTAGAATCGTGGTCAATTCGATTAATTTTCCTTTTTGAGAAAATCCAGACAAAGTTGGCAAGTTATTGAGCGCTTCATCTGTAATCGTTGAAATCGTTATTTGGTCATCTAGCATTTCACCATTAGTCAGAATAGGGACATAGTGACCGTTTATTTCTACTTTCGCAACCACTTGATGTTCCGTTACCTTCATTTGCAATTGCATCCAATTATCGCGTGTGAAGACAATACTCTCAATAATAGGATTCTCTTCGATTATTTTAGCTTCAATTGCTTGTCTTTGGCTGATAACATCATCAACTGCATCCGTGTCTCTAATACGAGAGGAAAGCTCTATCGCTTCGCTTTCGACATAGTTATTTCCGGTGACAACAACTTGGTTCACTTTGTTAAATGGCAATAATTGCCAGCCAGCGATTAACATCAACAAATAAATGAAAAAGAATATCGATGATAATTTAATTAAGCCTCTAGGCAACTTTTGAATACTTGTATTATTGCCTGCAGGATTAATAATTGTTTGTAGTTTTTGATTAAGTTTTTCCCAGTTCGATCGAGTATCCAGACGATGATTCCCTTCAAATGTTGGTTCTCTAAACACTCGCTCTGCATTTAAAGTTGAATTTTTCTGATAAGCTTCATTGTGATCTGTTGAGGTTTGCCGATAATCAGCTAGATCATAAACATTTTCGCGGTAAGGTGTCGCTATTTCTTCGGCTTCAGCCATTTGGTTAAAATAATCCAAATCCTCTAAAGGAGCGGATGATTGAACAGGGATACTTGCTTGAGGCAACATCGGATTTCCTTCCTGATCAATGCGATAATTCCCCATCGGTACAGTCGTTGGTTGGTCACTTCTTTCACTTAATGTCTTCCTTTGACGTTGATAATTCTTTTGAAGATCCTCTGCGCCTATTCGGTAGTTTGCCATGTTGTCACCTCCTTCACTATTGAAATATGACTCCAGTCAACTCTTTATGAGATAAGCGTTTCAATTTCTTTAATGAGACGATCTGACGCATCTATAATGCCTAATTCAAGGGCAGCTTGTTTCATTGACGCTAATTGATTGGGGTTTTTAATGATTTCGTCGACAAAGTTAAATAAACTGTCACCAGTTAAATCTGCTTGTTTGATCATTTTAGCTGCACCATTATTGACTAATGATAAAGCGTTAGCCTCTTGATGATTATTTGTCACAAAAGGACTTGGTATTAATATACTTGGTAAGCCTAATGCTGTCAATTCAGTTAGAGTGGTTGCTCCACTTCTACAGATAACTAAATCAATTGCTTGGAAAACGGCCGGCATATTGTCTATATAAGGGACAACTTTTATGTTATTAGGAAGTGTTAGCTTCTTATCGGCTAATGTCTTTAAAAAATCCTCATAATGAATCGTACCAGTTGCGATAATGACTTGATAATTTTTATCCGACCAGTTGTCAATTGCAGTAAATGCGGCCTCGTTAATTGCAGGTGCCCCTCGACTCCCTCCAAATACTAGGACTGTTGATAAACTGGGACTTAAGCCAAATTGATTTTTTAAAATAGTAGCATCCATTTTCGATTGGATCACTTCTTGACCTCTTGGGTTACCTGTATAACGTATTTTATCGGCATATTTAGTGAAGTCTTTCTCAACTTCTGGAAAACATGTTGCAATTATATCAACTGATCTACTCAAGAATTTATTCGTGATTCCAGCGACACTATTTTGCTCGTGAATCATCGATGGAATCTTCATTGAAGCAGCTGCATATAAAACTGGTGCACAAACATAGCCTCCCGTCCCAATGACGACATCAGGTTTAAATTCTGCTAATAATTTTTTGGCTTTTTTAGTGCTTGTCATCATCAACCATACGGCTTTAATATTTTCAGGAGATAAGCTTCTCTTTAACCCTTGGATATCAATACTTTTAAAGGCTAAGCCCGCTTTTGGTACGATTGATGCTTCTAACCCTTTTTCAGTACCGATATACAGACACTCAACATTCGGATACTTTGCTTGGATTTCGCGATATAATGCCAGAGCTGGATAAATGTGCCCACCAGTTCCACCACCAGAAAGAACAATTCGCTTGATTTCTTTCAATTGCTTTCACTCCTTAATTTAATCTTGGTATGGCTCTTCTTTTATTAAGTTTTGAATCACATCCACAAATAATTGACCACGAACCTCATAGGTTTTAAATTGATCCCAACTAGCACAACTAGGTGATAATAGCACTGTGTCACCTTTTTTTGCCGCTTTGTATGCTGCTTCTGTTGCTTCCGTTAGATTTTCTTTGATATTAATTTGCGCTGTTTCAGCTTCCAAAAATGCTTTTGCCATTTTTTCTTTAGTCTCTCCATAAAGGAAAGCCGCTTTTACATGACTCAAGTAAGGGATTAATTCATCAAATTCATTCCCACGATCCAAGCCACCACCAATATAAACAATTGGTGTATTAAAGCTTTTTAAAGCTGTAATAGTTGCTGTCATATTCGTTGCTTTAGAATCGTTATAAAAATGACGTTCTTTAAATTGGCCAATTGGTTGAATTCTGTGCGCGACACCGTTAAAACGATGTAAAGCCTCTTGAATATTAGAATTCGAAATGCCTTTTAATTTCGCAACCGCTAAAGCGGCTAGAACATTCTCTACATTATGAGATCCCGGTATCTGGATGTCTGTTAGGGATGCAACAGCTTCACCTTTAAAGCATAACGTCTCGTCTTCCAGATAAGCACCTTCTGTTCTTACGAAGTCATCGACTGCGTTAACAGAAAACGGTACTTTCTGGGCGATATTATCTTCCAACCACTCTCTGAGTTCATGTTGATCATAATTATATACAACAGACTCATTTGCCGATACATTGGAAACTAAATTTAGTTTCGCCTTTATATAAGCGTCTCGAGTACCATGGTAATCTAAATGTGCTTCGTAAACATTGCAAATCACTGCAATATTGGGGCATAATTTCTCTGTTCCCATCAACTGAAAACTAGATAGTTCAATAATCATATCATCTTCAGCTTTAGCTAGTTTGGCGACTTCTAAACTAGGAACACCAATATTGCCGGCCAAATAAGCTTGGCCCTCTTTTCGATAGGATAAAAACTGATGAATTAAACTTGTTGTCGTTGTTTTACCGTTACTACCTGTCACACCAATAAGAGCAGCTTCACTGATCCAAGAGGCTAATTCTACATCCGTATAAATTGGCAGTTTCAATTCTATTGCTCTTTTTATGATTGGGATTGAGTAAGGTATTCCAGGGTTTTTCACAATATAATCAAAAGACTCTTCTAATAATTCTACAGGGTGTCCACCTGTGACAACTTTGGCACCTTGCGATAAAAGTAAATTAACCGACGGGTCTTGGCTAAGATCCCCTCGGTCATTGATAGTAATACTTGCACCTTGTTCTAATAAAAATTCTGCAACGCTTTTGCCAGTCATTGCATAGCCAATTATTAGAACTTTGTGCTTGTTAAATTCAATATTCTTTAGCATAATTTATTCCTCTTCTAATTAAAGTAAGCCAGCTAAAGTAAAGTATGATAAGGCCGCGATAATCCCTACAGCCCAGAAAACAAATACAACTTTAGTTTCTGACCATCCGCTCATTTCAAAGTGGTGATGTACTGGACTCATCTTGAATACTCGTTTTTTCGTTCGCTTAAACACAGCCACTTGAATGATGACACTTGCTGTCTCCAAAACAAACACTAAGCCGATAATTACTAAACTCCAAGGGTGGTTTAGTGCTAATGAGATGACGGCTAACCCTGCTCCTAGAGCTAAAGATCCAACATCGCCCATGAATATTTTTGCAGGCTTCTTATTATAGAATAAAAAGCCTAATAATGCACCAATTACTACTAAACAAACGAGAGCTATTGACTCTTGACCGGTTTGCATCGCTAAGTAAAAATAAGCACCATAAGCAATAATATTCAAGCCGCCGGCTAATCCATCTAAACCATCGGAAATATTTACTGCATTTGAAAAACCAGTAATCCAGAAGACACTAAATAGTGTGACGATTAAAGGATTTATCACGGTCATTGAAAGAAATGGAAGTGAGAATTTGGCGCCTAGTAGATAGCCTAAGCCGATAATCAATACTGAAAAAATCAATTGCGCAATAAATTTTTGTTTAGAAGTTAAACCTTCGTTTTGCTTTTTAAAAATACTAATGAAATCGTCCATAAAACCAATCCCACCGAAAAATAAAAAGGTTAATAAAATCATCCAAACACTTGAATCCAACATATTGAGTAACCAAGCTGAAACTAACAAAGTAACTAAAATCGAAATGACGAAAACCGTCCCACCCATTGTTGGTGTTCCTGTTTTAGCTTCATGCCACAAAGGCCCTTCCTCACGAGTCGTCTGACCTATTTTTTTATAATTAAAATAGCCAATAAAAAATGGCATAATGGTAACAGTAAGTGCGAAACTTACTGAAAAAGGTATTAAAAGTTCCATAAATGTTCTCCTTGTCAATTATCTAATTAAGCTATCTTGGGTTTATTTTGTTAACTGTTTTTTTAACGTGTTGCGTACGACAGCGACCTCATCGTAAGGGATATACTCATCTTTAATAATTTGATACGCTTCTCCACCTTTACCAGCGAATAAAATAATATCATCCGTTCCAGCATGTGTAATAGCATATTCAATTGCTTCCTCACGCTTTTCAATCACAACATATGGTTTTTCAGTATGTTGTTGGACAAGCTCACTCACGATTTTGTCCACACCTTCAAATCGTGGATTATCAGCAGTGAACACTATCTCATCTGCATACTTAAATAATAAATCGCCTAGTTCAGGACGCGCACCACTATCGCGGTTTCCACCACTGTGTCCAGTTAAGGCAATTAATTTTCTAGTTTTACGGCTCGATAGTTCTTGTAACACTCGCTCCAACGCATCGGAGGTATGAGCAAAATCAACAATGGCTGTAAAATCTTGTCCTTCATCGATTGACTGCATTCTGCCTGTCACGCCACGGAATTCACTAGTTGCTATTAAAACATCCTCAACAGGAAAACCATAATAAATGGTCATTGTTAGAAATGCAGCTAAATAATTTGAGATGTTGTATTCACCTAGCATCGGTAATTTAACAGTATGGGCTTTGCCTGCATAATGTAGCACAAAAGTCGTTGTGCCACGTTGGCTTTCGATATCACTTACATAAGCAGTGGCTTTAGTATCCGACAAACTATAAGTAACAATATCAGCGGCTGTAGCAGCTATCATGACTTCATGATAAGGATCCTCTAAGTTAATAATCGCGATCCTTGGTTTACCTGAATGAAACTGTTGCCCCATTTGAGCGAACAGTAAGCTTTTAGCATAGGCATAGTGTTCCATTGTTTTATGAAAGTCTAAATGCTCACGAGTTAAATTAGTGAATATGGCACAGTCAACATCACTATACCAAATACGACCTAATGACAAGGCGTGTGAAGATGCTTCGATAATTGCATCCTTGCAGCCAGCTGAAAGCATTTCAGCATATAAACTTTGAAGTTCCAGAGCATTGGGTGTTGTATTTACCGCAGGATAATACGTTTGATCAACTTTATAATGAATCGTGCCTACTAAGCCAGTCTTACGTCCAAGCGCCATTAATAAATCACTAATCATGGTGCTTGTTGTAGTCTTACCATTCGTTCCTGTGACAGCCACTAAATTCAATTGTTGAGATGGCATATTATAAAATTTATTCGCTAGTATAGCTTGCGCTCGATAAGTAGAGGTTACTTTAACAATCATTGCATCCATTTCTTGCCAATTGTCTGGAATATCTTCGACAATCAGTAATTTAGCACCTTCTTTAACGACGGATGCTAATGCTTGATGTCCATCAAACTGTTCACCTTTAATTGCAATAAAACAACTATTCTCTTTAACTTTACGTGTGTCATTGACAATGGATGATAACTCAAGAGTTGAATAATCCTTACCCAACACTTGAGTGTCAGATAAGACACTCACTAATTCTTTTACTTCCATTGTTCGCCTTCTTTCTAATGATTAATCATTACATTTTCTACAAATGGTAGAAATATTTCTGCTAAAATTTGAGACCCAGTCCGACCTTGTGGATTCTGTGGTCGTTTCATACTTAAATACAACATATATTGTGGAGCCTCGGCTGGGAAAAAGGATACGACTGAAAAATAATAATCATAAGGTCCGGTTAAATAACCTAAACCGTCAGGATCTGCAATTTGTGCAGTACCCGTTTTCGCCGCGATATTAATATTATTATTTTTAAAATCTTGAGCAGTTCCGTAACTTTCTTCTACGGTATTAACCATTAATTGCAGTACATGGTTCGCTGCTTCGGCTGAAATAGGCTGCCCTAACATTTCACTTTCATAAGCGGAGTCTGCATTCGTTCCAATTCCATTCACATATTGTATCTTCATTTGTTTTCCTTCATTACCAATCGCAGAATATGCTTGAAGTAATTGAATAGGACTAGCTGCAAATCCTTGTCCGAAGCCGGACATTATTTTTGATACCGGGTTATCAAATTGAAGACTCCCAATCGTTTCATTAGGTAAGCCAGATTCTGTCGAGTGACCAAAGCCTAACCTAGACAACTGTTCGATCCACTGATCTTCACCCATTCTTTGAACAAGTTCGACCATGGCAACGTTACTTGAGCGGGATAAACCTTCATCAAATGTTATTTCGCCCCAACCTACAAGATTATAGTCCTTAACAATTTGATCATACACTTCAATGGCTCCAGACATAAACGTTTCCCCCATCTGATAAAGATTCATATCATAGGAAAGAGCCATTGTTAATATTTTGATGGTTGAGCCGGGTTCAAAGGCTTCTTCGACCAACATATTGGTCCATTTATCTTCAATACCTTCACGTGTATTTAAATTAAACGTTGGTCTTTGGGCAGCAGTAATCAATTTACCACTATCTACTTCGACTAGATAAGCACTTATTTCTTCCGGTTGATAACGCTCATAAGAACGACTGAGTGATTCTTCCATAAAGTTTTGTAATCTGGCGTCTAACGTTAAGTAAATATCATCACCAGCCAAATAATCAGCTGTTATATTATTTTCTAAGTTTGTTTGATACTGCTTTTCACCACTCAAAATATTATTGAAGCTTTTTTCAATACCTATTTGCCCCGTCAGTAAATTCATTTGAAAATTTTCATTCATTTCTGGTGTTGCATAGCCAATAAGGTGTGATGCAAAATGATCGTTCACGTATTGACGGACGGTTTGACTTTCAAATTGGATACCAGGCAATTGCTGTTGATCAATCATTGCTTTTATTTCTGGTGTTAGATTGCGGCCTGCATTTCCAAATTCCACTTGATTAACGTCCTGAGTCAGTAAAATATCTAATAGTTGATCCTGACTCAATTCAATTATTTGACTTAAAACACTCGCTGTATAATCTGGATCTTCGACAACATTATTATCCCAACTACTATTTAAAACTGCATACATAGAATAAGAAGTAGTATCCATAGCTATCGGCTGGCCATTTCGATCGAAAATGGTCCCTCGCCTTGCTTCTGTAATACTACTTCTATTTTCATTATCTTGACCATATTCAACTAAGTCAACATTATTAACAGTTTTGTTTATCGTAAGTTGGCCAAAACGTATGATTAATAAAAGCCCGACTACCAATGTTAAGATAGCAAGCATACTTACGTTTCTGTGGGTATCTGGGTTAGAGTTAACCTTTCTCATTCACCAACATTCCTTACTTGTGATTTTTTCAAAATCATGCCATTTTCATTGGCAACTTGCTTAATAGTATTATAATCGTATTTCGATGCTAGTTCGTTTAAAATCAAATCGGTTTGATTTTGAACTTCAGACGTTTTTGCTTGATATTCAAACGTTGCTTGTGCCAATTGATTGTCTTTATACTGTATCACTAAATTCCAAATAGTCAATCCGATTACTAGGGCACCAATGACTGCTAGATAGCTTTTCTCTACCTTAGTCAGTCCTTGAGTGGAGACAGATGTTCGAGTGGAAGTCTCAACATTATGAGCTAACTCATCCACAAATTCAGGTTGACCACTTTTAAGTATATCCTCGTCATAGGGGTTATTCACTTTTCTTTCTGTTGATGAACGACGATTACTATACCTCAAGTCATCTTGCTCATAATAGCCTGCTCTTTCTGCCACTCGGTTCCCTCCTCACAATCATAACTTACTTATGTTACTAACTAGTAAATGCTATGTTTCATTTCTATATGGATGATTAATCTTTAATGGTTAGTCTCTCAATTATTCTAAGTTTTGCACTTCGTGAACGATTGTTATGTTCAAGTTCTTCGTCCGAAGCCAATATTGGTTTACGGTTAATCAAACGGTACTCCGCTTGCATTTGTTCTGGTAATAACGGTAAATTACTTGGTGTTTCCGGTGGTGTACTCATTTGTTTAAATAATTGCTTTACCAAACGGTCTTCTAGTGAGTGGAAAGAAATTACAGATAAGCGACCTTCCACTTTTAATAATGATAAAGCTTGCTCAAGCGATGTTTCAATCGCTCCTAATTCATCGTTTACAGCAATTCTTATCGCTTGAAATGTACGTTTAGCCGGATGTCCGCCAGTTCTTCTAGTAGCTGCTGGTATGGCATATTTAACAATTTCAGCAAGCTCAGTGGTTGATTCAATAGGATGTTTTTCTCTAGTCTGCTCAATCGAACGGACAATTCTTTTAGCAAATTTTTCTTCACCATAACGGTAAACAGCTTTTACTAATTGTTCAAAGGTCCAATGATTGACCACTTCATAAGCTGATAGTTCTTGTGACTGGTCCATTCTCATATCGAGACGGGCTTCTTGATGATAACTGAATCCTCTATCCGCTTGGTCTAACTGCGGAGACGATACACCTAAATCATAATAAATACCATCGACATAACGAACATCATGTTTAGCTAACTCTTCTTGTAAGTTACGAAAATTACTATGAATAAAGACAACTTTTCCTTTTTCGTATTCCTCTTTTAACGTCACTTGTGCATTGTTAATTGCATTGATATCTTGATCAAATGCATACAATCGACCACGGTCGCTTAATTGTGACAATATATAGCGAGCATGACCGGCACCCCCAAGAGTACAATCGACATATACACCATTTGGATTTACTTCTAATCCATCTATGGTCTCTCTTAATAATACTGTTTCATGCTCAAACTGCACCTCGTTCACCTCTCCATTTAAAATCCAAAATCAATCATCTCTTCTGCAATTGACTCGAAATCTTCTTCTGCTTCTTCTGCAAATGAATCCCATAAGTCGCTACTCCAAATCTCAATACGGTCAGATACGCCGATCACGCGACATTCCTTATCGATCTTTGCGAACTCAATTAAATTCTGCGGTATATTTATACGTCCCTGTTTATCAATTTCTACTTCAGTGGCAGCCGAATAGAAGAAACGAGTAAACTTACGGGCATCTTTTTTAGCTAAGGGTAATTGCTTCAATTTTTCTTGTAAAGCTGTCCAACTTTCCATCGGATAACCAAACAAACATCCATCTAAACCACGCGTAATAACAAATTGTTGGCCTAATTCAGGACGAAACTTAGCGGGCATAATCAGTCGGCCTTTGGTATCAATATTATGATTAAATTCTCCAATTAGCACGACGATACACCTCCCCTTTCTAAGTTATTCTTAGTCTACCACAACCCTCCACTTTCTACCACACATTTACCATTTTTTTTACAATATAAGCCCATGTCATATTTTATTCATTTGAAAACGTTTGTTTAACAAGGTTTTTCACGCTATTTAGAAAGTGGGGGGATTTCCCATAGATTCAAAGGACTAAAATAAAAACAATAAAACACGCAATGAATTCTAAACTTAAGAGGTCTATCGACTTATAAACAATAACAATATTTCTTATAATTATTATTATAAAAACCAGGATAAAACAGCTAGAGAATTGATGAAATTAAGCTTACTATTTTACTATTTGGATAATAAAATAAGTATTTAGGATATTATAAATTTATTTTGTATTTTTATTAACAACCAGTGGGTAAGAGTGGTGATTCCCGCATTAATTACTGTCATGATTCCAATTATCGATGGTTTCTCAGGACTCAACACAAAAAATGGTACAAAAAAAAACGATTCCTTCTAGAAAAGAAAGAATCGTTTAAATAAAGTATGTAATGAATCGCAATATAATTAAACCAGTAAGAAAAGACGAAAATGACATAAAAACCAATTGACCTGCTGGTCGATAATAATCGCGGTAAAAGAACTCATCAACCCGTCTGACAAAATCATATAATTGGCACCCTAACATAAATGCGGTAATAAAAAGGATATAAGGTACTAAATTATAATCAAAAATAAGCCAACCAAATTCATGAATCATAACTAACCATAAAGGTAATAATATTATAGCCAAAGACAGTGGCCAGCCTTTAAAATAATTCAGATAAGATCGGAAATATTTATGAGACATATACACCACTACAACTGGCGTTATAAATAATAGTATTTCTACCCATTGAAATTTACTTGCCATAAACTTATCCTTTCAACTTGGTATAATTCGTCAATGAAACAGTAAGTTATCATTCGTTTAATTGAATAAAAACCCATGCCCACAAATGGTAAGCATGAGTTCTCGTTCTTAACTAATAAAATCAATAATATGTTGCCAAGTGTCACGATTCAACGCTTCCCAGAAATTCCCGTCTCCAATGACGGCATATCCTATAAAAATACCAGCTAAGAAAAAGAGAATCACGAGCACCAAGTAAAACAATATTTTTGCTATTGTTTTTAACACATTAAGAAAAATTGAGTCTTTTAAGTTACGTGGTTCCAATTCATCATCTCCAGTTAAGAATAGATTAGCCAATCAAGCGGCGTTTGAGCCTCTTGAAAAATCGAGCGAGCTTTTGTTTACGAGTTGGATTCGTCCGCTCTAATTTACCACTAGTAATTAGCTCTAACATCAATCCTGTCCCGATGGCTACACAATTCATAGGTTGTTCTGCTTTCAACACACTTACGTTTAAATACTCCGTTAAATATGTATCCATATGATAAATCATCGCCCCACCACCGGTGAGTATGATGCCTTTTTCTATAATATCAGCGGCTACTTCTGGTGGTGTATCTTCCAATATACGTTTGGCAGCTCTTGCAATTACAATCACTTGGTCTTTAATTGCGTCATGTATGTGATTTGAATTAACATTGATTGATTTCGGCAAACCAGAAACCAAATCTCGTCCTTTCAAATCATGAGTCTGTAGTTCGTTCTCATCTAAAGGTTGAGCGGTTGCTAACGTCATCTTGATTTGTTCTGCTGAACGTTCCCCTATTAATAGTTGAAAATTATCTTTGAAATACTGAATAATCGCAGAGTCAAATTCATCGCCTGCAACTTTTATTGAATCACTCGTAATTATTTCACCGGATGAGATAACAGCAATATCACTAGTACCACCACCAATATCGATAACCATACTTCCCGAAGGATCGAGTATATCAATACCAGCACCAATTCCGGCTACTTTCGGTTCTTCTTCAATATATATTCTTCCGCCACCCGCTTTTTCGGTAGCTTCGACTAAAGATACTCTTTCAATTTCACTGATATTAGACGGCGCACAGATCAATATGTTGGGTTTAGAAAACCAACTGCGAGAGTTCATTTTCTCCAAAAACAATATCAAAAGTGCTTCGGTCATATCATAATCATCAATCACTCCACCTTTTAACGGATGAATTATTTCAATTGAGGGAGGCGTTCGACCAATCATTTCATATGCCTCACGCCCGATAGCTATCACTTCATATGTTTGACTATCAACAGCCACCACCGCCGGCTCATTCAGAATAATGCCGCGACCCTTAAGATGGATTAAAACATTTGCAGTACCTAAATCAATTCCGATATCTCTGCTCATTGGTTTATCCCTCTATCAGTTTGCTATGACTTAAACTAAAGTTGAAGAAACAGCTTTTTCTTGTGATTCAATCGGTTGGATATTTACTCGTTCGATGTTAGCACCTAAATTTGCTAATTTCTCATGGAAACGGTAATAACCACGATCTAAATATTTTAATTCAGAAACGCGTGTTAAACCTTTAGCTACTAAACCAGCAATAATAAGTGCTGCTGCTGCACGTAAATCCGTCGCTTTTACTGACGCTCCACTGAACTCAGTTGGCCCGTACATTACAATTGTTTGTCTTTCAATTGTAAATTTAGCACTCATACGGCGTAATTCTTCGAAATGCATGAAACGATTTTCAAACACAGTTTCAGTTAATGCACTGCTACCTGGTGCTAATAATTGAGCAATAGACATCTGCGCTTGCATATCTGTTGGGAAACCAGGATAAGGTAAAGTTTTTACATCTGTAGGTTTTAATTCCTTAGGTCCAATAACTCTTAAGCCCGTTGTATATTCTTCGAATTCCACGCCCATCTCAGATAATTTACTAATTAATGGTTTATTGTGTTGAGGAATTGCTCCTTCAATAAACACATTTCCGTTAGTCACTGCTGCAGCAATCATAAATGTTCCAGCTTCGATTCGATCTGAAATCACAGTATGGTTTGTTCCATGCAATGTGTCAACACCAGTAATTTTAATCGTTTCAGTACCGGCACCAACCACTTTCGCCCCCATCTTGTTTAAGAAGTTTGCTAAGTCAACTATTTCAGGTTCACGTGCAACGTTTTCTAAAATTGTCACACCTTCTGCTAGTACCGCAGCCATCATAATATTTTGAGTTGCACCAACACTAGGGAAATCTAAATAAATTTTAGCACCCTTTAATTTATCTACTTTTGCTTCAACGTAACCAGCTGTACTCGTAATTTTAGCACCCATTGCTTCAAATCCTTTAAGATGCAAATCAATCGGACGAGTACCAATTGCACAACCACCTGGCATAGCAACTTTAGCATGACCGTAACGCGCTAGCATTGGGCCCATTACAACGATTGAGGCACGCATTTTACTGACAAAATCGTAATCTGCTTTTGTAGATACTTCACCAGTGGCGTCGATGAACATTTCATTAGTAGCTTCATCAAATGTATTTAAGACGTTTAAATTACTTAACAGTTCGTTCATCGTATGAACATCTGATAATATTGGAACATTTTCTAAATGCACTTTCCCTGTTTCAGCTAATAAAGCTGCTGCTAATATAGGTAATACTGCATTCTTAGCACCTTCTACTTTAACTGTTCCTTCTAATCGATTGCCGCCTTGTACAATAATCTCTTCCATCTCTAATTAATCCCCTTTAAATTATCTTGTCGTTTTGGAGTAGACGACAAGCTCAAAAATCTTTTTTATAGAAAACTACTCAACAAAAGGTTTTGTAGTAATTCAATGATCGTAATAAAAAAAGAACCAGCTAGGTGTCCTAAAGCTACGCTCGTTAAAATACACAAATAACGCGCTATGTAAAAATTACGCTGTGTAAAAAGCTTTCGCCAATCGAGTTTGCGTAAAATATAGTAGCTGACAAAGATGAAAAGAATGCGAATTACGAGTACTGCCATACCGTTTATGATTGCTGACATTCAAATCTCCCCTTCTAGTCCAGACTTATAATAGCATAAATTCTCGATAGAATGAAATATTATTTATTAAGAAATTGTCTCGAAAGTGTCAGTTTTGTCATTTACTATGTCAATCCAATTAAAAGTACGATTGTTTTGTCATATAAAAGAGTTATTTGTCAATGAATGGCGTCAATTTTTATTTCATAATAATCAATTCTTAATTTTTCATAAATGTTTTAAGTATCGATTTTGCTATCAACTGAATTCAATAGACTATTTATATTAGTTTTATTCGAGTAAATTTGCTGGTTTTATCTATCAGATACCTGTACATCTCATAAATACGCTCTTATAGTCTTTTGTTTATTAATATAATTATTCAAAAAAAAATAGCCATCATTTAGAAAGTTCCTAAATAATGGCTTATTACCATACATAGTAAGATTACTAATTACGACGTTTCTGACTAACTGTTATCATATTAATCGCTCGTTCAAGCGCAACTTTCGCTCTTCTGAACGCTTGCGTATCTTTATTAGTAATGGCCGCTTTCATCTCTGCTTCTGCTTCTTGTTTTTCTAATTGAACCGTCGCAGCATCGATATCACGAGCTCTAACACCATAACTTGTGACGATCTCACAATGGTTGTCACGCATCTCAAGAATCCCACCATTAATTGCGATGAAATCTTGCTCCTCATCCTCAGTTACTCTTCTGACTCTAACTGCTGATATATCTAACGCAGCCATAATCGGTGCATGATTTGGGAGAATAGTCATCCCGCCATCTAACGCTTTTACCGTACAAGCGTACGCATGATGATCATACACTATTCCCTGAGGGGAGATGATACGCACCGTTAACTGTTTATTTGCTTGGTTTGTCATTAGTTGCCTCCAATCAATCTAGATCCGGTGGCAATTGCGTTCCCATATCTCTTGCTTTTTCGATTGCTTGTTTGATACTACCAACATTTCGGAAAGCATCTTCTGGGAGCGCATCATATCTACCATTCAATAAACCTTCGAAACCATGTAAGGTTTCTTCTACTGTAACAAAAGCTCCTGGTATGCCAGTAAATGCTTCAGCGACATGGAAGTTTTGCGATAAGAAGTTTTGAATGCGACGCGCACGTTTAACGATTATTTTCTCATCAGCGCTAAGCTCTTCAATACCTAGAATTGCAATAATATCTTGTAAATCACGATATCTTTGCAAAGTGGTTTGAACTTGTCTTGCGATGTCATAATGACGCTGTCCGACAATATCTTCTGATAAAGCACTTGATGAAGAAGCAAGTGGATCTACCGCTGGGTAAATCCCTTGTTCTGCCATGCGTCTTTCCAAGTTAGTCGTTGCGTCTAAATGGGCAAACGTAGTGGCAGGTGCGGGGTCAGTATAGTCATCTGCTGGCACATAAACGGCTTGGATTGACGTAATAGAGCCGTTGTACGTCGATGTAATACGTTCTTGCATTGAGCCCATCTCACTTGCTAAAGTCGGTTGGTAACCAACCGCCGATGGCATTCTACCTAAAAGTGCTGACACTTCAGAACCCGCTTGAGTAAAACGATAAATATTATCAATAAATAATAACACATCTTGTTTTAGTTCATCACGGAAGTATTCCGCCATCGTTAATCCTGTTAACACTACGCGCATTCTTGCACCAGGCGGTTCATTCATTTGTCCAAAGACCATTGCAGTTTTCTTGTTAACGCCAGACTCTCTCATCTCAAAAACTAAATCATTCCCCTCACGGGTTCTCTCACCTACACCGGCAAAGACTGAAATACCGCCTAATTTTTCTGCGATATTATGAATCAATTCTTGAATTAGAACAGTCTTACCAACACCGGCCCCACCAAAAAGTCCAATTTTTCCACCTTTAATATAAGGTGCCAGTAGGTCGATTACTTTAATACCTGTTTCCAGAATTTCAAAGTTACTACTTAAATCTTCATATTTTGGTGCGTCACGGTGAATGCTCTTAACCTCAAAGTCCTCAGTTATTGCACCCATCTCATCAATTGGTTGACCTAGCACATTAAAGACTCTTCCTAGAGTGACTTCACCTACTGGAACAGAAATTGGTTGACTTGTATCAATCACTTTCATTCCACGTCTCAAACCTTCAGTCGACTGCATCGCAATCGAACGAACAATTCCGCCACCGATATCAAGCGCTACTTCTAACGTAATGCTTTTATCTAAATTTATATCCTTTATATCTGTTTCAGTGTCAACATCATCTTGACGCACTACAATCAGTGCATCGTGAATATTTGGCTGACCATTTTCCAATGGAAAAGCTACATCGACGACTGGACCGATAACTTGTTGTATTAGTCCTACGCGCATTATTATTTGCCCTCCTTATTCTGATCTAAGGCATTCGCGCCATTTATAATTTCTAAAATTTCATTCGTTACCTTCACTTGTCGCATTTGATGGAATTGTTGTTGCAATTCCTCAATCATGTCTTGTGCGTTATCCGTTGCACTACGCATTGCATTCATACGACTCGCGTGTTCTGTTGTTTTCGCGTCTAAAATCGCTCCGTATATTTGACTTTCAGCGTATTGCGGCAGAAGTCTATCTAAAACAGCCGACTCATCTGGTTCAATTAAATACTCAATTTGAGTTTCAGCCGCTTCGACTGCATCTGCCAATTCCAATTCCGAAACGGGAAGTATTTGATCTGCTCGAAACTGGAAAGACAAAGGACTTAAGTGATGGTTGTAACAGACATACAAGGCATCGAATACTTGTTTTTTAAATAAATCCACAGCCGTTCTCACCAACTTTTGTACATCAGTGAAACTTGGACTGTCTGATAAATGGTGTAGCTCATGCACAACTTCATAATGATTTTCTTTACAAAATCGGACAATTGGTTCTCCAATCGCTAAAACAACAACTTCTTCTGGATTTTCATGATCTTGTTTCAACATACTTTCCACTGATCTCAGGACTGAGGAATTATAACTTCCAGCAAGTCCTTTATCCGAAGCAATTATCAAATATCCCACTTTTTTGACGGGCCTAGTTAACAACATATCATGAAAATCAACATAATTCGTAAGATCATCCTCAATCGGCATCCCATTGTCAAGCAGATCAAACTGTTGTTTACCCACATGGGCAACCATACGTTTAACTTTATCTGCGTAGATATCATAGTTTTTACTATTTTGAACCATCCGATTGTACTTAGACGCAGAAACCATTTGCATTGCTTTAGTAATTTGGGCTGTTTTGCTTGTAGAATCTATTCGTTTCTTCAATTCATTGAGTGACATCGATAGCCCTCCTCCTAATTAATGTGAGCTGTTTGCACGACTAGTATTTGGATTAAATTGTTGAGTAAAGTCCGTTAAGATTCTCTCCAACAATTCTTCGTCGGGTAGAATTTGTTGGGTCACAATTTCTTTCAAGACAACATCATATTGATCGCTCATGAATTGGTATAATTCACGTTCATAATCTTTGATTTTATCCACAGGAACTGCATCTAAAAAACCATGTGTCAAAGCAAAGAAAATAATCACTTGATGCGCGACGTTTACTGGCTTATGCAAGGGTTGCTTAAGTACTTCCACTGTTCTACGCCCTCTGTTTAATTTCCTTTGTGTTTGAGGATCTAAATCAGATCCAAACTGAGAAAAGGCTTCTAATTCTCGGTAGCTAGCTAAATCAATACGCAAGGTTCCTGAAACTTTCTTCATCGGTTTAATTTGAGCAGATCCACCTACACGTGAAACTGATAATCCAGCGTTAATTGCTGGTCTTACTCCAGCGAAGAACAAATCACTTTCTAAGAAGATTTGACCGTCAGTTATCGAAATAACGTTCGTTGGAATATAAGCTGAAATATCACCCGCTTGAGTTTCAACGATTGGTAAAGAGGTCAACGATCCCCCACCTAATGCATCATTCAATTTGGCTGAACGTTCTAACAAACGTGAATGTAAATAGAAGACATCCCCAGGATAGGCTTCACGGCCTGGTGGTCTTTTTAATAATAAACTCATCTCACGGTATGCAGCAGCTTGCTTAGATAAATCGTCATAAATAACTAAGACATGCTTGCCGTTGTACATAAACTCTTCACCAATTGCAGTAGCTGCATAGGGTGCTAAGTATAATAAGGGTGCTGGTTGTGACGCACTCGCAGTCATTACAACAGTGTAATCCATCGCATTATGCTGTTCTAAAGTCGTCACAATATTTTTAACCGTTGACTCTTTTTGACCAATAGCTACATAAATACAAATGACATCTTTGCCTTGTTGATTGATTATAGTATCAATCGCTAAGGTTGTTTTCCCTGTTTTACGGTCACCAATAATAAGTTCACGTTGTCCTCTACCGATGGGTACTAAAGCATCAATTGCTTTAATCCCTGTTTGCATTGGTTCAGAAACGGATTGACGGTCCATAATACTAGGTGCTTCTGCTTCAATCGGACGAGTTTTTGTCGAACCTAACTCACCTAACCCATCGACTGGTTCACCCAAAGGGTTTACTACACGACCAAGTAAAGCTGGGCCAACAGGAACCTCCATAATTCTATCTAAACGACGAACTAGGTCACCTTCGTGAATATTGATATATTCACCAAAAATTATAATTCCGACATCATCAGTTTCAAGGTTTTGAACCATACCAATTGACCCATTGGCAAATTCTACCATTTCCCCTGACATGACATTCTCTAAACCTATAGCACGAGCAATACCGTCACCAATGTATGTGACGGTTCCGATTTCTTGAAAATGTTCATCATTTTGGAATTGTCGAATATGTTGTCGTAGTTGTTGTTCTAATCTTTCAGATTTCAATTCAACTCCTCCTCCTGTACCCAACTTTTATCTATATAACTCTGTAATTCACGTAATGTTTTCTGTCCACTAATTTCATAATAAAAAGACTCGCTTTGCAGACGAATTCCTGACAGCATTTTTGAGTCAACTACTGTAGTTATACGTTTTAAAGGCTTATGAGTCGTTTTAATGAACTTGCGAACGATTCTTTCTTTCTCATCATCTGTTAATTCAATAGCACTCGTAATCATTAATGATTCTGAGGCTTCAAGTGAATTCGAAGAAAACAAGCCAAAATTGTTCAATGAACTTGCACTATTTTCAGATGATAATTTTCTTAACAATTCATCCTCATGAGACTTAGCTCTCACAACTATTCGTTCACTCATTGAACTGGAATTCGTTGATGATGAGTCACTTGAAGTTACTTCAGTTTTATCCTCGATCATTATAAATCATCCATTCTTTGAATAAAATCATCAACCAATCGTCTATGATCAGCTTCCTTAATTTCACGATTCAATACCTTTTCAGCCATTTCAATTGAAATGCTTGTTATCTCGTCACGCATTTCATGCATGATTCGACGACGCTCTAGTTCGATTTCACGTTTAGATGTTTCATGTAAACGTTCAACTTCTACTTTCGCTTCGTTTAACATTGAATCTTGAATTAACACACTCTGCTTTTTAGCTTGTAAAATGATTTGACTTGCTTGTGCTTTGGCTTTTCTTAATTCTTCTTGAGCCAATCTATTGGCTTCTGAACTATCTGCTTTTTCACTTTCTGCCTTCGTAATATCGTCATGGATTTTCTTTGAACGTTCTTCTAAGATGTTCAATAAGGGTACCCAAGCTACTTTTCGAATAATTAAAAGCAGAACGATAAATGAAATCACTGTCATCAGTGTATGTCCTAAAGCTGTATTGCCACTATTTAATATTAAAAACGACATGCTTATCGCTCCTTCAATTTATTTATTATTATCTAAAGACCAAAATAAAAGCGATAACGACTGCCATAATTGGAATAGCTTCAATTAAACCTACACCAAGGAACATTGTCATTCTTAATTTACCTTCTAATTCAGGTTGTCGTGCGATAGACTCGATAGTTTTTGAAATTACCATCCCGTTACCAATTGATGCTCCTAGAGCGGCGATTGAAACAGCGATTGCTGCGGCGATTGAATCCATAAATAAATACCCCTTTTCTTAATAATTAATGTTCAGTTTCAACTTTGTGTGATAAATAAACCATTGTAAGAGTAACGAAGATGTATGCTTGAATCGCACCAATAAACAACGAAAACCCTTGCCATACCATTTGTAATGGCACACCAATGACCCAAGTGACCGGGAAGAAAATGCCTCCCATTTGTGCAATTAATCCTAATAAAACTTCTCCAGCGAAAATATTTCCGTATAAACGAAGTGCTAACGTCAATGTGTTAGTAAACTCTTCAATTATTTTAATAGGGAACATTATCGGTGAGGGTTGCATATAACCTATGACTACGTATTTCTTAAAACCAAGTTTATCCACACCCAAAAAGTGTGACATGATAATCATGATTAAAGCTAAGGCCAAACAAACGATAGGATCTGCTGTCGGACTTTTCCACAATGAATAGTGATCCACTGTAAGAATAAACCCAAGACCAATCATATTTGATACGAAGACGAATAAAAGCAACGTCATACCAAGTAAGTTGTACATTTGTACTTTCGAATCGGTAATCGCACCACCTACGAGTCCACGAACGAAATCCAGCACCCACTCTAGCAATAGTTGTGCCTTACTTGGATTGTCTACTGATAAGTTTCGCGTACTTACAAAACAGAAGACCCAAATCAAAATAATCGTGGCTACTAATGCAATGAATGTGTTCATGCCGATTGACAAGCCCAACACATTAATTATGCGTGTTTCTTCCACATTTAAACCTTCTTTCATCTTTATTTATGGTTAAGCATTATTAGTTAGATAATGAACTAGTTAACTTAAATTCTTAGCCACTGACTTGCGATATTCATTCTAGCACTTTGCTAAAGCCAATTCAAATTTCGTTATCGCTTTCAGTTTCAAAAAAAATATTTTTTTGAGAAAACCAACGATATTGTTCCGTAAATATTTTTATTACTTTCATTTTTATCAACACGCTAAAAACAGCTACTTTAACTTAATCATGCAATACTTATCAGTGAATAAATAAGCGAGTTTTTATATTTTTTAATATTATTAATAATTGATAAACTACTTTTATTTTTCAATTTTTTGACATATTCTGACAATTAAACATAAACAATTGCTCAAAGATTATCTTGAGAGTGCTAAAAAAAACTCACTTTGAAAATACCGTAGGTATCACAAAGTGAGTTTTTTGGTTCTATGTCATTAATTGCGATATTTATAATAGCGACGATGAGCGTCTACTTCTGACAAGTAGAAGCCTTCTTCTTTTGTAGAATCAGCAATGATGTGTTTTTTATCGTCTGCTGGAAGCAATTCATTATAGAATTGCTCATACTGATCAATTGTTATAGCTTCTCTTTGATTAAACTGTTGAATCACTGACTCTTTTTTCAAAGCTGTTAAGTAGTGCTCTTGAATCGTTCCAGTTAATAATTCAGCTACGGCTCCTGATCCATAACTAAACAGACCTACTTTATCGCCACTTTGAATATCTTCAGAGAATAATAATAATGAAAGGAAGCTCAAAAATAGTGAGCCAGTGTAAATATTACCCACTTCTCGGTTTAATCGCGCACTGTTTTCAAAATGACCATTCCACTGTTTTAACAATTCTGTTTTATCTTCTTTTGTAAAGACTGATTTCTCTTGAGACTCATAGCTACTCAATGCTTTTCGACCCATTTTTGTAAATGGTAAATGGAAAGTCATCGCTTTAATTTGACTCAATTTTTCGGGATCGGTCTCTTCTAATTGTGACATCACTCGTTTGAATATATCTTGATATAACTCCGTTGAGAAACTCCCCTCTACCATGGCAAACTCCGAATAACTTGGTCGCCAAAAATCAAATTGATTATCCGTAATACTAATACTATCCATATCAATAGCAAAGATTTGAGGATTTGCACTGATCAACATCGCAATGGCACCCGCTCCTTGAGTTGGTTCTCCAGCAGTTCCTAAACCATAACGAGATTCATCAGCCGAAATAACTAATACCTTACGATCAGGTCTCAATCTTACATAATCACAAGCCATTTGAAGTGCTGCCGTCGCAGCATAACAAGCTTCTTTTACTTCAAATGATTTTGCAAAAGGTTGAATCTCTAATAACTCGTGAATATAAGTACTGGCAGCTTTTGAAAAATCAAAACTTGATTCAGTAGCAAATATCACTTGATCGATTGTTGTCTTATCCTCGTCATCAAGAATTAAACTAGCAGCATTCGCTCCTAAAGCAATAATATCTTCTTGAATCGTTGGAACAGCCATCTTATTCTGTCCTATTCCAATCGTATATTTTTCAACCTCAGCTCCACGCGCTTTCGCTAATTCATCCATTTCAAGATAAAAGTGTGGTAGATAGACACTTAATTTATCTATTCCGACTTTCGTATCCATTACATTCCTCCATCTAACTTACAGTTTAAATGCCGATCAAATGATATGAGCGGCTCGCATTAAATATTTTACCACTTAAAGAATAAAATTCATTGTTTATTTGTTAAATTCTTTCATTTTAATAAAAGTTTAATGCTTGTTTAAGTATTATTTTCTCAGATCCTCTAAGATTTTCTTGGCAGTTGTACTATTCATAATGTCACTATGACCTAATTGACGAACGACTTCATCAATTTCCGTAAGTTCTGCTCCTACTTGTAATGCCAAGCTACGTGCTTGCAATGCCATATGCCCTTTTTGAATACCCTCTGTCACTAAAGCACGGATTGCTGCAAAGTTCTGAGCTAAACCAACTGCAGCAACAACTTCAGCTAATTCATTTGCTGTTGGATGATGCATTAAACCTAAAGCCCATTGAGCAGTTGGATGTACAGATATTGTCCCACCTACTGTAGCAAGTTGTAAGGGTAGTTCAATTTCCCCTATTAGCTCATTAGTTTCCTGATCTATAAACCATCGGGTAAGGGAGCGATATTGGCCTGATTTACTTGCATACGCATGTACGCCAGCTTCTACCGCTCGCCAGTCATTGCCTGTGGCGATTAATACGGCATCAATACCGTTCATTATACCTTTATTTTGGGTGGTTGCTCGATAAGGATCAAGTTGAGCATAGTCACTAGCTAGCGTAATTTTTCTTGCGATTGTGTCTGCTTCAATCACATCAGCGTGTAAACTAATGATTGGTACCTCACAGCGGGCTTTTACAACTGCTTCTGTAGCGTAATTCGATAAGATACTCATTAAGCCGTCATGTCCAGTGAGACGTTCGATAACGGGTGTTATTGCCTCAAGAACCGTATTCAGAGCATTCGCTCCCATCGCTTCACACGGATTAAAACTTAAATAAATGGTAGTAAAATTTGTCTCTTGTGAGCTATAGGACTTAGTCCAAATGTTTCTAGGTCCTCCACCACGTTTGACCATATTCTGACTTGCTGAACGAGCAACTTTTAACAACTCGTCTTGATGACTCATGATAATCTGTTCGATTTTTCTTGTATCAATCACATTAGCTAAAACAACTTGCCCAATTACATCACGTTTTTCCATCACAGTTTGAATATTTCCCAGTTTTTTTGCACCATTACTTGCTGCGGCAATGACACTTGGTTCTTCAATAACCATTGGAACGGAATATGGAATGTCATTTACGATGAAGTTCACTGCGACGCCTAATGGTAATTGATAATTAAATAAATAGTTTTCTATCATTTGATTAGCAATCACTCCTGGTAATTGAACGCCTTCTACTGTTGTCACTTCCTCAATTCCAGTATTATCGTCTTCATTCAAACGGATTTTAGACCAACCTAAACCATGAAGAATCTCCAATCTTTCTGCTGCTGTTTTTTTATAAAAACCATCAAATATTTGATTCATTGTAAGCCCCCTCTACTGTCAGAATATTTAAAATTATAATCTCATAATTTATCACTTTATATTATGCCATAGATAATAAAAAAAGCGAACAAAGCTGATATATAATCCACAGTTTGCTCGCTTGTTTTTGTTAGAAAATATTATTTTGTGCCGAAAATACGATCTCCAGCATCGCCTAAACCTGGTAAAATATACCCTTGTTCATTTAATCTTTCATCAAGAGCAGCGGTAAAAATAGCTACACCAGGATGAGCAGCTTGTAATGCTTTAATACCTTCCGGTGCTGCAACCACGCAGACAAATGTGATGTTTTCAGCTTTACAATTATGTTTATTAATCAAAACATCGATTGCAGCAATTGCTGAACCACCTGTTGCTAACATTGGGTCAACTACGAAAATGCGTCTATCTGTAATATCTTGAGGCATTTTAACAAAATACTCCACAATTTCTAAAGTATCATGCTCACGGTAAAGGCCAATATGCCCTACACGCGCTGACGGAATTAAATCTAAAATTCCATCAACCATTCCCAAACCAGCACGTAGAATTGGAACGATAGCTAATTTTTTCCCTGCTAATTGTTTTTGAGTACTTTCAACTAGTGGTGTTTCGATCACTACGTCTTCTAGTGGTAAATCACGAGTGATTTCATAAGCCATCAACATTCCTATCTCATTTGTAGCCTCACGAAATGCTTTCGTTGAAGTGTGTTTGTCACGAATGATTGTCAGTTTATGTTGAATTAATGGATGGTTAACTACCGTAAAATTTGCCATTAAAATTCCTCCTTGATATTTGTATTAATCATTTCTTTTACTCAGCATGAAGTGGCTTACCAGCAACAAGTTTTTGTGCTTGTGCTTTTATTTCTGGTAATTCACTTTCTTCTGCTTGTAATGCTTTTAAAATAAGTTTAGCTACTTGACGCGCGTCTTCTTCTTTCAATCCGCGCGTTGTAATCGCTGGCGTACCAATTCTAATCCCACTAGTTTCAATAAATGAAAGTTTGTCTCCAGGAATAGAGTTTTTATTAACAGTCATACTTACTTGATCTAATCGTTCTTGAGCCCATTTTCCAGTAATATTTAAAGGTGTGACATCTAATAAAAATAGATGATTATCAGTTCCACCAGAAATGATGTTTACTGGACTTTCTAAAAACACCTCAACCATCGCTTGGGCGTTTTTTATGACTTGTTTGGCATAGTCTTTAAAACTATCTTCCAAAGCCTCACCTAAGGCAACAGCTTTTGCTGCAATAACATGCTCCAAAGGTCCCCCTTGAATGCCAGGGAAAACGGCACTATTGATTTTCTTAGCATGTTCTTTTTTAGCTAAGATAATTCCTCCGCGTGGTCCGCGAAGTGTTTTATGAGTAGTCGTTGTGACAACATCGGCGTACGCAACTGGATTCTGGTGTTCACCGGCAGCTACTAAACCAGCAATATGAGCCATATCAACGAAGTAGATTGCATTTACTTTTTTGGCAATTTCACCAATTCGTTCAAAATCGATTGCTCTTGAATAAGCGCTAGCTCCAGCAATAATCATTTTAGGTTGACACTCTTGAGCTAATCGTTCTAACTGATCGTAATCAATTAACTGAGTTTCAGGGTCAAGACCATAACTGTACATTTCATAAGATTGACCACTAAAGTTTACAGGTGAACCGTGTGTTAAATGACCACCTTGTGATAAATCCATCCCTAATACTCGGTCACCCACTTCAAGAAAGGCTCGATAAACTGCTAGGTTTGCAGAAGAACCCGAGTGAGGTTGAACATTGGCAAATTCAGCACCAAATAATTTCTTAGCTCTGTCGATTGCTTCTTGTTCAATAATATCCACAAATTCACAACCACCGTAGTAACGGCGACCAGGGTAACCTTCAGCGTATTTATTGGTTAATACACTTCCTTGAGCTTTTAGAACGGCGGGTGAGACAAAATTTTCTGAAGCGATTAATTCAATTCCTTCAGTTTGGCGTACTTCTTCTTGTTGAATAACATCAAAAATTAGATCCTGTTTGCTTGGCATAGAGACGTTGCCCCCTTATTCAAATTTTAATTATTATAGCATATAATTCGAGGCTTTTGTGAGACGATTCATGTAAGCGTGACTATCATCTGCATCTGAGAAAGCTTGGGCGAATATAATGTCGCAATTTGATTGTTCGAGAAAACGTAGTCCAGCATAGAGTTGACGGGTTGCAGAAGCAATATCTCCACTCTCTCCTAAAGAATACGAACTATAAACACTTTTATTTTTTTGACAGCAAGCTAATATATCATTATCTGCCAATAGGCCAATACGTTCACTACGTTTATTGATTTCCATCATCCAATCTTGATCTGAATAAGTATGTGGCAAAAGATAGACTGGTTGCTGTGGACTGTAATGCAAATATTTCACGCCCGGTGATTGAATCTTCTGATTTTCAAGTTGTTGACTTGCAGTCATTTCTATAACGGGGGCAATTTTCTCAAGCATGTTTCGGGTCACAGCTCCAGGTCTTAGGATGACAATTCGATTCTCCTCAGCCAGTACAACGGTTGATTCAACGCCTATTTCTGCAGTAGTTGTTCGACTTTTAATGACTCCTGCAATTTTCCCATTAAAATCATGCAAAACATGCTCGGCAGTCGTTGGACTGGGCTTTCCAGATAAGTTAGCACTAGGTCCAACTAAAGGAAAACCTACCATATCAATCAGCAATAACGTTTCAAGTTGACGAGGCATTCTCATTGCGACAGTCTGCTTACCGGGTGTAACACTTGGTGCGAACACTTTATCTTTTAGAGGGAAAATTATGGTCAATGGCCCCGGCCAGAATTCCTCCATTAAACGTTTCGACAACTCATTTACTTCAGAAACGGTGTCATGAACTTGACTTATTTGACTAACATGCACAATTAAAGGATTATCACTCGGTCTACCTTTAGCTTTAAAGACTTTACTCACGGCTTGTTCATTGTTTGCTATCGCACCTAAACCAAAGACAGTTTCTGTTGGAAAAGCAACCAATTCCCCCGCCTTAAGTAAAGCTGCAGCAGCCTTCAGATTATGAAGGTCAAAGATTTGCGTGTCCTGTCCACAATTAGAATCTTCCATTTGCATATTGTCCACTTTACCACCCCTCTTTCAAAGTTGAATACTAACGTAACGATTGTGTAAATTAAAATCTTGATTAATGGTAACTGTTGCGTTTGGAAAGTGTTGCTTAAATATCTGGCTTACCGTTTCAGCTTGACGAAATCCTACCTCTAAGATAATAAGGCTTTTTTCGTGAATAAAAGGTTGGCACTCAACTGCTATCCTTTGATAAATGGCTAAACCCTTGTTTTCAGCGAACAAAGCGGAGGTCGGTTCAAACCGCTTCACGCTTTCATCCATCCAGTCAAGCTCCTCTTCAGAAATATAAGGTGGATTAGACAGTATCAAATCAAATGTTTGCTCGGTGTTTATTTGTGCAAATAAATCACTTTCTAAAAATTCGATAGATACTTGATGCTGTTCCCGGTTGATTTCTGCAATTTGTAAGGCAGACGGACTAATATCACACGCCATGATATCAGCATCAGGGTATTTTTTGGCTAACATTATAGGAATAATGCCTGTTCCTGTCCCGATGTCCAAAACACTCGCTGTTGGCTGATTATTTAAAAAAACATAGGCCAGTTCAACTAAACCAGCTGTATCTTCACGAGGAATAAGTGTATCCATCGTGACTTTAAATCGTTCATTCATAAACTCAGCATAGCCGGCTATATATTGAATAGGCTCATGTTGGACAACCCTGTTTAAAGCCTTTTGATACTTTTCTTCTTCGGATTTTAGGATTGGTTGATGAAGTTTAAGTATATAGTCCGTTAAACTCCAATCAAACAATGAAAGCCAGTAGAAACGAGCCAGTTGCCCATCAAAGCCGTTTGCTTCCAAAAAAATTGAAGCTCTTTTCTGAGCTTCAATCAAGGTTAGACTAGACTTGCGGTCCATTCAATTCCTCCAACTTTTGAGTCTGATCATATAACACTAAAGCATCTACAATCTCATCTAATTTACCACCTAAAATAGAGTCTAATTGTTGGATCGTTAAACCGATACGGTGATCGGTCACTCGGTTTTGAGGGAAATTATATGTTCGGATTCTTTCTGAACGATCCCCAGTCCCTACGGCAAGTTTACGGCTCGCATCAAACTCTGCTTGAGCTGCTGAGTGAACTTTGTCATAAACGCGTGCAAGTAAAATCTTCATCGCTTTCTCGCGGTTTTTTAGCTGTGAACGCTCATCCTGCATAGCAACAACTGTGTTTGTAGGGATATGCGTTAAACGGACCGCTGACGCAGTCTTGTTAACGTGTTGTCCGCCTGCCCCACTGGCATGATAAATATCTACACGGATGTCATTGTCATCTAAATTAAAATCAATCTCTTCTGCTTCTGGCATAACAACCACTGTAGCAGTTGATGTATGCACGCGTCCTTGAGATTCTGTTTCAGGTACTCGTTGAACTCGGTGAGCACCGTTTTCATACTTCAATTTAGAATACACTTTACTACCAGTAATCATTAGGGTGACTTCTTTGTAACCACCAATTCCAGTAATATTAGCATCCAAAACTTCTACTCTCCACCCTTGTGCATCAGCATAGTGTGTATACATATTTAATAAATCACCTGCAAACAGCTGAGCTTCATCTCCACCTGCTGCACCACGAATTTCCATAATAATGTTTTTACCATCATTAGGGTCTTCGGGTAACATCATCACTTTGATTTCTTCTTCTAGTACGATACGTTGTTCTTTTAAATCAGCTAATTCCATCTTAGCTAATTCTGCCATTTCACTATCAAGGCCCTCATTCAACATCTCTTCTGTATCCGCAATTCCTTGGTTAACACTCTTATAGTTTTTGATTTTTTCGACTTTAGGTCGTAAATCCGCTTCTTCGATTGTCAATTCACGCAATCGATTCGTATTTGATATTACCTCAGGATCACTCAATAGCTCATGAATCTCATCAAATCGAAAAATTAAGGTATCTAATTGTTCAAACATCAATATCACTCCTTTTCAAAATTCAGTGGTTTACAATAAAATAGTTAAATCGTTCCAGGGTTCTTATAACATTTACGACAAACAGGTACGTAAGACTCGTTACCACCTATTTGAATCTGCTCACCTTCATAAACAGGCTGTCCATTTGAAAAGCGTAAATTCATTGTCGCCTTTTTATGACAAAACCAACAGATTGTTTTGATTTCTTCAATCTTGTCTGCATAGAGTAAAAGGTATTTCGTCCCTTCAAACAAATCGTTGACAAAATCATTTTTTAAACCAAATGCCATTACCGGAATGTTCAATTCATCGACAACTCTTGCTAATTGCAACACATGTTCTTTTGTTAAGAATTGTGCCTCATCAATTAGAATACAATATAAAGGCGTCTTTAATTGGGCAATTGTATCATACACGTTCATATCTTCTGTTATCGCAATAGCTTCTCTTTCAAAGCCAATGCGGCTTGCAACCATCCCTACGCCAGAACGCACATCTATCGCACTAGTAAAGATTTGAACTGCTTTGTTTTGTTCTTCATAATTATGGGCAACCTTGAGTATTTCTATTGATTTACCACTATTCATTGCGCCATATTTAAAATAAAATTGTGCCATAAAACATTGTGCTCCTAACTTTAATTTTTCTACTTTAAGTAGACTTACTCAACTATCCATATTAGAATAATTGATGATTTTAGTCAATGATACTCTTATTATTTTTTGATTAACCTTATATAAGGTCATTTGCTCTTTGAATAAAAGCGAACATCCTCTGTGATTTTTTCTGACATTTTCTTAACAGTGCTTTCTTGTGCTTTCAATTGATTCGATTGCTTGCTAAAATACTATTACTGCATAAAGATATTTATGGTAAATCTTAGACTGTGGCTGACACAAGCCTCACTCTTTAAAAGGAGCAATATATAATGACATTAAAAAGTAAATTAGCAAGCAATGTTGGCCGTTTCGTTCGTTGGGGCTTAACAACCTTCACTCGTGGTGGCAGTAGTTTACCTGGTAAAATTGCTACAATGATTGATCCCAATATACTCGACTCTCTGGCACAGAATTACGATGTTGTCGTGATTACAGGAACCAATGGAAAAACATTAACAACTGCCCTAACCGTTCATGCTTTACAGGAAAAGTACCCACAAGTACTGACAAACCCGACCGGTTCTAATATGCAACAAGGAATTGTAAGCACATTTCTTACAGCACCTAAACTTAAAGCGGGTGAAAGAGGTGTCGCCGTGCTTGAAGTTGATGAAGGGTCACTAAAGCATGTAGTTAAAGCGTTAAAACCTGAACTGTTTGTACACACGAATGTTTTCCGTGATCAAATGGATCGTTACGGAGAAATCTATTCAATCTACGAACTCATGGCCGATGCAGCTAAAGCAGTTCCGTCTGCTACTGTATTAGCAAATGCTGATTCTCCATTATTCAATTCTGTTTCTTTACCGAACAAGCAACTGTTTTTTGGCTTCAATCATCAAAGTGATCACGACGTTGAACCACACTATAATACAGACGGAATACTCTGTCCTAATTGTCATAATATTTTGAAGTATCATCAATTAACCTATGCGAATCTTGGTAAATACTATTGTGGCCATTGTGACTTCAAACGACCAGAATTAGATTACGCTATTAACCAAGTGAAAGAACTGTCATTAACTCATTCTTCTTTTGAAATCGATGGTTTTTCCTTTACGATTCCAGTAGCGGGTTTGTATAACATCTATAATGCTTTAGCAGCTTATAGCGTGGCACGATATTTAGGAGCAGATGCTGAACAAATTGAAAAAGGTTTTTCAAAAGCAGAAAGAGTCTTTGGCCGACAAGAAATGATTGATATTAATGGCAAACAAGTTTTATTAAACTTAGTCAAAAATCCAGTTGGGTTAAACCAAGTATTAGAATTAATCGGACTCGATAAAAACCCATTTATGCTTGTATCAATATTGAACAACCACTATGCTGATGGAACTGATGTCAGTTGGATTTGGGACGGTCATTATGAACAAGTCGTTGATTATCCTGTTCAAGATGTCGTCGTAGGTGGTATGAAAGCTGACGAAATGACGTTAAGATTAACTGTGGCTGGTATTCCCGAAGAAAAAATCACACAATCTTCATCCTTAGATGAGATTATTAACTTAATAGAACATTCATCTCAAGACTATGTACATATTCTTGCTACTTATACTGCGATGTTGGATTTGCGTACAAAATTGAAAGATAAAGGCTACTTATAAATAGTACTAATCAATAGAACTTACTAACATAAATAATGTTAAGAAAACGAGGTATACCCAATGAAAACAATACGTATTTGTCATTTATATGGAAATCTACTAAATACTTACGGTGATAACGGCAACCTATTAATGATTCAATATTATGCCAAAGAAAAAGGTTATGAAGTTGAGACGACATTAGTTAGTCTAGAGGATAGCTTCAATGCCGATGACTTTGACATTGTATTCTTTGGTGGCGGTCAAGATTTTGAACAGAAAATTATCGCTAATGATATCCATAAAATGAAAGAAGCTATTTCAGACTATATAGAAAACGACGGTGTGATGTTAGCAATTTGTGGTGGTTATCAATTACTAGGTCGTTACTATGTTAATGCCGCTGGCGAAAAAATTACAGGTTTAGGCGCGCTACCACATTATACCGAAAGACAAATAAATCATCGTTTTATCGGTGACATTGAAATTTATGATGAAGAAAACCAGCAAACCTATGTTGGTTTTGAGAACCATAACGGTGTCACTTACCTTGACGGTTCCTTAAAACCCTTAGGTCGTGTGATTAAAGGAAATGGTAACAATGGTAAAGACCAAACTGAAGGTCTTCATTATAAAAATGTCTATGGTTCTTATTTTCACGGACCATTGCTGGTTCGTAACAAATGGCTTGCACAGCATTTAATCGATTTGGTTATAAAACAAATCGAAGCAAAATAAGAATCCCCTCAGCTGATATGCTCCCCCTAAAGTAGACACTTGAAAAAGTAAAACTACTTTAGGGGGAGTTTTTATGCGTTCAAATAGTAAACATTATGGATTAATATTGGGTAAGTCAAAGTTTCGCGAAATGGTCTTAAGGTACCAGACCCATAGACACCAAGAGAATCAATCAAAATTAAAGAACACTCACTATAGTAAAGACTTTATACTAACGGTCGTGAATGAACACATTATTAAAGGGATTCCTATCAAACACTTGGCTCGACTATATTACATTCCATCTCATGCAACTGTTAGAATTTGGATACTGAAGTATACTAGAGGGGAAGAAATGAGGAATTATGCTCCGAAACCCGTGGCGTATACCATGAAAGATAAAAAATAACACAAGCAGAAAAAATTGAGAGCTTTAAAGACTGTCTTGCCAACGACTTATCTTATAAAAAAAACGGCTGAAAAGTATCAAGTTCTTACAATAAAGTCTATTCATGGAGACAGAAGTACAAGAAACATAGCCCTGACAGACGGATTGATGGACGAGGTCGTGGGAAACCAGATGCTATTCAAACTGAAACTGAAAGAATACACGCTGAAAATGCCGCATTAAAAGCACGAAATGAGTACCTAGAAACAGAGAATGCTGCGCTAAAAAAGTTAAAAGAAATGGAAAGAGAGTTGATGTTACGCAAACGCGGTATGAAGCAGACTATCAAACGGTCAAAAAAACTCAAAAAAGAAGGATACAAAGTAGCGCATTTATGTGAAATCTTAGGCATCAGCCGTTCGAGTGACTATAAATGGCTAAAACGAAAACCAACCGCCTCTGAAAATCGTCTAAGACAGCTGATTAAATAGATTATTAAAGTTTATGAAGAGCAGAAAGGTATTTATGGATACCGTAGTATAACGATCTATTTAAATCATTTTCTTAACGCTAAATTCAACCTTAAATGTGTTCAACGATTGATGCATCTATTGGGATTAAAAGTTGTCATCCCTCGCAAACGTTACAATTATAAACCTCATTCTCCATCCCATGTGGCTGAAAACAGACTGAATAGATAATACCAAAAAGACTATCAGCCGATGGAAGTCCTATTAACAGGTGTCACAGAGTTTAAGTACGGGACTCAAGCAAAAGTTTATCTAAGTGTCATCCTAGATTATGGCGAAAAGAAAATTGTGACATTCAAACTCTCTAAACATAATAATAATGAATTAGTTCGAGAGTCAGTCAGTCAAATTGAGGATAGAATTAAAGTAACTAAAACACTCATCCATAGTAATCGTGGCTTTCAATATCCGTCACACAGCTTCAAACATTTCGCGGATGAACATCAAGTTATTCAGAGTATGTCGAGAGTGGGCAAATGTGTCTTTTGAATGGTTATGAGACTTTTGAATGGTTATGAGACTTTTGAATGATTATGAGACTTTTGAATGGTTATGAGACTTTTGAACAGTTAGAGTCTGATATCAAAGATTATATTGACTTCTACAACAGCAAGCGAGTCACACTGAGCATGGGATGAAAGATACCGGTATAAAAAAATACCATGTATGATAAGACAGCATACATGGCACAAATGTTTTGTTTAATTATCTGTCTACTTGACAGGGAGTAGTTCAGCGACATATCGTTGAGGGTGTTTTTTATGTAGTCATGATTTATTGTAAAGATAGTGAAAATTAACAAGAGCAAATAGAAGCTTTTACTCTTAGATAAACATCATAAATAGAATTGGTAGAAAGATTGCTGGTGTAAAATTAAGGATTTTTAATTTGGTTAAACCAATCATATTCAATCCTAGACCAATTAGAAGAATTGAGCCTACACAGATTACTTCTATAATAACCGCTGTTGGTAATAATGGTTCTAATACAAAAGCAAAAAGTGTAATACTTCCTTGGATTATCAAAACAGGCAAACTCGATAACAAAACGCCCGCTCCTAACGAAGAGGCTAATAAAATTGACGTGATTCCATCCAGAATACTCTTTGTATAAAGCGTTGTATTATCACCAGTTAAACCACTTTCAAGCGAGCCTAAAATCGCCATTGATCCGACACAGAAAATTAAAGAAGCACTTATAAAACCTTGGCCTAAATTTTTAAAATGGTCCAAATGTTGAACTTTAGCTTCTAATTTTTGGACACCCTTCGTTAATTTACGATCAAAGTCTAAGCCTTCACCTATCAAAATGCCAATTACAATCGATAAAATCATAATAATCGTTTCTTTTCCTTGGATTGCACCATTTATTCCTAAAGTAACCACACACAAAGCAATCCCCTGCATCAACCTCTCATGAAACCGTTCAGGTATTCCTGCATTAAAAAACAAACCAATTAAGCCACAAACCACAATCGCTAGCGCGTTAACAATTGCCCCCATCTGTTAACCTCCCTATCTTAATATTTGATATCAATAACTATACAATAACAAAATACTGAAAACTAGAGTTTACGTCTCTAATTTCCAGTATTTTGACTGAATGATCACTTATTTTTAATGTTACTCTTCTTCAGAGCTTTCAATTGACTCGTCAGGCGTTTCTTCCTCAGATGATTCTTCATTAGTAGCTTGTATCTTTTGCCACTCTTCTTGGCTAATTAAATTCATTTCATCATCTATAAAGGCTGTTAGTTCAGGCGTCCAAGTAAATTCAAAGAAAAATTCTGTTAGAGCAGTTTCCATAAAATCACTCGCTTCATCAGCTTCCAAGGTTGGATCTTCGTCTTCCTTTATCAAATCACTCGCTTCTAGACGACTATCAGCTGAAGTGTCATCAATAGGAATTGTTACACTAATATAATAATCATTTCCTTGCCAATTTTCAGCATAGCTCATTTTATCTAAAGCAAATGATTTCACAACTGTGTAGCTTTGTCCTGGCTTCAATGACTTGCCATACAACTCGTTGATTAATATATAGTCATCTCTAATCTCATCACCATTAATGACTAAACTCGCAGAGCCATCAATTGGCAAAATATCGTAGTCAGACTCGTTTGTCACTTCATATTCGATTGACACAATCATTTGGCCATACATAAAGTATTGAAAGGCTTCTTCGTACTCTTCATCGGGTTCAAACTCTGATACTTCGATCCGTTTCAATGTGACGCTAATTCCTTCATCAATCCTTTCAGTCTTATCCAATTGTTGAGCTGCCACAATTTCCTTCGTTCCCCACATTTCTGTGGTAATGCGATCTTGAATATAAGTCATATTCAATAATAGTTGTTCTGCCGTTTCCCCAGTAGTAGGCAAATATAAAGGCAGCTCTTCTCCTAAAGGATTAGAACCTAAGCCAACAATTTGACTTAAGTTTTGACGTGGAGGAACTACTGTTAAGTAGAAACTTTCTAAATCCATAATGTCTTTAGTTGCTTCGCCACCCACACCATAAACTAAGAAACCTTCTACAGCCGTTTGTGGTGCCATCTCCCCAGAATTAGCCAGTAAAATATCTGCCAAATTCCCACTTTCCATAGGATAAAGAGCAGCGCTTGGATAGGTGTGAATCGTTGCGGAAGGATAGGACAATCTTAACTCTTCAATTGGGAAATAAAAGGTTTCATTGGATGTGTTCGTTATTGTCGCGTGCATTAAAATAATAGATGCGTCATTATTATCAAAATTAAATTCATTTTCAAGTGTCGCATCATAATCTTCGACTGCAAACATCTGAAAACTATCAATCGACACTTCAAATGTTTGTTGCTTTTGTACGAATCTCTCCTGTATTGAAAAGATAGGTTCTCCAAAGCTTATATCTTCTCTTGATAAAAGCGCACTTTCTACCATGCTTTGTTCTGGCACTAAACGCGTATCGACAAACTCATCTACGCCTGCTTCTACTTCGGATTCTACTAACTCATCACTTCTAATTTGTGTTAGCTGACTAGACTGCTCAATTTCGCTTGCGCTATTTTGAATAAAATCATCATAGGTATTGCCAAATGAATCGCAACCCACTAGAAAGAATGCACTAAATAATAACATGGAACTTTTAACTAAAACCTTTCTTCTAATGGGATTGTATTGCTTATTCATAATTGTCCAACTTTCTTTCTCAATATAAGCGAATGCTTTGATTTAATCGTCAAGCATATTCGCTATTAATTTCTTCTTGTTCATAACTTTCTAATCATCAGAATTCTCTGCTGTTCCTTCATTTTCTTCAATAATCAAAGGAATAGGCGCTTCATCCTCATCGTATAAGCCCGATTGCTCACGAAAAACACCATACAATTCAGATATTATCACTTTGATAACGGCATATCCAGGCACTCCAAGAATAACTCCCATTAAACCAAAAATATGACCCGCACCAACTAAGATCAATAAAATCGTGACAGGATGAATTTTCATACTATTTCCTAAAATCTGAGGTGAAACGATTCGTCCTTCAATCGTTTGTTCTATCACTAAAACGAGAATTACTTTTACAAACATTAGCGGTGATGTTAATAAACCAATAATTAAAGCAGGTACAACCGCTATAAAGGAGCCTAAGTAAGGGATCACATTCAATAATCCGGAGATAACGGCTAACGTGACTCCATAGTCTAAGCCGATGATGGCGTAACCAACACCAAACATAATACCGACGATTAAAGCCACAAGAATTTGACCACGGATATATTGGGAGACTTGGTAATTTCCTCGGTACATGATCCGTCTAGTGGTCGGTCTATACTTTGTAGGTATGTGATGTAATATTTGTTGAGATATCTTATCTCCTTCAACTAAAATATAATATAACAAAATAGGAATCATCACAAAACCTGTAGCAAGCTGTGTGATTGTTCCAATCACACTTCCTAAACTTCCAAAGGTAGAAGTAAGAATTGGATTAATTTGTTCAGTAATAACAGCTAAATCAAAGTTCTCAATATATGAACTTATATTAGGAAATACAGCCTCTGCGTTAGGTATAAAGGGAGATTCGGTTATCATTCTATCGATTGTTTCCATATATCCTGGTAAATTGTCCATGAAAGTTTTTGTTTGATTTTGAAGAATTGGTACCAAATATGAAACTCCCCAAACAATTAATAAAACAATAACGATGAATAAACCAAAAATTGATACCCGCTTATTTATTCCTCTTTGGTCTAACTTATTAATAATTGGAGAAACTAAGTAAAATAAAATAATAGTTGCTATGATTGGAAAGGCAATAAAATTAAAAAATTGTGAGATTGGACTAAATAAATAGGCAATTTGAGTAAATAACTTAATGATAAGTAAACTTAGCAATATGATTAATAAACTTGTCACAGCCTTATTATTCAAAAATCGTTGGAAAAACCAAGTGTTCCTAATTGAACTATTCATATTACCATTGCGACGCATATATCTTCCTCCTGACGCTCATTATTAGATTATTTTATCATAGATTAATGTCAGTTATATTACATCAGTCTAAAGGCTTGAATAAGATTATTTTATAATTTTATGTTATACTTTTATTATATTTTGGTAACGAAGGAGAGTTGTATATGATACAGAATTACATATTAGGTGGCTATACAAAACGCAAAAACAAAGGGATTCATTCAATTGAATTTAATCCTGAAACAGGCACTTTTGGTTCTTCCAGTTTAATTAGTGAGTTAGACGGCCCTACATTCGTAGCACTTTCAGAGGACAAGGATTTATTATGTGCGATTCATAAGCAAGATAATAAAGGGGGGATCGTTGCTTACCGTCTTTCACAAGATGGGCAATGGAATGAAATTGCTCGTTCTTTTGGTAGCGACATTCCAGGCTGTCATGTAAGCTTTCGAGAAACTAGTCGTACAATATATGTTTCAAATTATCATGGTGGTACTGTGGACGTTTATCAATTAGACGACAACGATACACTAAATCACGTCCAAGTTGTTCAACATGAAGGCTCGAGTGTTCATAAGAACCAACAATCTTCTCATGTACACTTCGCAGATATGAACGCTGATCAAACGCTCTTATACGTTTGCGATTTAGGTACTGATATTATATCAACTTATTCCATCGATGATGTTGGCCAACTCTCACTAGCGAGTGAATTAAAACTTACTCCTGGAACTGGACCACGTCATTTAGTATTTCACCCTGCTAAACCGCTTGTTTATGCCATTGGTGAATTAAATAGTACAACAATCGTTTTAGAAGTAGCTAAAGACGGTTCGCTTTCAGAAATTCAGACTGTTACCAACATTCCAAATGATCAAATAGAAGAATCCGCAGGAGCAGCCATCCGCATAACTAAAGATGGTAAATTCTTGTATACGTCAACTCGTTTCCACAATGTATTAACCGCCTACTCTATTGCTTCTGAAGATGGAACATTAGAGAAAGTTCAGGAAATTGATACTGTTGGTCAAATCCCTAGAGATTTTATCTTAGACATGACAGATCAATTTGTTCTTGTGGCACATCAAGATAGTGATTACATTACAGTTTTTTCTCGCAACACTGAAACTGGTGAGCTGAAGTTCGTAAACAACGAAACATTTGCACCAGAATGTGTGTGTATCGCTTCTGCCTAATCATTGTTAAAAATAATAGCGACCCCAATGAATCATGGGGGTCGCTTTTTTATTACTTTTATTTTAAACGAATATTTCCGATAACTTGTCCTTTTGATACGCGACCCGTTGCTGTAATGTTAAAACTTTCAATTACATCATTACCATTTGTAAAAATTACAATCATAACATTATCTTTATCAGCTTCTGTTAGCTTCTCTAAATCAACATTTGAAACCACTGATTCATTTGTTACTTGTTCATTTTCGCTTACAGTAGATTGAAAGGGTCCGCCATCTAATGATACAGTATCAATTCCCATATGAAGCAGAACTTCTAAGCCATGTGCTTCAAAACCAATGGCATGTTTTGTTGGGAATATTGTGCCAACTTTCCCTGCTACTGGTGAAGTGATTACACCATTATCTGGCACAACAGCATAGCCATCACCCATCATCTTTTGAGCAAATACTAAATCGTTAACATTCTCGATATTAATTAAATCTCCGTCTGCAACAGCATAAACATCTAGTTCTTTGACGATGTCTTCTTGTTTATCTTTTTTCTTAAATAATCCAAACATTTTTTCACTCCTCACTCAATAAAATTTTATGGTGTTCCCAATGTAAATATATCATCAGTTTTCGCCTTTTGTCTAGTCAACTAACCTTATTTGATGAATGGTGTGTTTCATTCATAATTAACATTGTTAACTCTATTATAAACGAATCCTATGAAAACAGGTAGGAAAAGCTTCTGAAACAGAAAAAAAGTTTAAAATTATGGTTAATTAAACTTTTTAAGTCATTTTCACTCTTTAAAGAAGAGCTCACTCAAGTGCTTCAGGAGTCTGATGTACACTTTCTATGAATTTAGTGTATAATGCATTTAGTAAAAAGAGAAACGAGGTTCAAGTTTTGGAAAATTTAGAAATTATTGAATTAATAAAGATATTCATTTTAAGTATTGTTCAAGGTATTACAGAATGGCTTCCGGTCAGCAGTACTGGTCATATGATTTTGATTGATGAATTCATTCAATTAAGTATCCGTCCAGAGTTCACGGAAATGTTTTTGGTTTTAGTCCAATTAGGATCAATTTTTGCAGTGATTGTTATCTACTTTAATAAGCTTAATCCTTTTTCGCCCAAAAAATCAAAAGAAGATCAAAAAGCAACATGGATTGTTTGGTTTAAAGTAGTGGTTGCCAGTGTACCAGCTGGGATTTTCGGTTTTATCCTTAATGATTATATGGATGAGTACTTCTATAACCCATGGGTCGTGTCAATCGCATTAATTGCTTATGGTTTTGTATTTATTTGGATTGAAAATAAGCATCAAGGCAAGCATTCTCATTCAATTGATGAGTTAAGCCATATTTCTTATTTAGATGCATTTAAAATTGGTCTATTCCAATCACTGTCGATTATCCCGGGGACGTCTCGTTCAGGCTCAACCATTATTGGTGGTTTACTTCTAGGGATGGACCGTAGTGTAGCAACTGAGTTTTCATTCTATATGAGTATTCCAATTATGTTTGGTGCTAGCTTTTTAAAACTTGTGAAATTCGGTTTTAACTTCACAAGTGCAGAGTTAGTTTACTTGCTATCTGGTATGTTGATTGCTTTTGTTGTCTCACTTATCGCTATTAAATTCTTATTGAGTTATATTAGACGCAACGACTTCAAAGTATTTGGTTATTACCGAATCATTTTAGGTTCTCTTGTCATTCTATATTTCTTATTCAACTCATAATTTATCATTTTCAAGAGAAAAATCACCACAACTCATTTGAGAGTGTGGTGATTTTTTTACTATTTTTGCAAATTATTTTGACACAGTGATTTCCTTCACGCCACCCATATAAGGAATTAATACTTCTGGAATTTCTACACTTCCGTCAGCACGTTGGTAATTTTCTAATATCGCAACGACTGTACGTCCAACTGCTAAACCTGAGCCGTTTAAAGTATGTACTTGCTCAACCTTACCTTCGAAACTACGGTATCTGATTTTCGCACGTCTGGCTTGGAAAGCTTCACAGTTTGAACAAGAACTAATTTCACGGTAAGTATTTTGAGCCGGAACCCATACTTCTATATCATAAGTTTTCGCAGCCGAAAAACCCATGTCTCCAGTACATAAAACAATTGTACGATAGGGTAATTTCAACGCTTTAAGGATGCCTTCAGCGTCTAAGGTCATTGACTCTAACTCATCATATGAGTGATCCGGATGTGAGAATTTAACTAATTCTACCTTATTAAATTGATGCATACGAATTAATCCACGTGTATCGCGCCCAGCACTTCCTGCTTCTGATCTAAATGATGGTGCTAAAGCAGTAAATTTAATTGGTAATGCTTCTTCATCTAAAATTTCATTTGCATAATAGTTAGTTAAAGGTACTTCTGCCGTCGGAATCAAAGTAAAATGACGATCGTCATTTAATTGGAACGTATCCTCTACAAATTTCGGATATTGACCAGTTCCAAACATTGCTTTTTCATTAACAATATAAGGAGGTATCATCTCAGTATAGCCGTTGTGCAGGGTATGCTGGTCTAACATAAAGTTGTAAATAGCACGTTCTAAACGCGCTCCTAAACCTTTGTAATATACAAATCGACTTCCAGCAACTTTAGCCCCTCGTTCAAAATCAAGAATATCGAGTTTTTCAGCAATATCCCAGTGGTTTAAGGGGTCAAAGTCAAAGTTTGGTAACTCTCCCCAACGACGAACTTCTTCGTTATCGTCTTCATCTTCACCTACAGGTACAGATGCGTGTGGAACGTTAGGCAAAGTATGTTCAATTTTTTCTAATTTACCTGCTAAAAATTCTAATTCATCGTCGTTCGCTTTGATTGCTTTACCAATTTCTTGCATTTGGGCAATCTTAGCATCGGCATTTTCTTTATTTCTCTTAAGTGTTGCAATTTCCTGAGTCACTTGATTACGAGTTTGTTTTTGTTGTTCTACTTCTGTTAATAAAGCTAATCTTTTCTCATCTAATTCACGGTACGTTTCAAGCGTTTCACGAGAAATACCTCGCTTCGTTAATAATTCTGTTGCCTCTTCAAAATGGTCACGTAATAATTTTCGATCTAACATGATGTTTCCTCCCAGAAATATAAATTTGTATGCAAAAAGACCTTCGTCAAATAAATCTGGGACGAAGGTCTAAACTCGCGGTACCACCCGTATTCATAACGAGTCTAGTCTCGTCATGCACTCTAAATCGATAACGGCGAACACCGGCACTACTTAATCAAAAGTTTTCATAGGCTATTAAAAACGTGGATTCACTATCTCGCTTGAACGACTCTCACCAACCGTCGCTTCTCTGAACAAACTTAATAGTTACTATTCGTTTCATATTTACTTTATTATAAATCAGCTACTCAAAAAGTCAAGTAGCCTACCAGTTTAATTCTAAAGCTTTCTCAGTGTCATCATAATGATGAATTGCTTCAAGACCTGCAAACCTTTGTTGCCTTAGCGCTTCAAAGATAACAATATTTGCAGAATTCGACAAATTCAATGAACGCACATGCTCATCATTCATTGGTATTCTTAAGCTATCTGCTTTATGACTTTCCATCAATTCAACCGGCAAACCAGTTGTTTCTTTACCAAACAAGAAAAATTGTTCTCCAGTCTGGTTTTTTGCCAAGTTGGCTTCACTATAAACTCTTGGTGCAAATTTGGTAATTAAATATAATGAACGCTGACCTACATATTCAATAAACGCTTCTAAATTAGCATGATAAGTAATATCAACATTATGCCAATAGTCTAAGCCTGCTCTTTTCAACATTTTATCTGAAGTATCAAAACCTAAAGGCTCGATAAGATGTAAACTACTATTTGTACCCGCACAAGTTCTTGCTATATTTCCAGTGTTGGCTGGCATTAATGGTTCAAATAACGCAATATGATTTTTCACAATATCTCCTAGTTTCTTTGAGGTTTATTTTACCGCATTGATCGCGGTAATTTTTTATTTTCTAAAGTCTTTAATGCTTTGGTCATCTCTTCAATTGTTTCTTCATCTGTTTCCTTAGCTAACTGGTCAGCAACACATTCAGTTAATACGTCATTACGATAACGTTGAATTTGAGCAATTGCCCAAGCGGCAGTCCCACGAATCATCGGTCTTGGATCTTCTTCCATCACTTCAATTAACTGAGGTAATGCAGTCTGATCTCGATAATTTGCTAAAGCAATAATTGCGTTTCGTTGCAAGGGTTTCTTACCTCGCCAAGAACCAGCCATATGACCAAATTGTGCTTTAAATTCTTTGTTTGAAATGGTTAACAGTGGCTTTAAAGCAGGTTGTACTGCATCTGGATCCGGCTCCATTTCAGGGTGAATATGAGAATCAATCCCTTGATTATAAGGACAAACCAGTTGACAAATATCACAACCGTAAATAACGTGAGATATTTGACGGCGATATTGCTCTGGCATATAGCCCTTAGTCTGAGTTTGATAAGACAGACAAATTCGACCATTAATTCGACCATCTCCTAATAAGGCACTCGGTGGACAAGCAGTAATACATCGCATACAATCACCACATCCAAAAGGGACACGCTCATCCGGTGAAAGCTCTAAATCGGTAATTATTTCACCTAAATAAACATAGGAGCCAAATTCCTTTGTAATCAACAAGCCATTACGTCCGATAAAGCCTAAACCTGCCCTCTCAGCTGTTGCAACATCAATAAGCTCACCTGTATCAACCATAGGCTTAAACGTGGCTGTTGACGCTTCAGTTTTGATATAATCAATGAGTTTTTCCATACGATCGCGTAATATATCATGATAATCGACACCCCAAGAGGCTCTGGCAAAGGTTCCACGTCGATTATCTTTGTCTTGTGGGTGTGGCTCATTCAGTTTACTTGGGTAGGCTAATGCAATCGAAATTATAGTTTTCGGTTTATTAAATATTTTATCTGGATACAAACGTTCTTCTAATACCTTATGTTCAAAACCAGTGGAATGTCCAGCAGCTTGCTGTTCTTCAAGTGATTCCTTTAAATGGTCAAAAGGTTCAGCTGTTGCAAAGCCAATTTTATCTATTCCAATTTCTTTAGCAGCCAATCTAATCTTCTCTTTTAGTAGTGTATGACTCATAATAATCACCTCTTCCGCTCCCTATTATTGTATCAAAAATCTAAGAAATCATCACTAAAATTTGTGCCTTCCTAAATATTACCACTGTATATGCTGTTTTCAGCTTCTATCTCTATCCACACGATACCTTTATCACTATTAAAACAAAGCGAATATGTCGCTTAACGAATAAAAAAACCAACATTAACGTTATCCGTTAATGTTGGTTAATAATCTTATTGTTGATTACTCTTCTTCTTTAGTTTCTGATCCAATTACTTCTGGTTCAGCAACTTCTTCATCTGATTCAACTGGTTCTTCAGTTGGAGCAGATACAGAAACGATCGTACGATCAGCTTCATCTAAAACAGTAACGTTTTCTGGTACAACTAAATCACTAACAGTTTTAACGTCACCAATTACAGCACCTTTAACATCGATTTCGAAACTTGAAGGAATGTTATCTGGTGTTGTTTCTACTTGAATCGTGTTAGCGATTAATTCAACAATACCTTCTTGAACAGTTTCTTCGTTAACAAGATATAATGGAACTTCAACCGTTAATTTTTGGTTAGCTGAAATTGCTTCTAAATCTAAGCTATAGAAAGTATCTTGTAAAGAAGCTTTTGCGAATGATTTGATCCAAACTTTTTGAGTTTTTCCGTCAAATGCTAAATCGAATACTGCGTTAGCCCCTTCTTTTTTCAATAATGCTTCAAACTCACGGCGGTTGATTGTTAATGATAATGCATCAAAATCAGTTCCATATAATGAAACAGGAATCAAACCTTCTTGACGAGCTTTGCGTGACGCACTAGTACCAGTTTTTGTTCTTAATTCTGCTTTAATTGCCATAGTATTTATTTCTCCTTTTTACTTAGTTAATGCCTATATGTATTTTCGCACATCATGTATAATACCAAAAAATTGGTATAAAAGCTAGAAAAATCATCATTTTTCTACTACAATACTAGTTGTGACACAAAATTTGCTAAGAAACGAATCTGAGGTGAGCTTATGAGAGCTATTTTGAAACAATTTCGCCCTTATGACTTTGTCATAATCGGCCTTTCTATTCTTTTATCTTTAACACCAAACATTTTAACCGCTTATGTTTATGGTAACCAATCTAGTAATCAAACTCTTGTCGCTATAGTCAAAATTAATGGACAAGAAGTGGATCGTTTTGAATTAGAGGAAGGTTCTGAACAAGAAATTAAAACGTATCACCCTAATCCTGGCCAGTACAATATCATCGAAAAAAACGGCAAGCAAATACGTATCAAGGAAGACAACAGTCCTGATCAAGTCGGTGTAAAGACTGGTTGGATAAGTCGTCCAGGTCAGACTGTTATTTGTCTGCCACATGGACTGATTATCGAAATTCTGGGCACAATGGCTGAAGACGAATTAATTTTACCTCTCTAGCTGAAAAATTGAATGACATTAGCAATTAACAATATAATAAGATACATACTCGCAAACAAGGTGAAACTTTTGATTGATTCCGGAAAAGTTTCTCTTGTTTGCTTTTCTTTGTATCTTAATACGCTTTTATATTGTATTGGAATCACGCTTAAACCTAACGAAGCCCATACTGGAAGAATGCCACTAATTATATATAACAGCCAAACAAGCCAAGGGATTATACTCAAGATTTGATAAAGGATGACTGCATTCCTTTTTCCGATGAAATAAACCAGCGTTTTTCGTTCGTTAACGACATCAGTTTCTAAATCTCTTGTATTGTTTGCTAGCATGATATTAGCTATAAAACATATCAAAGGAATACTCATCATAAAAATCTTAACAGTTTCAAACCAATTAAAATTAATCATAATATTCCCAACTGTGTGTACGCTTGATAGAATACTTTCATACATTGTCATGTAAATAGCCAAAAAGAATATTCCAAAACCCATTGTGACTCCTGACATTACTTCCCCATAAGGACTTCTTGAAATAGGTGTTGGACCAAATGTATAAATAATACCTAATAAAAAACACAGACCGCCTAAAATTAACAGAAGAAAGTCCGTTAAAAACACCAATGAAATAGCAAACGCGAAAGCAAACAATAGTAAAGCCAAGACAATATATACCATCTTTTTAAGACTTAAATTGTTTTTCCCAATAACGTTTTCTTGATTTTTATATTCCAAATCGATAGCTTTATGAAAATCAATCGTATTATTGATCGCTGTCGTACACATATCAAAAGAAATCACTGCAATTGCAAAAATGAATGAGTTTAACCAGTTAAATTGTTGATAATGATACGCGGTCCATAAAAAACCAATTATCATCGGGAAAATACTCGCTATTTTCGTTCTGATTTCCACAAACTCCAAAAATATTGTTAAGTTTTTATTGTTCATCTAAATGATACTCCTCATTAGTTAATTCGAAAGAATCTTTTAATCCCGAAGTCAAATGAACACCATGATCTTTATCAATAAAGACAGCCTCTAGACCATCAATTGTTTCAACAAATTCTATACCTTCTTCTATACCAAACAAGAAAAGTGCAGTTGAATAAGAATCTCCTTCAAATGAACTTTGAGCAAAAACCGTCACACCAGACAATTCATTATCTAATGGATACCCCGTTTTAGGATCTAAGATATGATGATATTTAACACCATCTACTTCTAGAAAACGTTCGTATATTCCTGATGTCACAATAGCGCTATCAGTCATTCTTTGCGTACCAACAACTTGCCCACGGCTTTCATCTGGATCTTGGACTCCTACATTCCATCCTTCATCATTTCCAGGTGATGTCCCCATCACAACAACATTTCCACCTAAATTGATTATTGCAGTTGTCACACCATAACTCGCTAATATATCTTTGACTCTTCCACCAATATAGCCTTTAGAAATTCCACCTAGTTCAATAACCATTCCTTTTTCTTCCAGTTTAACTGTAAGCTTTTCTTCGTCTAATGTGACTTTACGATAGTCAATTAACTCAAGCGCTTCTTCAATTTCTTCATCGCTGGGTTTACGAGCATCTTCAGAACCAATTTGCCATAAGTTTGTTACAGCACCGATCGTCACATCAAATTTCCCTTCACTTTGCTCAGCGATACTCAAGGCATGTTTAATCACTGCAAAAGTTTCCTCATCAACTTCTACAGCTTCTTCTCCCGCTGCTTGATTTATTCGATAAACATCGGATCCTTCTAAATTAGTACTAAATTGTAATTCCATTTCTTCCATGTATCTATAAACTTCATCCATTGCTTTATCAACAGATTCACCTTCATGAAAAATTTGAATTTGAACAGCAGTATGTAACAACGTTTCTGTTCTAGAGACTGGAGTCTTTGAAACTTTTAGCTCTTCACCAGTATATTCTTCTGTTGTCGGAGACGCTTGCGTGACAACCTCTACTTCGTTATTTTTAGTAACCTCTTCATCTTGGCAGCCCCAGAGCATTAAAGAACTTGCTAAGAGCACTCCAATTTTAGCTTTATTAGTGTATGACATGGTCATCATTCTCTCCTCATAAATAAACTATCTATAGTTAATAGTTTAACATATTGATATGGCATGCGTATAGACTAGGAGTAGATTCCTTCCAAGTTCTTCCTGTCTTTATGATATAAAAAAAGAGAAGAAATCTTTAAGATTTCTTCTCCATCCATAAGTTTTTTAAACTTAACTACTATTCTACTAACTCAGCTTCAATTGGATCTGTATTTCCTTCTGCTGCAGCATCTAATAATTGTTGTGCGTAAGCTAAGAATGCATTAGATGTACTTGAAGCACCTGAAACTACTTCAATTTCTTCAACAGATTGGTTTTCAACTAATGCAGCGTTTAATTCCTCTACTGCAGTTGCGAATGAAGTTCCAGTTCCATCTTCCATGTTAGCATTGTACTCTTCATCTTCTGATTTTAAGTCGCCAGCTTCATTTACCATGTCATAGTTAGATTCAGCAATTGCGCCATCTTTAACTACTAATGTAAATTGGTGAGCCCAGCCACGTTCGTCAGCTTCAGTTGTTAGTGTATATTCACCGTCTTGTAAGTCTCCACCTAATTCATCAATATTGATTTCATCAGTGTTGCCTTCTGCGGCTGCAGCTAATAATGCTTCAGTAGATTTTACGAATGATTCAGAAGTGCTAGTAGCACCTGAAACAACATCTACATCAGCTGATTGTGTTTCTACTAATGCAGTGTTTAATTCTTCCATTGCATCTGCTGCAGAAACGCCTGCATTTTCTTCCATCATTTTATTATACTCTTCGTCTTCTGATTTTAAATCACCGTCAGCATTAGTATAATCAAAGTTTGAATCTGTCACTTCGCCATCTTTTACAGTAATTACATGTAAAATTGACCAACCATTCTCGTCTTCATTAGATACAGCAGTATATTCACCATCTACTAAACCTTCTGCAGTTTCCTCAGTCGACTCTTCTTCTGATGTTACTTCTTCAGTTGACTCTTCTTCTGATGTTTCTGCTTCTGTCGACTCTTCTTCTGATGTCTCTTCTTCAGTTGACTCTTCTTCTGATGTTTCTTCTTCAGTTGACTCTTCTTCTGATGTCTCTTCTTCAGTTGACTCTTCTTCTGATGTTTCTTCTTCAGTTGACTCTTCTTCTGATGTTTCTTCTTCAGTTGACTCTTCTTCTGATGTTTCTTCTTCAGTTGACTCTTCTTCTGATGTCTCTTCTTCTGATGTTTCTTCTTCAGTTGACTCTTCTTCTGATGTTTCTTCTTCAGTTGTTTCTTCTTCAACTGTTTCCTCTACAGTTTCTTCAGAATCTGACTCGACAACACTTGAAGTTTCCTCTGGTGTTGATTCAGTTTGAGGCTCATCGCTTCCACAAGCAGCTAATACGAATACCGATCCTAATAATAATGTACTCTTAAGAAAAATCTTTTTCATTTCCATGTTATTTCTCTCCTTTTGCTACATCTAATAGTATAGATTTCTTGTAAATCTTACTTTAATACTAAATCAATTTACTGATTTTGTCTAGTAAAGTGCCAATTTCAAGCTAAAAATTTCGTTTCATAACAGCATTCAATAATTGTCTTATTTCATCTTTACTTTGTTGTGAAGATAATTTATCTAATTTCTTCAAAGATTTTTTTAAATACGAATCAACCAGTTCATTCGTTCGATTAAACACATTAAATTTTTCCATCTCATTAACTAAAGCTGTCAATTCATTCTCTGTCCACTTATGCCCGCGCGAGTGAATCAATTGTTTATTGAACGTCTCTTCTTCCATTGCTAAAATCAATGGTGCCGTATAAATTCCATTCTGAACATCTTGTAATTGTGGTTTACCTGAAGCTCTCTGATCAATTTGATAATCGATTAAATCATCAGATAATTGAAAAGCCATTCCAATTTCAAGTCCAATATAAAATGCTTGTCGACTTTTAAATCGATTTAATTCTGGGCGGGTTGAACCTGAAAAAACAGACAAAGCAAATAGCATTGCTGTTTTACCTCGGATTTGTCTCAAATACTGATAGATAGAAATAGATTGTTCAAATTGATTTTCAAGCTGACTGATTTCTCCATCTAAAATTCTCTCAATCACCCAGTCATCCATTGAAGTAGATTCATATAATTTATGAGCTTCCTTAAACAGCCTTGCTGAATATGCGAGTAAATAGTCTCCAGCATATATCGCAATTCGATTCGAATGCTGTTTATGTATTGCTTTCACTCCACGTCGACTATCCGCTTCATCTATCACATCATCATGAATGAGTGTTGCTAGATGTAACATTTCGATAGCTGCAGCAGAATAGAGTATTTCACGAGGAATGCTTCCATAATTTAACTTCGCAAACATTATACAAAGCCCAGCTCGTATATACTTCCCCGATGCATCGATATAGTCACGTATGATGTCTCTGATTGAAGGAGAACTAATCGCAAGCTCTTGATGAATTATCTCTTTTACTTCTCTTAATGCTGCTTCGATTTCAGGGTAATCTTGCCAAATAGCATGTACCAAGGCTATCTTTCTCCGTTCTTATTTTTTGATTGTTTAATTATACTATATTAGTCGAATTATTTCGCTTTATAAGTTTAAATTTCCACTACTATACAAAAAAATACTGCTAGTAGCTTGTTTAATGCGAGAATCAGCTATGACGCATCATTTGCTAACCTTTCTCATCTACAGCTCCTAACAGTATTTGTTAGTTATATCTTTTTAATTAAAATGTTCGATTAGTTATCGATTCCTGGTTTATAGATATGCTTAGGCGTACCATAAACCCACTTGTCTAATAATTTACCTAACCAAGGCATTACCCAATGATCTAGACCAAATGCATGACCAGAACCATTCATAAGTGCGATCGCAACTGGAATAAACCACATGTTTACCCAAACGAACATTCCTGATAAACAGAACATTGCTACTAAACCTACTGTTACTGCACTGATAATCCAGGTGAATAATCCAGCCATAAGAGCTAAACCGATTCCTAATTCTACTAATGACATCATTTTTTGCATAAACAAGGCAACATCCTGATTAGGCATCATGAATTCCATAATTGAAGCGAACCAACCGGGCATTGAGTCAAACACTAGCATTGGCTCTTCGCCGTAAACGTAGTTCAAGCTAAATACTGTTTCAGCAACTTCTGTTGCAGCTGTTGAAGCAGATGAAGTCGCATCAGATGCACCAGACACTACTTCTTGTAGCCATGGGAATGGGAATACTACATTATCTCCGAACCAAGAAGAACCACCAAACATACCAAATGTTTTCTTCAGCCCTTCAACGGTCCACATTGCACCATAGAAGATACGTAATGGAACTGTCCATAATACGTTACCTTTTCTTGATGTATGGCCACGGAAAATATTACGTTGGTCTTTTACATCAAAGAACTCATGTTTAACATACATGAATGCATAATAGAAACTTCTGATACTTAAGAAGTAAATAATGTTACTTGCATGTTTTACAAACATAGCTAAAAAGCCTTGTAAGTGATATTTATCATACAATAAAGCTACACCATAGCGAGATCCGATAGAAACCATGTTTCCGTCGTACTTACCTTTGTATGCTTCTTTTTCTTCACCAGTGATTGCCGCAATTAAGTTGTGTGCTGCAGTATCACCCGTTTGTTCTGCTGCTTGTACAATTTGTGGCGTAGGACGACCTGTTTCTGGTTCTTCATAGTAAACTACATCTCCTGCTAACCAGATATTATCGTGTCCCTTAGCTTTCATATACTCGTCAGCAACTAAACGACCAGCTCTTGCTCTTTCAAAGCCCCATTCTGCAGCTTCTTGATTCGCTTGAACACCAGCAGTCCAAATTGTTGTATATGATGGAATTTTACGTCCAGAAGCCAATTCAATATGATCTTCAGCAACTTTTACAATCCCGTCACCTAAAGATACTTGAATGCCTTCTTTTCGCATGAAGTTTAATGAACGCTCTTGTTCAACTTCAGTTACAGTATTTAAAATTGAAGGTGCTGCTTCAACGTTATGTACTGAAATTTCGCTCTGTTTGATTTTATATTCTTTTGCTAATTTAGGTAACCATTCGTTTAACTCGCCGACCATTTCAACACCTGTAAAGCCTGCCCCACAGACTACAAATGATAACATAGCGCGACGTTTAACGTCATCGTGCTCACGAGATGCAGCATAAACTGTTTCTTCTACATGTTTGCGTATTTCTTCTGCTGCTTCAATTGACCATAAAGTAAAGCCATGTTCTTTAACGCCCTCAACACCAAAGTCATTGGCTTCTCCACCGATCGCAAGAACTAAATAATCGTATTTATAATTGCGTTGTTCACCAACTAGTTCTTGTTTATCGTAATCGATATTCGTGATTGAATCTGTAACCAAATCTACTTTCTTCAACTTCTTGAAGATGCGTTGTAAATCATACTTAATTGCATCAGGTTCTACTCGCGCTGCTGCGACCTCATGTAATTCAGTCATATAGGTCATATATGAATGTCTATCAATTAATGTAATGTTTACTGATTCATCTTTCTTAAACTTCTTACCTAATTTTCGAGCAGCAGCAATACCTGCATACCCAGCCCCGACAATAACTATTTCTTTTGCCAAAATCTCCACTTCCCCCTTCAAAATTTATCCTCATTAAGTATACCTTTCACAAGCAAAAATGACAACTTATTTTTAACATTTTTTTAATTATGTTTAAGAACTAGACTTTATTCATAGATTTTTTAGCAAAGTAAAAGATTTATAATTAATGCATCCTATCGACCTCACAATGTGAGGTTCTGTACAAACAGTTGCAATTTTATTAATCTTAATTCGAACTAATCACTATTTATGAGGCTTATCTTGCAAAAAAACTCAAATCTGTGTATTATTGAATAGTTAGGTCTTCGTAGTGTAATGGATATCACGCAAGATTCCGGTTCTTGAAATGGGGGTTCGATTCCCTTCGGAGGCATTTTATAACAAATCATCGTTTGTCATAGCTGAAATTAGGAATGATTTAATGCGTTTTACTGTTTTTGCTTTACTTTAGTTATTAAATCATTTTACACAATTTTATACTAATAAATGTGTGAAATATATGTACCTTCTATGATAAAGTAAGTTTTAGGAAGGATGAAACACATGCGTCAAAGTAAATATCAAATCATGGTTTACATTGCTATGCTAGCCGCACAAGCTGTTGTGATAAGTATATTAGAAAGAGTCATCCCCTCTCCTTTTGCTTTTGCACCCGGTGCAAAGTTAGGCCTAGCTAATTTGATCTCGATAATCGCTATTTTTACTCTTCCTTGGAAGCAGTCCATCCAAGTCATTACTATCAGGGTAGTTGTTACTATGTTAGTAGGAGGAACTTTATCAACCTTCATGTATAGTGTTGTAGGAGCATTCTTAAGTTATTTTTCAATGCTGTTTGTTAAGCTTCTTGGACCAAAACGTGTAAGTATTATCGGAATTTCGACAATGGGTGGCGTCATGCATAACTTCGGTCAATTGTCGGTTGCTGCTTTGTTTGCTCAATCATGGTCAGTTTTCAATTACATGCCTGTATTAGCGATAAGCGGTATTCTAGCTGGTTTCGCAGTTGGTTTTGTTGGTAATTATTTATTGAATAAAGTGTCTCGTTTAAGAATTTATCATCAAGAGCTTGTCTCAAATTCTAACCAAGCAAATTGGTTAAATCAGTAACCAAAAAGCATTCCTCCTCGTCTTGAGGTGGAATGCTTTTTTTGATCCGTTAATTTAGAAAACCTTGTGTCCCAACAAGTTCAAGTATACGTGCTACCCCGCCATCACTGTAAGTTTGCTCAACAGATACAATACCGTAATAAGGCGCAAAGTAATAATTCAGCTGGACATTATGACCATTCACATTATTGCTTTCAGAAATAATCACAACATTTTCATAAGGGGTATTTCCTGAAACGTAATAGTCGATTACATCAATTACTGTTCGAATCTTTTCATTTTGATATCCTGAATAAAATGAAGAACCGACACTTAAATCACTTGATAATATTAAAGACTCGTTTCCATCATTGGCAAGCTCTGAGTATCTCAAGTCCTGAACGTTATAGTAGTTATCATAAAATGCTAACTCATAAAGACCTGAACTACGAATTTGATAAACATAAGCAACAGCTTTAGATTCAGTGAACGCAGCTACTTGAAAGATACCATTAGCATCCGGCGTATATTCCATAATAATATCTTGTGAAGCAAATTCAGCGCCATCCCCTTGATATTGATAGTTTAAAAATTGAGCATAAGGTACAAACTCAGAAAACGTCACTGTTTTGTTGTTTTCACTTAATTCTATATTCTCATCAGTAGTTTCTTGTGCATTCACTTGATTTACTGGCACTAAGACCACTAAATGGCAGATGATCATAAATAGTCCAACTTTTGATAATTTATCTATCTTTAATAAAGATGTTATTTTTCGCAAAAATTGTCCCTCCTTCTCTAAGATGATATGTCTAATTTATTTCTGACATATTTCTTTTCTCATGATTATTATAACATAATAGTTTCGCGTCTAAAGTGAGTTTTAGTGGAAATATTTTTGAATTTATACGCAAAAAACTGATAGTTTATGAATCTTTTATGTTTTTTTTATGAATTCTCTCTTTCCACTTCCAGCTTGGAAGTGGTTTATGATTTAAGTTCACCCTTTAATATGTTATTCTAGCATAGAATGAAAGAACTTACATAACTATTTTTAATATAAAGAGGAGCGTCTATTATGACAAATTGTATTTTCTGTAAAATAATGAAAAATGAAATTCCTAGTGCAAAAGTTTATGAGGATGATAAAGTATTCGCCTTCCTAGACATGTCTCAAGTAACTCCTGGACATACACTCGTCATTCCTAAACATCATGTTCAAGATATTTTTGAGATGGACTCTGAGACTGCAAGTGATTTATTTGCAAGGATTCCTAAAATTGCTTTAGCAATAGAAGCAGCATTTCCTGAAATGAAAGGCTTGAACATAGTAAATAACAACCGAGAAATAGCGTACCAAACAGTTTTTCATGCTCATGTTCACTTAATTCCTCGCTATGAAGCATCTGAAGGTTTTGCAATGCATTTTGACAATAATCAAGAACAGTATACGCCTGAAGAATATGCTGACCGTGCTAAAAGAATTGCTGATAATTTAAATTAAATAGAAAAGAGGATTGATAATTATGTCTAATTTTAAATCTGGCTTATTTTGGGGTGTTTTCTTTGGTGGCCTTGCTGGCTTAATGAATGCTCCTCGTAGTGGTAAAGAAACTCGTCTTAAATTGAAGAATGTAATTGATCAAACCACAGATGATGTCAATGATGTGCGTTTTAAAGTTGATAATCTAAAAGTGGCTATTCAACGTTTACAAAACGAAAGTGTTAGAAGTTCTAAAATAATCAGTGAGGAACTACAGACTACTCTTCAACATTTTAATGAAGAAACACAACCAAGAATACGAAGAGTTCAGGAAAGTGCTAACACATTAGCTGAAAATTTAGAAAATATGACAAAAACTTCAAACCTTTGACTTTTGTTTGTATTTTTACTTTTTTTTACATTCACAACTTAGAATATGCTATAGTATTCTATAAGTATTAAAGCTATTACAATTTACTAATAGCTAAATTTTGATTTAGGAGATGGAAAGTCCACATGAAAAAAACTTTATTAAAAGTTGCAACATCTGCAGCGGCACTTACTATTTTATTAGCTAGTCCAATTCAACTGACTGTTTTAGCACAGGATGAAGATATTATCGCTACAGTTGGTGAGCAAGAAATTACCAAAGAAGATTTCTATCAAGAAATGAAAGCTTTTTACGGTAACGCTACTCTACGTACGATGTTATTAGAAACTGTATTAGAGCAAAACGTCGACAATGCTGAAGCTATTTTAACCGGTGCACAAGAAGAGGTTAACACTCAAATCGAACAAGCCGGAGGCGCAGAAGTTTTTGAACAACTGCTTGCTTATCAGCAATTAGGTAGCGTCGAAGATTTTACTCATCAAATTTATGTAAGTAATATGCTACAAGAAGTAGTTGCTCGTGAAGTAGATACTTCGGATGAAGCAATCCAATCTTATTACGATAATGAGTATGCTCCTACTATGGAAGCCCAACATATCCTAGTTGAAACGGAAGACGAAGCGATTGCTGCGATCGAAAGAATTAATGCTGGGGAAGAATTTGATGTTGTTGCTCAGGAATTATCATTAGATTCTTCTGCTGCAAATGGTGGATTATTAAGTCCCTTTACAACAGGACAAATGGTTCCAGAATTTGAAGAAGCAGTTAAAAGTCAAGCAGCTGGGGATGTAACACAAACACCAGTTCAGTCACAATATGGTTTCCATATTATTAAGACGTTGAATAATGGTGAAAAAGCACCATTAGATGAAATCAAAGAAGAAGTTACAAACCTTTATAAAGAAAGTAAGTTCGCTGATTCAAACTTCTCTTATACTATTATTGGTAAGTTACTAGAACAAGCAAACGTTCAAATCAATGATGAAGATCTAAAATTAGCAATTCAAGATTTGATTGATCTTGCAAACCAACCAGTTGAAGCGGAAGATACAGAGGAAACAACCGAAGAAACTCCTGAAGAAGAAGTTACTGAAGAAGAAGAAGCAGAATCGACAGAAGACGCTGAATAATTTCTTTCTATAATATAAAAAAAGATGTAGGCTAACTCAACTCACCGTTGAGTAACCTACATCTTTTTTTTGTTAGAATTGAGTATTTTCAGTAAGATAAGGATAAAGCTACTTGCTCCACTTCTCTTATAATATACACAAGTTTATTCAAATTCAAATTCTGATTGTTGTTCAAGCATTTCTTTAATGCTCGGATATAGTTCATGCCATTTATCTTCACGATCGAATGGCTCTTTACCATCAAATATATTCGCAATAACATTCAAACATACCATCCAACCAGTTACATCTCGTGGACTATGGTCTGTTACTTCAGCCAACCATTCAGTAAAGTTGACTTCTGTTTGAGTATTATTTTCTACTGCCTTCAATTCAAAGGTTACAGTATTAAGATCCCAAGTGAATGATAAATAATTGGGTTCTTCAACATCTAATACCAGCATCTCTTCTGATTCACCGTCCAGATGATTAAATCTAAGGACGCCACCTGACTTTAATGAAACAAACTCTAACTCTGGGAACCATAAGTTTATTTTTTCGTTATTGGTTAACATATCCCAAACATCTTCAATTCTAGCTTTAAAAACCCCTTGAAATTCAATTGTTAAGCCTTGATCTACCGTTAAATCATCCAATGGACTTGAATGATGATGATGGTCATGTCCACCACAAGAGTGGTCATGTCCACCACAAGAGTGGTCATGTCCACCACAAGAGTGGTCATGAGTTTCTTTGTTATGCATAATAAAATTCCTCCATTTGGAAAATTAGTCTAAAACTTAAGCATCAATATTAATAATTGACATTAATTATTTAAACTTTGGCTTAAAAATTTGACGGCGATCAAGCGGATAGATTGGCTCACTGAAATTTCCTACTTCAACTTTATCTAAAGCTGTTGTAATCATGTTAATTGTGGCATCCATATTATCAATTTGATGAATAACTTCAGCCTCCAATAATTGTGGCACAACCGGACTTCCATATTCTTGTTTACCATGATGAGCTAGTATAACGTGTTTTAATAACAATACCGCTTCATTTTCTTGATCGATTCCGATTTCCACACAAGCTCGATCAATCATTTCACTCATTATAACGATATGTCCCATTAATTTACCTCTTAAGGTATATTCAGTAGAAATCGGACCACTTAATTCAATGGTCTTACCAATATCATGTAAGATTATACCGCCAATTAATAAACTGGCATTTAATTGAGGATAAATCTTCAACATAGCACGCGCTACCCTAACCATACAGATTGTATGGTAGCTTAAACCACCAGCCAAGGCATGGTGATGACGTTTAGCAGCCGGATATGTATAAAAATCTTCATCTACTTGATGGAGTATTTTGCGAACAATTCTTGCGATGTTTGGTTCCAAAATTAAGAATAAGGCTTCTTTTAATTCCTCATTCAGTTCGTCTTTTTTGATTGCAACACGTTCAACATATAAAGTAGGATCATTTGGTTCCCCTTCTTCTGCTAAACGTAACGCTTTAATTCTTACTTGGGGAGATCCTTGATAAGTATCTCGTTCCCCTCTTAAATAGGCAACATGGCCTGCTTGATAACGAGCAATTTCTTCTTCTGTCGCTGACCAATACATTCCGTCCATCGAACCTGAACGATCTTGAAAACTAAATGCGATAAAAGGTTTACCATTTCGTGCAATACGAACATCAGCAGATTTAATTAACACAAACAAACTAAATTCTTCTCCGTTTTGTAAATCATACAACTGTGACATTAAATACCTCCTTCTTCTGTTTCATCTATATTAGTTGGTTCAATTGATACTTCTACTTCAGTTATCTCTTCTTCTGTAACAATTTCTTCACTTTTTTCTGTTTCGTCTAAGTCAATTCTTTGTGTCTCAGCAAAGGACTCCTTGGCTTGTAAGTCAAAAGTAAAGAACAGAATCTGATGATCTTCTGCAAATTTTTCTAATACTTGATACATACTTGTTTTTCTAATCTCGTCAAAATTAACAAATGCATCGTCAATTAAAATTGGCATATTAATCATTTGCAAGGCGTTTTTAACAAACGATAATCGTAAAGCCACATATAGCTGTTCTAATGTCCCTTGGGACAACTCATGTGGTTCAAAAAGAATGTCACTAAATTGCTTAACCTTCAAGCCTTTTTTATTCAATTTAATTTGCGTATAGCGCCCATAAGTTAATGTTGAAAAAATCTCATTAGCCAACTGGTTCATTTCTGGAACAGGGCTTTCCATCCCTTGACGTAACGTTTGATAAATTAGTTCCATCGCAACACGCATACGGCCCCATTCGAAAACCATTGCTTTAACTTCTTCTTTTTTGTTTTCTAACAATTGAAGTAAGTCTTGATAAGAGCCGTCTTGTTCTAGGTGGTTAATTTCCACCAAAAGACTTGCTCGTTCGTTATGATGTGGTGTTAATCTTTCTTTCGTTAGCATCAGTTGATGTTCTAAACTTTGGAACTCTTCAGATAAGGCTTGTTTGGTTGAAACAGCTTCTAATGCCGCTTCGAAGCCAATCATCTGTTCTTGATATAAGCTGCGTTTAGCTGTTAACTCTTCAATTAATTGATTGGTATCGACTTTTTGTCGGAAAATAAGTTCATTTTCACTATCTGTTGCTTCAAAGAGTTGTTTAATAGCTTCCTCGCTCTCTTTTATCAAAGTTCTATTAGATTCAATGATTTGCTTAGAATTTTCCATTCTTTCTTCGATTGCTTTTCCTCTTTCTTGGGAGCGCGTCAAAGCAACTTCAACCTCTTCCACATGTCGTATCAAGGGTCTTGTTCCTTCATCTATCAGAGGGAATCGTTCAAGTAATGGTTGGATTTTTGCTCGCCATTCTACAATCTTTTTATTCAGAGTCTCTTTTTCTTCTTCAAATTGTGTTCTTTGTGCCTTAGCTTCAAAATAATGTTTCACTGGATTTGTCTTAAGTATAATTTCTGGATCAGCAGTTGGATAAAATCCAATTGCTACTAACCAGCGCTTTTGTTGGCTTGAAACAGATTCTAATTCAGCACTAATTGCTTCTAAAGCAGACTCTCTTTCATTAATTTCAATTCCTAATGCTTTACTTTGTTCGCCATACTGCTGTTCTTTTTGACGTAACTCGGTTATCTTCTCAATAATTGGGCTGTTCTTAAATGTTTTATGATGCTTACGATGCTCAATAAATATATAAACTACACTTAAAAGTCCAAGTAAAGCAATTGCTAATCCTAACCAGCCATATAATGACGGACCACCTTCAGCAGAAAAGAAGTTAATGGCCACAATCACGACACCAACAATTAAGAATATTAAACCTAAGAAGTAATGATTTAGACTCGTTGATTGAGTTAATTGTGCTTCTTCGTTAAGCCGTTGATTTTCTAATTTAGCCACTTGTTGTCGAACAATCGCACTAAAGTTTTGTTGTTCTTTACGTTGATCAATATATACTTTGCGTTCTGCTTTAATTGAATCATGTTGTTTAAGCAAATCATCCAGTTGAGATTGAATTCCTAAACCTTCTTCAACTTTTTCGTCATACTCTAAATTTTGAAACACTTTCTCAGGATAAAATTGCCCTCGACGTGCTAATTGCAACATCGTCTCATTTTGTTCTTGAATTCGTTCGATGGTTCGTTCATATTTAGCCTGAACTTCTTTTGTTTTCTGTGTTTCAGCAATCCAGAGACGTCTGTCATCCTCGTGGTTATTCGCCCAATTTAGACGTGTCAATGTTCCTAATTCACCGGATAAATTGCGCAATCTTTCTTCATGTTGGATAATTAATGTCTGACTTTCTTTAATAGCTTTCAAATTATTCTCAAGAATCTCGACCGCTTTATCGGGTATGTGTGTATAAACGAGTTGTTCTAATTCTCTTTTGGCTAATCTATCCTTTAAATAGATATCATAGCGCCCCAACAATTTGTCTTTTACACGAAGTTCTTTATCTAAATGGTCAATTTCTTGATTTAATTGATTAATAATCTGTTCTTGTTGAGTTTGTTGTTCTATCAGAGAATCATAACGAGACATATTTAATTCCATATGATAGACATTTTCTGCCATTGCTTCATATTCAACTAGCAACTGATTTAGCGGACGATTCTGAGCTTGTTTACGATACATTGCGTCCGTTTCTTTTTCATATTGTTTGGCAATTTCTAAAAATTTATCACTCCCCAATGTTCCAATACTTAAGAAATAATCACTAATTTTTTCAGCGTCGATTGTTGCTAATTCTTGCAGGTTTTGCAAATTAAAGGCATAGAAGTTATCAAACAACGTTTCGTCCAAGCCACCGAGTATTTTCTCAAGCGTATCATCTGCAAGTCTCTCACCATTTTCAGTTGTCACAGTAAATATTTTGCTTGTGCGTTCAATCCATACATCTTGATAAGCTGTGTCTGTTAGTAGGATACGTCCACCATAAACTTCTCCATGACGTGGTTCGTATCGATTCAACTGATTAACACGTCTACGTTTAGTTGGGAAACCAAACAATATACTCCGTATAAAAGATTGTAAGGTTGATTTACCTGCCTCATTTTGACCATAGAATAGTTGTAATCCGTCATCGATATCAAACTTTTGATTAACCCACTTACCATAACCATAAATATCTAATGTTTTAATCTTCATGGGTCACCTCCTTGGCCTCAAATCCAATCGTTTGAATCATTAATTGTTGAGAGGATTTTATAATATCATCTTTCAATGATAAATCTTCTGCCAACTCCGGTAACCATTTTTGGATGATTGTGTGCTGGAAAACATCTGACATAATCTCTTCATATGCTTGACCTTTTTCTAATCCTTCACTTGCCTCATGGAAGCTTTGGTTCAAAGCTTCGTCATATTGAAAAGCGTCTAAAGCAATATTAGAAGTTAAACGAATACCAGCAACATGAACAAAAGGTAAGTCTGTATGGCTACTTTCCAAAGCGAATGCTAATTCACCTTTTTCGATTTGTCGTTGTAATTCTTGATTTAATCGTTGAGCATTCGTTAAAGTCAATGTAAGAATTTGTGATTGCAAGGAAGCTTCTGCTTCACTTTGGTAATTTTGGATGACCTGTTCAATTTGAGTGACAACTTCGGTTGATTGCCAATCTTCTGAACAATCAATGTGTGGATTTTGCCAAACAATTGGTGCCAATGATATAAATTCACTTATTACTGGTTTATTTTTATTTATCTCAATAATAAAGGCACCCTTGTCCCCTATTTCATTGCGATGGCGCCCTTGTATTGTCCCAGAGTATTGAATAAGGGGACTCTCATGGAGTACTTGCGCTTGGTGAATATGACCTAGAGCCCAATAATCATACTGTTTACTCAATAATTCTTTTGTTGAAAAAGGGGCATAGTTTCCTTCAGTCGATGCGATGCCTTCGGCAGAACCATGTAATAATCCCACAGTAAAGTCAGTAACGCGTGGATTTTTAGGAAACCTTTGAATCATTCTCTCTTTTACCCAGCGTTGTAAATAGCTAAAGCCATAAAAACGTACGGTCGTTTGATCAGATAAAGTAACGTCATAATGCTTCACTTCTTCAGTGTTAAAGACATAAACCCGTTCTGGATACTGCGGTCTCTTTTTATCTGGCTTCAAGAAATCATGATTTCCGTGAGTCAGTATGACTTGAATGTTTGCTTTATCTAGTCGAATTAATTGCTTCATAAAGAAATTTTGAGCGTAAATTGTTTGTCGCTCTGCATCATAAACATCTCCAACAATCACAAATACATCGATATTTTGGTTAATAGCTATCGAGACACAACGTTCAAAAGCTTGATACGGCGATTGAATTAAATATTTTTGGATGCTTTGTTGATGTCGCTCCATCCCTCTAAATGGACTATCCAAGTGTAAGTCAGCAACATGCATAATTTTCATGATTCATTTTCTCCTTTCTCTCATAATGTCTATTTTCTTAATTAATAAAAGCAAAAATCTAACCTCACCCGTTCAGAGCACTTATTCCCCCCTATGATTTCTCAATTATTCGAATCATTTATCGAACAATGAGGCAAAGAAGTAATCTTAATTGAAAAAATCAACTGAAAGTTGAATCGAATGAAATCGATTGACTTCCAGCTGATACTAAAAAGACTACAGTGTCCTATCCTTAATTTCCAGATTGGTACAATTCATTTAATGGTTTAACAATCACTTTGTTGATGTCTTCAATTACTTGACTAAGTTGTTGTTCGCTATCCATTAATTTTGAAATGGTTTGATTATTTGAAACCTTCATGAATAATTCTTGAAGTGATGACACTTCTTCTTCACTGATTTCTTGATTTTGAACTTGTTTCATTTGAAGGTCTTGTGATGTTTCTCTAAATTGATTGAATAACTCACTTGAAGCCTCATCAGCTTGTATTTCAGCATAAGCCTCTTGTAATTGCTTAAATACTGGTAATTCACGAATATCTTTTTCTAATTGATTTGCTGTATCATAAATATTATTTGTTGTCATTTGTCATACACCCTTTCTTCTCAATCTCTATCATATCAAATATACAGGTCACTTTTCAATAAAACACGACGCTATATTTCTTTTTTTCTAAAAACATTTTCATATCAAAATAGTTCATTAAAAAGCTCTACATTTGGTAACTAAAATGGAAGTTCTACCGTCTCTAGCCATAGTGACGCATCATGCATAAAGTCTTTTGCAACTTCTTTGGTCGCTTGCCATAGCTCCCCAGTTTTCTCTTGAACTTTTAACCAATTTTCAGAAAATGCCTCTTGCCAATCGTCTGACCAACTTGCTGTTGGTAAATGGTTGGTTGATTCAGACATTTGTGATGCGTAGGTAACGTCAAAGGGTGTTTGATTAGATATTGACATTAAGTTCGTCGTTTGGATATTGAATAAAGAGCCCATACCAGAAGGCATCAAATCATCTAATGGAACGTCTCCTTCTTCATCAAGTCCAACCCAAGTAACAATACTGAAGTCTGGTGTATAGCCAACCATCCATTTATCACGTGTGTTCATATTTTCTTCAGACACTTCGGTACTACCTGTTTTACCCGCTATTTGTCCCCAATCAGGCCCTGCTCCATAACCAGTACCATAGCCACTATAAGTATCCAGCATCATACTTGTCATATCGGATGCAATGTTTTTCGTCATGACCATATGTCGTGCTGGTTTTTCATTGTTATAAACAACTTTTCCCGTTGAATCTTCAATTCGACGAATAAAATAACTTTCAATACGCACGCCATCATTAGCAAATGTTGCGTAAGCATTGGCTAATTGCAGTGGCGTCACACCAGTTTTTAAACCACCTAAAGCTAAACCTAATGTTTGATCATCTTGAGGAATGTTAATGCCAAACTGCTTTAATTTTTGAACAGAGCGATTAATCCCTAGTTCGTTCATTAAATAAACAGCTGATGTATTCTTACTTTGAGCTAACGCATAATACAAAGGCACTTCACCGTCAGGATCCGTATATAAATCATAGTTCACAGGTGCATAATTATCTCTACCATATCCTTTCACAACATCTTCAACCATTGAATGTATATTATAGCCCGACTCTAAAGCAGCCACATAAACAGCGAGTGGCTTAATTGTAGACCCAGGTGCACGATACATATCCGTCGCACGGTTGAAGCCACGGTAAACATAATCGCCACGTCCACCATAGACAGCCATCACACCTCCGTTATGCGGATCGACAACGGCACTTGCGCTTTGGACTAAAGGTGTGCCGGTACCGTCATCACCAAATACCCAAGCACTTGTATCATAAGAAGCATTCAATATTTGTTGTGCAGAAGGTTCTAAATTCGTATAAATTTGATACCCCTTCGACAATAAATCGGACTCTGGAATACTGGTTAGAGAAACAGCTTCATTAATTACCGCATCAAAATAGGAAGGATATTCTTGTCCCTGTTCACTTGAGAGATATGCATCATATAAGTAAATCGGGCTATTCTGGATGTAAGCTGCATCATCTGGATTAATGATACCCTCACTTCCTAAATATTCTGCAATCGCATTTCGACGATCAATGGATAGGTCGTAATCATCAATCGGATTAAATATCGATGGACCATTCAATGTCGCAGTCAAGACCATACTCTCATTCCAATCAAGTGAGGCAGCTGAATGTCCAAAATATTTCATTGAAGCATCTTCGACCCCCCAAACGCCATTACCAAAATAAGAATTATTTAAATACATCTCTAAAATTTCATCTTTTGTATAGTGCTTTTCTACTTCTAAAGCCAAAAACAATTCTTTTAACTTACGTTCAAAGGTCTGATCTAAAGTTAAAAAAGCATTCTTAGTTAATTGTTGGGTAATGGTACTTCCTCCACCCCCTGATAAATCGCGGTTAAAAACTAAACTAACCAAAGCTCTACCTATACCGATGGTGTCAAAGCCATTATGTTCATAAAATCGTTTATCTTCAGTACTCACTAAAGTTTCACGCATTTGCGGTGAAATTTGATCCAATGTAACGTAAGTCCCTTTTTGTGCCCAGAGGGTGCCAGCTTTTTCATCATAGACATCGTAAACTGTTGTTTGGTTCATTAAACCTTCTTGTAATGTATCTACGTCTGTTGTCTTAGCTATAAGGACTAAATACGTCGATAACAATAGGCCTAGCGACATGCCAATAAAAATCAGCATCTTCCAGCCGCGATAATAAACCCATAAATTTTTAAAACCTTGCCATAATTTTTTCCACCAAGACGCTTCATGTGGATTATAGTAATGATCACTCATCGCTATGCCTCACTTTCTAAATTAAGTTATCAATATTGTGACATAGTCAGTCAAGCTCCGCATCATTCTCTCGACTGATATATAGAACTTGCCTTCTCATTATAACCGATAATTATAAAAAGCGTGCATTCTCTTGTGTAATGATATAAATATTTAAAGCATTTTTAATACTAGAAGTCCAAAAAATAGACTGCAAGCCTAAGCTCACAGTCAAAAGATTACTCTTTAATAAGGGTAGTATATAAATCGATATAACTTTTAGCTGGTTTTTCCCAACTAAAATCACGCGACATAGCTTGTTCAACTAATCGTTCCCAAGCTAAGGGATTATTGTTATAAACATCTAATGCAAGTTCAATCGTATGCCACAAATTATGTGCACTAAATCCATTAAAACTAAAGCCAGTACCTGTGCCTGTGTATACATTGAATGGTTCTACAGTATCTTTCAAGCCTCCTGTTTCATGGACAATCGGTAATGTTCCATAACGCATTGACATCATTTGGGATAAACCACACGGTTCAAATGCACTTGGCATTAAAAATAAATCACTTCCTGCATAAATTAATTGCGCTAGTTTAATATCAAAAGTGATGAGACTGCTCATCTTATCTGGATATTTCGAAGCAAAGTAATTAAATGACTGTTCGAAGTGTGGATCACCTGTTCCCAATAAGACAATTTGAAGTTCTTGTTGTAATAAGCCGTCCAAAATTTCCTCGATTAAGTGGAAGCCTTTTTGATCTGTTAAACGACTGACTATACCAATTAAGGGAACATCGTCGCGAACTGGTAAACCTGCTTGAGCTTGTAATTCTGCTTTGTTCAAGGCCTTCCCTTTTAAATCCTTCTCATCAAAATGGTATGGTATCATTGGGTCATCACTCGGATTGTTCAAATCATAGTCAATCCCATTAATAATCCCAGATAATTTCCAACTATTATAGCGCAATACACTATCAAGTTGTTCGCCAAATTCCGGAGTCGTTATTTCGTCAGCATATGTCGGACTAACTGTTGTTATTCGGTCCGAAAAATTAATCGCACCTTTTAGAAAGTTTACTCGGTCATAATATTTTAACCCATCTTCTGTGTAAGTGTTATAGCCCGTACCAAAAACATCTGATAAAATTCTCGGCTCAAACACGCCTTGAAAACGTAAATTATGAATCGTTAACACTTTTCTTATATGACTTAATCTTTCTTTCCAATGATAACGATCAACTAGTAGAACTGGAACCATCGCTGTATGCCAATCATTACTATGAATAATGTCTGGTATCCAATCAATCACTTCAAGCATTTCAATAATCGCTGTCGAAAAGTAACCAAATCGTTCACCATCATCCCATTCACCATATAAAGATGCCCTATCAAAGTAACTTAAATTATCTATAAAATAATAAATGACACCTTCTAATGTTAGTGTTTGAATTCCACAATAAACATTTTTGGGTCCTAACTGAAATCTAAAATGACTAATCTCGGTTAATTGCTTTTTAAACTTCTCGGGCATTTGAGAATAATTCGGTAATACAACTCTCACATCGATCCCTTGCTTCACCATTTCCTTTGGTAATGCGTAGGCAACATCTCCTAAGCCTCCCGTTTTGAAAAAGGGAGCTGCTTCTCCTGATGCGAATAAGACTTTCATAATTGCGCCTCCGCTGCCTCAATAATGGTATTTTTACCAATAACAGCTAAATTATCTCGCGTTCCGATTACTTTCGCTCCTGGCTCAATGACACAGCCTTTATCAATAATCGCATACTCGATGTGTGCACCCGCACCAATTTTGGTCCCTTGTATAATCACACTGTTTTTCACGACAGCCTCTTTTTCAACGGTTACGCCTCGATGAATAACTGAATCTTTAACAGTTCCGTAAATTGCTGAACCTGTTGCGATAATGGCTGATGAAACCTCAGAATTCTTACAGTAATAAGTCGGGCTTCCATTCTTACTCTTCGTTAATATAGGCAAACTACTATGGAATAAAGCCGAGAAATTCTGACGCTTTAACATATCCATATTCGCCTGATAATAATTATCGATTGTGTTGATATTCGCTATATAACCTGTATACTCATATGCGTTAACACTATTGGCTAATAAGTAATGTTGGATGACTTGGTCTAAACTCGTATATAAGCCATCATCAATAGCTTGATCAATAATCTCATTCATCTTATCAACACTTAGTAAGTACATATTCAAACTTTGATTAACATTTAACTCATCGGTCAATTGATCGTTTTCTTTTAAACCAACAATTTCACGTTGATCATCAAAAACAAGTGAACGTTCAAATGGATGCGATTTGCCAATTGATTCTCGTTTCAAGACTTTATAAACAACCGTCAAATCTTTTCCACTTTCAACATGTTGTTTTTGAATGGCTTTAATATCAATATTAGCAATAATTTTACTGCCCGATACAAAGACATATTTCGCACGTGAACGAGTCATATAGATGCGGTGATTAAAGTAAAAATCTTCATGTTCATTATCTTCATGATGATTTAATTTCCAGTTTTGTTGTGAGAAAGTAAAGATTCCGCCTTGAGTATGAGAATCAAAATCCCATGCTTCCCCTGAACGAATATGATCATAAATTGCTCGTCCTGATTCTCCGATAAATAATGCTGCGGAAGTTATGCCGGCATGCGAAATACTAGAAAGTAAAAAATCAATGATTCGATAACGCCCTGCAAAAGGTAAAGCTGCAATTGGACGAGTATTAGTTAAAGGTTTAAAGGCTTCATTATCTTCTGTCAAGTTTATAATTGCTGCTAATTTATTCTTCGCCATCATGTTTTGGCCCTCCTACTATTTCTGCATAACCTATTACTGCAATATTGTCTTTGGTTCCGATTACACTTGCGCCATCCGGGATTACTGCTTTTTCTCCGATAATCGCGTATTCAATTTGGCAATCTTTCCCAATTGTGACGCTAGACATAATCACTGAATCTTTGACGATTGAATGAGGTCCTACTTTTACATCTTGCGACAAGAGTGAATGAGTAATTTCTCCGGCTACATAACATCCATCATCTACTAAGGAGTTTTTAACTTGGGCTCCTTCAGTAATATATTGAGGTGGTGTTAAACGATTAGAGGTATAGATACGCCAATCTTTTTCGCTGATATTCAATGGATGATTTGGGTCTAAGAACTCCATGTTTGCTTCCCATAAACTTTCAATTGTCCCAACATCTTTCCAATACCCTTCAAAAGCAAAAGCAAAACAATTTTCACCATTTTCTAAATAAGTAGGAATAACATTTTTACCAAAGTCTTCCATCTCTCTAGCTTTAGCTTGGTCATCAATTAAATAACGACGTAAAGTTGACCAATTGAAGATGTAAATCCCCATAGATGCTAAATTACTTTTAGGTTCTTCTGGCTTTTCTTCAAACTCAATAATACGGTCGGAATGGTCAGTATTCATAATTCCGAAACGCGATGCTTCTTTCATTGGGACGGGAATCACGCCGACTGTTAAACTCGCATTATTAGTTTTATGAGACTCTAACATCTCACTATAATCCATTTTATAAATATGGTCCCCTGATAAAACTAAGACATATTCTGGATCTAAAGAATCGATATAATCAATGTTTTGATAAATAGCATTCGCTGTTCCTTTGAACCACTTTTCTCCATCAGAACTGGAGTAAGGTTGTAAAATCGTCGCGCCACTTTCACGGCCGTTTAAACCCCATGCACTCCCGTTTCCAATATGTTCATTTAGTTCTAGTGGTTGATATTGAGTAACCACTCCAACATTTCGAATACCAGAATTCGCACAGTTGCTTAACGCAAAGTCAATAATTCGGTATTTACCACCAAATGGTACAGCTGGTTTTGCAGTTTGCTTAGTTAAAACGCCAAGGCGAGTCCCTTGTCCTCCAGCTAGAATCATAGAAATTATTTCTTGTTTCATAAAGATTTATCAGAATATTTTATACGTTGGCTAGACGGAATAAAGTTTTTTAAACTCTATTCATATTCTATCCCCTTCCCTTACTTTTTGACGCCATAAACTCTTTTCGGTCGAATATACATTACTGATAAAGCAGGTATTGTTACTTCTATAGAATGAGGTTGATTATTAAACTCAATCTCTTCTGTTTTGAATACTTCTTTTTCGTTTGTCCACTTACCACCAAATTCTTTTGCATCAGAATTTAAAAGCACTTCATACTGTCCACGATAGGGGACACCAATTCTGACAGAGTCACGTTGCACGGGCACAAAGTTACAGATAACAATAATAAAGTCACGTGGATGTTTGCCATGACGAATAAAAGTTAACACTCCTTCATCATAGTTGTCAGCATCAAGTACCGTTAAACCACTTGGCTCGTGATCTTGTTCAAAAAATGCTTTTTCTTTCAGACCTAACTTATTAATCGTTTGCATGTAATGTTGATACTCACGATTAAAGGGTCTTTGTAAATCATTCCATTCCAAACCAGAATAAAATCGCCATTCTAAATATTGACCAATCTCATTACCCATAAAATGTAAAATTTTACCTGGTTGAGCAAGCATATAACCGTGAATCACTCTTAGGTTTGCAAATTGATTAAAACGATCGCCTGGAACTTTACCTAGCATTGAGCTTTTTCCATGGACTACTTCATCATGTGAATATGGCAAGACATAGCGTTCTTTGTATTGGTACATGAAAACAAATGTAATTAAAGTTAAATTTTCTGGTCGATAGATTGGATCCATCTCGAAAAACTTCAATGTGTCATTCATCCAACCCATATTCCATTTATAATCAAAGCCTAAGCCGCCTTCACTGACAGGATGCGTGATTTTCTCTCGACTTGTACTTTCCTCAGCAATCATTAGTACATCTGGTAGCGCCTCATGAATTGTTTGGTTCATCTTTTGAAGGAATTTAACGCCTTCTTTATTTTCATTCGTTCCATCTTCATTTGGCGTCCATGGTCCTTGGTCAAAATCTAAATACAACATGTTAGATACTGCATCGACTCTCAGGCCATCTAAATGGAATTCCTCAAGCCAGAAATAAGCACTTGATATTAAGAAACTTTGAACTTGTGTTTTTCCTAAATCAAAATTGAGTGTACCCCAACCAACATTGTTCGCTTTGTTTATATCTTGATACTCGTAAGTAGGTGTCCCATCATAGTAAGCTAATGCGTTAGCATTACGACAATAATGCCCGGGCACCCAATCCATAATGACGCCAATATTTTCTTGATGCGCTCGGTTAACAAACTCTTTAAAGTCTTCATTCGTGCCAAAGCGACCACCAACTGAAAAATAACCTGTAATTTGATAACCCCACGACGCTTCTAATGGATGATCCATTAAAGGTAAAAATTCTATGTGAGTGTAGCCCATCTTTTTCACATACGGAATCAATTCATCGGCTAATTCGGCAAAGCTATAGTAACTCCCATCTTCATGTTGCTTCCATGAAGTACCATGCATCTCATAAATTTGAAGTGGTGTACTAAATTTATCACGACGCGCTCGCCTACGTAACCAATCAGCATCTTGCCACTCAAAATCATAAACATCCCATACGATGCTCGCATCTTTTGGTGCTAATTCGAAACGATTACTAAATGGATCAATTTTATACTCAATATGACCATTACCATGATCAATGCCGTATTTATAACATTGACCCTTTTGAGCATTCGGAATAAATAGAGTCCAAACACCCCCATCAAATAAATTCATATTCTGATTAGTCCATTGGTTAAAATCTCCAAGTAAATAAACTTTATAAGCATTCGGCGCCCATACACTAAATTGATAGCCTTCTATTCCATCATGTATATGAGATTTGCTACCTAAGAAACGATAAGCTTCAACATGATTACCTTGATTAAAAAAATAGATATTTTCTTCAAAATTTGGCAAAGTAACAACAAGTTGTTTCATAAGTAACTGCTCCTTTCTTTATTAAAATCATTATATCATGTAAGCGTTTTATTTTCATGAGGAATTGCCTTTTTTTACTATCTTTTTCCATGAAAACAAATGAATACTCAGTGAAATAATAAAAAATCATTAACATTACTTTCTGGTCTTTTTTTTAATAAAATCGTCCTTTGACAAAAAAATCACTTATCAACATAAAGTTTCATTAGCTAGTCATTATCAATATGTTTAGCGAATTATAATTTCATTTTAATAAAACCTTAATTATATAATAACAGATATTATACGTTTTTGGCTACCAAAATAAAAAAAACCCTTAAACCAATTTGGTTTAAGGATTGTTGAGTGGTAACCACTCTTCGAGCGGCAAAATTATTATAAAATAATTAGTATGCATTGTTCACAGCAACGAATACTTGTATCACCATCCTGGCTGAGTTAAAAACTCTGATACCTTGCCTTCACAATCTAATCTGATTGTTATTCGACTCATCGCATAGAAAGTATCTTAACATAGCTTTTCGTATTTAACAAGTGTTTATCAACGTTAAATCCATTCTTATGTTTGAAATGAATAAACACAAGAATGGAACGCTCCACCGTAAGTCATCTGACTAACCTAGCTCAAACCCACGTTTTCTAAACTATCCAATGGATTTCTAGTTGTTTCTCATCACTTCAAGACGGTAACCGTCTGGATCTGACACAAAGAAATAAGAGGGTTTGCTACCAGGGAGTCCTTTCATTTCTGTTGTTTCATAACCTGATTCTAAACATTTGGCATGGATGCTTTCTAAATCATCTACCCCTAATGCCAAATGACTAAAGCCGTTTCCAATAGTGTATGGATCAGCGTCATAGTTATAAGTTAGTTCTAACTCGAAATCACTGCCAGGAACTACTAAGTAAACTAAGTCAAAACCGTGCTCTGGGAATTTTCTTTCACGAGTCACTTTAAAATCAAATACCTCAGTATAGAATTTCATTGATGCTTCTAAATCATGTACGCGATAACAAGCGTGTAAAAATGTTTGTGCCATTTTATCTCTCCTCTTTGTTGTTTAAGTTTAATATATCAAATTTCAGTGATAGGAGCCAACTAAGCAAACCTTATTTCTATTAAAGTTACATATCCAATTTCTCAAAAGCGTAAGGAACTAACTCCGTCACAGTTGTTGTTAAAATTTCTCCATCATTACGCGTCAGATAAACGGGAGTTTCTGGCTTACAAAATTCAACCATTACTTGACGACAAACGCTACAAGGTGAAAGGAACGTTTCTGTATCGCCTGCAACTGCTATCGCTTTAATAAAGCCAGGTCTATATCCCATTGATACAGCTGTAAAAATAGCACTACGTTCTGCACAATTGGTCACACCAAAAGAAACATTTTCTATATTAACACCAGTAAAAACTTGATCATCCTCTGTTAATAGAGCGGCACCTACTGGAAAATGAGAATAAGGACTATAAGAATGTTTTAAAACATCTCGCGCGTCTTTCATTAATGACTGAATTTGAGTCTCTTCCATGTTCTTCCTACTTTCTGATTGATTTATTACTTACTGTGTTTCAGTCAAGGTACATGAAACACCTTTCAAGTCATTTAATTCAAATATAAAATTATTGTTCTTCAAATGTAAGACCGGGACGCCGACCATGTTCCATAATTTTCTTTCTTCAAATTGAGGTCTGCTGTCGCGTAGTTTCAAAAATTGTTTTAAATTTTTCATAGAATCTGTAATATTTATCGAATCATATTCGTAGCCTTGACGATTAAGCTCCTCTACAAAAGCTTTTGTCTCAGGACATTTATCACTATAATACAGTGTATGTTTTTCCATCTTATCTCCTCCATCATTCATTCTGTTATGCAATTATAGCAAATTAAAGCGAATACAGAAACAAAAAAAAGCGACATAACTCTTTTTATGTCGCTTTTATAGCCGATTCATTCACTTTTTCATTCGAACCGACTATTCCTCTACTTGATTGGCTTCGTTTACGAAAAAATCACCTAAACTAAAAAACATATTAGTTTGAATATCTTGTACCACGTCTTCTAGCGCATAGGTTTCCTCTCCACGAACAACTTCGTTACGGATGAAGATAAATGACACTTGTCTATTTGCATCAGTATCTCCACTTTGTAAAGCAACAACTGAGCGTGGCTCTTCATTTTGGAACATGTAACCCATTGCGACAATTTGTGGATTTAAATGCGCCAAATCTTCAATTGAAAGTTGCTCTGTGACAATAGCAGTTACCTCTTCATTATTGAATACCCTATCCGCTTCAATGACAAAACTACGACTTGCTACACTAGCATAAGCCAGTAATTCATCAACAAAGTATAAGGCCATTTCTCCAATATCCGGTTGACCAGTTGCAGGGTTTATTTCAGTTGCTTCGTATGTGTAAACTAATAAAGAAATAGGTGAATCCGAAAAATCAACACGTCTTGGTTCGACACCAACATCAAACGCCTTTTCGATATCCTCGATTTTTGACCCGATTAACTCTTCCGATGCTAAGTCCCTAAAGGATAACTCAGCTAGTACTTGCTGGTAACCATGCCAAGCTTCTACATACTTAGGATTCGTGAGAGTTGTTTTGGTCATTAATGTTTTCATTGGATCAACGTCCAATTCTGACTCGACGTTTAATGATTCCAGTCCATGACTTGTCACATTATTCGAAGCGAGTCCTATTTGCCCATTGGCATAATGAAGGGCTAATTTATCAAACATTATTGTTTGAGTCCCTTGCATAGCAGAGAATAAATTCATTGTCTCTGCTTTTTTAACTTTCCCCTCTTCTACAAATAAAAAGTAAGTGGCTCCATTTGTTGCTTCTTCACCCACATCAATCGCAAGCATATCTCGCCCTAAACCATCCACTGAGACATGTCCGAAGGCCTTTACTTTCGGATTTTCTTCCGATATTTCGGCTAGTGTTACTCCCTCGTGACTAAGTGCGTCAGCAACCTCTTCAGCAAGCAAGTTTTCCCCATCTAAAGAAACCATCAAATTACCTAATGCAGCGAATACTAAATGATCCTCTGCAAAGAGAAAGCCAATTTCTGCTGAATCTAAGGCGCCTGTACCATATGGATAGAGTAGCATTTTAAATTCAAGGGCTCCATCGATGGTTGCCTCATATGGTTCTACCTCTGCTTTAACACTGTCTCGTACCTCTTCAAGACTAGCTCCAGTCCATTCAGCACTACCTAATTGATGAAATTCTAACGTTTTAATCGCTTCTTCATAAACTGGAAATGCTTCTTCCATACTCAAACTGTTCAATATCTCAGATGTAGCCAACTCACTAACATCCTGCGTTGCATTTGCAAAAACATTACCAGCCGCAATGACATTACTTATCAAAAATAGAGCAGCGACTATTTTTATAATGCGCCTTTCGTAAATTTTCTTCATAACAAAGAGTCTCCTTCTATAAATTAGTCCTTATTTTCACATCAAACATACACAGCAACATGATAAAAAAAGGTGTTACAAGTTTAATTTGCAACACCTCTAATTTTTTTATTCTTCAGAACTTTCCTCTGATTCTTGTGATGATTCCAGCCCATCTGATGCATTCTCGTCTTCAGACTCTGCTTCATCTTGGGTATCATCTGAAGGATTTAAGGCATCATAACTACTGTCTGAGTAGAAACTTAAGATTTCTTCAGCCGGTTCGCTATAATCAACTGCTACATACTGTACTTCACCTGCGTCCTCTGCACGTGTTACCCATATTGCTTCGCGATTTCCTGAATTGAAGTAATAACCAACTTGTGATGGGTCACCTAATTTTTCCACAAGTTCATCATATGTTACTCCATTATTTTCATGGTAGTCCAATGCTTCTTCAGGCGTCATATCTAATACATCAAACACTTCACTATCTCTAATTTCTTTGATTACTTGATATAAACCTTCTCCTTCATAAAATTGAATTTTCACTTGGATAGCTGACTCGTCATCAATTGCTAAGTAGTGTAGAAACTCACTGTCTCCATAGGAACTTTCGTATCCTGGCTCTCCAAATAGTTTAATAACGTCTTCAACAGTTAATTCGTTATTTGTTTGTCCTTCTTCGATAAGCAACTCATATTTTTCGTTAATTTCATCATGCGTTAAGTTCTTACTACTGTCGAAGTCATTCCCTGGTTCTAAGTAAACAGCCAACTTCGCGACTTCCTCTTCAGTTAATTCTTTTTTGGTTTCTTCGCTAGATTGTTCAGATGACGCCTCGCTAGTTTCTTCTTCAGTACTTTCCATTTCGCTTTCGGACGTTTCACTTACTTCAGTTGAAACTTCTGATTCGCTTTCCTCTTGGGCTAGTAATTGATGCGTCGGACGAGCTGATGCAATCAGTCCTAATGCCAAGGCAGCTGTTATTAAATTTTTGAATTTCATATTAATTTCCCTCCATTAAGGTTCTTTCCACAATTGACTAATAGTATCATTATCTTAAGTATACGGAAAACTTGAGTTTTTTCGAGTAATAAGCATCAAACGATACAGTTATAAAGGCAAATAGACTACTAGTAACGCTCCAAAACATACAGTTCTTTATAGGACAAACACTTTATAATAGTTAAGTTTGATTGCTGAATGACTCAATTTGAGCTAGAATAACAAAGAACTAACATAAATTATTTAGATGCAATGGAGGAAATTATGAAAGAATCAACGTCACAGAATTGGATTCTAAGATTTGTAAAAGGGATGTTTATAGGTTCAGGTTTTATATTGCCTGGCGTAAGTGGTGGTGCATTAGCAGCCATTTTTGGAATTTACGAAAGAATCATTCGCTTTTTAGCAAATATTACTAAAAACTTTAAAGATGATGTCTTATTTTTTATACCTGTAGGTTTAGGTGCTTTAACTGGTATTGTTATTCTATCTTTCGGCGTCAGTTTCCTTTTGGGTAATTTCGAAACCATCATTCTTTGGTTCTTTGTTGGGTGTATTGTCGGAACTGCTCCATCTTTATGGAAAGAAGCTGGTAAGCAAGGTCGTTCTCAAAAAGACTATCTTATTTTAGGCGTGTCTTTTCTGCTTGGTTTAGTTTTATTATACCTAGGGAAGCAATCTTTTTCTGGTGCTATCGAACCTAGTTTTATCGCATGGTTTATTTCGGGCGCTTTAATTGCACTGGGTATTCTAGTACCTGGATTAAGCCCTTCAAACTTTATCGTTTATATGGGACTTTATACAGCAATGGCAGACGGTTTTAAAACACTCGACTTTTCTGTCATCATTCCAATAGGTATTGGTGGCTTAGTAACCGTGTTACTACTATCGAAAGCAATCGAATTAATTTTCGAACGCTATTATAGTTACTTCTTCCATTTTATAGTAGGGATTGTTCTTGCTTCGACACTAATGATTATCCCTGTTAATTACGTAGGTTTTACAGTCATTGAATACTTGTTATGTGCTGTAATGCTCATTATGGGTACATTACTTGGCAAATGGATGGCTACTTTAGAAGAAAAATACAAATAAAAAAACTAAGCGGTTGACCCACTCATTTTTGTGGCCAACCGCTTAGTTTTTTCTTACTGTCTTCTTAGCGATTAACGAGCACGTGAGGAATAAATTCGTGGGCGAATCGTCTTGGTTTTGTATGTTCATCATTCAACACATCCATCATCATCTGAAAAGCTACTTGTCCTAGTTGCTGTGCTTGTATATCAATAAAAGCATCCTCATGAGTCATTAACACATCGCTAGAGTCATAGGCCTTGAAGGTCAATGCTGGTATTCTCTTCTTCTCTTTCATTCGCCAGCCAGCTTTAAAGCCTTTTGTAACCAATTGGTCAGCAATCACAACCGCATCAACTTCTGAAAATTCACTTATTGCTTCCACAAATCTAAAGCCATCTTCAGCAATAAATTTAACGTCATTAAAAATCCACTCTTCTTTAATAGGTAGTTTGGCTTCTTTTAAAGCCTGTTTGAATCCTTCCAATCGATCGCGAATAAATCTTCGATTCACATCTCCCCCTATAAAGGCAATGTTCTTAGCGCCATTTTCAATTAAGTGTTTCGTTCCTTCATATGAACTTGCTTGATTATCGTTATCTACAAAGTTAACGTACTTTGATGATGGTGTTCCAATCACTACATAAGGAAAATCCATTTCTTGTACTAAATTAAAGGTAGGATCCTCGTCAGATGAATATAAGAAGATTAATCCATCTACTTGTCGACCATGAACCATTTTTTCTACATTACTTTGACGATGTAGACTTGTTTGTCCTGTTGCTAAGAGTAAGGCATAACCAGATTTTGATGCTTCATCATTAATCCCTCTTAATACAGTTGGGAAAAATGGATTCTGGTAGAACGCATCGGTTGCATCTGGTAGAACCAGCCCAACGACAAATGATTTTCTACTCACTAAACTTCTAGCATTTAAATTTGGATAATACTTTAACTCTTTCATTGCTAATCTTACTTTTTCTTTTGTTGCGTCACTAATCGAGGGATTATTTTGAATCACTCGCGAAACTGTCGACGGAGCAACTCCTGCTCTAAATGCAACGTCTTTTATTGTTACAGCCAAGACTTCAACCTCCTGAATAATCAATCGTTTTGCACATCATTATATTTTATTACGCAAACGTTGGCACTAGCCATTCCATTATACGAAAACGGTTTAAGTCTTGCAATGGTAATGTTATCTAAAAAGGTATTTTTAAGAATATCATTAGTTTTACACTAATTTAACGAAAACGTTTGCGTTTGATGGAAAGATTCATTATAATGAATTTGATAAAACTTTAAGGAGGGGATTCCCTATGGAAAGATCGAGTGGTGTGCTATTGCATATTTCCTCATTACCAAATAAATTTGGTATCGGGTCTTTCGGACAATCTGCATATGATTTTGTTGATTTTCTTGTAAAATCAGGTCAAACTTACTGGCAAATTTTACCTTTAACAACAACTAGTTATGGCGATTCTCCATATCAATCTTTTTCAGCTTTTGCTGGAAATACGCATTTTATAGATTTTGATTTACTTGTTAAAGATGGCTTTTTAGAAGAGGCTGACTTTGAACAGGTAGATTTTGGCTCAGATTCAGAGAATATCGACTATGGACTTATTTTTAATAATCGCCGCCCTATTCTAGAAAAAGCTGTTAAAAACTTTTTGAAAAGCGAAGCAATATTTGAATTCAAATTCTTCGTAGAAAAGAATGAAGCTTGGCTAGAACCATTCGCTGAGTATATGGCAATTAAAGAACACTTCAATTTAGTTTCTTGGGAACAATGGGATGAAGATATTCGCTACCGTGATGAATCAACATTAGAGAAATATCGACTAATGTTGGCAGACGAAATGAATTACCACCGGATCACTCAATTTTTATTCTTTAAACAATGGAATGAATTAAAAACTTATGCTAACAAGAACAACATTCAAATCATTGGCGATATGCCAATTTATGTTGCTGGTGATAGTGTTGAAATGTGGTCCACACCACAATTTTTCAAAGTTGATTCGAAAAAACGTCCAACAGTTATTGCAGGAACTCCTCCAGATAACTTTTCAGAAGACGGACAATTCTGGGGTAATCCAATTTATGATTGGGAATACATGAAGCGTCATAATTTCGATTGGTGGGTAACTCGTATGGAAGAGAGCTTTAAACTATACGATGTTGTTAGAATCGACCACTTCCGTGGCTTTGAATCTTATTGGGAAGTCCCAGCCGATGCCAAAACATCCGCATCAGGTAAGTGGGCTAAAGGGCCAGGTATCGCTTTGTTTGATACTATTAAAGAGCGCTTAGGTAACGTTAAAATTATTGCAGAAGATCTAGGATTTATGACGCAAGAAGTTATCGACATGCGCGAAGGCACAGGTTACCCTGGTATGCGTATTTTACAATTTGGATTTAGTACGGTAGATAGTATCGACCTACCACACCGTTATGTTGAAAACTCAGTTACTTATGTAGGGACTCATGATAATGAAACTGCCTTAGGTTGGTTTAAAGATTCTGCGTCTCCTGAGATTCAAGAGCAAGCGAATCGTTACTTACATCGCAAGGAAGACGAAACAATTTCTCACGCATTGAATCGAGGTATCGCAGCTTCACCAAGTTACTTAGCGGTATATACAATGCAAGACTTATTGAATTTAGATAATGATGCACGTATGAACACTCCATCTACCATAGGGATTAACTGGAAATGGAGAATGACAGATAATGCGATAACTGATGCTTTAAGTGAAGAGCTTTATGAATTAAGTGAAATTTACTTCCGATTAAATCATAAAAACCTTCCAGCTGATAAAGTAATTGCTGATGATCTATTATTGGAATCCACTGAAGAAAAGTTAGAAAAGCAATAATTTTTTTTAATACACACATACAAACATTACACACACAATATAAAGCTACAACATGCTGAATTCTATTAACAAGGACTGTTATTTAACTGTTACTAGGAGCAAAAAAGGAGAAAACAATGACTAAATTAGAACAATATACCTTAGATTTATTTAATAAGCCTATTAGAGAGTGTACTTCTCAAGAATTGTACAAAGTACTATTAGATTTAATTCGTGATTCCTCACAAGATCTACCTACACATGAAGATAAAAAGAAATTATACTACTTCTCTGCTGAATTTTTGATTGGAAAGTTATTATCAAACAACTTATTAAATTTAGGAATTTACGATGAAGTAAATAACGAGTTGATTGCTAACGGGAAAAACATCATGGATATTGAACAAGCAGAGTTTGAACCTTCATTAGGTAATGGTGGTTTAGGCCGTTTAGCAGCTTGTTTCGTAGACTCAATCACTACTTTAGGTTTAAACGGTGACGGTGTTGGCTTAAACTATCACTTTGGTTTGTTTAAGCAAGTTTTTAAAGACAATCAACAACATGCGATTAAAGACCCTTGGATCACTGGTGATGACTGGTTAATCAAAAGCGAACGTACTTATGAAGTACCTTTCAAAAAATTCACTTTAAAATCAACTCTTTATGACATTGACGTTTTAGGCTACAACCAAGAAAAACGTAACCGTCTAAGATTATTTGATATCGACAGTGTTAATGCTGACATTATCGAAGATGGTACAATTCATTTTGATAAGACAAAGATCTTAGAAAACTTAACTTTATTCTTATATCCAGATGATTCTGACCGTGAAGGTGAATTATTACGTATTTACCAACAATATTTCATGGTTTCAAATGGTGCACAATTAATTATCGATGAAGCCATTGAAAAAGGAAGCAACTTACATGACTTAGCAGATTTTGCTGTTATTCAAATTAACGATACTCACCCTGCTTTCGTCATTCCAGAAATGATTCGTTTATTAACGGCTCGCGGTATTGAATTCCACGAAGCAGTGCAAATTGTTCAATCTATGACAGCTTTCACGAACCACACTATTCTAGCTGAAGCATTAGAAAAATGGCCAATCAATGAACTTGAAGAAGTCATGCCAGAAATCGTTGCTATTATTCGTCAACTTGACAAACTTAAGAAAAATGAGTTCCCTGGCAACACAGCAGTTGAAATCATTGACGTCCATGGTAATGTACACATGGCAAACATCGCCATTCACTTTGGTTATAGTGTAAACGGTGTTGCTGCTTTACATAGTGATATTCTAAAAGCTGAAACATTAAAAGATTTCTTTGCAATTTACCCAGAAAAATTCTCAAACAAAACAAACGGTATCACATTCCGTCGTTGGATTATGGATGCTAACAAAGGATTAGCTGATTACTTAGATCAATTAATCGGTGAAGACTGGCGACAAACTGAAAACTTAGAAACTTTACTTGATTTCAAGGAAGATGTTGAAGTAATCGAAAAATTACGTGCAATTAAATTCAACAACAAGTTACGCTTGAAGAAACGTTTACAAGATACAATGGGTGTTGATATTAACGAACATTCAATTATCGACGTTCAAATCAAACGTCTACATGAATACAAGCGTCAACAAATGAATGCGATGTACGTTATCCATAAATATTTCGACATCAAAGCTGGTAATATTCCAACTACACCAATCACTGTATTATTCGGTGGTAAAGCAGCTAATGCTTATACAATCGCGCGTGACATAATTCATTTAATCCTTACTTTATCTGAATTAATCGCTAACGATCCAGAAGTAAGTCCGCATTTACAATTAGTGATGGTTGAGAACTACAACGTAGCACATGCTCAGTACTTGATTCCTGCTGCTGATATTTCAGAACAAATCTCATTAGCCTCTAAAGAAGCAAGTGGTACTGGTAACATGAAGTTCATGTTAAACGGTGCGTTAACTCTTGGTACTATGGATGGAGCAAACGTTGAGATTCACGGTTTAGTAGGCGACGATAACATTTACACTTTCGGTAAATCAAGTCAGTATGTTATTGATTTATACAACACTAACGGTTACCGCTCACATGAGTTTTACGAGCGTGAGACGATCAAACCGATTGTTGACTTCATCGTAAGTGACGAGTTACTTGCCATAGGTGATAGCACTCGATTAAACCGTCTATACAATGATATTAAATCAAAAGACTGGTTCATGGCCTTACTTGACTTAGAAGAATATATTGAAGTAAAAGAAAAAATGTTGAAAGATTACGAAGACCATACTGCATGGACTGAAAAAGCGATTGTTAACATTGCAAAAGCTGGCTTCTTCTCTTCTGACAGAACAATTAGACAATACAACAATGAAATTTGGCATTTAACACCACACAACAACTAATTTCATAACAAAAAATCGCTAGTTGGCTTCTCTAAGAAGTCTAACTAGCGATTTTTTTGTTGTTAAAGCTAAATCGTTTTTCGTACAAATGGATCAATACTAATCCCCTGTTCTAATACTTGTTTAGCATATTCTTGCGCACTAAATAAAGAATGGTCCTTATAGTTTCCACATTCTTTGGCAGTTGTTGCTTCAATTGCAGTAGCGTCTAGCACAACCTTTAGTACGTTCTTTAATGCCTTGGCTATCTCTTCTGTTGTATGATTGTCCCAAATAACGAGGTAAAAACCTGTTCGACAGCCCATTGGTGAGATATCAATTAATCCTGGCAACTCATCTCGCATATGAATGGCTAAAAAATGCTCTAATGTGTGCATCGCAGAAGTCGTTAACGCTTCTTGATTTGGTTGTAAAAAGCGCAAATCGTATTTTTGAAGACTTGCACCTGTTGAGTGTATTTCTTGTCCCGCTAACCTTACATAAGGTGCTTGAACAACATTATGATCTAATGAAAAACTTTCTACTTTCGCCATTGTTATCTCCTTTATTTTATATTCGCTTCATTCTCTTCTTCAATTGTTTGATCGACTATTTTTTCAGCTAGGGTATCGGTTGTCACAAGAACATTAATCAGTCGATTATCCAAAGCAGTTTTGACTGCTTCAGCTTTACGATCACCATAAACTACGGTCATCACTAATGGGATATCCGCTAGGTCCGTTAGACTTACGCCCAATACGTTTTGATTAATATCAGCCTTCACTTCAGTTCCCGTTTTATCAAAGAAACGTGAATTTATCACACCAACGACTTCCTTCTCCGCTAATTCGCTGACATCTTCGACACTTAAATAGCCAATCCGTCTCATATTAGTTTCTTGGTCTAAACTCGAGATTCCGACCAAAGCTAATTCCACAAAACGTCCTTCTTCAAGTACACTTTGGATTGCACGGTTGTTACTCAGTTCCTCGTGTAATACTTGATTAGATACCAAGGCAGGCGCATATAAATACTTGGCCTTTCCTCGCATTTTTCGTGCTAAATCGTAACATAATTGATTCGACTGAATATCGAAATAATCATCACTCAAGCCACCAATGAGAGGCAGTACGCTCACATCTGGATGATTAATAAATGGAAAGTGATCCACCAGCCCTCTTAATGAATTCCCCCAAGAAATACCGATACTGCGGTAATCTTCAACAATACTTTTCAAATATAAGGCTGCTTGTTGACTTGCCATTTTCTTTATTTCATCGTGACTTAAGTTAAATGAATCAATGATAATCGCATTTTTTAAATTAAATTGCTTCTCTAACTTTCGCTCAATGCTTGCTGTATAAGCATTTTCACTATTAATAATAATTTCAACGATACCTTCATTTTTGGCGTCCATCAATATTTTGGAAATTAACGAACGTGACACACCTCTTTGACGAGCGATTTCTGCTTGTGTCAGACCTTCTTCGTAATACATCGAAGCAATTTTAACAATTTCTTTATCATTTAGTTTCTCCAATAAACTTTATTCCTTTCTTTCATGCCATTCGTTAGTCTATCTTAGAGGTTGAATGCATGTTTTTGAATAAAATCACGCACTTCAAGTAAATTATTCACTGAATAATCTGCTTGGATAGGCGGTAGCTTAAGCGTCGATAGGTCTGTCGCAATCTTTATTTTCCCTGGATAAGATGGTAGATCCGATAAGTCGTCCTTCACATGGAATGACGTAATGTTCGCTCGATTCGCTGCTTTTACACCAGCGGGTGAGTCTTCCATCACAATAGCGTTGTCTGGATGTACACCAGCTTTTTTACAAGCGGTTAAAAATATCTCTGGATTGGGTTTGCCTTTACTGACTTCATCCCCCGCCACTTTGATATCAAAGTAATCGCTCACACCTTCTAATTTTAAATAAAGGTCAACCACCTGTCGCTTAGATGAAGAGGCAACTGCTATTTGGCTTTGATTACTTTTCGCAAATTCTAGAATTTCAACTAGCCCGAGTTTCTTTTGAACGGTCCGACGTTCTTCTATGAGTTGATATTTTAAATTAGTAATATCTTCTCGCCATTTGACAACCGCTTCATCTTCTTGATAAATAGTCTGTAAGGTTTTCACGATGTCCGCTTGTGTTTTGCCTAGGACGTGTGAGAAGACAATGGGTTTTAATTCGAAGCCATGTACTTTAGCTGTTTCAAAGTAGCACTCATAAACAAGTCGTTCTGTATCAAACATTAAGCCATCCATATCAAAAATGAACAATTCTTTTTTTGGCATCTGTAACCTTCCTTATCAAATTATTCTTTCGTAACGCATGGCAGTATTATAACACTATTCTTACTTTCTTGCTGATTCATATCGATGCTTTCTATCATTCAAGTTAGCTGCTGGTAATCTTCTGTTCCTTCCACTGTATCACTTCTACAGTAGTGGAAACTACCTATTTTTCTCTAAAATCCCAAAAAACAGTATGAACAAACACCCTTGAGTAACCGTAAAAAGCACCGCCAACAAAATATGTCAGAATTATGAATTAGAACATAAAAAGGCCCCCTTCATTCCCGTCTGAATATGACTGGAATAAAAGGGTCCTCTATAACTGATTCAGTTAAATATCGTGATTAACACTAAGTAAACCCGCACCAATCGTTGATACCGTCAAACGCTCTAGGATGTGATCAGGGTCTTTATGAACGAGTCCAGTAAGTAAGCTGATCTTTGATTGCAGCCACTAAACGAGGATTATGATAAGCCACGTTACCGCCCAACGTAATATGAGCAGGTTCTAAAACGCAAATCACCACAAATAAACCTAATACAAAACTCTTTGCACAATTTTCGATAATTTTAATAGCTTTCTTATCAGCAAGAATATGTTTTTCAAATACCTCACGCGTCTTAATCGAATCATCAATATAAACAAGTCGTCTAGCTTTTTCGATTGCCGCTCCATCCACAATATTCTCTAACGTTTCAGTCTTTTCCCGTACGAAATCGGTAAAAAGACCATTTCGCATGAAAAGACTGAGCCAGGAATCATTTGATGATTGATATTATGAGCGTTGGCAATCCCAGTCGAGATTGTCACACAGATAAATAGTTCATCTGCAGCCATTGCTTCTGTATGATGTTCGGCGTAAGCTGCCACTTTAACCTCATGATTAATTGCAATGGGTAGCTTTACCTCTAAAGTGTCTCTTAGAGGTTCAGCAACTGGAAAATTTTCACACCATTTTTATGTTCTACTTTCCCTGATAAAGCAATTCAAATCCCTGCAAGTTCACTTAACTTTCGATTACTTGTTTTTAAATTTTTTTGAATTCTACTTAAGATGCTTTGGAATAATGCTTGGGCATCTTGTGAATTACTTAGACTCGTATACAAAGTTTTAAGTGGCCCTACCGCTCAACCAAAGCGAAGGCTATCTTTGTTCCACCAATATCAATACTTAATGCAAACTCTTTTCGCTTCATTTTATGTACGCGTCTTATTTGAGAGTCAAGCCATCAACAAAAGCTCTAAAGGCTTCCACTCCAATTTCATCATGTTTGAAGACACCAGCATGCTCTAAAATTGTCGCAAAACGATGTCCGACTTCTGCTTTAATTATGTCATCAACGTTTTCTTCAGTAATATCATGTGTTTCTTTAATCATTTCTGCCCAATCAAGATGCTTTTCTTCTAATTGGTGGTCATTATTTAATAAAAAGGCTTTAACTTCAGCTAACTCTGTTTTTAAACGAGGCGGTAAAATCGCTAAGCCCATCACTTCAATTAAGCCAATATTCTCTTGCTTAATATGTTGAACTTCAGGATGAGGATGAAAAATCCCATCTGGAAACTCATCGGATGTGTTATTATCACGTAAAACAATATCTAATTCATAAGCTTCCCCATTATGACGTGCAATCGGCGTTAAGGTATGATGACGCACTCCATCTTCTGTATAGGACCGAATTGACAAGGCGTCGTTCGAATAGGCTTTCCACGCTTCATAAATAAAGTCAGCTGCTTCGACTAAGTCTTCGATTTCTTTACTCTGTAAACGAATGACTGACATTGGCCAATTAACAATTCCAGCCGAAATACTTGGCCATTGCTTTAAAGGGAAATGATAATTGATTGCTGCTTTAGCCATTGGGAAATCATAATGGCCCCCTTGGTAATGATCATGCGATAAAATTGACCCTCCTGAAATAGGCAAATCAGAATTTGAGCCAATAAAATAATGTGGAAATTGTTCAATTAAATATAATAAATTAGCAAAAGTCTGCTTAGTAATCGACATTGGACGATGTTCTTCTGCTAAGAAAATTGCATGTTCTGGGAAATAAGCATACGGCGAATATTGAAAGCCCCAAGCATCACCTTTTAAATCTACTCGAATAACCCGGTGAGTTGAACGCGCTGGGTAATTGACTTTCCCTAAATAGCCTTCATTTTCCATACATAACTGACACTGGGGATATTTGACTGATTTAGCTTGGCTTTCTGCTAATATTTGCTTAGCATTCTTCTCTGGTTTAGATAAATTAATCGTAATTTCCAATGGTCCATATTGAGTCTCCGTTGAAAATTCAATATTTTGAGCAATCGCTCTTGTTTTAATATAATCATTTCGACGGCTTAATTCATAAAAATAATCCGTTGCCCTTTCAGGCGACTGTTGGCGTAATTCATGAAATTTGTGATTCACTTGTGAGGGGGCAGGCGACATAAAGTCCATTAAGCGACTTTCTAAAATTTCTCGGGTCGATTGAAAATCCTCAACGACTTGATTGACAACTGCTTGATCTACCATGGCATCCAACAATACTAATGTGTCTGCCTTTAAAACACTTATTTCTTCTGGAACAGCTGAAAAATCTTCCTCACCAAGCAAAGCTAATACTTGATTACAAAGATAATTATGGTCCATCTCTTCAAATTGATCGTTATATTGAATAACTCTTTTAACAAATTCGATGATAACATTACTAATATGCATAACATACTCCTTTAATCGCAATTGGAAACTATTGAAGTCATTATCTCAATTCAAACTCAATAACTCAACATTATTATAAAAGTTTTTCGATTCTTTCTTCCAGCCCCTTGTATCTAAGAGCAAGAGTCCATAATAAAACAACAAGAATCATTGATCTTTGGATCAACACAAATTAAAACTGCTGGCGAAACAAGCCCTTTTCATTCGAACTCATGGTTTAAAGACCCATAAAGAATCAGTTAATTCTCGATACAATTCCTTCGTCCGCCATTGCTTTTGATAACCCAAAGAATTGGTAATAAATTTCGTTCCATCTCGTTGAATTTCCCCTCGATAATGTACATGCCCCATTACGCTGTAGTCGATACTAAACTCCTGATATATATCATCAAAATCATTGGTTGCGATATAAGCGTTAAAGAAATCAAATATTTTATTCGGCATTGGAATCGTAAATTCAGGAATGGTAATGACATGCGTGACTAAGATGATCTTTGGGCGATTTACTTGAACAATATGTTTTCTAGCTTCATCACTAAAATACTTAGATAATTCACCATCGTTCACAGGCCATTTCGAGTGCACTTTATCTTGCCAAGTTGCCATTCGATATTTACCAATTTCCAATTCTTCTTTTGAAAACCTTGGGTCGTGATAAGTATGATTATACCAACCTGGGCTACCAACAATGCCGTATTGTTCATTTAATACCAAGGGCGCATTCATTAAAGATTGAGGATGACTTTTAAATATTTCATGTACTTGCTTAGTATGTTTCACGGCCTCTTCCATTTCCCAATAATCATGGTTGCCTGGGATGAAATAGATTGGCACACCCGTAATCTGTTGGAGCCTCTCGACAAAGCGAGTGGTCGTACTATGATGGTTAGAAATATCGCCGCCAATAATTAAAGTGTCGATATAACGATCATGGATCAGATGAGCGAGCGTGCTCAAGAAATCTTCTGGCTGATACTTTGGACTAGAGTCGATATGCAAATCGGAAATAAAACCTATTTTCTTCATGTTTTCCCCCTTTCTGATTGCCATGTAAGTCTCTTTAGCATTCAAGCGGTTTATTTTCACTATTGTACCATAGTTACTCAATTAGATTAAAAAGAAGCCAAGCGGTTTCACCATTTGGCTTCTTAAATGTGATACACGATTAGGCTTAGTCTACTTTGGCTGTTTCATTATTTGGGTACTTCAGCTGCTTGTTGCTTAGCAACATATTTATCTTGGAAATGAGTCTTCCAATACATCCATAATAGAACTAAAACAAATCCAATTCCTTGGAAAGTCAACATCAGAATTGGATCCTGAGTGAAAAAGCCAAGTAATGTGGCAAGAAAGGTTGGAAGTAAAAAGGCATGTAAACAGATATGTAAGGCTTCACGGTAGGATTGTATGCTATAAAGGTTGCTTAAGCGCATAAATGATAGGAATAAGCTCGAACCTAAAATTACAAATAAAGAACTTAATAACATTAATAGCCAAACATTAATAAAATTGGTTAACACAACAGACATCCGGTTGACTTCAAACCATTGGCGTGATAATTCACTAATCATAGCTTCTTCTGACTCCTCTGAAGTTAAAGTCGAGTTTGTTAGATAAGTTTGTTGAATCAACGGACGATCAGCTTCTTTTATTAGAAAGGAAGTTGAGGTCAAAATAACCCCTGTTTTATTCTCGATAGCCTTTAGTCCATCTGCTTCTTCAGAATATAAAGCAAGAATAGTTGAGTTTTCATCTAAGATTATCGTATCTGTTGTAATCTCAAAGCCTCCTGCTGTGGGTGTTAAGTTTTGTACTTCTTCTACAAAATCAGATGTAATCACTGACATTGCCTGTGGCACAAAGTCATTTAAACTCACTTCTTTAATACGCCCTAGACTAAAGGACATCGGCATTAATAAACAACCAGTTAAAACAAATATGATTACAATCATCTGCCAAATTTTTAAATACTGACGTTTGGTAAAACTTAAAATAGGTGAAAAACTATATTTGATATAGTTTAAAGGGAAAATTTCCATAATGTGACTCTCCATTCATTTGAACTAATAAAAGTGTAACATAAATTACAAACAAAAAGGCATCGCTTTCCTGGTAGAAAACACGATGCCTTGTACTATTTAACTCATTACCCTTTTGTACCACCTGCAACTAAACCAGAAACAAAGTTTTTCTGTAGCATGAAGAATAAAATTGAGATAGGTAAGGCGATTAATATTGCGCCTGCCGCAAATAATGCAACACGTTGATTTCGTGTATCGTTTAAGAAGGTTTGTAGACCAACTGCAACCGTATAGTATTCTTGATTACGTAAAATAAATTTCGATAGCATGTAGTCACCGAATGGTCCCATAAAGGCCCACAAAGCTTGAACAGCGATCATCGGGCGAACTAACGGTAAAACAATTTGACCGAAAATTCTGAAGTGACCTGCCCCATCTAGCTTAGCGGATTCGTCTAAGTCATAAGGTACCGTATCGAAATAGCCTTTCATCAACCAAGTATTCATTGGAATGCCTCCCCCAATGTATAGGAAAGATAAGAACCATGATTCGTTAATTGCATCTAATAACAGCGCCATTACGAAGAATGCCGTTAGAGCAGCCGTCGTAGGTACCATTTGAATGACCAAGAAGAAAAGTAAGCTTTGTTTTCGCCCAATAAAGTTGTACCGTGAGTATGCGTAACCAGCAATCGTTACAATAAATACTTGAGCCACCATTGTTGTAATCGCAACGATTAATGTGTTCTTATACCATTGTAAGTAGCGTGTTTCTTCGAAAAGACGTCTAAAGTTTTCAAGTGTCCACTGAGTATCTAATCTTAAAGCAAAGGCCGTTGTGTTACCCGGTTGAAATGCTGATGTTACCGTAATTGCTAATGGATACACAATAATAATTGATAACACTATTAAGAATAGATAAGTGAAAAATCTAACTAAAAACTTATTAAGTTTAGCTGAACTTCCAATATTTTTCATATTAAATATCCTCCATATTAAAGGCATTTGTACGCTTGAAGACAATCAGTGATACTGTAATCACCACTAAAGACACGATTAATGTTAGCGCGGCTGCCATAGAATATTGTGGTGTTCCACTTGTTGTCAACTTATAAATCCATGAAATTAGAATATCTGTCTGACCGGCTCCTCCACCAGCACTTCCGGGACCTCCATCGTTAAAGAGGTAGATCATCGAGAAGTTATTAAAGTTTCCGGTATATTGAGTAACAAATATTGGTGCTGCGACGGACAGTATAACTGGTAAAGTGATGCTCTTGAATTGGTCAATCGCATTCGCTCCATCAATTCGAGCGGCTTCATATAAGTCTTCAGAAATTGATTGTAAAATACTTGTAACCATTACATAAATATATGGGAAACCTAACCAACCTTGGATCATAATAATCGCAATCTTTGTCCAGAATGGATTAGTCTTCCAAGCAATTAAACCAATATTGACGAATGGTAAGTTGTTAATAAATGGAATGACTTGCGTGTTAATAGCACCAATTGAATCGTTAAACATATTCGAGAAAGTCATGATCGTAATGAACGCTGGAACAGCCCACGGTAACAAGAAAATAACACCAAAGAGACGTTTTCCTTTAATGAATTTCTGATTGGCTACAACTGCAGTTAAAATTCCTAAGAATATTTGAAGAGTTGTCGCACACGCAGTCCAGATAACTGTCCAACTAAATACTGAGAAGAAGGCATCTCTAAAAGTACTGAGTAAGAAAATATCTGCGAAGTTTTCAAATCCAACCCAACTAATCAAGTTGAATGGCGGAGTAGTCATGAAATCATAATCCATAAATGCCATAAATATAGTAACTAGCACTGGGAAAACAATCGCAAAAATCATGAATAGGTAAGCAGGTACGATTAATAAATAAGGGAAACCATTTAGGTAAACGTTATTTAATAATTCACTGATTGTCTGATTGACTTTTAAACCAAGTTTTCTACTTTTAGCAACTTTTCCCGCATCATATATATTAAAAACATAGAAGAAGACGAAAATAATCGTCACCAAAATTTGAATGGTCCCTTGAATCATTAAGAACAGTGAATGATCTTCACCCGCCACGCTTCCTAAACTAATCAAGCCAGCAAAAGCTGAAATCCCATAAGTGTACATTTCATAAATGAATAAAGCGCCTACCACTAGAAAGAGTAGTCCTTTAATAAGTTGTCGATTATATAATTGCCCAAAGCCTGGAATAATTGAGAGCAGTCTCGCTGTATGAGGACTATGATTTGGTTTGGCTGTTTGTTCCATGCAATAAAACCTCCTTGATACGCATGCCACTAAAAAATAAACTTGCGTATTTCTTTCTAAATTAATGTATGACCTCGAATAAAAAGCTGGTGAGCATTTAGTTAGCCCACCAGACAGTCTATTATTTAATCGTTTTAGTATTTTTGTTCAATTGTTTGAGTGATTAACTCTACCGCTGCATCTGCTGATTCTTGTGCAGTTTTGTTACCTGAAGCAGCATCAAACATTAAGTTCTCAGCGCCAACCCAAACTTCTGCCATTTGTGGGATATTTGGCATTGGTTCTGCGTTTGCATACACTTCGATAACCGCAGTTGTTAATTCATTTCCCGCTGCTACTGCCGCATCACGTGATGCATGGTTAGCTGGAACTTCATTTAATTCATTGTATAAGTGATTTTGTTGTTCTTCTGTTGATACCCAGTCAATAAATTGTTGTGCTAATTCTTTTTTCTCAGAATAGTTAGAGATTACCCAACCTTTTCCTCCACCAAATGGTGTATATTCTTCACCGTTTGGTAATGTAGGAATTTTAGCGACGCCGAATGGTAAGCCAGCTTCTGCAAAGGCTGCTGCATCCCAAGGCCCACTAATGATTGCTGCAGTATCACCGTTTAAGAATGATTGGTTCATGAAGTCGCCTGAAGCCGTTACATCTTGCATACCTTGTGGCCAAACGTTTTGGAACCAGTCAACTGCATATTCAATACCTGCTACTGCTTCTGGTGTGTTTAAACCAACATCATTAAAGTCAGTACCTTCAGATCCGAATACGTAACCACCGTAACCAGCGATTAATCCGTATGAGAAGTAGAAGTCAGTCCATTTAGCTAAGAAACCAACGTTTTTACCTTCTTCATTTTCAAAAGCATAAGCCTCATCTTGAGAAATTGCTTCTAATTCTTCGAAAGTTGTTGGAGCTGCATCTAGTAATTCAGTATTATAGAACATTACCAATGTTTCGATAACACTTGGAGCACCAAATATTTGGCCGTTTGCTGAGACTTGTTGGATATCTGTTTCGTCGTATCCAGCTTCATCAATTAATGTTACAGGGGCTAGTTGTCCTGTCATTCCTAGAGATCCGATACGGTCATATGGTGAAATATATACATCCGCACCTGTCCCTGCAGGTCCATCTAAAGCAATTCCGTCTAACATTTCAAACATGTCTGCATCTAACACTTCGACAGTTACGCCGTACTCTTCTTCAAACTCAGCAATATGTGCACTTACATAATCATAAACACCAGCTGCCGAAACGATTAATGTTTCGCCTTCTTGAGCTTTTACTTGAGTAATAGTACCTGCTACAGTTGATAAAGCGGCTAATGCTGAAACTGATGCTAGAGCTAATTTCTTCCAATTTAATTTCATTTAGGGCCCTCCTTGTTTTTTGGTTACTCGCGCAACCTTTTATTCCCTAATCACATTATGCTATACCGCTTTCATATTTTCAAGCGTTTTCATTTGTTACCGTTAACATCTTTCAAAACATAAAAATTTGGCGACATTCTTCTTGTCTTCACAAAGTCACGATTACTTCCAATGTCATTATTATATCTATTTGATTAAGAAAGATATCATCTTATTGATATGTTAATTTAACCACAAATTTATTATTCCTATTTTGCCTTCGGATTTTAAACTAGCTGAGAAAATAAAATAAGACCTCGATTTGCTGAGGTCTTATTGCTGGCTAACTCTTATTTAGTTGTCCCACGAACAATCAGGGTGGCGTCAAATATTTCATTCGGTGTTTTTAATTTCTTTTTATCAATTTGATGCATCAGTTGCTTGACGCAAGCGCGGCCCATGCCAACGATATCTTGTTTCATTGTGGTCAATTTCGGCGAAGCAATTTGATCCAGAAAAACGCCGTCAAAGCCGATAATGCCATAATCATCTGGTATCGTCAGATTCAACTCTTGCAACCCTCTTTCAACGCCAATCGCGATTCGGTCCGAGGCACAAATAAAACAAGTGTTTGGCTTAAATTTTATCTCTTCCATTGTGAGCCGAGCGGCCAAGGAAGAACTGTTTTTCATTCGATGGATCGCTACATCCTTTTCTGGATAGCGCGCCATCACTGATAGATAGCCATTCTCACGTGATGCTTCAAATAATTCCGGTACATCTATTCCCATAAAAATCACGTGCTCATAGCCTTGATCAATCGCGTATTGCGTGGCAGTCTCAATGCCAGCTTGATTATCCGAGTCGACAAATGGAATGTTATTCGCATTTTCACCAAACAAAACGACTGGTTTATCTAGTTGAGGAATCCATTCAAAGTCAGATTTGCGGGTGCCAGTAATAATATAGCCATCACAATTTCCTAAGTCGACCGAATTTTCTGTCATCAATTGTAAGGCATAACTATGTTTATCTAACTCCTGAGCAATACCATTTAAAAGATTCATGTAATAAGGTTCTGTGATGTCCATTTTTTCTAAAATTAAGACCTTAACTACCATCGTTCGATTGCGGGCTAATGCTTTAGCCGCTGTATTGGGACGGTAATTGAGTTCTTCCATGGCCTGAAAAACAAGATTTTTTAATTCTTCCGTGACTAATTCGGGCTGATTGATGACTCTCGAAACAGTCATCTTTGATACGTTCGCTTTTTGAGCGACATCTTTTAATGTTGCGATAGCCTTCTCCCCCTTTGTATTGGTTGATTATTCTAGCAGCTTTACTGCTTTTGATGTTTGGCTAGCTCTTCTTTAATCATGCGTTCGAGTAACTCTCGAAAGGCTTGGCGCTGCTCCTGTGAAAAGGGGCGCGGTCCTTTGGTTCGATGGCCAGCTTTTCTTAATTGACTGCTGTGATAACGACTGGCTAAGAGTTGATCTATATTCGTCGCTGTATATTCCCAGCCTGTATGATGTAAGACCCGTGCCTTCGGCAGGATTAAAGAGGCCAAGCCATAATCTTGCGTGACTAGAATGTCTCCTTTATGAAGCATGGAGACGATTTTGAAATCCGCCATGTCCTGTCCCTTGTCCACATAAGTCATGCTAACAAAAGCCGGATATTCACGCGTCGTATAGTGGTCGACACTGGTGACAATTTGCACTGTGAGCCCAAATCTTTCTGCCAAGTCAATCACATCCTGCTTAACTGGCGAGGCATCTCCGTCAATAAATAATTGCATGGTTTATACCCCTTTATTCATTAGTTAAATATGGTAACGGTAGCTGTTTGCTGCATATGAAAAAGGTAAGATCATTTCCTTTGAGGCTGACAAGACGTCATCAATATCTTGGCTGACAATTTCTTGCTCGCGAATTCCCATACAACAGCCAGTCCCACCATTTGCTAAATAATCTACCGCTTTTTCACCATAAATTTTACCAACAATTCGATCATCTAGTGACGCCATACCACCTCTTTGGATATGTCCTAGTAAGAGCGGATGAATTTTAAATGTAGACTCACTTTCGATAGTCGTTTTAAATTCTTCTGCAGTCATTGCCCCTTCAGCAATGATCACCAAACGATATTTTTTACCAGAAGCTTTCGAGGCTTCTAAGGCAGCAATCACGTACTCACTATTGAATTCTTCTTTTTGAGTAATAATCACATCCGCATCTAAGGCGATACCAGACCACAAGGCGATATCTCCCGCACGACGTCCCATCACTTCAATCGCAAAGTTATGACCATGACTCGCCGCTGACGTGACAATCCGGTCGACAGAATCCATCACATTATTGAGTGCGGTTCTAAAGCCAATCGTTGAATCGGTCAATGGAATATCATTATCAATCGTGCCTGGCAAAGCAACAACCGGAAAACCTAACTTGATAATCGCTTGAGCACCTTTATAACTACCATCACCACCGATGACAACCAGGCCACTAAAGCCATCATCCTTTAAGCGTTGAATCGTTTTTTCACGTACCTGTGGATCCATGAAAGCCTCAGAGCGAGCAGTCCCTAAGACAGTCCCACCTAAAGCATTAATCTGCTTCACAAAAGCGATTGGTAAAGCCATAGTTTCGTTATTAATTAGCCCATCAAAGCCATTCATAAAACCAACTACCTCAATATCCATTGCTTTAGCAGCAGTAACTACTCCATTAATGACCGCATTCATCCCTGGTGCGTCGCCACCACTCGTTAAAATACCAATTTTTTTCATAGCGTCTCCTTTACTTGATAAAATTATTCTTCAATTGTTCTAAAATTTCACACTCAATTGCCCGAATTCATGTAGGCCACTGCCCCAATGAACAAGCTCATGTTGTCGCAAAAAAGCCGCTGCTCGGCCAGCCTCATCCAGAATACTCGGTTCGATACCGAGCTGATTATGCGAACCAAAAACTTTTGCGATTTTGGGCAAACGACTCAATTTCTCCCAAGAAGTCACTAAATCTTCTGGACTCGTTGAGGGATAAAACGCATAAACCGGCGTTTGTGTGTACAAAACATCGCCCGTAAATAAAAATTGCGTCTGGTGATCCAAGAAAGCGACATGTCCCGGCGAATGCCCCGGAGTATGAATGATTTCCACCAACCTCTGACCTAAGTCAAGCAGCTGACCATCCCTTAAGAGCCCACTCGCTTCACCCATAAAAGGCACAAAGCCCTCCAGGTCAAAATAGGCCGGCAGGTCGCTTGTTAAATCCCGAGTTAAGTCGAACCTAATTTGCTCCAAAGTCCGCCCCTGAATACCATTCTTTAACCAAGCCTCATCGGCTGCATGAACATAAATATCGTCAAATGCAGCATGGGAACCAATATGATCCGTATGGACATGACTTGTTAAGACACAGATTGGCAAATCAGTCAGCTGGTCCGTCACTTCTTTGATAGTCGCAATGCCTAAGCCGGTATCTATCAAGGCCGCTTTATCTTGACCAATTAACAAAAATGAATGGACCTTTTCCCAATGGCCCCACTCACTTATTGCATACGTCTTTTCAGCTAATTGACGGACACTAAACCAGTCATGATCGATCATACTGTCCGCTCCTTTGGCTTTGTTGCTGCTTGATCCAAATAAAAATAAATATCCGCTTTATTGGCTTGTTGAGTATAACGGTAATCCCAGTCATTAAAGCCACCAATCAAAAAGCCTTGTTTTAAATAAAAGCGACAAGCCGCAAGATTATTATCTTGGCCTATCGTGTAGATGCCACGGTAACCTCTTTCTAAGGCTAACTCATGACCTTTTTTAATTAGTTCAGCAGCCACACCATTATTACGGTAGGCTTGCGTCACTTTTAAATCATGCAAGTACATGAATTTTTTCCAATCATCTTGGAAGATTGCTAAGCCAAGCAATCGCTCATCAACATACGCCCCCAAGGCAAAGCCTTGAGCCATTACTTGCTGCCAATCATAGGACTCATCAGGAAAAACATCCCATCTACTTTCTTCAAAGTAATGAATAGAATAGTCCCATTGTTGATCTAATCGCTGAACATTCAACTTACCAAACAACTCAAAAGCTTCATTTGGCATATTTAAATCTTCAGCCCTCTCTTGGCTAATTAATTTTATATCCATAGTTAATCCTCCATAGCCTTATTATACCATGTTACCGGTAACTTCCATATTAAAAACTGACCCTAAAAAGCAGAAAGCTTGCGAAGAATAACGCAATTGATTAAGATAACGCTAACATCATGAATAAAGGAGTCAACAAATTGAATGCAAAATTATATTTAGATGATTTAACCGTCGGAGATGTTTTTGAAAGTAGTCAAGACTATGAAATAACTGAAGAGGAGATTATTTCATTTGCTAAACAGTATGACCCACAAGTTTTTCATTTAGAGGTAGAAGAAGCAAAAGAAACGTTTTTTCAAGGCCTAGCTGGAAGTGGTTGGTTAACGGCTGCAGTTAGTATGAGATTAACAGTCCTTTTCCTCCCCTTAGCGGATGGCTTAATTGGTGCAGGCGTCGACCTAAAATGGCCTAGCCCTACTCGGGCTGGTGATCTTTTGTCAGTTACCATTACAATCACCGATATAAAACCCTCAAAATCGAAACCCCAACAGGGCATTGTCTCATACGAAACAATCACGAAGAACCAACATGGCGATATTCGCCAAGTTACAAACGCCAGAGTATTGGCCTTTAAAAAATAAAATAAGAGCCTTGAGATTGACTAATGTCTGTAGTCAACCCCTCAAGGCTCTTTTAATATATGATGGCTTGAAATCTAAACTAATTCTTTTGCTCCATCACCAATTTGTGCGACATAAAAATCCGCAGCATATCCTATTTTTTCCTTATAGGCCGATTGAACAGCTGCCTTCACTTCTTCAACTTTTTCTGAATTTACGAGAGCAATCGCACAACCACCCATTCCAGCACCTGTCATTCTCGCACCAAGTACGCCTGCTTGTTGCCAAGCAGCTTCGACCAATGTATCTAGTTCAAGCCCAGTAACTTCGTAATCATCTCGTAAGCTAATATGTGATTGATTCAGCAATTCACCAAACTCTTTGAGCTTGCCTTTAGTTAGCACGTCTTTGGCCAATAAGGTTCGGACATTTTCGTAAACAGCATGCTTAGCCCGGCGTTCTAATACCTCATCATTAATTAAAGAGCGGTTAGCTTCAAAGCTCTCTTCAGTCAATTCGCCTAGACTATTGATTGGTAATTCTGTCTGCAAGCGTCTGAGTGCTTCTTCACACTCACTGCGTCTTTGATTATATTTAGAATCTGCTAATTCTCTTCGCTTATTCGTATTCATAATCAAAATGACATTATCACCAAATTCAGCAGGTACTAAGTCGTAATCTAATGTATTGGTATTCAAGAAAATCGCCATATCTTTACTACCCATACCAATCGCAAATTGATCCATAATCCCTGAATTGACTCCCATAAATTGGTTCTCTGTTTTCTGTCCTATTTTGATTAAATCTAATCTTTCTAAAGTCAAATTATACAATTTTTCTGCGAGCACTCCGATTAATAATTCCAAAGAAGCAGATGAAGACAGTCCTGCACCGTTGGGGATATTCCCGTAAATTAGCACGTTAAAGCCCGTATCAATTTGATGACCTGCTTCAATTAAATAATTCAGCATGCCTTTAACAAAATTTGCCCAACTGTCTGACTCAACAAATGACAAGTCGTCTAAGTTAAAAACAATCACGCCACCTTCTTCAAAGTTCATTGAATAACAGTGAATCTCACGATCTTCACGCTTTTTAGCAATCCCATAAGTACCTTGAGTAATGGAACTTGGGAACACATGCCCACCATTATAATCGGTATGTTCACCAATTAAATTCACACGACCTGGTGAAAAAAATGCTCTTAGCTCTTTATCTGTTGAAAAAATTTCTTTATATTTGTCTGTTAGCATTGCAACAATTGAATTCATTCGTACATTTCTCCTCTGCTGTTACATTTTTTATAATCCTTATTCATGAAAGCCTTACCATAATATGGTATAATATTCTTGTCTTGTTAGCAACCGATAAAAGGTTCTAGCATTGAAATTTAATGAAAAAGGAGCATTTTATGAAAGTATATATTAAGCCTTTTGGTCAATTAGATGACCAAGCATTTGATGAAATATTTATTGAGAATAAACACGGAGTTATTGTTAGTTTTTCGGATTTAGGCGCACGCATAAATCGTTGGCAAGTACCAACTGATACTGGTCAATTAGATGACATTATCTTAGGTTACGATAATGCCGAACATGCACTTGTTGCTCGCACCTACTATTATGGCGCTACAATCGGTAGGATTGCTGGTCGGATAAAAAACGGTACATTCCGTTTAAAAGACAAAGTCCATGAGTTAAATATTAATAATAATGATCATCATTTACATGGTGGTCAAGATGGATATGACATTCAAAAATGGGCTTATGACGTGGTCGAGGGCGATAATCAAGTCAGTGTTATATTTAAATACACTGAACAAGACGGAACCAGTGGCTTCCCTGCAACGATTCATAACCGTGTGACTCATACATTTGATAACGATAATAACTGGACGATTAACTACTTTGCAAAGAGTGATGACATGACAATTTTTAATCCAACGAACCATGTCTACTTCAACCTAAATGGTAGCGAGCATGCGTCCATTAAAAATCATATTCTGGATGTTAAAGCATCGAAATTTTTACCTATCAAAGAAGATGCCATTCCAACGGGTGAGATTGAAAGTGTTGAAAATACACCTTTCGATTTGAGAACCCCCACCGTATTTGGGGATTTATTTACTAGTGAGCATCCACAATTCAAAATAGTTGATGGCTTTGACCATCCCTTTGTTTTAGACAAGGATTCAGCCTACGCAATGAGATTGCTTCACCCTGATAATCAACGTTCAATCGTTGTTAATACTGATCGACCTGTCATTGTCATTTATACACATAGTGCTGTGCCTGTAGATACCAAAGTTTGGGGTCATGCTATCACCCCATATGCTGGAATTACCATTGAAACTCAGGCTGCCCCAGATGCAATTAATCGCCCGCAATTTGGTTCAATTCTTTTAGAAAAAGGGGATACCTTTGAAAGCACAACTTGCTATCATTTGTCATTTTAATCACGATGTTAGACCTACTAGTTACATTTTTAACTGAAATAACAAAGGAAGCATGTACATGCCACGGCATAGACAGGCTTCTTTTTTCCTTTATTAATTATCGGTTTGTGGCGAATTATCTACCGTTATAAGCAAAGAATTTTAGTTCGTCTGTCCAAATAAATTCTTATCCACCTTTGACCCGGTGTCGATCCAGTCACATCAAAGGAAACTAGCATTGCCGTTTCGTTATTCTTCCAAGTCTTTTTAAGAGTGACATACTTTCAGTCACAGTGCGCATCATAAGCCCCCTCTCTAATTAAAGAAGGCTAGGTATCATCCAAACTCGCTTCATACGTAAAGGACACACGATAGCCTTGCTTGGCTTCAAATGTAACGTTTTGAGAAATGGTTTGAATAACTAATGCATCTTTCGCCGTTAAACCGTTGATTTAATGACCAACGCCCTTTAATACTTTCTGGTTTTTCTTATGATTCTAATCAAGTTGAGTACAATCTGCCCGGTGGTCACTCAAATGACATGATGGTCTGCTACATCCTCTACTCCTGCAAAACAAATAGATAATGTTGTAAATATTCAGTCAGAAGAATGACCCAAAATAAATCTTCATCTATTCCGTCAGAGTTGTTATGTCTTTGCAATCTTCAAAGTTTAGTAGTACATAACTAACAAATTCGACCGAACAAATGATTTGCTTCATGTAGTCTCTTCGTGCTTGATTACACTGTTAATTATCAATATTCAGTAATTTTATATGATTAACAGTGACTTGCTTTCTAAACTGACTAAACTTGAATTTAATTTCAGTTAAGGTCCTATTTCCGATCGCGATAATCTTTTTATAACCGTTTGAACCAACTTTTGTTATTTATTTTCCAGTCACCATGAATTAGCCCATTGATTTCTATCATTTCAAGATGTTGTCCTTGTTGAATGGCTTCGCCAAGTATAATCGTATTGAGCATTTTTCCTGTTCAAATGTAATTTCAAGCCAAGATTGAACATCAGTTTCTTCTGGACTCCAGTAGACCGAATCTAACGAAGAATCCATCAGTAAATTTATATCGACCGTTTGTTTTTATTGAAGAATCAGCCATTCCAGCTCCGTCTAACAGATTGACATCATCCAATTTTCTTCAGTTTAGCCTCCAGTTCTTTTAATGTTGCCACGTCAATCGGATCAATTAAGCCATCACGATTAGGTGGTATATTTAATAGTAAAGTAGCATTTCCGCCAACTGCTTGCTTATATAGTTCAAATAGTTCGTCAGCTGGTTTAACAGCACTATTTTCTTCTGGATGATAAAACCATCCTGGACGAATAGAAACATCCACTTCCGCTGGATACCAAATCAAATTCCCTTTATAAGTCGATAGCGTTTCTCGACTTCCTAAATCCTGATTAGTCGACTTTAAATTCATAATAAATGGATCATCAGCTGATTGTTGCGATATTTCTGCTATTTTTTCCGCATCCCTAAGCCTTTCTGGGACAACACTCCATTCATTTTCTCGAATATGTCCTCCCTCATTACCAATCCATCTAACATCTGGACCACATATAGCAATTACAGTCTCTGATTGAAAATGACGAATCGTTGCATAATAACGTTCTCAATCATAATATTGACGTTTACCATTTGGCCCTTCTCCATTTGCGCCATCAAATCACACTTCAAACAGCTCTTTGTATTGAGTTAATTATTCTTCTAGTTGGGCAACGAAGAAATCATCATATTCTTTCCAAAACCATACGTTCCTTCTGTCACATCCCAAGTTGATAAATCAAACCAAATTTCATATCCTAATCTTTACATGCGCCGTAAAATTCTTTTACAATATCACCTTGCCCATTTTTCCACGGTGTGGCTGCAATTGAATGCTTTGTGTATTTACTAGGTCATAAGCAACAGTCATCATGATGCTTACACGTTAAAATTGCGCCTTTCATCCCTGCTGATTTCAATGGGTTTATCCACTACTTAGTATCTAAACTCTCCGGATTAAAGCCGCTTAAATCCTCATGTCCCTTTCCCCATTCACTGTTTGTCATAGTATTAATACCGAAATGAATGAAGCCATAAAATTCTAAGCCCTGCCACTTAAGCTGATGACTTCTTGGTTTTACATTCGCTGCTGTATGGATAGTCATTAACACGCACCTCTACTGTCTGTCAAAAGGAATCCCACTTTTAACTTGTATTCCTTCTTCGATCTTACTTTCTCAATCAACTGCAACTGCCTCAGCGTAAGACAGGCCTAGGCGATTGTTGACATTGAATGATTTTATATATTGAAAAAAGCTATTTGATGTTTAACAATCTAAACATCAAATAAGCTATAGTTAGAAATTATTTAACCGATCCTAGCATACCTGCTACGAAGTATTTCTGTAGCATGAAGAAAATAACTAGTGTCGGAACCATTGAAATTAAGATGGCTAACATCATCATACCGTAATCTGGTGCATAACTTGAACCTAAATTCGACAGCAACAATGGGACCGTTTGCTTATCCGGAGACAGCAATGTAACCAATGGCCACAAGTAATTATTCCAACTGTTCATAAAGGTAATAATAGCTGCGGCAGCAAAAGAGTTTTTCATTGTTGGCATATAAATTCGAAGGAATAAGCCAAATTCGCTTAAGCCATCAATTCTTCCGGCCTCCAATAACTCACGCGAAAACATTTTGGTGTTTTGGCGGAAAAAGAATATTAGAAAGGCAGTAGAAATGTACGGGAGAAATGCTGAGACATATGAGTTTATCCCAATAGAAGGAGTGACACTACTGAATACACCAAATAATTGGAATAAAGGTATAATAATCGCTGCAAATGGAATCATCATGGATGTTAACAAGAAATTGAATATAAAGTCTGTGGTTTTCGTACGATAAATTTCAAAACCATAACCTGCCATAGAACCGATTAATAATGCGAGAGTCGTTTGTCCAAAGGCAATAATTGTTGAATTTTTAAAGGCATTTAACAAATCAGTACGCTCTGCCAATGCTTTCCAGTTATCTAAAATGGCTGATCCTGGCATCATGCGCCCACTAGTCACATCGACACTTGTGTTAGTCGCACTTACAATTAAAAAGTAGAATGGAAAAGCAAAGATGATCGACATCATAATTAAGAATAGATACGTTAATACTTTATTGGATTTTTTAGTCATTTCGATTCCCCACTTTCATTTGAAGCGCTGAAAGAACAATAATGACAACTGCAATGACAAAGGACACTGCGGATGCATAACCGAAGTCTGGTGTATATTTGAAACTCAAATCATAAATATACTGCGAAACGGTTAAAGTGGCATTTCCTGGACCACCCTGTGTAATGTTCATTGTCTCGTCAAATAGCTGTAAAGTTCCAATGGTTGAAGTCACTGTTGTAAAAAGAATAACAGGTTTCAATAATGGAGCTGTAATCTTGAAGAATTGATCGACTTTATTCGCTCCATCAATATCAGCTGCCTCATAAATTCCTGGATCAATATTCTGCAATGCTGATAAAAAGAAAATCATATTATAACCTGTCCAACGCCAAGTAATCGCAATAATTATCACGACTTTGGCTAATACTGGATCGGATAACCATAAAATTGGTGCATCAATAATTGATAAGGACAATAGGAACTGATTGATAATACCAGTATTAGAGAACAAGTATTTAAAAACTAGTGAATAGGCAACTAAAGAAGTTACCGACGGTAAGTAAACGATTGTTCTAAATAAGCCTCGTAATTTTATGGTTTTCTGATTTAGTAGTACTGCAAAGAACATTGCAAGTATCACCATGATTGGTACTTGAAAAATCAAGAAAATTAGCGTGTTACTAAAAGCTTGCTTAAATACTGGATCTGCCAGTAGACGACGATAATTGGCAATTCCCACCCAGTTTAAATTGACCCCCATCCCACTTTGCATTGAAAGCAAGAATGAACGAACCATTGGATAGAAATAGAATAATATAATTAACAGAGTGGGAATAGAAATAAATAGTAAGCCCATCACTTTGTTTCTTCTCGTGTTAGTCATGTGCATTGTAAATGCCCCCTTTTTTAAATAAAGAAAGTAACCAAATATCACTGAAGAATAGTCCCGTCCAGAAATATTTGGTTACAATCAATGTAAACTTCTAACTAAACTGATAAATTATTGTAGTTGATTTTCAGCTTGTTGTTGGGCTGCTTCGAACACTTCATCGATGTCTCCGCCAGATAAGTATTGTTGTAACGCATTTTTCATGATATCTTCAATTGCGTAAGTATGTGAACCATAGTTAGTTGAAGGGATTTCTCCTGACCATTCAGCAAAATCAGCATAGATATGTTGACCACCAAAGAATTCTACTTCAGTTTCGTAAGCATCTGATTCTAATAATGGTAAGTAAGTGCCTAATGCGCCAATTTCATTCATGATAGTACGATAGAATGTTTCATTTCCACCTACTGTTGCTCCAATAAAGGCTGCTGCTTCTTCTGCACCTTCAATATTTAATACGTAGAATGATGATCCACCCAAGTTAGAAGCGTTCACTGAACCTTCGATGTCTTGTTTAGGCCATGGCACAACTGCCCATTGTCCTGCTTGATCTTCAGCTGCTACGATTGATGGTGTAATCCAGTTACCTTGTGGAACTGTCGCTACAATACCTGAGTTAAAAGCTTGTAACATTTGCGCCCAGTCATTATGAACGTTTACTAAATCTGCATCATACATTGACTTGAAGGTCACAAATGCTTCTTTTAAAGCGTCATTGTTTGTAATGTTTGGTGTTAAGCCGTCATCTTCAGTATACCAAGCACCACTTGCGTTTATCATTGCACGTAAAAGACCTAAGTCATTTAAGTCCATTGATAATAATTTAACACCTGTTGTCTCATAAATCGCTTGACCCACTTCTTGTAACTGTGTCCAAGTAATATCAGTTACATCTTCTAATGTATAGCCAGCTTCTTCTAATAAATCGACACGAACGTATAATCCAGTTACACCAGTATCAAAAGGTATCCCGTAGCTTACACCATCTAGTGATGTGGCTGTAACTTTATATTCTGCAAAATCATCAACATTGAAGTAATCGGTCATTGGGAAGAAGGCATCTGGATATGATTGTAAGAAACTTTGTGCACGATAGTCTTCAATTAAAACGATATTTGGTAATCCAGTAGTAACCCCAGAGCTTAGTGATGTATTTAATCGTGAAACAATATCATCTTGTGCACTTTCTACGATTGATAAATTGAAATCAGGATTCTCCTCTAAGTAAATGTCTCTAGCAACTTCTAACGCGCGAATATTAAAGGCAGGATCCCAAGCCCATACAGTAACCTCTTCTTGAGCTTGTACCTTAGATGCTGTGAAACCTCCAACATTTAAAAGTAAAGCAAACAGTGCGAAAAATTTAACGACCTTTTTCATTTTAACATTCCTTTCTGTAAGCGTTTTATTAATTATAATCATAGTCCTTAAAACCGCTTACTTATATGTTATAATGAGGACAGTCTATATCAAAATGTTTCATTAGAAATGAGGAACCTTATGAAAGAACTTTGGAAGTACTTTGAAAAAAATGATCATGATATCAGTATCGACGAATGTGGGATTCAACAATTCTTCCCGAATCAAGCTTATGCTTACAATAGTTATCAAAACTTTGTCATCCATTACATTGAGTCTGGCAGTGGTATTTACGAGGTTAATCAACAATCTTATGAATTATCTGCTGGTGACGGTTTTATCGTCAGACGAGGAACAAAAGTAACCTACTATGGAGATAAAGAACATCCTTGGAAATATTATTGGGTAGGTATCAATGGTCGTCATTTAAAAAGTTACTTAAAATTAACGACCTTAAAAAATGAATCAATCATTCGCTTTACTTCAGACAGCCAAGCTGCGAAGGTCTTGAAAGAGATTTGCTTGTTCACCAAAAATAATCAAGATTCAACAAATAATACGGTTTGGTATAAATTTAAAGTCTATGAATTATTATGGACTTTATCGAATGAGTTTCGAGATAAAGAGTATTCTTTAGAATTGCCACAGCGTAGTTATGAGGAAGTAGCTTTTGATTATATTCAATCAAATTATAGTAAACGCATGACAATTACGGACGTTGCCAATTATATCGGCATTAGTCGTAGTTACCTTTACCGCTTATTTAAACATAAGTATGAGATGTCCCCTCAAGAATTCTTACAGGAAAAAAGGTTAAAAACAGCAAAGAAATTGTTACACACAACTAATAAAACCATTAACGAAGTAGCTTATGAAATTGGTTACGATAATCAATTACTCTTTTCGAAAAACTTTAAAAAAGAATTTGGTATGAGTCCAAGTATGTACCGCGAGATGGCCGAAGATACACACGACAGTTGAACAGTCCTATTCTAAAATAAAAAAAAGTCTTCCGCCCTTTCTTTGAGATTGGAGGGGAAGACTTTTTATTCTTTCTATAGTAAGAAAATACCTAAGCCAAATGTGAATTGTGGATCATTAAATTGAAAATCTTCATGTAAGACTGGTCCACATGCATTACTTCCTAAGCCACTTTGTTTAACATCTAGATGTAAATATGTTACATCTTCTATCTCTAATAAGTCACGGTGCATAACGTCCGTTAACTGTTTAGTTGAGTAGTTTGACACGTTGAATGAGAATGGTATTTCACTTGTAAAGCCTAAACGCTCCTTCTCACTTGACAACATTAAATCTTTGACGAAATTGTGACTGCCGTTTTCTTGTGGGGTCACATACGGTTCGTAGAAATCAGATACTCTGCCTTCAAATGTCCCCAAATAGCTCGCATAGTGTTTATCTTGGTAGCTTTCGTATGGCCCGTTACCGTAATAAGATACCTTATCCATTTGCGAAATCATTGGTAAGTGTAAAGCAAACCGTGGTAAGAATGGCATTAATGGATTCTTTTCAGCGTCCATATCTAGATAAATCGAGCCGTTTTGATTCACAAACCACTTGATTTCAAATTTAATAATCTCTTGACGGGCAACTGAGTTGATCACACCGCGGAAAGTAAAGATGTGCGCTTCAGCGTTTTCGACGTAATCAAATTCATGAACTCTTGTTTGAGCACGGTCGTAGTTGGCTGCATACCATTCTTTCTTAATATTACGGTCGTTATCAATTGGCGCTCTCCAAATCGTCCATTCTCCTGGGCTAACCAATAGGTCTCGTTCATTACGGGTTATTTGGCTAATTGCGCCATTGCGTTTACTGAATTTTACAACATCTAAACCTATTGTCACTACAAAGTCCGCTAGAGTTTCCGTTACTTGGATCGCTTTAACAGAAGGAACTGGGATTAAATCTGACTCATATTCTTTTAGAATGACTTGATCAAAGCCCAACTCATGACCGTCAAAGTCTGGGTCATTGGCAATCGACGTCACAAAGCGTACGCTTCCTAGCGCTTCTTTAATAGTTGCTGGTACGTCTAATGCTAGGGTCGCTTCAGCTTGTGGTGCAATGTCGAAATCCGTTATTAATTTCGTTTCAAGCAACTTGCCTTTCACATCATAATATTCAACCGCAAAAGACACTTTTTCACTTGAGTAACTAAAGTCATATAAGTTCTTAAAGGTGAAGCTTAAATTCGTCTTGTCTGCTTCGGTTAATAGAATTCTTCTGAAAATTTGACGGTGTTCTAGAACGGCTGTATGTGGCGTACGGTCTGGATAAACTAAGCCATCCATACAGAAGTTACCCGCATGTGGATACTCACCATGGTCGCCACCATAACGGTAAACTGGCTCTTCATCTGTTCCTCTTGTTAAGTTAACCGAATGGTCTGCCCATTCCCAAACAAAAGCACCGATAAATTCTGCTTTAGTCATCATGTAATCATAATACTCTTTAATATCACCTGGACCGTTCCCCATCGCATGGATATACTCACAGAGAATGAATGGACGGTCGATGCCATCTTTGAAGTATAACTCTTCGATTTCAGTCACTGATGGATACATACGACTATACATATCAATAAACTCGTCATTGAAGTCAATTGAGCGGTCACGGTACCAATAAGCTTCATAGTGTAATGGACGAATTGGATCGAGTTGTCTAGCATGACGTAAGGCATCTTCAATCCCAATACCATAACCTGATTCGTTACCGGCTGACCACATAATAATCGAAGAATAGTTGATAAATGGTACAATACTTGCGTCCATCCGATCAACAAAAGCCTTAGAAAATTCTGGATCATCCGCCATTAAGTTATAGTTGTCGTTTCCACCCACTCCGTATAGATCAACCACGCCGTGTGTTTCCACATCTGCTTCACTCATGACATAAAAGCCCATTCGATCGGTTAATTCATAGAATTCTGCAGTCTTAGGATAGTGGGCGGTACGAACGGAGTTAAAATTATACAGTTTCATTTGTTCTAAATCATGAATTTGATTTTCAACCGTCACGCTCGCTCCCGTATTTGGATGTGTATCATGATGGTTAACACCCACTAATTTAATCGATTGATGGTTAACAAATAATTGTTTATCCTTAATTTCAACGCGCCTTAGCCCAACTTCTTGACGGTAGTATTCGCCAGCAACGTTTAATACTAGTAAGTATAAATTAGGATGCTCTGCGTCCCATAAGTCTGGCTGAGCTATTTTAAAGTTTGCTTGCTCAGAAATGTTAATGCTTCTTTCTTCAAGTAATTCACCACTTGGTGTGAATAAACTGACTGTTACTTGTTCAGTTCCAAGCGCATCTAGAATATCGAGAGACACAGTTGCGGTCTGTAAATCCTCCGTCACATCTGGTGTTACTTTAAAGTGATTAATGCGCTTTGCTTGTCGTTTTAATAAAAAGACATCTCTAAAAATTCCACTATAACGGAACTTGTCTTGGTCTTCATAATATGTTCCATCGCTCCATTGAACCACTAATACTGATAGTTGGTTGCTGCCTGTGTGTAGTGCTTCGGTAATATCAAACTCTTGATTAGCATGGGATATTTGCGAGTAACCGATAAAGCGGTCATTGACCCAAACATAAAAGGCTGAGTCTACCCCTTCAAAGTTCAAATGAACAGATTCACCTGCTTCTAGCGTTTGAAAGTCTAGTGTACGCTTGTATAAGCCTGCGGGGTTGTCATAAGGTACAAAAGGCGGGTCATAAGGAATTGGGTACTCAGTGTTCGTGTATTGAATCTGACCATAGCCATGTAATTGCCAGCAACTTGGTACTGGAATCGAATCATAGTCTAATTTACTTGTATTTGACGCTAACCAATATTCTTGATCGATCAAGCGAACATTATCAAAATAGTGGAAATCCCACGTCCCGTTTAAATCAACATATAAGTCTGATTCGCGTCGATTTAAGGACGTCTTTGCAGCTTCAGCTGTTGAGTAAGGTACATAATAGTTACGGCGTGGCATTGTGTTAACACTCAATCTGTTCAAATCTTCGAAATAGTTTGGAATTATCATAAGTCATCTCCTCATATTAAATCGGCTCTTTTGCCATATTGTTATTTCATCCGTTTTCTTACACTTCATCATAAAACTCGTCATCATTTACTGTCCGAATGACTTTACATGGGTTACCATAAGCAACCACATTCGCTGGTACATCTTTTGTTACAATACTTCCTGCGCCAATGACACTATTCTCACCAATACTCACGCCACCAAAAACAACCACATTTGACCCTAGCCAGACATTATCTGCGATTACGATTGGACGGTTGAATTGATATGCTTGTCTACGTAAGCTAGGTTCTATTGGATGACTCGCCGTTGTTAACACACAGTTAGGCCCGAACTTAACGTAATCTCCAATAATAATGTCTGCGTCATCTACTAAAGTCATATTGAAGTTTGAATAAAAATTCTTTCCTAAACTTGTGTTTAGTCCCCAGTTAGCATTGAAAGGTGTTTCAATCGTCACATTCTCACCTACTGAAGCAAAAATTTCTTTGATTAGGCTTTGACGTTTCTCTTTTTCATAAAGCGGTGTGTGATTATAATCAAAGACCATTTGATTAGCTCTTGCTTGAATCGTTAGTAACTCATCATCAGCCGAGTTATATATTTCACCCGATTTCATTTTATTAAAAATTTCCATTGTGTTTAGTATCCCCTTTCTTTATCAGTCGTATCGATCAGATAGTTGATAAATTTTTTAAAGGCAGTTAAGCCTGTGTCTGTTTGCTTATAGACCCCCGCATCTTCTAAAATCCGGCTGAATTTCGCACCAACTTCACACTCAATGAAACGGTCAATCGTATGGCGATCAAATGATGGATGTGCTTGTCTCAAGTCTTGCGCCCATGTTTGATGGGGGTGGGCTACAGCATCTAACGTTGTTTCATTTAATAAGTATCGTTTGATTCCATCTAGTTCACTCAGCAAACGTGGCGGTAAGATCGCCAAGCCCATCACTTCGATTAAACCAATGTTTTCCTTTTTAATGTGTTGTACGTCTCGATGAGGATGGAAAATCCCCTCTGGATACTCCGAGGAAGTTCGATTATTACGTAAGACTAAATCCATTTCATAATGTTCGCCTCGTCTTCTGGCAATCGGCGTAATCGTATTATGTCTTTCGCCATTTGTATGTGAATGAATGTCTACGGCTGGATCACTATAAATCATCCAGATTTCGTGAATTCTTTCAGCTAAATCTGCTAAATTCTGACGGTTTAAACTGCGTATTCTCAAGACACTCATTGGCCATTTCAGCAGTTCGATTGACACAGCCTCATAGGAAGCAAGCGAAAAACTTTCAAGAACCGTGGCTCGATCCATTGCAAATTCATAGGCGCCCCCTTGATAATGATCATGCGCCAGGATTGAACCACCTACAATTGGTAAGTCAGCATTCGAGCCAGCAAAATAATGTGGCAAAACACTGACGACATCTAATAAATGTTCAAAACAAGCACGGTCAATTGCCATCGGACGATGGCTTTCACTTAGAAAAATACTATGTTCGTTATAATACACATAAGGTGAATATTGCATCCCATAGTTTTCTCCACTTAGTTCCAGTCGCACTAAGCGGTGATTTGCTCTGGCTGGGTGATTGCTTCTTCCCTGATAGCCCTCGTTTTGCATGCATAATAGACAAGCCGGATAAGCAGATGCCGGTGCACTTTTAGCTAAAGCAATGTCTTTAGGGTCTTTTTCTGGCTTAGATAAATTGATGGTAATATCTAAATCGCCATAGTCACTAGGGCTTTTAAACGCAATGTTTTTAGCGATTTGACGCGTTTTAATATAATCATTCGCTTGAGATAATTGATAAAAATAGTCCGTGGCCTGTTCTGGATTTTCTTTATATAGCGACCAGAACGTTTGGTTTAAAACTGAAGGAGTCGGTGTCACTAAATCCATGATTTCCGCTTCAAATTGTTCGACCTCATGGCTCACTGTGCTTAGTAAACCTTGTGTTTGAGCATAGTGTCTGATGGCATCTAGGCTGTTTAATAACTCTGGTAAATTACCATCTGACAATGATTCACTGGTTAGTTCATCTACTTTCACAAGAGCTAACAAACGGTTTTGGATATAGTAACGGTCGACCTCACTAATTAAATTCAGCTCAATTGCTTGTTGTGTAAATTGTTTGATTAATTTAGAAATACTTGTCATAGTTGTTCACTTCATTTCATTTGGACTATACTTTAGTCAACAACAGTTGCAGACTTTGGAAGTCGCCACGCGGCGTATCCATCGTTAAGCCAGCATACATTAATTCTGCGCCTGAATACAGTTGATCTGTTTCTTCTAAACAATATAAACTGTCTTCTTCAAGGCCTTTTAATTTGACTGTTGTTTCCATGTCTTCATAGGTTGATAAGACTTTGACATAGGTTAAGAGCACTCGTTGTTCATATGTAAATTGAACGGCTGTTTCATTCGCCGTATGCATCAGGCGATACTGTTGACCAAATTGAACGATTGGTCGCAGTATTTTGTAACGAGTGACTTGTTCTTTTACTGCTTGCTTTTCTTCGTCAGTTAATAAGTTTAAATCGAGCTCGTAACCTAAATTCCCCATCATCGCCACATCTGCACGTGTTTTTAAATCAGTGATTCGATTCATTTGATGGTTAGGAACTGCTGAAACGTGAGCCCCCATCGAAATAACTGGATGTAAGTAACTACTACCGTGTTGAATTTGCAGTCGACTTATTGCATCTGTATTGTCACTCGACCAAACTTGTGGGAAGTAACGCATCATTCCTAAATCATTACGGCCACCACCACCTGAACAACTTTCAAATAGAATGTGGTCATGCTTCGTTGTCAGATACTCCACTAAGGAATATAGGCCTAACATGTATTGGTGAGTTTGCATCATGCTGCCAGCGTAATCTTGACCATTCCCAATATTAGTTATATTGCGGTTCATATCCCATTTGACGTAATCAATCTCGTGGCGAGAGAGTAAATCATCTAGCAATTTCTTCATATAGTTAACCACTTCTGGGTTCGCAAAATTCAAGACTAGTTGATTACGTGAATACGTGTGAGGACGCTCAGGTAATTGAATCGCCCATTCGGGATGCGTACGGTACAAGTCACTATCTTCAGAAATCATTTCTGGTTCAAACCACAGGCCAAATTGTAGTCCTTTGCCTTTAACTTGAGCAATTAATTCTGCTAAAGTTCCTTGGATTTTCTCCTCATTGACTTGCCAATCACCTAGAGATGAATTATCATCCTTTCGCTGACCAAACCAGCCATCATCTAAAACAAATAGTTCTATGCCTAACTCACTCGCACGCTCGGCAATGTCCAATAATTTATCACGGTTGAAATCAAAGTAAGTCGCTTCCCAATTATTTACTAGTATTGGACGCGCTGTCTTAGCAAATTGTTCTGGTATGATGTGCTGAGTGATAAACTCATGACTTGTCTGGCTTAAGTCATTGAGTCCCTTGCTTGAATAATTGATTAAAGCCACTGGACTGTTGAACTGTTGCCCAGCTTCAAGCGTCCACTCAAAGTTTTCATGATTAATGCCTAAACTTAAACGCACATCATTTAACTGACTTTGCTGGCAAATTAATTCAAAGTTTCCACTATAAATCAATTGAATTGCTAAAGCTTCACCATAATCATCCGTTGTTGTAGGATGTGTTAAAATGGCGGCTGGTGTCTGAGCATGACCGGATGCTCCCCGATTAGAAGAAACCCTAAAAATGCCTTGATCCAACGTATGACGTCTAACCGTTTTTTCACGGGCATAGGCTCCTTGGAAAGTGATTAAATCGTAATCTTCCTTAGGTAGGTCTAACATCACACTTTGTAATTGATGAATGACGGCTCGTTCTTTGCCGACGTTTCTCACTTCTGTAAAAGTCGTAATTGCATCACTTGTTCCATAAACGGTAAAATGTATCATTAATTCTAACTCAGCGACCGTGTCTGCTAAGGTAATCGATAAAGTGGTCGCTTCCTCAGCTTTCGAATAAGGTGACGGTAACCCCTGTGAAACAAGAACTCCTGCTTTGATTTCATGGGAAACATATCTAAAATCAGTTACATCATTATTGCCGTGTTGAATCCGCACAGACGGTTGCCGGAAATCCCCTAAGCCATGTTGGCCGATCAACATTCTTTGTGTATCTAAAGAAAATTCTCTGCATTCAGGGTATGGATTTCCCGAAAAGGCATGATCCTTCATCACTACTGCATTCGATTGATGGTACTGCTTTACTTGACGTCCGATGTATTTCATGAATAAATAGCCAGAGTGTTCTTCAATAATCATTGTCATATTCTTTGAATGTAAGTAAAATAATGGTCCTTCTTTAATTATCTTCATCTACTCGTCCCCTTTCAATATAATGATAACGCATTCAGTTCTGTTTCTAAATGGATTAATGTGAACACTTCTGAAGATTTTATGCAACATTTTGACATACGATATTAAATCTCCATGCTTCGCTTCAAATAAGACGATTAACCTCCCATCGAAAAGAATAAGGAATTAAAGTTTTGACGTAAAACGTTCATAAAAACAGAGTGACAGAAGGCCAGAAGTTTATTTGATGAAAAGACGGCAGCTTGTGACTATCCTCATGATTAGAGTCATCATAACGTTTATATCAAGAGATGATGATTAAATACAAAAAAAGCTAGTCACACAAAAGACTCATCTTTTGTATAGCTAGCTTCATTTTTATATGTTCGTGAAGCGTTGGATAATTAGAAATCATCCTCGTCATCATCGGTATCGCCTTCATCTGAATCGTCGTTTGTTGGCCAAACAACCATACTGTTTGAAGCTTCTTCTAGAATAGCAGCAACGGCATCTTCGATGCTCGCTCCAACCATATTCTGAGTTAATGCCACTAAAATCATCGGTAAGTTAACACCTGTGATTACATAAACTTTATCTTTCTTATCTTCTGGTAAACCGTTAATTGCAATCATTGATTGATTATATGGACTTGCTCCAAATAAGTCAGCAAAAATAATTGTACCATTGCCTTCATCGACTTTATTGATTGCTTCAGTCAATTGGTTGCCTAATTCTGAAACATCGTCTCCATGAAAAAGATTTAATGTTTCAATCGAATCTGTTCCACCCATAATTAATTCAGCTGCATCTTTAATACCGTCACTCATTTTTCCGTGTGTTGCAATAATAATCCCAATCATTTTGAGACCTCCTTGGATACTTTTTCGATAATAGCTAATGCTTGATTCATATTGGTTTCGTTCAATTGAAGCGACCGTAAGTCTTCTAAAGACAGTTGATAGCTATTATCTACCTTCTGAGCACTAATTAAGTGAGACAGATTGTTATCACTCGATAATAAATGTAGCTCTTGTTTAGAGCCAATACTATCAAGATGATAAATTTTAGCTGAAGTTTCTTCTCTCAAGCGATCGAGTCCACCTTCATTCAAGCTACCAGCGTCTAGAAAAGCATAAGCTACTCGTTTGTTTTTTCTTAACTTACTAATGGCTAATAATAATACTAATATTGAAGAGGTATTTTGAACTAAATTTTGACGATTTGGCCAGCCTTGTGCAAGTTGTCCGAAAAAGAAAAAGTATACAATCATACCAATCACCATCGAAATAAATTGCCATGTAAATGTTTCAAAATTCTGAAATATAGGCATTGCGATAAACCACGTTATCGCAAGCCCTATTAAGAGATAAAGAACAGATGACAATAAAATTAATTTGGTTTTTTTACGTTTACGCTCTTCAATATTGAAAAACTCATACGCTTCAATATGTTTACTAGGTGTATCATAATAAGTACTGAAAATAACTTTCGCATTTTTAATATTACCGACATAAAGATTACGGTATTCAGCGGCATTCTTTTCATAGAACTTAAAGTGATCAAGTTTAATATCGTCACGAAATTGTTTAATATCAGCTTCTAAACTTTTCAAAAATTTATTTTTCTGCGCAAGTGTATAACGGCTTTTAAAGATTGAATGATACCGAATGTACCAATCTTTTATTAATTGTTGTTGATCCATTCTATCATTCCTCACTTTAATTATAAGCCAAATTTAGCTAATACGTCTTTAAGACTAGTACTTGGAGCAGAGGGTGTTGCTTGGAAGTAAATATTCTCCACGCCGTATTGCTCGTTCATTTCTTTCAATTTAAGTGCGTCTTCTTTATTTAAGTAAACAGATTTAGTTACTAAGACATCTTTCTCTTGGTCTTTCTGAGCAATTCCACCAATGTTTAATTCTTTAATTGGTACACCATGTTTAACTAGTTCATAAAAATGATTGACTGTTTTAGCAATCACGATTGCGCTATAATCTTTGAATTCAAACTCATCCCAATAGTATTTACATTTATCTAGTGTCATTACGATTGTTTTTTGTCCAGTTCGACTTCCTGCACTCTTGTATAGATCTTTCATAAATTTATCTTTTGCTACTACATCATCTACCACGAAAATTGAATCGACTCCATTACGTTTCGATAATGTCATCATTACTTGTCCATGAATTAACCTCTCATCAACACGTGCTAAGTTTACTACTCCCATTTTAACTCACCTTTCTTATTAGAAAATTACTATTATAAGATACCTACTCCAGCTAGAACAGCTAAAATCACTGTTAAACCAACTAAAGCACGAGTAACTTTAAGCCCTTTCTTAGTGTAATAGTAATATACCCCTAGTACAACCGCTAATGGTAAAAGTCCTGGCATTATAGTATCTAATGTGTCTTGTAATACGAATGGTCGACCTGAAATATCAAATGCTAAACTTGAAGAAACTTTTACATAGTTTCCAGCAAGTACACCCATCATGAACATACCAAGAATGGATAATAATTCGATGATGTTTTTAACGCCTGAACTTTGCATTAAACCAGTTGCGTTACGTCCCATAGTGAAACCTTGACGTGCAAAGAATAAACCAATTAATACTTGATACAATGCGAAACCGATGAATGGGAATAAAGCACCCATTGGGTTACCTTGTTGTGCCCAAGGCACTGCAATCGCAATAAAGATGTACTGTACAGTACCTGAGTCAATTGAGTCACCAATACCAGCTAAAGCCCCCATTAAACCAGCTTTAGTGTTATACATTAGGTCATCAGACATGGTAATTTCTTCATCATTATACTCTTGACGAGCACGTTCTTGTTCCATTGAAGACATTAAACCTGTAATAACCCCTCCACCCCATGTTAATTGAGTGTTGAAGAATAATAATTGTCTTTCATAAGCTGCACGTAGACGATCATCGTCTTTGTACAATTTACGTAAGATTGGCATTAAGGCCCATAATAATGATGGTGCCAAGTAACGTTCAAAAGAGTGAGGAATCTCGTTTGCAAAGTGCCATCTTAAATAAGCACTTGAAACGTCTTTAACTGTAATCTCTTCCGGAGCTAATTTTGGATCTAAATTATTTTCTGTCATTTTATATATCTCCTTTCGTTTCGTCTAATTAGAAGTCATCATCGTCATCATCATAATCAACACTTCCGGTTGTTGCAGCAGAAGTATTGTTTGAGTGAGATGTTGCAAGTACAAACATTGCAGCAATAAGTGTTCCTAAGATAGCATAAGTAACCATTGTTACGCCTAAGCTTGCAAAGATAACACTCAAGAAATAAGCTAATAAGAAGAAAATCAAGTATTCTTTACGTCCAATTACGTAAATAGTTGTTGCAATACCAATTGCAGCTAAACCGCCACCAACTACTTCTAGAATATGAATGACAACAGTACCTTCAAGTGTTGCAATGACGTCAGCAATCACTGGAGCTCCCCAGTATAATGCTACGAATACTAATGGGACGAATAATAGGAATGAAGCTAATGTTGGGTACCAGATAACTGAACGTGTAATTCCAGCGTGATCTAAGTTTTCAACAGCAGTATCTGTCCGTTTACCGATAAATGTGTTTAAGAAGAAACGGAATTGGTATAAATATGATCCCAATAAACCAACTGGTACGGCAACTGCAATTGCTGCTTCAGGAGCTAAGTTACCTAATAGAGCAACGGATACTGCAATCGCTGCAGCAATCGATGGTTCTGAAGGCATTGTCCCACCTGGTGAGAATACCCCCATATAAATCAGTTGAATCGATGCTGTAACGATCATTGCTTGTGCGACGTCACCCATCACGATTCCGACAACTAAACCTGTCATCAAGGGTGAAAAACGTAAAGTAAGAGTTGCTCCCCCTAAAAATGAACGCGACATTACGGCTGCTACCCAAAGGGCGATGATTAAACTTTGTAATACTGTTAATGTAGCCAATTAAATTACCTCCTTATTATCTAAATAACTTTCTAAATCAATCAGTGCTTTTGTCAAAATGTCCTCATTTATTTCCATTGGAAGTAAATGAACCTTTTGTTTGCTATGGACTAGCCCAATGATATCTGAAAGCGTAGCTTCTAACATTGGGTAGACCCCCATCTGTGTGAGTGACATAGGTAAATTTAATTGTTGGTAAAAAGGAATCAAATCATCAATGACTGACCATTTTCCTTCTAGTGCCAACTGATAAAAAATACCATAAGCAACTTTCTCTCCATGTAAAAACTTGTGTACTTCAGGTAAGTACGCTGAGATTGCATCATGAAGTGCATGAGCTGCTGTGTTACGTGCGAATTTGTCCCCTAAACCACCAACCAAACCAGCAACAGCGACAATGATCTCAGACACATGAATAAATTCTGGTGTCACTTGACCATTTTTCATATCCTCGATAGCTTTGGTCGACTCTTCTAGAATAACTTCCTTACACATTCTAGCAGCATGTCGAGCCATCATTGGAAATGATTCTTTGCTAAACTCTTCTTGCTCTAGAATCATATCTGATTCATACCACTTAGCCATAGTATCAGCGACACCCGCAATGAAATATTCAATGGGAGCATCGATTAAAAGCCTTGGTTCCATTAGTAAAAATGCGGCTTGTCGTTTAACATGTTCAGATTTGCCTTCGGCCATACCATTATCCTTATACATCACAGATAATGGCGTCCAAGCTGCACAATTACTTGCTAGCGTTGGAATCACTCCAAATTGTACGTTTGCTAAATGCGCTGCATATAATACTAAATCTGCTAATTTCCCACCACCAACACCGATAACAAAATCAATATCTTTTTCTGCTACCAATGTGGCAATTCTATTTCCTTCATTATAACTACACTCTCCACTATATTGTTCATAATGAACAACTGCTTCGTGATTTAGTAATGAAGACAAATACGGTTGTGCTTTCTGCCAAGATACAGTTCCATGAACGACCATGATACGTTGCGCTTGAAACTCGTTTAGTAATTCTGGTATCAAATCAAATGCGCCTTCACTATAACGATAAAACTGAGGTCCTACTTTAACGTTTATTGCCTCTATCATTAAAACATCTCCTTACTTTATGTAGTGACTCTGTGATTGAACAACTGTGTTAGGTAATTTTCCTAAAACGATTGCTTCACAGTCTGAAACACATTTGTCTCCCATACCTTCTAAACATTCCATCGTGTAGGCTGATGTATGTGGTGTCATTAAGACGTTCTCAAAAGCTAAGTATGGATGGTTAGCACGGCCAGGTTCTTCTTCAAGCACATCAGTCGCAAAACCAGCGACCTTACCGCTGTCTAAAGCAGAAACCAATGCTTCTTCTTTAATTAGTGCACCACGTGCAGTATTGGATAGGTAAACGTTATCTTTCATCTTAGAAAATTCTTCTTCGGATAACATATGATAATTCCCTTCATTTAAGCTTGCACATAATGCAATAACGTCTGAGTTTACCAATAGTTCATCTAGTTCATCCACTTTTCTTGCGCCAAATTGTTCTAATTCTAGTGCAGATTTATATGGATCATATGCTAATACATCACAACGGAAACCATAGTGTAATATTTCAACAACGCGACTTCCTATGTTACCAACACCAATCACTCCGACCGTCTTACCACTAAGTCCATGACCAACGAATTGAGCTCTTTCTTCCCATTTATCATCTAAAACACGCTGGGCTGCTGGCACCGTTTGACGCATCACACTTAATAAGTTAGTCACATTATTCTCAGCGACTGCGTCTCTTTCAACTAAAGGTGCAACAATCGATACAATGGTGTTATGTGCTTTTGCGGCGTCTAAGTTGATATTGTTGTAACCAATACCGTGACGAGAGATGAGTTTTAGCTCATCCTTATGGTCAAAGAATTCCTTCGTAAAAAACGGTGTCACACTAGATATAATAATATTATAGCCATGTAAGGTTTCCGCAAGAGTCTTACCATCGATTTCGCTATCAACTGAAAAGTTTTTTACTTCTCCCAATTTATTTAAGCGTTCTAAATGGTCTGGAAATATTTTTCCAAAGCTACTAGAATTTACGATAGCAATTTTATTTTTATTACTCATGATTCTATTCTCCTTTTCCAACTACAGCATGTCCGCCAAATTGGTTACGCATCGTTGCAACAACTTTTGCCGAGAAGCTATCATCAATTTTAGAAGCGCTACGTGCGTAAAGTGATTCAGTAATTACAGGTACCGGAATATTTAATTCTAACGCTTCCAGTACTGTCCATTTACCTTCTCCACTTGCATCGACAACTCCTCGAATGTCATCTAATTGAGGATCTTGTGCGAAGCTCTTCTCAACTAATTCCATCAACCACGATCGGATGACTGAACCGTTATTCCAAACTTTAGCAACTTTCTCGTAATCGAAGTCATACTGGCTTGCGTGTAAGATATCAAATCCTTCACCCATTGCTTGCATCATACCGTACTCAATTCCATTATGAATCATTTTAAGGTAATGACCACTCCCAGCTTTTCCAGTATATAAATAACCGTTTTCAATTGCCAGGTTTTCAAAGATGAATTCTACTTGCTTGAAGACTTCTTCATCTCCACCAATCATTAGACACGCACCCTCACGAGCGCCTTCCATGCCTCCAGATGTACCGCAATCTAAGAATCCGATTCCTTTAGCTTTAGCTAAAGCATAATTGTTTAAACTGTGTTTATAGTTAGAGTTTCCAGCATCAACGATAATATCGCCTTCATTTAATGATTCGACTAACGTTGCGACTAAATCATTAGTAATATCTCCCGATGGAACACTTAATAAAACGACCTTTTGTTCATCTAGATTATTTACTAAATCCTCAAGTGACTGCACGACTGGAACCTGTTGCTCACTTGCTGCTTGACGTGCACCTTCAAATACATCAAAACCTACTACATTCTCTTTATGATCTAGTAAGTTAAGTGCAATATTCAGGCCCATCTTGCCAAGTCCTACGACCCCAATTTTCAATTACAAGACCTCCTTTTTTTTATTTCTATTTCATTGTAACAAATATTTTTTATTTGTAAAGGGTTGCAAAAGTAAATTTTATTTTTTATGATATAGAGGTAAGATATCTGTTAGATTTTATATCAATATAAAAGGAGGGATATAATGGCATATAATTATCTAGAAACTTTGATTCGCCCTTATCAGAAGTCACTTAATAAAACAGAATCCATTATAGCGACACATATGATTGCGCTCGGCAATGATGTAGTCAACAAGACGTTAGCGAATTTATCAGAAGAAACTGGGCTATCTGAAGCGACAATATTTAAATTTGTTAAAAAAATAGGTTTCTCAGGTTTCCAAAACTTTAAAATTTCTGTTGCTTCAAATTTTCGAACATTTGAAGAAAGAAGTAATGAGATGATTGTCTTCTCAGATATTAGTGAATCAGATTCGCCCTTCGTGATTGCTCAAAAACTTGTGAATACGAATATAGAATTGCTTGAAAATCTCATTGGGACCTTAGATGAAGAATTATTAGAATCAGCCATTGAGTTAATCAATTCATCTGATACCATTAATTTCTTTGGGCAAGGTGCTTCTTCTATAGTAGCTTACGATAGTTACCATAAATTCCTAAGAACTAAATTTCATTGTCAGTATACACAGGATTATCATATACAACTAACTTACGCGACAAAATTAGGGCCAAATGATTGTGCGATTCTATTCTCACATTCTGGTAACACTAAGGAAACGATTGAAGTAGCTAGGATCCTTTATGAGAATGGTGTAAAAATTATTGTCTTAACAGGTGATCCGAGTTCCGATTTAGTTAAGCTCTCATCTGCTGCCTTCGTTGTGCTATCTAAAGAATCAGCCTTCCGCTCTGAGACATTAACCTCAAGACTTGTCTACTTAACGATAATCGATATTATTTACACGGCTGTTATGTATGACGATGAACAACAAAACCGTAAGGCCTTATTAGATATTAGACGTGCTTTATCTGTGACTCGTTACCGTGAAGATTTACCATAACATTTATCACACTAAAGAGCTGTCCCGCTTGAGGCAGCTCTTTATTTATGTTTAAGGTCCCTTCGCTTGCAATTGCTTCGTCAAGTGGTTCATAGCCGCTTTATCCTAATTGGAGCATTGACACTTTTGCTTAAACCATCCAACCAAACGGTTTTGAAACATACACCAAACGAAGCAAATTTAAGCTCCTTTTATGATTTAAATTTGATTTTTTTCTCTTATACTATAAAAAGCCATTATATCGCGGATATAATGGCTTCTTTAATGAATATGTTTATTTTGTTGCTAGCACTTTTTTCAAACGATAAGCAAAGGCAGACCAACTAGAAACGGCGCCTTGAAATTCAAAAGCATGACCTTCTACTGCGTTAAAATTATTTGGCATAATCCACTCTTCTAATATTGATGAGTTCATCATTGCTTCCAAGACCTCTTCTATTGAATGGTCATATTTAAAATCCAACATCACCTCAGCCATTATTTTTCCTCCGGTTTCTTTTTCAATACTTCTGCTAGCGTTGTTAAACGCTCATTCTAAAGGTTTTCATACTGTCCAAGCCATTGATTGACTTCTTTTAAAGGCTTCGCATTAAGTCGATAGCGTGTTTCTCTACCAACCTTTTGACTCTGAACGAGATCTGCCGTTTTCAGAATTGCCAAATGCTTTGAAATTGCCGTTCGACTTATTTCAAAATGTGGCAATAACTCATGAAGAGCGAGCTCTTTATGTTTCATAAGTAATTGCAGTATTTCTCGTCTACTTTGATCAGCAATTGCCATAAACACATCTTGCTTCGCTTCCATTTCTTCACCACATTTCACCATGTTAAAAGACACCTTAAGGTGTCTTTTTCGATTTGAAATATACCTTAACGAGAGTAACACGTCAAGGCATAAGAATTACTTGTACTAATTTAATTGGTCAGCTGCTGCTAATACACGTTGATAATCCGGTTCGTCTCTCATATCTGCCACTATTTCTATATACTGGACGACTTTATTTTCATCAACGACTAAGACTGTTCTAGCTAATTTATCGTACTCTGCCATCAATAGACCAGCTGCTTTGCTAAAGTGTCGATTAATATCTGAAAGATAAAGCATGTCTACATTAGATGCTTGGCACCAATGTTGAATGTCATCGGGTGAATTGGTACTAATTGTAATAATCGGATAATTCTTTTCTTTGGCAAGACTTGCGAATTGATTCGTTTGGATGTCACAGGTCTTAGTATTGATATCAGGCACAATGCTGATCACTGTTAAACCGTCAATAAAATTAAACAAGTTAACAGGTTGGTGTTGGCGGTCGACTAATTCAACATCAGCTAAAGTGTCACCCACTTTTAACACTTCCCCGACGATATTAATGATTTGCTTATCTCTTTTTATTTGCATTTAAAATTCGCCTCCTGATAATAGTTTACTCTACTCTGCCAAAAATTTCGACCTAGTTGATTAACCGTGTTGACAAATCACGTTTATCGTTATATAAATATGATTGATATCAAAATATAACTTTGAGGTGAATTATGTATAAATTAATATTGTTGCTACTTTCTACCTGTTTATTAACTGCGTGTGGGACAACAGCAAGTGAACCGACTGATGAGAATGCACGTTTAAATACTGAAGCACCGGCTTCTGAAAGTGACTCAGAGATTGTCGTAAAAGTGGTTAACCATTCTAAACATGAACATAAAGTGATTACTGAAAACCAAGGCGCTCCTGGTAGTCTTCGTAAAGCATGGACTCAATACGATCACTACGCCCAACCGGATGCGGAAGGAATTGCTTACTATATTCATAATGATCCTGATATTTCCTCAGCAATTTCTCCAATAAATGAACTTCAAAGTGAAGACATTCTATTATTTACGTTTGATGACGCACCCAATTTACCCGATTCTAACGCGCTAGAAATTGCCAATACACTGAAAGCTTATGATGTAAACGCCATATTCTTAGTGAATGGCATGTATTTGGAAAGTGAAGAAGGCAAACAAATTGCCCGTCAAATACATGAGATGGGCTTTGAACTTGGAAATCACACTTTCTATCACCCAAATATGCGTGAATTAAGTTATGAGGAGCAATACGAAGAACTGAAACATACGAATGATTTGATTAGCGAAGTGACTGACGGTGCTCTAGTTCGTTGGTTCAGACCACCCTATGGCTTGTTTAACTTAGATACCATTAACATTTGTAATGAACTTGGCATGCAATTAATCACTTGGGATTTTGGGTATGATTGGATGGAGGAGTATCAGGATGGTCAGTTACTAGCGAGCGTTTCATTAGATAATGAGTATTTAAGAAGTGGCGCAAATATTTTAATGCATGACCTGCCATGGACTTCCCAAGCCTTAGCTAGCATGATAGAAGGTTACCGTTCTCAAGGTTACCATATTGTAGACCCATATTTAATTAAGCACCAAGTTAATAGTACAGATCCATTGGAATAATTCTTTAGGTCGGTGGCTTACAGCCCTATTGTGTCTCATAACAAATAAACACGATGCTTTTATGGCATCGTGTTTTTTTTGTGTATTATAGCGTTTCTAAGTAGTTCATCGCGGCAACGACTTGTTCACTTGTGACACCAGGTAGAGCTAAATTAAAGGTTTCCTGCTTTGAAGCAGCGAACTCCGCCACTTGATGAATTTTAGTTTCGAGATCTTGTGTAACGTTAAAGGCTGACAGTTTATGAGGAAAGCCATTGGCTTGATAAAAAGGCAATAAGACCGTCACGTCAGCCATTTTATTGCTTGCGACCAATTGAACCAGTACGCCGAAGGCAACTTTAACGCCGTGTTCAAAGGCATGTGCTTCTTCAAGGAGCGACATACCGTTGTGAACCGCATGAGCACCCGCCATTCGGCCATATTCGCCCGCAAAACCACCCACGGTTCCGGCGACTGCAACAATCACTTCGGCGACTCTTTTGAAGGCTGATGTGACTTCTTTTCTTTCCAGACTAGCAATCGCTTCTTTCGTATCTCGTAATAAAACTTCTTGAGTTACTTTGGCTGTTTGTATGCCAACTTCTGCCATGACTGGTAAATCACCTTCAACATGTTCGGTGATCCCTTTAGCTTCATACCACTTTGCGAGTGTATCGCCAATGCCCCCCAGCAAATACTGCTTAGGTGATTCAGCCAGTAGATTAAGATCCATCAAACATAAGTGAACCGCTCTTTCGTAGTAGTCGACTGTTTTGAAGGTATGGTCTGGGTGATAAACTGCCGATAAAGGTGTATAAGCCGCGCAAGTCCCTAAAACTGTCGGGATTGTAATAACATCCACTCCCAATACATCAGCGGTTCCTTTAGCTGTATCTAAGACGGTCCCCCCACCGATTCCCAGTACACAATCCGTTTCGGCTGGTAGTTGAGAAGCGAGTCTTGCCATATCTTCATTTGAAGCCGTCCCATCATAACGAAACACGGGGAAGTTCTGCTCGCCGGGATAGTGTTTCATAAACGCTTGATAGGACTTTTCACCCGTTATTACGACAGGCGCTTTGAATAAACTCAATTTCTCATCTAAGAAAGCTAAGGCCCCACTTTCACATATAAACTGACCTGTTCCTGGACGTACTACTTGACTTAATCTCATTGACTTTACCTCTTTCTATTAATAGTTGACTGGTTGAACGAATGCTGTTTCAGTGCTTGCTTCTTTTGCTTTGGCCGTTTTAGCCGTTGTTTGAGCTTGGCGTTCATCATATTTGACGCAAAGGTTGGCATAAATACTACCTAATAAAGTATGAACCATGGCCCCTGTCGCTCCTGCTAAAGCAGCCATCGGTGTAAAATGGGCAAGTCCCAAACTAGCCGCTAATCCAGTGTTTTGGATACTTACTTCAATGGCAATCGCACGCGTCGATTCTTTAGAATAGCCTAACAAACGGCTAACAAGGTATCCTGAACCATATCCTGATAAATTATGTAAAAAGACGACTAAAAAAATGACCCAACCGGTTGATACTAAGTTGTCACGGTTGACTGCAACTGTACCTGCTAAGACGATCAATACCGCAATCGATGATAGAGTAGGTAGGAAACTTTCGACTTTTTCGGTATGAGTGCCAAACAAACGGTTTACAAGAAGCCCGAAAAAAATTGGAACAAGGACGACTTGGACAATCGATAAGGACATTGGCCAGAATGCAATTTCAATAAAGGCTCCCCCGTAAAAAGATAAGGCCAAAGGCGTGAATAAAGGCGATAATAATGTTGAAATTGATGTTGCGGTAATGGATAATGGCACATCACCTTTGGCTAAATAGGTAATCACGTTAGAGGAGGTTCCGCCTGGAACTGCTCCAACAAGAATTAATCCTAAAGCTATTTCTGCCGGTAATTGGAATAATTTGGCAAGTACATACGCTGACAATGGCATAAATAAATATTGCGTGGCAACTACCACTAATACACGAACTGGCTGTTTAAACACTTCTGAGAAATCTGACGTTTTCATTGTCGCCCCCATTGTAAACATAATGAATTGGAGCATTAAAGTGATCCATACAGCTAACCATGCGAAACCTGACGGAAATACTAAAGACGCGCCAGCTGTCAACAATACAATCCACGACAGATAATCCTTAAACATTTGATTTACCCTATTGACTAATTTCATTTTACTTCACTCTCCTAATTTTTTTATTAAAAACTAACAAAAAAGGCCTTCCCACTACTAAATGGGAAGACCTCAGATGGTACATCCCATTCATCAATCACGAATAGGACTACCTGATATAGAATTTCTCTACACCCTGGAAGTCCTGGTCTTAATAATAATAATGATTGCTGAGTTGGAAGTGTACATAAACCTCGCCTCTTTCTAATTGCTTTCTAATTATTTTATAATTTAACATGTATTTTCTTTCATTGCAAGTATTAGTATCATATTTTGTAAAATATATCGATTCTTTTGATAAGTGGTTTATTTTTTCACAAGCATTATCTATCGAATCATGGTAAAATTTAGGCACGTAAGGCTTTATTAATGACTAAGTGCTGGGAGATGAAATGATGTCAACTAACCAACAACCGCAAGAAAGAATTGATATTCTTGAAGGGATTTTACTGCGTCTACATAATGGAACGCCACCTGAAGAAGTTCAGGAAGTATTTAATGAACACTTTACAGGTGTCAGTGCGATTGAAATTTCGATGATGGAACATCAATTAATGAATGGTGATAGTGTAATTACCTTCGAAGATGTACTGAAATTATGTAATGTTCATGCGAATTTATTTAAACATGCTGTTATGGATGGAGACACGCCGGATGCTGATCAAGCTGGGCACCCTGTTCAAGTCTTTAAAGATGAGAACCATGCTTTTCGTGCCGCTTTAATGCGCATTAATAATTTATTAAACGTTTTAGGTGATTTAGCGAGCGAGGAATTAGAAGCTGGGATGTTGCGTGGTTTACGTCGTCAGTTTGATTTACTAGGTCAATTTGACGTTCATTATGAGCGTAAGGAAAAATTGTTTTTCCCATTGATGGAACATTACGGTCATGATGCCCCGCCGAAAGTGATGTGGGCCAAGGATGACGAAATCAGAGAACAATTTAAGGCCGCCTATCAGAAAATGGAGCAGTTTCCAGAGATTGACATGATTGAGGTAAAAAACGCTTTTGCAGAGTTTGAATATGAGTTCAATGAAATGATTTTCAAGGAAGAAGCTATTTTAATTAATATTCTCCTTGAGGCTTTGACTGTAGATGATTGGTATCAAATCGCTCAGGAAAGTGACGCTTATGGTTACGCGATCATTCGTCCGTCAGAGGAATGGGTACCCAAGCATTTGTATGCTAGTGACGATGAGGCAAGTGATGTTAGCAACCTAGTTGGTGACAAGGCGGCTTCGAAAGCTACGACTGTATCTTCTCAAAGCCAGCAAGTCGTTTCTTTACCAGTGACTACGAGTGAAGCCAAGAGGCTTGAAACAAAACGACTTGCAATTGATGGTGGCTATTTAACGGTAACCTTTGAACCTGATTCTCGTCCTCAATTGACTAATCCAAACCTTTTAAACCGTTCGACTGAACTGAAGGTCGGCGATGGTTACTTAAACCGTGATCAAATAAATCTTGTCTTGGATTATTTACCCATTGAGTTAACGGTAGTTAATGCGAATGATTTAGTGATTTTCAGCAACTTTAATGACGCATGGCCGAAGCGTCACTTTTATAGTCGGGATTACAATACACTTGGTCGTTCAGTTGAAACAATTTATCAACGTTCACTAAAAGATCAGATGTTGCAGTGGGTTGAACAATTTAAATCAGCTAAAACAGCTGCTGACAAGCAAACTGTCAGGTATCAAGGCCCACACGGCATGGTTAAGTTAGATATTATTCCTCTTTTCGATATTAAAGGAAATTACGAAGGTTATATCGAATTGGCAATGCGCTTAGATTATTTTGACCGAGTGAATACGCGCGTGAAACGTGAATTGACACCGGTAGAAGCTTATCATTCACATGATGTCTTTGTCTCGGACTTTCAAGCCTTCGAAAATAACCAGACGAAAGCAAGTGCCCCTCCCCTCCCACAATCAGAGGCCGTCAATTTGGACTCACGTAAGTTGAAATTTGCTGAGGGCGATTTAACCTTAACTTGGGAAAACAAAAACATGCCTCCGGATCTTAATGCGGCCATTGATCAAGAGTGCCCGATTCATTTACGCAATGGTGCTTTAACTTTGCAGCAATTAACACGTTTAATGAATGCTGTCCCGTTTGAAATTACTTTTGTTGATGATCAAGATATTTTTCAATACTTCAATAATATCGTGCCTTATAAAGACATGATCTTTGTTAGAACGCCAGCTCAAGTGAAACGTGATTTGGAATTATGCCACCCACCTTATTTGTGGCCAACGATTAAGGAGTTAATTCAATCTTTCCGGGAGCGTCAGCGTCACTTCGAAGAATTGTGGTATCCAACAGCCAATAATGAATACATCTATATCTTGTATCAAGCGACCTACGATTTGGCTGGAAACTTTACTGGAATCGTGGAAACCGTTCTCGACATTCAACCATTTTTATCTAAAAACAAATAAAAACGATCCGAACATGTTGCCGCTAGAATAAAGATGGCAGCATGTTTTTTTATCAAACTAACGGATTTGAATGCTTTCACTCATTTCATTTTCGTGCTAGTATAGATGAGTAAATTTGATATAAGGAGTACGAATGATGACTGATATAAAACGCACATTAACGATTGCCGGTAATGATTCTTCAGGAGGCGCTGGGTTAGCGGCTGATTTAAAAACTTTTACAGAATACGGATGTTTTGGACAAGTAGCGGTGACTACGCTTGTTTCAATGGATCCAGAAAACGGCTGGACTCATCATGTATTTCCGATTGAGTTATCAGTCGTTCAACAACAACTCACAACTGTTTTAGCCAGCGATAAACCACTCGCGGCTGTAAAAACTGGCATGATTGGGACGGTTAATTTAGTTAAACTCGTCTCGCGAACAATTCGTGACCATCAGTTGGACAATGTCGTTATTGATCCAGTATTGGTTTGTAAAGGCGAGGACGAAGTCTTGAATCCTGAAACGGCTGATGCTTTACGCGAGGACTTAGTCCCCTTAGCGGATGTGGTGACTCCCAATTTATTTGAAGCAGCTGTACTTGCTCAAATGCCTCCACTCAAAACGATTGAGGACATTAAAGCAGCAGCTGTAATCATCCATCAGTCAGGGGCTAAGCATGTGGTAATAAAAGGGGGGAAATCACTCGATGAAAACCAAGCGATTGATGTTTATTACGATGGAAAAGAATTCGAACTACTTACCTCTGGTATAATACACCACGGATATACTCATGGTGCAGGCTGTACCTTTGCCGCTGCTATTACCGCTGGCTTGGCCAATGGCTTAACAGTCAAGGAGGCTATATATAAAGCTAAAGACTTTGTAACGGCTGCGATTGAGTCTGGCTTTGCTTATAATCAATACGTAGGTTCTATCTACCATAGTGCTGATCGAGTAAATTCATAAGCAATCTTTAACCATTACTGACCGAGGTCCCTTGTAATCTGGCTAGATAGTCTAAGGTTAATGTTGAAAGGCTTGGCTTTCGATCGCAGCCATCCTAACTGAACTGAACTGAGCTGAGCTGAGCTGAAAGCTAGTCTAAATCACACACCATTTGCACGTCTTACTCTCACCTGTGATTAACAATCATAAAAGAACCGACCACTTGCATTGAGCAAATGGTCGGTTCTTTATGATTTCTAGAAAATGAGTCTAGCTATTATTCAACAGTGACACTTTTAGCTAAGTTTCTTGGTTTATCGACGTCTAAACCGCGACCAAGAGCTGTGTAATAAGCCAATAACTGTGTAACAACAACCATCACAAGAGGTGCCAGTGCTGTCGTAACAGTAGGTATTACGAATTGATCATCAACTCGTGCTACCTCTTGCATACTAATGACAATCGCATTCGCCCCGCGTGCTCTAACTTCCTCCACATTTCCTCGAGTGTGAGCTCCAACAATTTCTTCTGTAATCAATGCAATGACAGGTGTTCCCTCTTCAATCAAGGCGATTGTGCCGTGTTTTAATTCGCCAGCTGCGAAAGATTCTGTTTGAATATAAGATATTTCTTTTAACTTTAATGCTGCTTCCATCGAAACATAATAGTCTAACGTTCGTCCGATATAAAAAGCATTACGAGTTTCCATTAGGCTATCTTCAACCCAAGTTTGGATTGCTGCTTTCTCAGCTAAGATCGATTCCATAACAGAAGCTACTAAACTCAATTCTCTTTCCATATTAAAGCTTGCTTCGATTCCTTTACTTGCTCGAATGGCGTCAGCTAATAATGCCATAACAGTAATCTGGGCAGTATAAGCTTTAGTGGAAGCCACCGCAATCTCAGGTCCTGCATGTAACAACAATGTATAACTTGCTTCACGTGATAAGGTGGATCCTTTAACATTAGTAATCGTTAGAGAAGGTAAACCTAGCTCATTCACTTTCACTAAGGCTTGGCGACTATCTGCAGTTTCTCCACTTTGAGTTAAGAATATAAACAATGGCTGCTGACTTAACAATGGTAACTCATAAGCAAATTCGCTTGCTAAATGAACTTCGGTAGGAATATGGGCGATTTTTTCTAATAGCGAACGTCCAATCCAACCAGCATTATAACTCGTACCACAAGCAATGATATAAATACGGTCTGCCGCTGAGACAGCTTTCAATAAATCTGCTTCAAAAACTGCTTGTCCTTGTTCATCTTGATAAGATTGAATCAGGCGACGCAATACTGTTGGTTGCTCATCAATTTCTTTTAACATATAAAAAGGATAAGTACCTTTTTCTAAGTCACTTGCATCCAATTCTGCTATATAGCTCTCACGTTGCACCACTTCTCCGGTAAATTTCTCAATCGTTACTGCATCTTTTGTTAAAGTTATCAGCTCTTTATCCTTAATTTCCAAATATTCATTAGTTACATCAATCGTCGCCATTGCATCCGATACAATCACATTAAAATCTTGCCCTAAACCGATTAATAAAGGACTTTTATTTTTAGCCGCATATAAAACTTCAGGGTTTTCTTTGTCGATTAAACCTAATGCATAACTTCCTTCAATCACTTCTAGTGTACGTTTAAATGCATCTTTAGTTGATAAGCTTTCATTATTGGCGAACCATTCAATTAAAGCCACAACGATTTCTGTATCTGTTTCTGAGTTTAATTGGATATTCTTTAAGTACTCTGTTTTAAGTGCTTGATAGTTTTCAATGACTCCATTATGAACCAATGAATATCTTTGATTCATTGATTGATGAGGATGAGCATTCGCTTTTGTCGCCATCCCATGAGTTGCCCAACGCGTATGACCAATTCCTACTACTGCTGGTAAGTCAAAGTCAACGGTTTCCTTTAAATTAGCAATTCGACCGACTTCTTTAAATAAATGTCCTGTCTGCCCACCCTCTGCTAAATAAATCCCTGCCGAGTCATAACCTCGGTATTCTAATTTCTCTAAACCATTCATCAATACATCTTGAACATTTCCATGCCCAATAAACCCAACAATTCCACACATGTCAGTCTTCCTCTTTTCGCTATTATATTTTAGCTTCTAGGTGCTGAATTTGTCTTTGTTGCACACTTTCATGCGATTTTTAAACAAATTCTTTAGACTGCACAACCTTGGGTCATCCGCCGAACTCTTCGATAAACCCAATCCTCGTCACCTTAATTAATTAAGGCCTGGCGCTATCCTTCTTCAAACATCTTGCCTCCGTTTTAATATATTTTCTAAAAGCTATTTAAAAATACACTAATTTCTTTTCGATGTCAAAACTATTTTTATAAAAATAAAAACCCCCTTAGCGTAAAAGCTTAGGAGGCGGTATTGAGACATATTATTTGTTCGTTAATTTTTTCAATACTAAGGCAGTATACCGTTCAACAGGATAAGATTCAATTTCACCAGTCATCACATCATCTGAAAGATTCACTTGCCCATTTGCCAATTTAACGATGTAATTCCCTTTAGGTAAACGATAATTCAAAACGTTGTTCTGTGCGCTAAACACCACATATAACTTATACTCAGGACAACGATATTCAAAGGATAGTATCTGATAGTCTTGCCTGATGACACTCATACTTTCACGAATTGCTTCATAAGTAGGTAGTCTAAATAAAGGTTCACTTTTACGTAAATTAATTAACCCTTTAATTAACTCTACTGAATGAGCGAACTTATCACGGCGTAACCAATCAATTTGATTGATATTATCTGGTTTATTATAACTGTCGCGAACGCCTTGTTTACTACGTAGAAATTCTTGTCCAGAATGAATAAATGGCACTCCTTGTGATAATAAGATAATACTTGATGCCAACTCGTGACGACGAACAATCGTTTCTTCATCCAAATAAGGGTCCGCTTTAATTAAGCGATCGTATAGTGTGTAATTATCATGCGCTTCAACATATTGAATTAATTGTAAAGGGTCATTATAAGTACCAAAATCTACCCCGCCCATAAAGTTACGAGCTAATTTACTTTCCATGTGCCAAGCACCATTGATAAACCCTCTAGCACTAGCATCAAAGTCGTTGCCTTTCAATGCCTCTCTTAGCCCATCGTTAAATTGACCAATTCTTGGCATGAAAGCGGCATTATTGTGGTTAGCTACTTCATGATGGCTTAGCGGAGTATATAAATCCCAGCCTTCACCAAATAGTAAAATAGATGGATCTATTTCATCTAACATCGCACGAATACTGTTCATTGTCGTAATATCATGGATACCCATCAAATCAAATCGATAGCCATCGATATGGTATTCTTCCGTCCAATATTTCACACTATCAATAATATATTTACGCATCATAAATCGTTCAGATGCTGTGTCGTTTCCTACTCCTGTTCCAGAGGTAAATTCTCCTTTTTCATTGTAACGGAAGAAATAACCTGGTACAGTTTTATGAAAACTATGCGATTCTACTTCGTAGACATGATTAAAGACAACGTCCATTATGACGCGGATACCCGCATCATGTAATGACTGAATCATTTTTTTCAATTCAATAATACGACAGAATGGATCATAAGGATCCGTCGCATAAGAGCCTTCCGGTGCATTGAAGTTCAACGGGTCATAGCCCCAATTGTACTGTTTAGGTTTCTCATTTGTCTCATCAACCGTCTGGAAGTCAAAAATTGGTAGCAACTCCACATGAGTGACACCCAGTTCTTTTAAGTAGTCAATGCCTGTACTCGATCCGTTTGGATTAATCCTTCCTGGTTCGGCTACGCCTAAGAACTTTCCTTTATGTTGGATTCCACTATTGCTAGCAACCGTAAAGTCTCGAATATGCATCTCATAAATGACGGCTTCACTTGCAGATGCAAAGGCGGGCATTCTTTCACCCCAACCTTCTGGATTCGTTTGGCTTAAATCAACAACTACTGAGCGTTGACCATTGACTGTTACGGCTTTTGAGTATGGATCGACTGATTCAGTCACAGTCATATCAAGGAAAGTTAAACGGTAACGATAAGTTAAACCGTGTTGATCGCCTTCAAGGACTTTGTAAAAGTACTTGAAATCTTCACTGCGATTCATTTTAATACTCTTAATAGGTCTGCCATAATAACCATCAAATATGATAACTTCGACTTGTGAGGCAAAAGGCGCCCATAAACGAAACTCAGTCCGCTGTGCGGTATATAAAGCACCCAATGGCCCTCCATAATTTCGCATAGCCATAATCAAAGAATCGTGTCCATATTGCTTTAATAATTCTTTTATCTCTGTTTGTTTGTTGTTTACTTCGCGAGTCATTTCTTTGTTTATCCGCTTCATTTTTATCACTTCCTAATACGTTGATTCACTATTCAAATCTAATATAGAAAAAAAGCGAGCATTACCGTAAAAATCATTTTAAACGCATGCTAATCTTAATCAGCTTAGTTTCAAAACAATAATCTGGTAATACTCACTACTTCCACTAGCTCGTCACAGTAAATGGACGATAGGTTAAATGAGGGTCCCATTTCTCTCCCTTATCCAACCTTAATCTCCTTACCGCGAACTCACTAGTATTTATACTTGTTACTCGATAACCTGAATACCTTTACTAGATATTACAAACAGCGAATTCACTACTATTTAGTTATTGGTTGATTTTTACTGTGAGTAAGTTGACAATATCTTTCATACCAAATATCGATAAATTCCGGAGAAAAAGGACCTTTCTTCTCTTCAATCCAATGAACAAGTTCTTGGATATTATATTTAAGAATGCGGTCAATTTCTGGAGGATACTGGTATCTCCGACCATGAATTTCATATTCATCTAAGTCAAGCAAACGTTTTTCACCATCAGGAAAGACCTTAATATCTAAGTCATAATCGATATATTTTAGCGCCTCATTATCAATTAGATAGGGAGAAGCCAAGTTACAATAATAAGTCACACCTCGTTTACGGATCATGGCCACAATATTGAACCAATAATGCTTATGATAATACAAAAGCGCCGCTTCGCGTGTAACCCATCGACGTCCATCAGACTCAGTTACTAAAGTATGGTCATTACAGCCAATAATGGATTGATCACTGGTTTTTAAAACCATTGTATCACGCCATGTTCGATGTAAAGAACCGTCATGTTTATAACTTTTAATAGTGATGAATTCACCTTCTTTAGGTTGTTTCATCACCCGACCCTCTTTCTGTTTGTGTGTTTACGATATAGTCAATTTAATGACCGATAACTCATACTTTGTCATTATATCATAGATTTTCTGAGATGTGTCGATTTTGCAAGTCTTTTAACATCAGATGTTGCACTTGAAGTCACTAAGTATTCATAGGATAATAAAAAAATAAGTTTAATAAAATATGATCGGAGGTATTACATGAAAAAAATCATTTATCTCTTCCTTGCACTAATCACACTCACAGCACTTTATACACTTTGGAATGCTCGTCAATTAAAGGAAAGTCATTACATTTTAGAACAAGATACACTTACGGTGGAATTAGCCATTGAGCATCAAGCCAATAAACTGATTCACTATACAGCCATTACGAACATTCAATTTGAAGATGAGCAATATGACGAAATGGTTCACTTTGCCCAAACGGCTGAAGCCCAGTTTGAAGGTTTTTCAGGGGTCACGATGGAAACTGAAATCTTAGACAATTCGGTCGTAACCACTCAGCAACTAGTGTTTGAAGAAATGAATGCCCATGAATTAGCAGATGAACCAAATTTGGCTAACTTCACGAATGGTGTCATAAGTTTTGGCCAATTAGAACAAGCTTTGTTCCAGCAAGGGTTTAAAACGGTTGAACCTTAACTAACCATAATAAAAGCTCGCGTACCTCATCTTTTTGAGAGTACACGAGCTTTTGTGTAGTTATCGTTTGTTCATAAGGTTACTCAGCTGACTGTCTTGTTTGTTGCATGGTGTAATAGAAACCTTTCATCTGCATCAGTTCATGGTGGTTACCTTGCTCAATAATTTGACCGGCATCCATCACTAAAATTAAGTCTGATGTCTGAATCGTTGATAGACGATGCGCAATGACAAAGCTCGTACGCCCTTCCATCAAACGATTAAAGGCTTCTTGAATTAAAATCTCAGTTCTTGTATCAATCGATGAAGTGGCTTCATCTAAAATCAACATATGGGGAATCCTAACAAAAATTCTTGCGATAGCTAGTAATTGCCTTTGACCTTGAGCTAAGGAGTCTCCACCATCCGTTACTGTAGTGTCATATCCTTGTGGTAGTTGACGGATAAAGTAATCCGCGTGTGCGGCTTTAGCAGCTTCTATGACTAATTCACGCGTTGCATTTGGATAACCATAAGCAATATTCGTATGAATCGTGCCTGTTTTCAACCAGGTTTCTTGTAAAACCATACCAAACTGTCCACGAACTGATTCACGCGTAAAGTCCGTAATCGGCTGATTATCAATTAAGATTTGCCCTTGCGTTAAATCGTAAAAACGCATCAGTAAATTAATTAAAGTCGATTTACCTGCTCCAGTTGGCCCCACAATCGCTACTCTCATACCTGGTTTAACTGAAAGCGTTAAGTCTTCAATTAATGGACGATCGGCGACATAGCGGAAAGAGGCGCGATTGAAATTAATTTTCCCTTCAATTGCCTCCTCATTAACTATTGCCTTGCCAGTCTCAGCTTCATCTGGTTGATCGATAATATCAAACAAGCGATCCGCACAAGCCAATGCACTTTGTAATTCAGATAGTACACTTGAAATATCGTTGAATGGCTTCGTGTATTGATTCGCATAATTCAAGAAGGTCGTGAGTTCCCCTACGCTAAAGTTTCCATTTAAAATTCTAACGGCTCCTACAAAAGTAATCACAGCATAAATCATCGCGTTCACAAAACGAGTCGTGGGTGGACTGATCGAAGAATAAAAAATAGCCTTTTGCGAGTTTTCCATATAAGTATCATTCGCCACTTTAAATGTATCAATCATCCTATCTTGCGTATTAAATAAACGAATTAACTCACCTTGTTGAACACTTTCTTCAACTACTTGACTTTGAACTCCGCGAGTCACTGTCTGTTGTTGGAAGTATTTATAACTTCGATTCGCAATAAATCGAGCAAATAACAAAGATAGTGGCGTTAAACAAACCACTAGCCCCATCATTAATAAATCCAACTGCCCCATCGTTATAATGGTTACTAAAATAGTCAGTACTCCGACTAAAAACTGACTGAAAATCATATTAATTCCATCACTCAGTTGCTCAGCATCTGTTGAAATACGACTCACCAAGTCCCCCGTCGACTTAGTATCGATATAATTTAATGGTACCTTGTGTATCTTATTAATGACTGCTTGTCTTAAGTCTCTTACCGTTTCGTAAGTTACTTTATTATATAACAATGGATTCAGCCATTGAATAAAGGCATTCAATGCAATGATAATCGCCATTCGCCATAAGATAGGTTCTAACTGAAAAAAATCAACTTGACCTTCAGCTAGTACCTGGTTAATAGCATTCCCAATCAAAACCGGCAAGTAAACCGTCAATGCTACTTGAATAATTGCTCCAATAATTGCAATGACTAACAGATGTTTTTTAGTGATTAATTGTTTGACAAGCCTTAAGAGCGTCTCACTTTTTTTCGTTACTTGTGACATCTTAGTTCACCTCCAATACTTGTTGAGATTCATGAATCTCGCGATAAACTGGATTGCTTTCTAATAAATCGCCATGACTGGCTGCACCGATTTGACGTCCTTGATCAAGCACAATAATTCGGTCTGCTTCTTTAATACTGTGCGTTCTTTCAGACACCATGATTATCGTCATTTCTTGATATTTTTCACGCAACACTTTCTGAAAGTTTGCTTCTGTCACATAATCTAAGGCTGAAGTTGCTGCATCCAGCACTAAAATTTTGGCAGGTTTAATTAACGCACGTGCAATCGTTAGACGTTGGCGTTGACCTCCTGAGAAGTTGCGACCAAACGCTTCCACTACTGCATCCAATCCACCTTGTTTTGCCTTGACAAAGTCACTAGCTTGAGCATCGTCTAAAGCCTGCCATAATTCGTCATCGCTCGCTGTTGGGTGAGCTTGAAGTAAGTTTGAACGAATGGTCCCTTGAAACAAAGTAGCTGATTGTGGCACCACACTAATTTGCTTACGAATGGACTGTCGACTGGTCGTAGCAAATTGATCAGGATTAAAACTCACTTGTCCTTTAGTTGGGTCGTACGTTTTAGTCAATAAACTTAGTAAAGTAGACTTACCCGAACCAGTACTGCCTGTTATACCGATAAATTCACCTTGAGAAAAGCTCACATTGACTCCTTGTAAAGAGGCTTCAGCTGCATCGGGATACTTAAATGAAACATCATTAAAGACGACTGAGCTCTCCTTTGTGGCTTTAACATCTGGATTGTTTTTAATGTCTGAAGCTGTAAGAATCGGATTGTCAAAGCTTGGCGATTCTACCGAACGCTCTAAAACATCAACCACTCGATTGGCACTCGTCAAACCGCGGTTAATCTGTAAGACAAACATCGCTATTTTGACCAATTCAATTAAAATCGCCAATAAATAGTTTACGAGAGCGACTAGTTGTCCTTGTTGCAAGGTTCCTTCATTAACAAAGTGACCCCCTTGCCAAATGACTAATATCAACACACTATTAACAACGACATAAGTTAAGGGGTTCGTAAAGTTTGATAGCTTCCCAACTCTAATTTGATCGCTAGTTAACACATCGTTTTGGGTTTGAAATTGAGCTTGTTCTCTTTCTTCTTGTCTAAAAGCACGTATCACGCGGATACCTTGAATTTGTTCACGCGTTAAAGTCACCAAACGGTCCAATTCTCGACGGATTTTCGAATGAATTGGCGTTGTAATATAAATAGAACCACCAACAACGATTGTCAATAACAAAATCATTGCCACAAAATAACCTGTCATTCTTAAATCGATTTGCATGGCCATAATTAAAGAACCTAATACGATAAAAGGCGACCTTAAGAATAAACGGAAGAAAATATTAATGGCCGATTGAATTTGAAATAAATCACTGGTCATGCGCGTTACCAAACTAGCTGGTGTCAAATCATCGCGTTCAGCTTTGGGTAAATGCATAATATGCTTGAATAGGTCGTTGCCTATATTGCGTGTGATTCCAATCGCAGCTCGTGCGGAATGATACTGAGCCGTAATGGAGAACACAAAGCCAGTAAGGCCAACACCAAACATAATCGCAATATAACGTAAAATTTGGCTCACTTCTCCTGAAGGAATTGCCTCATCTATGATGATAGCCACAAACATCGGGACTGTTAGTTCAAGTAATGCTTCGATTAGCTTGAAGAAGGGACCAAAGAAACTCGATAATCGATAATCTTTGAAATACTTTAGTAGTCTTTTCATAATTCAACCTCTTATATTTTTTTGATAAGTACCATTTCCTCATAAATAATTTTCTAAAGCTAGTAGTAATTTTTGTTGCAGTGTTGAAACTGGTAAATCGCGGATTTCCTTTGGCTTTTGCCAACGCATCAATTCAGAATCAAAAGGCAATGTTTCAATACCTGTCATAATAATGGGGACCAATTGTAAATGCCAAATTCGATGACTGAATACATGCTTGACGATAGGTAGAAGTGTTGTACCTTCGACATCTCCAAAAGGCATCAGTTGCTGGTTAATTGCAAACCCTGTTTCTTCTAAATCAATCGTTTTTTCCACATCAGTTGCGTCTAATTGCTCACTCCACCAATCTTTAAAAGGTTCGACTAGTTCTTCAGCCGAAGCAGCTTCCATCACAAGAGTTTGTTCAATCATTGGAAAATGCCATAAGCCCGTCAACAATTCGCCCTCTTCATGCTTACGCACAAGCCAATCTCCTTGGCTGTCCTGTACGATATAGGCCAACAATTGATGTTGAGTCGCTTTCGTTTTTTTCTTTTTTACTGGATAAAGATGAGCCGTCCCATTTTGATAAGATTGATCAAATGCTTTTAAAGGATTCGCTTCTGGAGTTAGATTAGCTGGCGTCATAATTGTTGCACCTAAATCCATCAAAGCTTGATTAAAATCTCCAGGTCTGTTTGAATCGATTAATTGATAGAGAATTGCCGCAAACAACTTGCGTGATTTTACTTGCGCAATGTCAGCTTCTAATTCAAATAGTCGTGCAGTGACTCGCATCAAGTTACCATCAATCGCTGGTTCAACTAAACCAAAGGCGATACTTCCGATTGCAGCTGCTGTATAAGGTCCGATTCCTTTTAAAGTCAATAATTCTTTCATAGTACGTGGCATTTCGCCATGGAAGTTTTCCATAACTTGTTTAGCAGCAACTTGCATATTACGGACACGTGAGTAGTAACCTAACCCTTGCCAGAGACTTAATAATACGTCCTCATCCGCTTGCGCTAAGTCTTGAATAGTTGGTAAAGTCTCAATAAAGCGTTCATAATATGGAATGACCGTGATTACTTGTGTTTGTTGCAACATAATTTCACTTACCCAAATTTTATAAGGATCATTGGTATTACGCCATGGTAAGTCACGTTTAGTCGCATCATACCAACTTAATAATGTTTGTTTAAATTCTTGAATTTTGTCTGGTGACCAGTCAATAGGATACAGTGCTGGGTCTCCTTGTATATACGTCAAAATATTCACTCTTTCTAGTCTAACTTGCTTATTTACCTGACTTCTCCCACAATTCAGCGTGATCTTCCAGCCAATAATTAATAGCTTCAAAATCAAAACCTTTACGGTACAGGCCTTCTTTTACTTTATTACGTAAATCATAGCCCGAATATTTTTTCTGGCGAGTTCTCACTAATTTTTCTGCTGTTTTATTTAATAAATCGTCTTGATGATCCTGCGAATAATCAAAGTCTAATTGGTCCATTTCTTGTTTAATTAGATCACTATCAAATCCCTTAATCAGTAAATGTTCAAACAATTTATTCTTCAACATCTTAAATGGCACATTCTTTTTGGTACGAATATATTTCTGTGCTAGATGCTGAATGTTTTCGATCTGTTGATCCATTGGATATTCTTCTAAAGCTTGCAGTATTTCTTGTTCCGTTAAGCCTTTTCGAATCAACTCTTGATAAATGGTTGAGGGGCCTTTACGATTAATTAAAGCACTCGTTCTCACATAACTTTGACCATAAACTAAGTCATTTAAATATTGTTGACCTAGCAAACGTTCAATAATATCACTAATGAGTGAGTCATCGATTGTTGCGACTTCTCCCAAACCTTCTTTTCCGGTTTCTGAGCGTAATTCTTCTTCATTTAAAGCCGGTATTTTGGCTAGATAATCCCGCATTTCTTTAATGGTACGTAAACCATAAGATATATAGTGAATCGCTTTAGAATAGACTTTCTGATGATATTCAGCTTCTCTTATTTCTGCCAGTAATTCTTCTGATACTTCTTGACCTTTATGCAAGGAAAAATGAATTAATACTGCTTCATCAATTCCTAATAAAAACTGATCATCAACGAATAGTGAATAACGTTGCTTATCTTTCTTCTGTCTTTCGATTTTTGAAATAATCATCCTTAATGTCCTTTCTTAAAAGATAAATATTTGTTTAGAATACTTGTTATTATACAAACGATAAGTTAAAGTCAACGGTTTATCCAGAGTAAAGACTCTGAACATCTTTTTTATAACTTGAGCATTTATTTTAATTCTTTCATAGTCATCTTGATTAATAAAAGACAGGAACGGTTTAAATTAACTTTCTGGACTTCTCTATTATAGGTCATCTTTTTCTGCTTGAATCAGCTGTCTTGGCAATGGTTTAGTTAAAAATCATTAGTCCTAAGTACTCTATTATGTTACCATTAGTTTGCAACTAACCCAACTAGAAAATAATGCAATTTGAGGTGTTAAATTGAAGAGAGAATATAAAAAAACAGCTGAAGTCGCTGCCTTGGCTGGCAGAATTATGCTGGAGTCTCATGCTGAGAGCTATCGTGTCGAAGATACAACTCGGCGAATATTGCAAACAAGCGGTTTAAATATTACAGAAGTGATTGCCTATACCACCGGTTTATTCATCACCTTAGATGATACCTCACCTGATGTCGAACCGATCACTCTAGTTCGCCGTGTAAGTGAAAGAGGGAATCATTTGAGAAAAATTTACCGCGTTAATAACATTTCGCGTCAGCTAACAACAAATGAAATCACCCTTGAAGAAGCTCGCAATCGTCTCATGGTTGTCGATGAAGAAGAATATACGGTCTACAGTATGGATATGGCTACCATTTTATTGGTGGTCGCCTTTACAGTTCTACTTGGTGGCAACATTTGGGAGACACTCATTTCAGTCATCGCTGGTATTATCGTTGCGCTATCTAGAATCGGTAAAGAACAGATTGGTATGAACGAGTTTGTCTATGGTATTTTTTCTACGTCCATTACTGCCTTTGTCATTACAAGTATCATTCAATCGATTCCCTACGATTTATCCAGTGATGTCATTATCATTGCAGCTTTGATGCCTTTATATCCTGGAACAGCTTTTACCAATGCAATTCGTGACATGTTAAAAGGCGATTATAACTCGGGTGTTGCCAGAATTGCAGATGCCTTAGTGGTCGCCTTGAGTTTAGCCTTAGGGGTCGCATTAGGCTTGTACTTAGCAAGGGTGGTGTTCTAAGATGGGCTTCATTATTCAAGTGCTTGGTGCCTATGTGGCCACAATCACAGCAGCCATCACTGTTGAAGCACCTAAGTCTTTAATCTTTAAAACTGGGATTCCTGGTGCTGCTGGTTATGTTATTTACCTACTAACTCTTGATCGTATCGGTGCTGTCTTAGCGACATTTTTCGCCAGTTTATTAATTGCAATTTTAGGACAGGCATCCGCTCGACACTACAAAGCACCTGTCACTATCTTTTATATTCCAGCCTTCTTTCCCTTAGTGCCTGGGTCTGCAATGTATCGGACTGCCTTCCATTTCATTAATAATGATGTCGATCTGGCAGCGATGAGCTTTGTTCAAGCAATTTTAACCGCCGGTGCAATCGCACTAGGTATTTACCTTGTTGATTCCTTCTTGGAAATCCTAACTTATTTACAAAATAAAACAAGCATAAAAAAATTAAAGTAAACATGAGCAATTATTAACGAAATGAGAGGGAGAAAACGATTTGAAGCAAGAAATAGATCTAAATCAAGTAGTCTATGAAGTTGTGAAGACAAATCCTGAAGTCATTGATTTGTTAGTTGAATTAGGTTTCAAACCTTTGAAAAACCCAGTGATGTTAAATTCCATTGGACGTACAACCACAATTAGACAAGGGGCTAAATTAATCGGTCTTTCTTTAGATGAAATCAAAAAGAATTTAGAATGGAATGGCTACACAATTAAAGACGATTCAGCCAACTAATTGTCATGACTTTATATAATACTGCCGCAATGTGATAAGAAAATACAGGAGATGACTATGTACCAGAACATTTTACTAGATCTTGACGATACAATTTTAGACTTTGGTGCCAGTGAGACCTTCGCCTTTCAGAAAGTCGCAGAGACTCTCGGGGTGACTTATAATCCAACTTTATTAAATGATTATAAGCGATACAATCAAGACCTCTGGTTACAAATTGAAAAGAACACCTTAAGTAAAGCGGATTTAATCGATCAACGCTTTCCCGGATTTTTCAGTCGTTATGGCTTGAGCAATTTATCCGGCCGTGAGATTGATGAGCAATTTCGCGCTTACTTAGCTGATGGTGGCCATATTATTCCTGGCGCTCGTCAATTGTTAATTGACTTAAAAGCCACTGGTCGTAACATTTACGCGGCCTCTAACGGTATTTATAACACGCAAATTAACCGCTTGGAACAAGCGGGTTTAATCGAATACTTTGATGATTTATTTATCTCTGAAAAGATTGGCTATAATAAACCCCATATTGGCTTTTTCGATCATGCCTTTCAAGCCATCGGTTCTCAAGCCAAACAATCGAGTCTAATGGTTGGCGATAGTTTGACATCCGATATCAAAGGGGCGAATGCTGCTAAAATTCCAGCTGTTTGGTTTAATCCTAAAGGTCTAAGTGCTCCAAATGAATTGATAATTAACTATGAAATTTCTAACCTGGAGCAGTTATACCCCATTATCGATTGATAGAAAGCTAAGTTATTCATAAGAGCCTCAGTTACACCAGCAGATTTAAAGTTCTATTTTGAAAAAAAACGTTACTCCTCTAAATAAGTGGGTAACGTTTTTTTTATCTTTTATAATCTCCAGAAGTGATAGCCTTTTTCAGTAAATGCTTGGCTATCGAGAATGCTTTTAATATCAATTAAGACACGTTCCTTATTTGGCAAAGCTGGGTTGAACAAGGCTTCAATCGCTTCAACAGACAAAGCTTTAAATTCCTCATGTCCAACTGCTAAGACCACACAATCCACATCTTTTATTTTATCGAACTGCGATAAAGTCACGCCATACTCTTTCATTGCGTCATCATGGGATGCCCATGGGTCCACAATTTCCGGCTGAATATCATATTCGGCTAAGCGTTTTAAGATGTCGCTGACTTTCGAGTTACGCGTATCAGGGGTGTTCTCTTTAAATGTTAAGCCAAGAACCACCACTTTGGCATCAATCACTTTCTTGCCCGTTGTAATCAGACCTTTGATGATTTTATCCGCAATAAACTCACCCATATCGTCATTAATTTGACGACCAGATTTGATAATTTGGCTATGATACCCTAAGTTTTCCGCTTCATAAACGAAATAGTATGGATCTACGCCGATACAATGTCCGCCTACTAAGCCTGGTGTAAAGCCGAGTGCATTCCACTTCGTATTCATCGCGTCAATCACGTCTTGAGAATCAATCCCCATACGGTCAAAGACTAAAGCCAATTCATTCATAAAGGCAATGTTGATATCACGTTGGCTATTCTCAACTACCTTAGCGGCTTCGGCTACTTTAATACTTGGTGCTCTATGAACACCGGCATTAATGACTAACTCGTAAACTCTAGCAATATCTTCCAAAGCTTCCGGGGTTGTCGCTGAAACTATTTTTGTAATATTCTCTAAAGTATGTACTTTATCTCCTGGATTAATCCGTTCGGGTGAGTAACCTACAGAGAAGTCGATTCCGTGTTTAAGCCCAGATTCTTCTTCAAGAATGGGAATACAGACTTCTTCAGTCACTCCGGGGTAAACCGTAGATTCATAAACAACAATGGATCCTTTACTCAAGTTTTTTCCAATCGTACGTGTTGCACTTTCAACCGGATTTAAGTTTGGTGTTTTATCTTGATTAATCGGTGTCGGCACAGCCACAATGTGAAACTGCGCTTCTTTCAAACGACTAGCGTCACTTGTAAAATCAAGGGTCGTTTCTTTAATCGCATCATCGCCGACTTCCATCGTCGGGTCAATCCCTTGATGATATAAATCAATTTTCGCTTCATTATTATCAAAACCAATTGTATCAACGACTTTAGCAAAAGCCACAGCAATCGGCATACCGACATAGCCAAGTCCAATTATTGATAATTTGGCTTCGCGGTTTAAAATTCTTGTATATAAACTCATTATCATTCTCCTCTGAGGGTCGTGGTTTCGCTTAATAAACTCTCTATCGAATTATATCAGAAAATAGCTTAATGACAAAATTGCTCAGTTTGTGATAAAATCCAGATACTTCTTGACCTTCCGCAAGGTCATTAACACGTGAATCTAATGATCAAAAAGGATGATTTAATGACCAAAAACATACATAAGCAACTAAATAAAATTTTACGTAAATTATCTTCACTTGGACGCCTTAAAGTTATCGGTTTGTTTGCCTATTTGACCGTATTTTTAGGCTGGCAGCCACAAGTAATTCCTGTTCAGGCTGAAACGAGTGACGCTGTCTCGACTATTTGGGTCATCACTGATATTCACCATTTCTCACCGATACTCTTTGATCATGGTAGTAAGTTTGAAGAAATGCAAGCGAGCGCAGGCGGTTTGGACTTGCGCTATGGCCTCGAAAGGCTCAATGCTTTAGTGAGGCAAGTCGAACAAGAGACGCCAACTGTCTTACTTGTTACTGGTGATTTGACTTTAAACGGTGAATTACAAAGTATGCTCGAATTAGCCGAAGCCTTTGAAAAAATTGAAACAGCTGGTACGCAAGTCTTTGTAGTTCCAGGCAATCACGATATCAGTAACCCATGGGCATCAAGTTTTAAAGGCGCGGATACCATTCGTGTCGCGCAAACTTTACCAGATGACTTTCGACAACTTTTTGCCAATTACGGCTATTCGCAAGCAATATCGAAAGATTCAGCAAGCTTGAGTTACATGGCAGAATTATCAAATCAATGGCAGCTATTTATGCTGGATTCTAATGTCTACTCAAACACTTCAGGCCTATACGCGCCCAAGTCACACGGCCGGTTGGCAAATAAAACGCTCGATTGGCTGGATAAAGAATTAAATATTCATCAAGCCAGCGATAAACACGCCTTAGTCGTCGTTCACCATAACAGTCTGGTACATTTTCCATCACTCAATCAAGGCTACACACTTGATAATGCGACCAATCTACAAGCCCTGTTAGAAAAATTTAAACTGCCAATAACTTTAAGTGGTCACATTCATGCCCAGCATATTGCCCAAGAAACTCTGTCAGACGATTTTACCCTGACAGATATCGCGACGGGTGCCTTCGGTCTCTATCCTAACCGGATCGGTGTCATCACTCTCAGTAAGCAATCCATTCACTATCACGCGAGCGAATTAGACATGGCGAGCTGGGTTCAACAGACTCAACAGACTGACCCAAACTTATTGAATTACAATACCTATTCGCAAAACTTATTGACCGCTTCCTCTCGTCTCGTGGCAGAGCGCGAAATCATCGCTCACCATGCTTACAGCCCACAAGAAGCTGAGGCCGTCATTGAATTGTTCAGCCAAATGAATCAAGCCACTTTTAGCGGCGACCTAAATTCACAGTGGCCGACTCTAATCAAAGCCCACGAAGAGTTGATCAGTAACCTAAGTAACTATGGTAACGAATTTTTTAATGCCTACCTCCAAGACATCATCAACTTGCAAGAAGAAGAACACCAAACAATAGATATCACTTGGTGAATCACGTTGAGAATAGTCTTCCAACCACTTGATGATAGAAGAATTGGAAGACCTAATTGAAATTTGTTAATAGCTTTTACTGTTTATCGCTCTACTTAGCCTTTCGTCGATCATGATTGTTAGTTGTTGTAAGTCGAACAATTGAACTTATTAAACCACTCACTTTAATCGCTTTAATTAACAAACAAAAGATGTCTTTTTACTTTAGAATTTTAATATAGAAGTTGTTGTTTTGAATTAAAAGTGTTGGCAATTGGAAACAGGACGTGACTTTTCGATGACACTTCCCTTAAGACTTCGAGAAACACGTGTCATGAGGTGACACGACGACTTTCGAATTAGGGGTTAATAATGAATCAGTGATCTGTTACATTGCAATGATTGTCAGCTGCAATACGACCCTTTGAATGACAAAAAGAGTGCAACGCATAAATAAACAATCTTCATACAATGAGCAGTTCCAATACAAAAAAACCGCTTTTCTTATCAGTAGCAAATACACTATCTAGCGTATTAACTGTTCTAATAAGAAGAGCGGTATTTTTTATAAGCGTCTTAAGATAGCTTGTAAGACATAATGTCCAAAGTAGTATGAGGCTTTGATTAAAGATAAGCCTTCTAAATTATAGTAAGTATTCCACGTACGTTTCAATGCGCCAACTCGGTCACTAGAGATTGACCCTTCTACTTGACGATAATAGTTTAAGACTTTGTCCAAACCATAAGCTGTTAGATTGCGCTCACGCATCAACATCAACCAAGTAGCTGTGTCTTGTCCCTTACGCACAAGTGGCATATTGAAACTTCCTACGTGCAATCGGTCGATGACAACCGTTGAACAAGCAATTGCGGTATTTTTTAATAGACCTGAATAAGTAAGTTTTAAAGGCAACTTGACCGCTTCTTTTAAAATTTCGCCTGTTTCATTCACTAAAGCAAAGTTTGTATAGCTAAAGTGAACGGCTTGGCTTTTCATAAAATCCAATTGATCAGCTAATTTAGTCTCGCTCCAGCAATCATCGCTGTCAATAAAAGCGATGAATTGGCCTTTGGCAGCTTCAAGACCTGTATTTCTTGCAACAGCCGCCCCGCTATTTTCTTTCAGATTAATTAATCTAATACGTTTATCTTTGTTTACATATTCTTCGACTATCGCTTGACTTGAATCTTGGCTACAATCGTTGACTAATAATAACTCCCAGTTTTGGTAAGTTTGTTTCAGGACACTTTCAATTGTCTCAGCGATAAAACGCTCTGCATTATAAACCGGTGTGACAACTGAAACTAAATCTAATTGTAATTCTTCTTGCATCTTCACACTACCTTCGCTTATATCGACTTTAAATAATATGGATAATTTTTATTGGTACATTATATAAGCCTGCCAAAATTGCTTGCTCACGGTACCATACTTTATCTGTATGATTGCTATGCACTAAAATAACGATTTCTTCGGGTCTCGACTCAATCTCTGCTAATTCTTGCAATGTATTCAAGATTAGCAAGCCTTTATACTCTTCTTCAACTAAAACCGGTTGTAAAATTGCCTCGGCACTTGTTTGAGATAAGACCACGCGATTTTTCTTTACCGGCACTCGGATAAACTCTTGTAAAGTAGAGGTATTGTCATTGTCTGTTTGATATAACAAATGATAATCTTCTACAGACCAAGCATAATCAAAGCCATAAGTAATTTTCTTTTTACTTAATCTCCATAAGAAACTCAAACCGATCGTAGCAATGGTACCTACAATTAAGCCAGCAATAGCATACACAATGTACGAGGGTGTACTAGGACTCTTAAATGGATTTAACGTTTCTGGATTAGCTAATGTTTCATATATTTCAAAAGGAAGTAACTCCTTAGAAATTGGTTCGGTAATAATAGAAATCGTGCTATTTCTTAAAAAGGGAATGTCTCCAGAAGTTAAGATATCCGCGTAAGCTTGAGCAATTGCCAAGTTTTCTTCTGATGTTTTACCCACTAAAAATCGTAAAGTGAATATATTACTACTTGAATCACGAATGGAAGCCAAACCACCTCGGAAGCCACTTGTTTTGTATAATTTTAAGGCAATTTCTGATTCTCGCCATTGGTGGAATTCGATGCCAGTTGCTTCCTCTACTTGTTTAATTACTTGAGCATTACTGAAATACTCATCAAAAATATGGCTATTTGTATAGACAGTGCCATCTTCCAACGTCACAATCATCTCTAAAGATGCTGGTGTTTGTGCGTAAACCTCACTTAAATAATGAGTCGCTTCTTCTTGCCCTTCTTCAACAAATATGTTGGCTGAATAATAACGTCCGCCAACAGCTAGTATTGCAACAGCAATGGCTCCTAGCAAAATTCTCAAACTGTAATCTTTAATAAAACGCCATAATTCTTGTAATATAGTTAATAAGCTCATCGATATACCTTCTCTTTCAAATAATTTAATGAGTCCTTAGACTTATTGAACCTTGCTTTTTTCTTAGCCTGATTCTGTCTAGCATCACATACTTTTACGAAACTAATAATTAAGCCAAAGAATAACCAATGCCACTCAATTAACATATTGTTTGCACTTGTAATACTTGCAAAAATAAAAATCACCATAAAACTATATAATGCATGGGCAGTTCTACCAACAGCATGACTTGATTGATTAGCGATTTGTAACAAGCGAATCAGCAGTAAGCTATAAGCTAGCACATAGACAAAAAATGCAAGCAAACCATGTCCAACTAGAATCTCCAACCACCAGTTGTGCATATTGGTAATTAGTTGTTGACCGTTGGTTGTCCAGAATGCATTCTCCAACATCCAATGTTCAATGTTTCCTAGCCCTACACCAAAACCAGCCGTTTGTCCTAGAAAAATCAGTCCATTGCGCCATAAATTCATTCGAATCGTGTCACCCGATAATTCATTCAGGTGACCTCCGAAATAAAAGAGTGAGGTTACTTTATTAATTAAAGAAGGTCGCATCATCACAAGACTAAATACTCCAGCGAGGCCAATTGCGATACCGGCCCCGTAATGCTTTGCTTTTAAATCTAAACGAATATAACTTAAAGTATGTAAACCTAAGAACAGTAATAAACATATTAATGATAGCCTTGAACCACTTCGGTAAACAAGATAGCTTGCTGCTAAAAAACTAGTTGCATAAAGGATTCGGTGCCAATTCGATTGGCTGAAATAATACATGATTAAACATAAGGCCAGATAAGCAAGTAATAATGTCGCAAAATCATTTTGATTTTCAAATGTTGTTATTGGTATTCGTGTCATCGGTTGCGAACTAAAGGTCCGGTATTTATCTAGTTTAGCGACATTCGCAAATAAATAAATATTTGTCACAATTTCAAAATAACCCCAGATGACTAGGCCAGTGACACTGACCCACGCACCCGTTATTAATCTCTTCCACATTCTTAAATCACTCACCCAAGCATATAAGGCAATGATACTCGACATACCAATCGACATTAGAAAGAGATGTTGGAACCACCCTTTTAAATTAGTCGCCCAAAGTACAGATGAAAAGGCCAAGAACCACCAAATTAAGAAGCAAACTAAAACGTTCGTTGCTGTATTAGCCGTAGCGATTTTCAACTGCTGACGCGCTCGAGTGACTTGGTAGACTAACAGTGGGATGGTCGACAAAGCGAACAATCGATAAATCGTTAACTGAGCGACCGGTGTGGGTATTGCTAAAATTTCTGTTCCCAAGAAAATACTGCAGACCAGAATTAATAGATATAGATACATTTAATGGTCCGTCCTTTCTAAGGTGTTATGAAAAATCCCAATTGTCAGGATTTTGCTTAATTTCGATTGCATCTTTAACAGTTGACCATTGGATCACTAAACACATTAGACCGATAGCCAATGTAATCAGAGTGCGATAAGACATATCAAATGCATTCAAACCTGCTGCAACAGTCATTAAACAGACAGTCAAAATTTGTTTACGTTGGCTAAAGCCAAAACCCGTTCGATTAGAAAAGTATGTTCGGGCTAAATAAAAGATAATATAAGCTCCACATGATGCAAAAGCCGCTCCTCTTGCGCCCAAGTCTGGTGTAAGTAAATAGTTAATTAACACACTTGGAATTAATGCTGCCACACTTACAAAAATATTCAAGTAGGTTTTACGTGAAAAGACAATTCCTAAAGTAGTTGTTTCAGATAAAGCATACATAATATGTGGGAAGCTCAACAACCCTAATAAATACTTAGACCCATCATAGCCAATGAATAACATGACAAACGGTCTAAATAATAGTAGGCCAAAGAATAAAGCAGTCAGAATAAACAGCAACGCATCACTGATGAATTTAAAATGCTTCATTTCTTTTTTTTCTTCATACCAACGATAAGCAGTGGGTACCCAAAAACTAGCAAAAGCTGTTTTTAGAATTCCGATAATATTGACTATTTTCATTGCACCACCATAGATTCCTAACTCACTTAAGGTACTATAGTTTCTTAACATGGTCGTATCAACTGAATTCAAAACTGAATTCAATGAAGCTGACAGCATTAAAGGAATACCGAATAATATCATTGTCTTTATTAATTTTGGTTCAAGTGTAAATGTTTTAATATCAAAAAAAACTCGGTAACGCCAGAATAGAAAAGCATCTCCTATCAGTTGTCCAAATATTAAACCGAAAACAACGACTCTAAAATCACGCATGCCAATTAAAATTAAACCAACTGAAACAAGGAACACATTAATTTTTAACAGCAAGGTGTACTTAGAATATTCGAGCGCTTTTTCTTCCATTCGAATCGTTAATAATAAGAAGCGTTCTAATACAGTGGCTAATACCCAGATGCCACTTAGCCAAACGATGTAACTATAATCCGGACTAGCAAACAGCCAATTGGAAATCGGTTGTGAAAAAATAATTGCGACAATAAACATTAGAATACCAACAATCATTGGCAGTAAAGCCGCCTGTTGCATTAAGTTTCGTTTGTCTTTAGCTTGGTTATACTCTCTTGTATAACTTTGATCCAGACCTATATATATAAAGTTAGGTATATTGACAATCAAAGTGCTAAACAATGTCGAGATACCATATTCAGCTTCTGACAGTAACATCGTCAAAATTGGGATTTGAATTAGCGAAATGACAGCGCCAAAAACCGGTCCCATACTAAAGCCCATTAATCGTTTTAAAAAATGTTTCATGCAAATCTCCTGTCTTCCATTGCTTCCGAAAGTTCAAACACTTCTTGGCAATTCATCACTTGCATTGGCAAGCCGCAAGCTTTTTATTCTGTTAAATTATATCACAATTAGTGGTGTAAGCCACTTTCCCTTCAATTTTAAGTCAACTAATTAGACAAAATATCCACTCTCAGCACTCAAATCGAACTCGTGTGCTAAAAAGTGGATATAATAGACATTCAAATTATCACTCTGAAGTTGTTGGTGGGACAGAGTCTACCGGTGGTAGTAATGATTCTGGTGGCGGGGTTGGCGCCGGTGGTTCCACTGGTTCAGTCGGCTGTTGTGTTTCTGGCGGTTCGACTGGCGTAACCGGTTCTTCAGGTGGTGTGGGACCTTCAGGCTCAATTGGCGTAACCGGGGGTTCAGGTTCAGTTGGTTGAGTTGGCTCGCTTGGCGTCGTCGGTGTGGTTGGTGTTTGTGGCACGACTGGCGTACTTGGCGCAGGATAATGAGGAGCAGGATACGTTGGATTTGTTTGCTCATAGTAATTACTCTCTCTGATTGTCTGTAAAGAATTCTGGGAATCCTCAAGGTGCGCTAATTGTTCACTCGTTAAACCACTTGGGTATTGATTGACAATAATCGATGCGGTTTTAGCATAGTGACTACTCTCATCACTGATTGGATCGACTAAATCAGCCAAACTGATCGGCGCTAGCATTGAATGCTGGCGTATTTCATTAGCCGCCTTTACTCTTGCATTCAAAGGAATGTAAAAGTAGAATACTTCATCCAAGTACATATCCTCCATTGATTCAAAGGAAATAGAACTGATATTCTCTAAGGCTGGCATATAAGTTTGAGATATATCTAAAGCTGTCGTTAAATTCAAGTTTGTTTGAACGTTTTTAGTCACAACTTTTAGTATTTCTGGATAAGTAGTTAAAGTATCTACGGATAAAGCTTTATCAATCACTGCTTTAATCACAATCTTTTGACGATTTTGGCGGCCAATTTCGCCTTCAGGATCATCATAACGCATCCTTGCAAAGTTCATCGCTTTAAGACCATTGACTTCACGTTTCTCTCCTTCAACGAAGCCAGTCCCTCGATAATCAAAGGTTAATGGACTTGTGACTTCGATGCCACCAATTGCATCAATTAATTCAACAAGACCGTCCATATTAATAACAGCATAATAATCGATTGGAACATCTAAAAACTCTTGAACTGTATCAATCGTCAACTCTACTCCACCATACGCAAAGGCATGATTAATCTTATCAGGTCTGTCAACACCTTCGATTAAAGCCATCGCATCACGTGGGATGCTTAATAATTTGGTGCTTTTAGTCTGGGGGTTCAGTGACACAAGAATCATTGTATCGGATCGACTCACGTCACCGTCAGTTTCTGTTCGTTCGCTTGAACCGTCAGTACCAATCAGTAGAACATTAATCGGATCGCCTTCAGCGATATCTACTTTATCTTGTCGTATATTTTTTATCTGTACTTCTTGCGAGACGCTCTCGATGGTTTGGTTAATATCATTTAACACTTTTCCAGCAGCTGCAGCAGACACTAAAATTAATAGGATAAAGACATTGCGAAACAATTTCCAATAACTCAAGCGACCATTTTTATTTATAAAATATTTCTTCATAGTGTGCTTCACATCCTTGACCTAGCACAAACTGATCACACGGACTACTGTCCAATTACTTGATTTAACGCTTGTTGTGTTCGCTCTAATCGATGGTCATTCATTAACTCGTAGGGTTCTTTATCAGCTTGATAATCCCCACGTAAATTAATTATCGACCGTTTAACTAGGTGTTTTATATAATTATTTCTCACAAAATTTACAAGTGTCTCATAAGTCACGTCTGTGACTAGTAAGCCTTCTGCTTCAGTAAAATAGTGACTTAATTGCGGCAGGCGTCTTATTTCTGAAAACGTATCAAATAGAATGATACTGATTTGTTCTAACACTTGAACTTGGCGTTTGTTGTGTTCCCATTCCGATTCATCGGTTTGTGCTTGTAAATAAAGCATCACTTCACGACTACTCAAGTGAACGGTTTGCTTCGCTGAATATTCTTGGCCACCTAAGGTGATGGCTTCATTAATTTCTAAATTTAGTCCACCTAACTGATCGAGAAGTGGTCGTAACTCAGATAATTCAATCATCACAGTGTGATCAATTGAAATCTCTAAGAGCGATTCAACTTCTGATTTGATTGTCCTTAAACCTCCATTATTATAAGCGTGGCTTAGTGTAACATCTTGAGCATTATCTTTCAACAATCTTGATAGGTTGACTTGAACACTTTCTTTCGTGTATGGATTGATTGTAAGTGTCGTAATGACATTTGCTCGTTTTTCTTCAAGTCTTCCCGTATGACCGTAGTCGACACCAAGAATGAGAAAAGTCACCGTCTCATGTTGGTCAATCGGTGACTTTTCTATTGCCTGTGTTGTTTGTAAACTCGGATCTTCAATAGCTGTGCGGTAAGCTTGTCCTATCTCGTGATAAATTGTAAATAAATAGAAGAAAATTGCTACACCAATCATCATCAGAATAAATAAGGTAAGAATTCGTTTCGTTAAAAATCGTTTTGGTTTGTGTTGCTTAATAGTAGTAAGGGATGAATTTGAGTGTTTTTCTTCTTTTTTCACAGTCTAGTAACCTACCCTTTCCTATATAGCATCGTAGCCATTAGGGTTGTTTGACTGCCACTTCCAAGAATCTCGGCACATATCCACTAGATTACGTGAAGCCACCCATCCTAATGTTTCCTTGGCATGGCTTGCATCTGCATAGGCGATATCGTTATCTCCAGGACGACGGTCTGCAATTTCATATTTAATTTCAATCGCATTCGCTTCTTCAAAAGCTTTGACCAAATCGAGCACACTGTAGCCTATTCCTGTTCCTAAATTGAAGACGCCTACGCCTTTAGTCGTTTGATTATGTTCTAATGCTTTGATATGACCTAAAGCCAAATCCACTACATGAATATAGTCTCTTACGCCAGTTCCGTCGTGAGTATCATAATCCGCTCCGAAGACGCTTAATTTGTCGCGTTTTCCAATCGCAACTTGTGTCACGTAAGGCATCAAGTTATTAGGTATTCCTTGTGGATCTTCACCTATTCTACCGGACTCGTGTGCACCAATTGGGTTAAAGTAACGCAGTAGTGTAACAGACCATTCTGGATCTGAGACCGTTAAATCTTTTAATAGGTGCTCGATGACAACTTTCGTATAACCGTAAGGGTTATTGGAAGTGTCTGTCGGCATTTCTTCAACAAATGGTGCGATGTTATCTGTTCCATATACAGTTGCTGATGAACTGAAGACAATACTTTTCACATTCGCTGCGGTCATTTCTTCTAATAATGCTACTGTTCCTTCAACGTTATTATGATAATACATTAAGGGTTTCTCTACTGATTCGCCTACTGCTTTATAGCCAGCAAAATGAATCACAGATTCTATTGAGTTTTCAGCAAAAATTTGACGCATTGTTGAACGATCTAGAATGTCTGCTTCATAAAATTTAAACTCTTTGTTAGTAAGTTCTTTAATCCGCTCTAGTACTTCTGCTTTACTATTATAGAAGTTGTCCACAATAATAACTTCTTGATCTAAATTAAGTAATTCTACGACAGTATGACTACCAATGTAACCCGCGCCTCCAGTAACTAATATCGCCATGCTTATTCCCCCAAGTTAATTTTTTTGTTTTTAAAGATTCACGTTGTAGTATACCATAATTTAGAAACGATTTTAGCTCTAGATATATAAATGTCATATTTTGCAAAAAATTAAGAAATGACAGGCTTCTGAGAATAAAAGTGGATTCTAATGTAAGAGACGTTTTAATTTGTTATAATGGATAAGATTAAAGTGAAAAAATATGCTGTGAAATTCAACAAGGCATATGATTTTATTACAAAGGAGGAAAATTGTGGCAAATGCATTAATTATTTTTGCTAGTCTGACAGGTAATACTGAGGAAATGGCGGAAATTGTGGCAGCAGAACTTGAGGCTCACGATGTAGAAGTTGAGATCCTTGATGTCATGCAAGCCGATGTCGAAGAATTTCTTGATTACGATATTTGTTTAATTGGTAGCTATACTTACGGTGTCGACGGCGTCCTTCCCGATGAAATGATTGATTTCCACGAGGAATTAGGCGAACTTGATTTAACTGGGAAAGTCTTCGGTGTCTTTGGTTCCGGCGATGATTTTTACGAAGTATTCTGTGCGGCTATTGATTTCTTTGAAGATCAGTTTAAAACCACTGGTGCCACACAAGGTGGCGAGAGTGTTAAAATAAACTTAAATGCAGAAGAAGAGGACGTTGAACGTCTAAAAGCACTCGCTGCATCAATTGCTGAAAAAGCAGCAGAATTATAATTTTAAAAACAGAAAGAGGTATTTCATGACTTTAGAAAATTTTGATCAATTACTCCAAAAATATGCAGATGTGATTATCCATAAAGGTATCCAGGTTTCAAACGACGATTACTTACTAATCAATGCTGATATTGAACAAGCGCCCCTTGTACGTTTACTGGCTCAAACGGCTTACGCTGCGGGTGCTAAAAAAGTTAAAGTCACTTGGGCAGATGATATTATAACGCGTATTGGTTATGAAAATCAGTCAGTTGAAACGTTAACGGATATTCCTCAATACACAATTGATGAATCGAAAGATTGGATCGAAAAGCGTGCTAAACGTATTGCTTTACGTTCAAGTAATCCAAATGCTTTAAAAGGTGTGGATCCAAGTAAAATCAGTGCGTCTCAACGTGCAGTTTCTGAAGCACTTGTTGAACAAAGAATTGCCACTCAAGCCAATGTTGTGAGCTGGTTGGTTGTTGCTGGTGCTGGACAAGAATGGGCTAATTTAGTCTTCCCTGACTTAGCAACAAACGAAGAGAAATTAGACGCTCTATGGGATCAAATTTTCAAAACAACGCGTGTTTACGAAGCGGACCCAGTTAAAGCTTGGGACGAACACGAATCGAAATTAAACGAAAAAGCTAATTTCTTAAACGAGATTCAATTTGATAAATTACACTACACTGGACCTGGTACTGATTTAACGTTAGGTTTACCTGACAATCATATTTGGGAAAGTGCTGGCAGCTTAAACGAAAAAGGCGATGCATTTATCGCTAACATGCCAACTGAAGAAGTCTTTACGGCACCTGATTCTAATCGTGCTGAGGGTCATATTTCAAGTTCAAAACCTCTTAGCTATGGTGGGACGGTGATTGACGGTATGACATTCTACTTCGAGAACGGTCAAATTACAAAAGTTGAAGCTGAACAAGGTGAAGAAACACTACGCAAATTAGTTGAAGACAATGACGGTTCACGTTCGCTGGGTGAAGTTGCTTTAGTACCACATCAATCACCTATTTCTCAATCTGGTATTATTTTTTTTAATACATTGTTTGATGAAAATGCATCAAATCACTTAGCAATTGGTCAAGCGTATGCAACCTCTGTTCAAGGTGGGACAAAAATGAGCCAAGATGAGCTAAAAGAAGCTGGTCTAAATCGTTCAAACGTCCACGTTGACTTCATGGTTGGTAATGCCGAAATGAATATTGATGGAATCACTAAAGACGGCCAAGTTGTTCCAGTATTTAGAAATGGTGAGTGGGCATTCTAAATTCCCACTGACTTGTAAAAAAGGAGACTAGAGCATGTCGAACTCTAAAAATACCAACAATCTAGAACAAGAAATTTCCAAACAAATCCAACAAATCGATCGTCGATTAGATCGTAGTGGATGGTTTTACCTAGTAGGAGTGTTGGTCATCTTCTTCCTACTTGTCTATTTAACAGTCACAGTTTTTCGTATTCCAACTAGTGAAGAACAATCTACTGAACAGGCTTCTGTTGAATCCAGAATTGAAGATTTAGAATCACGAATTTTCGAATTAGAATCTTCACTTGAATTAACAAGTACACAGTCGCAGTAGCCATGGTATTAAAGTGCGTGCAAGGAGTAACTAGTTCGTGAAAATATTACATATTAATTCATACTTCCAGACATCTGGATTATTTAAACAATTATACGACCGTCAAGTAAAGACTGGTCATGATATAGACGTTTACGTCCCAATCTCTCATCAGTATCCTGAGGATCGCCTGGCGACAAGCGGTGACTATACGTTAGTGAGTCGTAATCATAATCAATTAGATCGTTGGTTATTCCATTATAAACATCGTAAGATTTTGAAAGATTTACTGAGACGTTATGATTTTTCACGCTTTGAATTAATGCATGCCCATTCCCTCTTTTCAAACGGTTGGCTTGCTTGGCAATTACATAAACGATTCGGTACCCCTTATGTGGTTGCCGTTCGTAATGCAGATGTTCGTACTTTTTTTGGACGGATGCCTTGGTTGCGAAAAATGGGCTTAGAGATTATGGAAAACGCGAGTCAAATTGTGTTCATTTCCAAAAACTCTTATAATGAAGTGTATCGTGACTATATTCCCAGTGCTTTGAAAGAGCGCTTGAAGAGCAAGACGAGTATTATTGCCAATGGAATTGATGATTTTTGGCACGATTCGCTTTATAAAGATAAAATTCCAACAATTCATCGTCCTTTAAAAATTATAACTACCGGTAAGGTGAATCGTGGTAAACGCTTTGTTCAGTTAGCTGATATGGTCGAGAAGTTAAATCGCATGATCGATACAGAATTACATATTGTGGGCCCCAACTGGGATGAAGCGATTATGGAACAGCTAAAGACTTACGAGAAAGTCATTTATCATGGTTCAAAAACAAAAGAAGAAATGCGCCAATTATATCGAGAAATGGATATTTTTGCCCTACTCTCTTATCCTGAAACCTTTGGTCTAGTCTATCCTGAAGCAATGAGTCAGGGCCTACCTGTCATTTATACTCAATCAGAAGGTTTTGATAGCTATTTTGAAAACTATCAAGTCGGAGTGAGTGTTGAAAAGACGGATGAAATTGGCTTTACTGAAGCAGTTGAATATATTATCAAACACTATCCTCAATTTGTTCACAACGCCCTCGCTGGTATTGAGAATTTCCGATGGGATGCTGTACATGATAAATATGAAATACTTTATCAAGTATTTGCTCGATTTTCTGGGAAAGAATAAAATTTTAAACTAAAAGGAGCTTGTATTGTAAATGGTTAAAGTTAGGAAAGCTGTTATACCCGCAGCAGGTTACGGGACAAGATTTTTACCAGCCACTAAAGCAATGGCTAAGGAAATGCTGCCGATTGTCGATAAACCAACTATTCAATTTATCGTCGAGGAGGCCATTGCTTCAGGTATTGAAGATATTCTGATTGTAACTGGCAAAAGCAAACGCCCGATTGAAGATCACTTCGACGCGAATATTGAACTTGAAGAACACTTGCGCAATCAGGGAAAAACGGAATTACTTGAACTAATCAAAGAAACAACAAACTTAAATCTATTTTTCGTTCGTCAATCTTATCCAAAAGGTTTAGGTGATGCTGTTCTTCAAGCAAAAGCTTTTGTTGGCAATGAGCCTTTTGTGGTCATGCTAGGTGATGATGTCATGAGTAGTGAAGTGCCTTTAACTAAGCAACTCATTGACGTTTATGACGATACCCATGCGTCAAACTTAGCTGTAATGGAAGTGCCTCATGAAGATACTTCCAAATACGGAATTGTTGATCCAGAACGTGAAATTCGTGACGGCGTCTATAATGTTAAGACGTTTGTGGAAAAACCAAAACCAGAAGATGCGCCAAGTAATTTAGCCATCATTGGTCGCTACTTATTGACTCCAGAAATTTTTGACATTTTAGAAAATCAAGAACCTGGCGCCGGTAACGAAGTTCAATTAACCGATGCCATCGACACACTAAATAAAACACAAAGAGTGTTCGCTACACGCTTTGACGGCAAGCGTTATGACATTGGAAACAAACTGGGCTTCCTAGAAATGAGCGTTGAGTACGGCTTGAAGCATCCACAAATCGGTGATGAGTTACGCGACTACATCATTGATTTAGGCATGAAACTTGAAAAAGAAGATGCTGCCAATGTCACTCAAACGCCACAAGATAAGACGCCTACTGAAAAAGTTGAGATAGAAGTAGAAAAGAAATAATTTTTCAAAGGCAAAATAAGACTGACCGCATGCTTGAATCAAAGCACGCGGTCAGTCTTTTTGCTTGTTGTTATCAGCACAAATTTTAAAGGTGCTAGTGACGCCCAGCTGCGTTTTTACTACTCGCCGTGACGACCAGTTGCGTTTTTGCTAGTCGCCGCAACGACCAGGTTCCTAATCCTATAGCAGCAAATTTTAGTTAATATTGGGTGCAAGGCTTACTTGTTTTTGATTAATTGTTTGACTTCTTCGTTAAAGTCACGAATGGATGCAATACCTAATTCATCCATCCTTTGTGGAAGAGCATTAATTAGTTCTGGGCAAATCATTGGATTCGCATAGTTTGCTGAACCTATTTGAACGGCTGTAGCTCCAGCTAATAACATCTCAAGCACATCATCCACCGTTTCGATCCCACCAATTCCAATAATTGGAATCGTGACTGCCTCGGCTACTTGTCGAACCATTCGAAGTGCAATGTGTTTTAAACTTGAGCCTGACAATCCACCAGTTACCCCTCCCAGAACAGCCTGACGACTTTCCAGATTGAAGGCCATTCCCGTTAATGTGTTAATCATAGAAATTGCATCCGCTCCAGCTTCTTCAACTGCTGTCGCAATTGCCACTATATCCGTGACATTCGGTGTTAATTTGACATAGATCGGTAAACCTGTTGCTTGTTTACAAAGGCGTGTTAAACGTGCGGCCACTTCAGGATTTGTTCCGAAAGCCACGCCCCCTTCTTTTACGTTTGGACATGAAATATTCAACTCAATCGCTTTTACGTTAGGCGCTGTTGAAATGCGCTGGCACATTTCGACATAATCTTCTTCGCTTGCTCCTGCAACACTGGCAATAATCGGCACATCATATTTTGCTAAGAATGGTAATTTCTCGCTCAATACTGTGGCTACTCCAGGATTTTTCAAACCGACTGAATTAAGAATTCGATGACCTGAGTGATGATACTGTGGCTGAGGATTGCCTAGTCGTTCTTCAACTGTTGTACTCTTGATAATTAAAGCACCTAATAATCCTAAATTATAATGTGTCGCAAAGTGTTCTCCGAAACCAAAGCACCCTGAAGCAGGCATGATTGGATTTTTTAATTCGATTCCTGGTAGAGATACGGCTAATTTTGTCATTTAATTCGTCTCCTTTGGATGATGTCATGTATGAATGAGTTATGTGGTTTTAAAATGCGTTTAATTTAATTGTTGCGAATGCCCTTACTTAACGTCCGCTTGCCAAACAATCTCTCCTTTCACAATAGTCAGTGAACACATGCCGTAAACGCGATGTCCATTAAAGGGAGTATTGCTTGATTTTGATAAGTAGTCACCCGGATCAATTGTATACTCGCTGTCTAAATCAAAGACAGCTAAGTCTGCGGTGGCTCCTACTGCCAATTGTGCAACAGGTAAATTAAAGAGTTCTGCTGGCTTTTGACCCATGCGGTTCAATAGGAATTCCAAACTCATGCGACCTGTTTTAACAAAATGAGTATACATTAAAGCAAAAGATGTTTCGATTCCTACAATACCAAAAGGTGACTGTTTAAAGCCGTTGCTTTTTTCTTCGTTTGTATGTGGCGCATGGTCGGTAGCGATAAAGTCTAAGGTACCATCTAACAAAGCTTCAATTAAGGCCTCACGGTCTTTGGCACTCCTAAGAGGCGGATTCATTTTATAGGTCGCATCATCTTCCAGGATATCGAGTTCACTTAAAATCAAGTGATGCGGCGTTACTTCGCCAGTCACTCGAACCCCACGTTTTTTCCCTTCTCGAATAGATGCAACAGATTGTTCTGCTGACACATGGCAGACATGGTAATGACAACCCGTTGCTTCTGCAATATGAATATCTCTGGCAATCTGACTACTTTCAACGATGCTCAAGATGCCGGGTAAACCGAGCTCTTGATTACGCAGACCTTCATGCATCACACCACCATATAACAAACTATTGTCTTCCGTATGAGCCACAATTGGTTTATCTAAGCTTGCTGCCAACTTCATTGCTTGGTACATGACTCCTGCTGTTTGGACCCCTACACCATCGTTTGTATAGGCAAAAGCATTGATTCCAGCCATATCCACTAATTCATCACTTTTGAGCCCTGTGGTAATTGGTGCATACTGTAAGACTTTGACGACTGCGTCACGCTCAATTATATCTTGAATCTCATTAAACTTTTCAACTGTATCTGGAACGGGGTTCGTATTCGGCATAGCTGCCACAGTAGTGAAACCTCCGCGTGCCGCTGCTTTTGATCCAGACAGAATTGTTTCTTTTTCTGTAAAACCAGGCTCACGAAAATGTACATGTATATCAGTTAAACCACTCGTAATTAATTGTCCATTTAAATCAATCGTTCGATCAAATGTACCTTCTAATGCTTGCCCGATTTTAATAATTTTTCCGTCTTCGATAAGAACATCCGTTGATTCCAACTGGTTTTCTCCAACTAAGCGTTTACCATTCTTCAGTATTAAGTTCATCATATCTCCCTTTCAAAACCCATTCTAAGATTGCCATTCTTGCAAAAACACCATTCTTCATTTGAGTCACTATTCGACTTTTTTCGCATTCAACCAACTCGTCCGCTAATTCCACATCGCGGTTGACCGGTGCTGGATGCATTATAATCGCATCATCTTTCATTGTTAAAAACCGTTCACGGGTTAAGCCAAAACGACGATGATAATCTTCTTTCGAAAAGACGAGTTTATCGTCTCCGTGTCTTTCCAATTGCACCCGCAACATCATCACAACATCCGATTGTTTAACAGCATCATCTACACTCATTAACGTTCCGTACTGCTCAAAGCTACGGTCAAAATAATCCGAAGGTCCGGCAAAAGTAATTTCAGCACCAAGCTTATTTAACATCATCATATTACTCATAGCGACACGTGAATGGCGGATGTCTCCTATTATGGCAACTTTTAAGCCAGTGAAGCGACGAAACTCTTCGTAAATTGTCATGATATCTAATAATGATTGAGAAGGATGTTGACCGCTCCCACTTCCGGCATTGACGATTTGAATATTTAAGTTCATCAGTTGGTTCATATAATCTCTATCAGGGTGACGTATGACAGCGACATCGACACCAATCGCCTGCATGGTTAGGACCGAATCGTAAAGCGTTTCTCCCTTTTTCACTGAAGAACTGCCCAGATCAAAATTCACTTGATGCATGCCTATTTTATGTTCCGCCATCTCAAAGCTATGCTTAGTTCGTGTACTGTCTTCGAAAAACATATTGACGATGGAACGATCACTTCGAAAACTGTCTCGACCTTTTTTAAAATCCAATGCCCTTTTAACTAGCATCATAAATTGTTCGTTAGTAAATTGTTCGACTGATAAAAAATGTCTCATACGATCCTCCTAAAAATAAAATACGCTCAATCCAGAGACTGAGCGCACCTAAAGAAGGTGTTTTCGCTTTCGGTCTCTCGGATCCAATTAAAGTGAAATCACAAATGATTATGGTTATTAGTGTATTAATACTTGATCTTCGCTATCTACTTCCATCACGTGAACAGTGATACGTTCACTTTTGGCTGTTGGAATATTCTTACCTATATAATCCGGACGAATCGGTAATTCTCTATGTCCACGATCTACTAAAATTGCGAGTGAAATTTCAGCTGGTCTGCCTCGGTCAATACATGCATCCATTGCTGCTCTTATCGAACGACCTGTATACAAAACATCATCTACTAAGATTATTTTTTTACCTGAAAAATCAGTCGCACCTTCAGGGGCTTGATAATTTAGTTTCACATCATCACGGTAAGCACGAATATCTAAACTTTCTACTGCCACTGGTCCTTCTAGTTGAGTTAATTTTTCAGCCAATCGGTTTGCAAGGGGCACGCCACGTGTTTCAATACCAACGAGTATTATGTTATCTACGCCATGATTACGTTCAATAATTTCATAAGCTAATCGAGTCAGTGCACGGTTCATTTCCATTTCATTCATTACCACTTTTACCATCGTAAACCCTCCTTAGTGTACAAAAAAAGACCTCTCCCTTTACTTGTTCGCAAAAGAAGAGGTCCTCAAAAACAGACCAAAGCTATGCCTTCTTCGCCTCTCTGGACGCAAGTTAAAGGTTTCTTATTACCGTAATTATATCTTACTTTTAATTTAAAGCAATCATTTATTTTTATAAACTTTCACTAATTATATCTCGTTCGTGTATTTGTAGAGTATCAAACAGGCATTTTTCTCTTTAGACTGTTTGATAAACTATTTTTAACGTAGAGGCTCTCTTAGCATCGTCACGTAATGTGCCAACGACACCCTTCATGATGCTTTGAGTGTAAATGTATCTCTCGTTTACTTTAGCAACTCAAGCCCTCTCCTCTATACATTCCTCTTCTTTTGGAAGCCTCCCAATTCAACACAAGCACTGAAAAATCATCAGCTAGTGAGTCGTCTTTTGGTGCCTATTGGAAAAAGAATGTTTTCCTATGCTAAATCAGCTTGGTTTGTTAACAAGAGTGGGCCATCTTTAGTAATCGCTAAAGTATGTTCATATTGTGCACAGAAACTACCATCACGTGTTCTGGCTGTCCAAGCATTGCTGTCCATATTCATTTGCCAAGTTCCGGTTGTAATCATTGGCTCAATAGTAATTGTCATCCCTTCCTTCAAGCGCAAACCTTTACCTGCTTTTCCATAATGCGGAACTGCGGGCTCTTCATGGATGGTTGGGCCTAAGCCATGACCAATAAAATCACGGACAACGCCATAACCTTTAGCCTCAGCAAACGTTTGAATCGCATGACCAATGTCACCAATACGGTTACCAATCACCGCTTGTTCGATTCCACGCATCATCGCTTCATGAGTATCTTCCATTAATTGTTGATGCTCAGCTGATAATTCGCCAACAGCATAAGACCAGCAGCTATCTGATAAACCACCATTTAAGTCGATACAGAAATCAACCTTAACTAAGTCGCCAGATTTTAAGACGCGTTCTGAAGGGAAGCCATGACAAATTTCATCATTCACACTTATACATGTCGCAAATTCATAACCGTTATAACCGATTTGCGCTGCAACTGCACCAGCTGATTCAATTTTATCTTGAACAAATTTATCAATCGCTAATGTTGTAATCCCTGGTTTAATAAAGTCACGCAATTGAATATGAATGCTTGCTAACAACTTACCAGATTCATGCATCGTTTCGATTTCTCTAGCGGATTTTAATGTAATCATATATTTACTCCTCATTCTCCTTAAAAAATTCATTAATCTTGCCAAGTTATGCGTATATAACACGCATCCTTTTGTTTAATTTTGTTTTTAATTGTTTGGTAGGTCTGAAACACACTGCCCCCGCCTAATCCTTCCTTAATTATAGACGCATCTGGTAAATAAGCAACTACCTCTGCCGCCTCATCATAACGAAGTTCACTCCCATATTTAACTTCAATCTTCTTCACTTTGAATTGAGTAAAGTAACTTTCAGGTAACATCTCATATGCCCAACGAATATACACTTCATTGTTCACATGTTGGTTATAATCAATATCTCTCGCGACAATTTCGCGATCCTGTTGACTAACAGATGAATCCCCTTGTGGCACTCTCAATTGTTCAAATGCATAATCGATACTTCCATCAACCGCATCAACATTTTCTAAACTATCGACAGACACACGGGCCATTTTACGCGTCTCAAGATTGATGATGGCATACTGACTGACAACGGTCAATAATACCTCATTGGCCACTCGCATTTCGAAATGACGTTTAACGAAAAAGCGATTCACCTCAATCACTCGAGTCGTTACATTCAAGCGTTCATTCAATACTGGCCAACGTTGAATATCCACACTAGATTGTGTAATCACCCATGATTCATTGTCCTTCAACAAAGGTTCATCCAAAAAGGTGCTGATTAGTTGGTCATGTTGCCCGGCTGTTTCTAAAGCAATTGACAACAAACGTGTCACATCAATTTGTTTGCCTAACTTATCCAGAAAATACGCTTCATTCACATAATAATTCGTTGTAAAAGACTTTAAGCTCTTGTCTTCTTTAATATTGGACATCTAAACAATCCCCTTCCTAAATACACCTATATAATTATATCGAACTTCAGCCCAAGATGAAAGAAAGGGACCAGTTTTCGCAAATAAATCCTAACCTTTGACCCAATAGGACTATAAGCTATATAAAAAACCTACCCAATCCGCTGGATTAGGTAGGCAGTAAAAACTAACATTATTTAGCTGTTAAGATCTTTGTTTTAAGACAAATGATACAACAAAAATTAAAATAACCGCTCCTAGAAGTGATGGAATAATAGCAAAATCAGCAACTACCGGTCCCATGGTAGGAAAAATCATATTCCCAATCCAAGAGCCTAAGAAACCAGCAATAATATTACCAATAACTCCGCCTGGGATATCTCTTCCCATAACCATACCTGCTAACCAGCCGATAACACCACCAACAATTAGTGACCATAACCAACCCATTTTCTTCACCTCTCAAAAAATATTTTTATTTCAAGACACTAGTTCCTGTCCTGTTAAGTATATTATATCTAAACTTTGCCTAAATGACTAACAATATACCTTGAGAAGTCAGATATTACTTATCGCATTGTCACAAATTCCTCAGAACCAGTCGGATGAATCGCGACCACTGAATCAAATTGTTCTTTTGTCGCACGCATTTTCATTGCGACACCGAAGCCTTGAATCATTTCGTCGACGCCTTCACCAATCCCATGTAAACCAATGACGGTTTCTTCAGGTCCTTGGCAAATCAATTTAAAATAACAAGGTTCTCTATGCCAAGAAGCAGAGGCATACATTGAGAAGAATTTATTGCGGTAAATTTTAATATCGTCTTCTCCAAATTTTTCTATTGCTTCTTCTTCCGAGTAACCGATTGTACCAATCGCAGGATGACTAAAAACAACGGTTGGAACATTCGTGTAGTCTATCTCGGAGGTTTTAGCATTGTTAAATAAAAACTCTGAAATTTGACGCCCCGCACGAATAGCAACTGGAGTTAAATCAATTTTACCAATCACATCACCAATCGCATAAATGTTTGGTGTATTCGTTTGATGACGATCGTTCACTAGAATAAAGCCATCTTCGTCTGTTGCGACATCCACCGTTTCTAAACCAATATTTTCAGTATTTGCCTGACGACCGACCGCCATGATGACGCGCTCAACGACTAATAATTTTTCACCATTTTGATAACAGGATATTTTTCCATCTTCTTCACGATACTCATCAAAATTTGTATGTTTCATAAGCGTTGGTCCGTTTTGTTCCATCGCTTCCATCAAAGCATCTGCTAACATCGAATCAAATTTACGTAAAGGACGGTTGTGACGAACCACTAAATGAGTGTCCACACCTAAGCCATCTAGAACCCCTGCTAATTCAACAGCAATATAACCTGCTCCAACGACGGCCACTGATTCTGGTAAAGTTGTCCAATTAAAGAAAGCATCTGAGTCATCCGTCAATTCAATCCCCTTAACATCCGGCATTTTAGGACGGCCGCCTGTCGCAAGTATTATATGTTCTGCATAAATAATTTCACCATTGACTTCAATTTCGTGATCACTTACTAAACGAGCATGGCCTTCAAAGAGCTCGATATGATTCTTTTCAAAACGACTAGTATAGCCGCTTCGCGAACGTTCTACATAACCATCACGCGCTTTTAGAAATTCCGCATAATCAAAGCTTGTCTTTTCAGTTTTAAAGCCATACCCTGGTCCATAATGTTGAATCGCGGCATTCACTCTGGAAGCGTACCAGGAAATTTTTTTAGGGACACATCCTCGATTGACACATGTTCCACCTAGGTGATCTTCTTCGATAACTGCCACCTTGGCACCATATTCGGCTGCACGGTTAGCTGCAGCAATCCCACCACTACCGCCACCAATTGTTACTAAATCAAATTTCTTCATTCAGTCTCCTACTTTCTTCTTACTTCTTTTTTTCTAACCAGACACAAGCCATTGTTTGGCTAGCTGGTATAACGGCCATCGTTCGACCATGATTATCATACGCTCGGTAAAACAATTGCCCTTTATCATTGTAACCAAACGCATACACTAGCAACCAATGGTTACCATATTTACTACCGAATAAGCGTGTGGTCCCCACAATCACTGGCAAGGGATTGCTTTTGGACAATTCACGTACGACGATTGGATTACTCACTAAATGATAGCGGGCTTCATAACTACCATCATCAGCTAGTAATTCATTGAGTCCATCTTTTAAATCCCATGCAAATGTTCCTCGATAGGTTTGTCGGTCTTCAATTTTCGGTCTTAGTCCAGCCAACAGTTGCTGCATATCTAATTCATAGTCACGCTCTGCTTTAATCGTATAATGTATTAAAGCAGCACTCACATACGTTCCACACATACCAGGCTTAAGCCGGTTCACAAAAGAACGATACATCGTAAAGTGAATGGACGATAAGCCTGTCCATTTTTTGGGGTATTCTTTAAAATTATAATCATTTTGCCATTTTATTTTTTTCATCGTTCAACCTACTTTATGAGTCTATTGACTTTAGACTTTAGTTTACTACAAATATAGCTGTTTAAGAACCTATCTGCCTAGAGACGAAATCCTCCACATGCCAACTAGGCTGAGGAGGACTATTCTATCCAAAAGAAGGACTCAGTAATAGGCGCTTTTCCTTTGAAGTGACTGTTCAGATTGACAACTAGCGATCGTTTCCTGATAAAAGTCGACTAAACTGCGAGTCGCAGCTGGCCATGAATACTTCTGGGCTTCATGACGTGCTCGTAAACTGACTTGCTTCATTAATAATGGCTGATCCAGTTGCTTCAAAGCCTCCATTAAACTCGCTTCATTATTCGGTTCAAAGATAAACCCCGTTTCATTCGGGACAACTTGTTCCAAAGTCGGGCCATTTTTAGCGGCAAACACTGGCAAGCCAGATGCCATAGCTTCTGAAATAGCTAAACCAAAGGTTTCTGAAACTGACGGAAAAATAAAGCCATCGGCTGTCGCAAATGCTCTGGACAAGTCATCACCATGAAGAAAGCCTAGAAAGGTTGTTTTGGTCCCTGCAAATACTTCTTCCAAATGATTTCTTTCGGGTCCATCACCTACAATGGCAAGACAAATATCTTCTCGGTGATTAAAGATTGGACGCAATTGATCTAACTCTTTTTCTTGTGCAAGTCTTCCAACATACACCAATAAATGTTGCTTTTCTTGATTAAAGGTTAAGTGGTCATATAAGTCTTGATCAAAGTAGTCTGGATGACGTGCCTCCAAATCAATGCCACGTGGTAAGACGCCTAAGGTTGGAATCGCTTGTTCCATTAATTCTTCTTTTAACGTCTGAGAAACAGTTATATTAATATCTGCCATTTTGTGCCAATGTCCTATATATTCCCATAGCATCGGTTTTAAAAGAGGCATATGGTAATGATCCAGGTAATCTGGCATATGAGTATGATAGGACGTCAACAAAGGGATATTTAATTTTTTTGCGTAATAGACGGCTGACGTCACCATTAAAAATGGATTGACTGCATGCACCACATCGGGATTAAACGCTAGCATAATTTTTTTGATCTTCCTTGAAGGCAAGCCCCAAGGTCGAGAGCCGTATAAGGGGAAAGTAATGGTCTCCATCCCGACTACCGGTACGCCATGAAAATCGCTTAATCCAAGGTCTGGGGACACAATCATCAACTCATGCCCTAATTTTTTCAACTCAATAATCATGTTTGCAAGTCGAGTACAAATGCCGTCAGTTGCTGGGACAAACGTTTCGGTTACGATCATAATACGCATAATGACACTCCTTTATCAAAAGACACTTCATTTCTACCTGTTACAATTCTGGTGATGTTTAGGTGTGATAGGATAAGTTTAGCGAGCTAACATTGATTTACTGCGTAATTATTGTAAAGACTGTGTAAATTCATACATTAAATCTACAGACTTATTTAGGGTTACGACGCTTCCCTTTGTTTTTAGTATCGCGTTTGCGGTTTTTCTTTCTTGTCGCTTGTTTAACTTGTGGTGCAGCTTTCGTATGGTACGCTGCTTTTGTCGCTTGAGTATTTTTTTTATCACGAACGACTTCCTTTGTCGAATGTTCTTCATGGTCTTTATCGTCTTCGTCGTCATCGCTCATTTCGAGATCATCAAGCGCGAGTTTATTTCTTTGCGCCGCATCTACAAACTGTGCTGCAAAGACAAAACGTTCAGTTAACTCAACTTCCTTATCTGATAATAATTCTTCCAAGTCACGTAATTCTTGCTCGTTTACTAAAGAAATCACTTGACCATATTCCCCCATCCGACCTGTACGGCCAGAACGGTGAAAATATGAATTCTCATCATAGACACGGTTAAAGTGAATCACAAACGGTACGTTTGCAATATCAATTCCTCGGCTTGCAACATCTGTCGTTAATAAGAACGTTGATTTTCTTTGAGCAAAATCTTCTAGTGCTTTTTGACGTTCCATTTTATTTAATTTACCATGCAGTAAACCAACTTTAATGCCATCGTGCAATAATCGACTCGCTACTGATTCAAGCTCATTCACTTGTTCAAAGAAAACTAAAGCGTGCATCCCATCCACTTGCGCTAAACGCTTCAGTTGAGCTAGTTTTTGTCGGTTATTGGTAATTAAATAATGATGATCGATATCTAGGGATTGATTACTAGTATCGGTTTGAATTAAATGAATCGTTTGTTCACTCGCTTCAATCATCTGACGAATGTCATCACTTAAAGTCGCACTAAACCAAACATAATTCGTATCTCTCATCAATTTTGCTTGTAATTCTAAAGCTGCTTTTCGGTTATCTTCGTGCCAAATATAGTCTGCCTCATCAAATACAACCGTATTAACTTTGTGTAATTTAAGTTTACTAGATTTAGAAGAAATTTCTAGTAATCGGCCTGGCGTAGCAATAATAATTTCTGGTTTGTCTTTGAGTGCCTCTTGTTGACGTTTAAAGTTTGCGCCACCTAGAATAATCTGAGCGTTAATTCCTAAGGGGTTCGCCCACTCCTGAGCTACCGTTCCAATTTGTTTCGCTAATTCTTGAGACGGAGCAATAACTAGTGCTTGTAACTCTTTATTCGCCTCTAGTTTAGTAAGGATTGGCAATAAGTATGCCAATGTTTTACCAGTCCCAGTCGGTGATATCGCAACAAATGACTCTCCTTTTACTAATGGGTCAAATGTTTTCTCTTGAATCACCGTGGCGGATTCAAAGTTTTTATCCTGCCACAATTTTTGCAGTGGCAAAGCAAGTGTCTCTTTAATCACTTGAAAATTCCTTTCTTTCTGTTTATAAACCTCATCAAATGTCACAGAGGTATTAAATCAGATTGGCTGATTTTCTGAGCATTTCCATGACTTGTGCCACTTGTAAACTCAGTTGTTTCCAGCTCTCATATTTTATTTTCTGATGCATGTCGTCTTTTTTATTAATGACTTCAGCAAAGTTTAACATTTCATCGTACATTGGATTGGCTGGTTGGTAATCGATAATCTGCACTTCATCACCAGCACGGCTTACAAGTTGGATATCATTCATACGTGTAATATCTTTAATAACAACCGTCTCATCGTCTAAGTAGATCTCACTAGGCATCACAGAGTGAACACCCTTCGAGACAAAAATTGAAACTAAATGATTATCATAGCTTAGAATAATCGTGCCAAATAAATCCACATGATTCTCGCCAGTAATTGTATGGTAGCGAACGCTCTCGGGTAAACCAAACAGATCCATCGCCACATATAGAGGATAAACCCCCATGTCCATAATTGAGCCACCGGCAAAAGTCGGATTAAATATATTCGGAACAGTTTGATCATGTTCAACCGCATCTAGGAAAGCCATATAACGGGAAGAATATTGACCAATATTGAAATTTGCCCCTAAAAATGGTTGCTCCATTTCATTACGTTTATTCATCACTAATTGTCTAAAGCGTTTATAGTTACGGTTTTGATAATGCAAAGCAGCTTCAAATACTAGCACACCATGCTCTTGAGCCAATTTATGAGCCTCATGCCACTGACTAACAGAAGCAAACATTGGCTTTTCAACAATAATATGTTTGCCGGCTTTAATAGCTTGGACTGCTTGTTCGAAATGCATACTATTTGGACTCGCAATATAAACGACATCAATTTCTGGATCATAAAGTAAATTATAAATTGAATCAGTATAATAATCCGCTTTAACTTTCGAAGCGAATTGCTTCCCTTTCGCTGCATCCCGTGAGTAAATGCCTTTAATATGGAACTGCTGAGTTAAACGGGCGCCGTCAATTAGTTGCTCCGTAATCCAAGATGTTCCGATGGTTCCTAAATTTAACATACTATTACCCCCTCTTAAATAAATAGCTGAGTTCGATCAGTCATCCTTATAGTGTCTCGTTTAGTCAATCCATTTTCGAACCACAAGGCTCGTTAACTTTTGGAATAACTAGTCTCATAGTCTAAGTAATCCTATTCAGATATAAACCAGTTCACTATCAGAAAGAGACATCAATGAATGTGCTGCATTTTCTGATAGTGAGTGTTAGCTGGCTTATTTAGTTTGTAAATCGGCGTCTGATACGCTATCCAAGTAATCACGAATTGAAGCAATCACTGCTTCTAAGTTCCCTTTTTCAAAAGGAGATTTCAAGTGGGCAGTCTCAACAATCTCTAAGAATGACTGAGTTCCCCCCAATTGACAAATTTCTAAGTAATCTTGCCAAGCGGTGTCATCATGATCAACTTGCGTTCTCTTCCAGAATTGGAAGGCACACACTTGCGCCAAAGTATAGTCAATATAGTAGAAAGGTGAGCCAAAGATATGGCCTTGACGTAGCCAAAATCCACCATTTTCAAAATAGTCATCCCCGTCGTAATCTTTCCAAGGATTATATTGCTTCTCTAATTCGCGCCAAGTTTGACGACGTTCAACAGGTGTCATATTTGGATTTTCATAAACTTCATGCTGGAAATGGTCCACTAATACCCCGTATGGTAAAAATGTTACGCTACTTGCTAAGTGGCTGTATTTGTATTTAGGTGTTTGATCACCAAAGAATAATTCCATCCATGGCCATGCGATAAATTCCATACTCATTGAGTGGATTTCACAGCTTTCGTAAGTTGGCCAGATCACTTCTGGTGTTTCAACCCAACGTGATTGGTAAACTTGGAAAGCATGCCCGGCTTCGTGTGTTAAGACATCAACGTCGCCAGAAGTTCCATTAAAGTTTGAGAAAATATAAGGTGCTTTGTAGTCTGGGATATACGTACAATAGCCCCCACCAGATTTCCCTGGTTTTGTCACCAAGTCTAACAGATTTTTTTCGACCATGAAATCAATAAACTCACCGGTTTCTGTTGATAATTCATGATACATCTTCACACCCGCTTGTAAAATTTCTTCTGGTGTACCAATTGGTGTTGCATTACCGTCTTCATACTCTAAAGGCAAGTCATAATGTTTCATATCTGAGATGCCAATTCGATTCGCTTGACGTTTGAAAATATCATTCGCTAAAGGCACTACATAATTCAGTACTTCTTCACGGTATACTTCAACATCTTTGCGATCGTAATCTAAACGGTTCATGCGTAAGTAACCTACTTCAACGAAATCTTTAAAGCCTAGATCTAAAGCGATTTGATGACGTGTCTTCACTAAATCATCATAAATGCGATCTAAGGTTTCAAGATTTTCACTCATGTAGTTAGATATTAAAGTCGTCACTGTTTTTCTTTCTTCGCGATCAGTTGATTGTTGGAAAGCAGCTAAGCCAGCCAAGTTGTAAACTTCGCCTTTGTAATCGATTTGAGCTGAAGCAAGTAATTTACTATATTCTGTCGATAATTTATTTTCAGTTTGTAATAAAGGAATAATTTTAGCATCAAATACTTTTAAACTGTTTTCTGCCATTTTAATGAAAGGTTCAGAAAGGTGTTCACTCAGTTGAACTTTAAAATCTGAAGCAAGTACAGCTTTATAATAATCGTTTTGCCAGTCTTCGATAACCGGCGTATTTTCATCCCAGAAAGCCATTTCTTCTTCATAAAAAGCATCACGTGTATCGATTGAATTTCGAATCGAAGCGATGTTGCCTTGAGTTTCTAAACTTTTTTGAATTGTTTGGATAGCCTTGACAGCTTCAAGTGCTGCTTTTGCAGTAGTGGCTTCTTTAAGTGCCTCAATATTTAGAAGAAATCCATTCTTTACTTCTTCTAAATTAGGTCTTTGATAGTCAAATTCGCTGAATTTCATTTATTACACAACCTTTTCTTAAATTCTATACTCTTACCTAAACATCCTAAGACTAAGTCCTTAATCGATACAAACAAGGTGTCTAATGACGGTTGCAGTAAATTATAATAGGATGTTCACACACTTTAGTATAGCATAAGGTGACGTCATTAAGCACTTTCGAAAGCGTGATTTGACAAATAATGTATAATAGAAGTAAGTGATTATATTAAGAGGGGGATGACCATGGAGACGACGCACGAACGTTTTCAAGGACACATAATACAACAGAAAATTATTCAAGCAGACAACCCAACAATGGTACTCATTAAACTTCGCCTAGATGATGAAAGTGAAATGGTTGCGATTCTCGCCAGACACGCTTTGACCTTTATGCTTGAGGTACAGGTTGGCGATTTGCTTTCGATTTACGGTCATTACAATCATCGTAAACAGTTTATTATTGAAAAATACTTACTTAAGCAAAAAATAAATTTAGACCATACTGATGCAAAAGGTCATCTACATTACCCTAAACAAAAACGTTATTCAAAAAATTAATCCAATTAATCACCCATAATTCAAGTCATTTAATGATTCAAAACAAATTAAAAGGAGGTCCATTGATGAGTGAATTTTCTAAAAAAGATATTCTTCAACAACAAAGACAAGCTGCCCTAGCTGAAAAAGCTGAAATCCAAGCGAATATTGAAAAAAAACTCAAACTACTACCCGACTTGCCTGGTTGTTATTTGATGAAAAACGCCGATGACCTCATTATCTATGTAGGCAAAGCCAAGAATTTAAAGAACCGTGTACGTTCCTATTTTCGCGGGGCTCATGATGCTAAGACAACGAAACTGGTCTCAGAAATTCATCATTTTGAAACCATCGTCACTAATAGTAATAAAGAAGCTTTGATTCTTGAAATTAACTTAATCCAAGAATATAAACCAATCTATAATATCCGATTAAAAGAAGGGACCATGTACCCTTACTTAAAAATTACAAATGAACGAAATCCTCAACTAGTGATTACGAATCATGTGGTCAAAGACGGTGGGCAATATTTCGGCCCTTTTCCCAACGTTTATGCTGCTACCAATACTCAACAATTATTACATAAGGTTTACCCGCTACGTCGTTGTAACAAGAATGAGACGCGTGCCTGCTTTTACTATCATTTAGGTCAATGTATCGGCTCTTGTGATCATAGTGTCAGCCGTGATACCTATAATGAGCAGATTGCTCACATCAAACGTTTTTTAAATGGTGATGTGGCGGAAATTAAACAAGACTTAAAGGCCAAGATGGCTACAGCTGCTGAAAAACTTGATTTCGAACAGGCTGCTGATTATCGTGATCAAATAGACTATATTGAAACAACCATTGAACGGCAAGTTGTTATGAGTCAAGACTATGACAATATGGATGTCTTTGGTTATACCTTCGATAAAGGTTGGATTTCTGTTCAAGTGTTTATGTTAAGACAAGGAAGTATCTTGAAACGTGAGGCCGCCATTTTTCCTTCACATGGTGAACCCGAAGAAGAAGTCACTACTTTCATTGCCCGCTTTTACAAAGAACAACCACACATAAAACCACGTGCCATATTAACTCCAAGTGATGTGGATTCCAAACTTTTAGAAGAGGTCTTAGAAATCAGCGTTTCAACGCCCTTGCGTGGTAAAAAACGAAGTATATTAGAACTATGCGAGAAGAACAGTAAGTTGTCACTTGATGAAAAATTCCGTCTGATCGCAATGAGTGAACAAAAAACAATTGGGGCTGTGGCTGAGCTTGCTGAAATTCTCCAAATTCCTCAAGCAGACTATATCGAATCCTTTGACCACTCAAACATTTCCGGAACCCACTCTGTTTCAGGGATGGTCGTTTATCGAGATGGGAAACCTGATCGTAAAAGTTATCGTAAATTCAAAATTAAAAGTGTGGAAGGTGCCAATGAGTTTGCGCACACGCAAGAAGTCATTCGTCGCCGCTACACACGTTTGTTACGTGAGCAAAAAACGCTGCCCGATTTAATTCTAATGGATGGGGGCAAAATACAAATAAGAGCCGCTCGCGATGTTTTGGAGAATGAGTTAGGGATTGCGATTCCAGTAGCCGGTATGGTAAAAGACGATAAGCATAAGACGGCAGCCTTAATGGATGGTTACTCAGAAGCAGTACTTGAAATAGACCATCGTAGCCAAGCCTTTCATTTTATTCAAAGAGTTCAAGATGAAGTTCACCGCTATGCGATTAGCTACCACCGCCAAGTACGAAGTAAAACTCAATTTGGCTCTAAATTAGATGAGATTGAAGGCGTCGGTCCGAAAACGCGTAACAAATTATTGAAACATTTTAAATCAATTGCTCGAATCAAAACAGCTGATTTAGAAGAATTTCGTAAATTAGGCATTCCTGGCCCTACTGCCGAACGGATTCTATCTGTATTAAATGAAGGGGATAATGATAGAGAAACGCCAAGCAAAGCTGAAGGTATCCTTGCTAATCATGTAAATAAACTAACCAGTGACTAGGTCACATATGCAAATAAAAAACACGATCCTTATATCGCCGACAAGCCCCGCTTGCTTCGAGATGACAGTGTGATCGTGTTTTTATTTTTCTATTAGGATTAAAACTTAGTCTTGAGATTTCATTGTAAGCTATTTGGCCTTATTTGGCCCGTGGTGAATTAATGGCTAATTCAAAAAAAGGTAAAACATCTGAAATCGTTTCTTGAATCCATTGGCTGGTACTTGCTTGATTTTCAAGTACAGACTCGCCCACTTTAGCGAGTCTTCCAAGCATAAACTCCGCTTTCTTGATATTCTCCAAGCGGTCAAAGAGCTTGTTAAAATCTGCTTCTGATTGCTGGATATAAGGTAATTGCGTGTGGTCAGGGATAATAATCAAGTCATTCGGCAATCGCTCAAACTGGGAAAGGTTTTGTCTAAAGGCCCTCGCGATATTTTTTTCATTGATAGGATTTTCAATTATTGCAAGCACAATAAAAACATAGTCTGGATTAATTCCAAGTTGAAAATGTGGATACTTTTTATAGCCTCGCTTGTCCCCGCCTATTGCTACCCAAGTATTCTTAGCTGGATGAACCTTTCGGCGAAGGTGTTTGGCGACATGAATCGGTAGATTTGGCAAGTGATGGTCAGCTAATTGGTCAGTTACTTGCTGAGCATAATGATGGAATAGAGGTTGAATGCGCGAACGTATGGCATCCATGCGACCATCCACTGAGTCAAGTTTAAATGTGTCAAATACATATTGATCAAAGAGATAATTCAAGCGCCTCACACCTTCCTGTAATCCTATCTTAGCTGAATAATGGGGCGTTGACTAGTATTATATAAACGATTGGAATAACTTTAAGCTATGCTCCCTTAGAGTTTATTGGCTTTATGCGTTAAATTGATTTTACCGGAATGAGTGTTAACATAATTGGCTAAGAAATCGAATGTTTGAAGCGATTCCCCTCTAATTTCAGACGGCCTTCCAATTAGTTAGCCGCGTAAACCTATCGTCCCTTATACTCTAAAAAAAAGTTCGCCCATCTCTCCATTAATACACAAAGGATAAACAGGCGAACTTATAAAGGCTTTTTTTAGCTTACAGCTTGTTTAATGTTTCCATTAATAACTGGTTAAGTACTTGTGGATTTGCACTTCCTCGTGATGCTTTCATGATTTGTCCTACTAAGAAACCAACTGCACGGTTTTTACCGTTTTTAAAGTCGATGACTGATTGTTCGTTTTTAGCGATAATCTCGTCAATCATTGGCTGTAAAACAGCTGGGTCACTTAATTGTGCCATGCCACGTGATTGAACGATTTCGTTCGCGTCGCCACCTTCTGTTACTAGAACTTTGAATAATTTCTTCGCGATTTTAGATGAGATTGTGCCGTCAGCAATTAAGTTAATCATCTGAGCTAAGTTTTGCGGTGTTAAGGTAGTTTCAGCTAATGTTGTTTGTTCACTGTTTAAGTGAGCAGAAACCTCACCCATTAACCAGTTTGATACTTGCTTAGGATCTGCTCCAGCTTCAATCGTTTCATTAAAGAAATCTGACATGTCTTTGTTTAATGTTAAGACCATCGCATCATATTCTGGCAACTCATATTCTTCAATGTAACGTTTTCGACGTAGGTCAGGCATTTCTGGAATTGAAGCACGTGCAGATTCAATCCACTCTTCACTAATTGTGATACGTGGTAAATCAGGTTCTGGGAAGTAACGGTAATCTGCCGCTCCTTCTTTCGAACGCATTAAAACTGTTTGCCCAGTTACTTCATCGTAACGACGAGTTTCTTGAGTAACGACTCCACCAGATCGTAATACTTCTGCTTGACGTTTTTCTTCATACTCAAGACCTTTACGAACAAAGTTAAAGCTGTTCAAGTTTTTAATTTCAGTCTTTGTTCCAAATTCTTCTTGTCCGTATGGACGTAAAGAAATGTTACCATCACAACGTAATGAACCTTCTTCCATCTTCACATCAGAGACTTCTGTATACATGATTTTCTCACGTAATGCTTCTAAAAACGCATAAGCTTCTTGAGGCGAACGAACGTCTGCTTCAGTTACGATTTCAATTAAAGGTGTTCCTTGTCTGTTTAAGTCAACATAAGAGAAACCATCTGTTCCGTGAGTGTTTTTCCCAGCATCTTCTTCCAAGTGAACACGTTCAATACGAATACGACGAGTCTTACCTTCTACCTCGATATCAATATAACCGTTTGAGCCCACTGGTTGATCCATTTGAGAAATTTGGTAAGCTTTCGGGTTATCAGGATAAAAATAGTTTTTACGATCGAATTTCATTTCACGGGCAACTTCACAGTTTAATGCAAGTGATGCACGGATACCAAAGTCAATCGCTTGGCGGTTAACTTTCGGTAATACTCCTGGGTAACCCCAGTCAATTTCATTCGTGTTGCTATTAGGCTCTGCACCAAAGTGAGCAGGTGCAGGACTAAACATTTTAGATTCAGTTTTAAGTTCAACGTGAACTTCTAATCCAATAACAGTTTCAAAATTCAATGTACTACCTCCTATAATTCTGGTGCTTGCGATACGAAATTATGTTTCACTTCGTATGCATGGGCAACTTGATAAAGTGTTGCTTCGTCAAGTGGCTTACCAATTAATTGTAAACCAATCGGTAAGTTAGCTGAATCAAAGCCAGCTGGAATTGAAATAGCTGGTGAGCCTATCAAGTTAACTGGAATCGTTAATAAATCAGCCACGTACATTTCAAGTGGATTATTCACACGTCCACCGATATCAAATGCCGTACTTGTTGTAACAGGTCCCATAATCACATCATATTCAGCAAAAACTTTATTAAAGTCATGACGGATCAATGTACGAACGCGAGCTGCTTTATCGAAGAAGGCATCATAAGCACCTGAACTTAAACTATATGTTCCTAACATAATACGACGCTTCACTTCAACTCCGAAACCTTCAGAACGTGATTTAACATAAACGTCTTCTAAAGTATGTGCTGCTTCTGAACGGTGACCGTAACGGATCCCGTCAAATCTTTGTAAGTTGGAAGCTGCTTCTGCTGATGCAATAATATAGTAAACATCTACACCATATTTAGAATGAGGTAGAGAAACTTCTTCAACAATAGCGCCTTCACTACGGTAAAATTCTGCTGCTTCTTCCATTGCTTGACGGATTTCTGCATTGATTTCTTTTGACTTGAATTCTTTAGGGAAGGCGATTTTCATCCCTTTTAAAGACTTGCCAATTTTAGCAGAGTAGTTTTGATCGATTGAAGGAAGACTTGTTGAGTCTTTTTCATCATGACCTGAAATCACTTCTAAAATTAAGGCATTATCTTCAACAGTTAAAGTCATAGGTCCAATTGAATCTAAACTTGAACCAAAAGCAATTAAACCATAACGAGAAACGGAACCATAAGTTGGTTTCATTCCTACAACGCCGTTAAAGGCTGCTGGTTGACGGATACTCCCTCCAGTATCTGTTCCTAATGATGCTGGAACTTGACGTGCAGCTACAGATGCACCTGATGCACCTGATGATCCACCAGGAACTTTATTTAAATTCCAAGGGTTACGTGTCACTTTAAATGCAGAGTTCTCATTACTTCCGCCCATTGCAAATTCATCCAAATTGACTTTACCTACGATGACCGCACCAGCATCTTTTAATTTAGTTACCGTTGTTGCATCATAAGTTGGTACGAAATTCTCTAACATCTTGCTAGCAGCCGTTGTACGTAAGTTTTGAGTCACAATGTTATCTTTAACTGCAATTGGGATACCGTTCAATAATGGAGCGTCATCGCCGTATCCTCTTGCATCGGCCGCTTTAGCAGCTTCTAAAGCGACAGCCTTTTGAGATTCGATTTCTAAAAATGCTTCCACTTTACTTTCTAATGATTCAATCTGTTGGTAAGTATGCTCTAGTAACTCAACAGCAGTAAACTCACCAGCTTTTAAACCAGCTTTTAATTCTGTAATCGTTGTTGGGAATTTAGACATCCTATGCTTCCTCACTTTCTATAATGACTGGCACTTGAATAAAGCCACCTTCTGAACTTGGCGCGTTTGCCAATAATGCCGCTTGATGTTGACTATCAATCGCCACATCTTCACGGAATGCGTTGACAATATCATTTCCATGGTGAGTAGGTTTCACATTGGCTGTATCCACTTCACTTAAAGTTTCTACCATGTTGACGATGTCTTGGAAATCTTTTGAGAATTCATCAAATTCTTCACTATTAAATTGTAATTTTGCAAGTTTTGCAACGTGCTCAACGTCTAAACGAGTAATCTTCATTTATACCTTCCTTTTCTTGACACACTCTTTTTACTTTTATGTCGTTTATATCATATTTTATTGACGGAAAATGTGAGATTTTATTTGATTCTCACCTGGTTGTCGACCAACAAATGCTTCGGTACCGGCCGATGAAACAATTTTAATTTCTAAGCCAATTCCCTCTGGCAAGCGACTTTGAGCGACGTCTGTCACATGCTGAGTTAAGGCAGTAATCTCAGTTAACTGGTAGAACTGAGTCACAATTTCAATATCAAGTGAAGCTAAACCATTCTCGATATAAAGAGCTTCACCACTTATGCCATTTAAGTGTGGGAAAAAGCTAATGATATCATTTCTAAATGAATCAAAGAATATATATTGATCACTTACATCTGAATTATCAATAATTGGTAATGACACACGGTACTCATTGCGTTCTGTCCAATCCGTAACGTAGTTACCTTCACGTGAGATACCATCTAATACATAGTTACCACCCGCATTTTCATTGTCAGGTGCCTGACGGAAAATACCAACGACAATCGGCACTGAACGCAATTGTTCTGTATTTCTTAATCGTCCGACAATGATGTTTGCATAGGCTTTACCGCGCTCACGCATTTCACCTAATGAAATTTCTTGTTCGTAAACGACACCCTCAGCATCAGTATACTGGTAAACACTGTTCATAGCCAAGCCAATAACAATACCACCTAAAGCATATCCTTCATCGGTTTCGACCATGATGTTCTTTTCCATGATTTGAGACAAGTAAATCGGAGTTGAATCAAGGTCCACAATTACTTGGTTTGATTCAGCCGTTTCTTCTCCAGTTTCATCCATTGCTTCGGGATCGTCTGATGGATCCACTGATTCAGTTTCTTCAATGGCTTCTTCTTGCGTCCCACTAACTGGTAATGCTGGATTTAAACCTTCTGGATTACCTTCAGATTCTCGTGAAACCCAACTCGTTAACGTATCGCCGTCAATCAGTTGACCTTCTTGCATATAATATTGATCTGTCGGAAAAATATCTTGACTGATTCGCAATAGGCCTTCCTCAAAGGCAAAGATATTTCCAGCTGAACTTAAGCTATTGTCTGCACTTGCTGAAGCACTAAGTTGGTAACGATTGTCTAAAATAACAGAACGATAATATTCGTTAGACAATTGGTTTGCTGTTGTTTGAACAACTACTTCGTCCGGCCCTAATTCTACCTCTTGGTCTTTACCATCTAAATTATTTAAACAACCCGATAGCAAGAACGCAAAGGACATTAGTCCGACTACTTTGCTTAGTTTTCTTTTCATTCGCTTTTCTCACTCTTTTCTATTGAACGCAAAAATTCTTCCTCATTCATTACGGTAATTCCCAAATCTTGCGCCTTATTTAGCTTACTACCTGCTGCTTCTCCTGCGACTAAAATGTCTGTTTTTTTAGAGACACTGCCAGTCACTTTGGCTCCTAAAGTTTCGAGCATCACTTTCGCTTCACTACGACCATAAGTTTCCATGCTTCCTGTTAAAACAACAGTTTTACCAGCCCAGTAACTATCCGTGTCAGCTTGTTCTGCTAATGTTATGCCTTGATAAGTCATATTAACATCAGCTTCTATTAAACGTTTGATCAACTCTAGACTTTCAGTTTGACCAAAGTAACTAACAACTGATTGGCTAATCATCTCACCTATACCATCAATTCTTTCAATCTGCTCATTACTTGCAAGTTGTAAGTTTGCCATTGTTTCAAAGCTTTGAGCAAGTAATTGTGCTGCTTTTGCTCCAACATGTCGGATACCTAAGCCAAATATTAAGCGTTCAAGTGAATTTGTTTTAGAGCCTTGAATGGCAGTGTAATATTTTTTGGCAGATTTTTCTTTTGTATTAGCTAACTGTAAGAAATCTTCTTCAGTTAAATAATATAAGTCCGCTGGATCTTTGATGAAGCCTTTAGTTAATAATTGCTCAATTACTTTTACACCTAAGCCCATAATATTCATCGCATTTCTCGAAACGAAATGACTTAACTGAGCTAATTTTTGTGCTGGACAAATGGGATTAACGCATCGTAAAGCAACTTCCCCTTCAGCTCTAATTAACTCTGCCTTACATTCCGGGCAATGACTAGGGATATCCAATGGCACCGAATCTTCGGTCCGCTTATCGACTAATACACTGGTTACTTCTGGAATAATGTCTCCCGCTTTATGCACCGTTATCTGGTCATTCAAACGCAAGTCTAAGGCTTGAATAAAGTCTATATTGTGTAGACTAGCTCTTTGAACAGTTGTTCCAGCTAATGCAATAGGATCCATTATCGCCGTTGGAGTGACAACGCCTGTACGACCAACGGTCCATTCCACTTCTCGAACTGTTGTTGTTTCAACTTGAGCTGGGAATTTATAAGCAATTGCCCAGCGTGGTGCTTTAACCGTAAAGCCCAAAGCTTGTTGTGTACTCACATCATTCACTTTAATAACGATTCCATCAATTTCATAAGATAAATCATGACGTTGATCACTGATTGTTCTTAAAAAATCACGAACTTCTTCCTTAGTGGAACATAATCGGCGCAAACTATTCGTCCTCAATCCGGCTGCTTCTAATGCTTCGAATAAGTTCGCTTGAGAAACTGGACTAAATGATTCTGTATAAACACCGCTATATAAGAATAAATTTAAATTTCGTTTAGCAACAGCTTTGGGGTCAATTTGTCGTAAACCACCTGCAGCTGCATTACGAGGGTTGGCAAATGGTACTAAGCCTAATGCATCTCTTTCCTCATTCAAGGCTAGAAAACTCTTTTTCGGCATATACACTTCGCCACGAATTTCAGCCGTAATTGGTTGTCGTAACTGGAGTGGCAAAGATTTTATAGTTCTCAGATTAGTCGTAATGTCTTCACCGACTATTCCATCTCCACGAGTCGCTCCGCGAATAAATCGTCCCTCTTCATAAGTTAAAGCCACTGCTAATCCATCTATTTTACATTCACACATAAATTGAATCTGATCAGACTCAGCTTGTTTAAATACTCGGTCGATAAAAGCATCGACTTCTTCTTCACTAAAAGCATTCCCTAAACTATACATTGCTTCAGCATGTCGAACTTTTTCAAAACCATCTAACAACTGGTCTCCAACTCTTTGAGTGGGAGATTCTGGGTTAATCCATTCTGGATAATCTCCTTCAATTGTTTCAAGTTCATGGTATAAACGGTCATATTCACTGTCAGCAACTGTCGGTTTATCTAATACGTAATACTGATAGGCATATTCATTAAGCAGTTGTCTTAATTCATCCAAACGTTTACGTAAGGCTTCTTGTGTTGTTGCTTGTTCCATCTTCACTACTCCTCAATTTTCACGTCGAATAGCGACACTCATTTCATTTTAATAGTATAACACTTCTGGTATCTAGTCGCATCAAGAGTTTACTCAAATACACTGCTTAATACCAGTGAGTTAACTTTATCATAAGCTCAACCTAAACTTTTTTTATTGGTGCTAAGCTTGGAAGCAACTCTTTTATGCCTTGCGCTTTAAAAGCTACGCTTAAAACAGTATCATTCTTACTTTGCTTCACTTTGACCACTGTTCCTACTCCCCATGCTTTGTGGTCTACTTGATCGCCAACTGCCCAATTTTCTGTCGTTCCTGCACTAGTGTTTTTTCCTAACGTACGAGTTGGTCTAGTAGAACGTGTAGATGTACGAGAGGGACGATTTGATGATAAAACGACCTTGTTCGCAGAACTACGACCAGTAGTTGATGATGAACGATAATCTTTTTGGCTCGTTACACGGCTTTGGAAAGATTGCCCCACATAATCTATTAATTCACGATCAATTTCATCGATAAAACGACTGGGTAAGTTTGACTGGTAACGTCCATATAATAGTCGGTTACGCGCTGCTGTTAAATAAAGAACTTGTTCGGCACGAGTCATCCCCACATAAGCAAGACGACGCTCTTCTTCTAATTCATCATCACTTTCCATTGCTCGTCTTAAAGGAAACAGCCCTTCCTCCATACCTACTATGAAGACATAAGGAAATTCTAAGCCCTTAGCCGCATGCATCGTCATTAATGTAATTTGATCAACCTCTTCTTCATTAGACGTATCTGTCAGAAGGGATAATTCAGTCAGAAATATAGTAAGTAAGGACATTTCTGCTTCTTCTTCTTGATTGCTAGCATCTTGCATTGCATAATCTGGATCACTTTCTTGTGTTAACTCATGGTCACTTTCATCAAATTGCTTCGTTACAGAGGCGAACTCCTCCAAGTTTTCTAAACGGTTCTGTGACTCTAAATCTCCAGCTTTAACTAATGTTTCAGTATATTCTGATTGTTCCCACACTTGTTCAACTAATTCAGTAATATTCAAAAACTCTGCTTGTTGTCGTAATCGAGCAATCATATCTGCAAAGCGTTGGAATTTCGTTTGAGTTCCTTTTGGAATATTTGAATTTGCGATATACTCAATTGCTTCTAACCAATTCATGTTCAGACTAGCCGCATAATCGGCCAATTTTTCTACTGAAGTTGGACCAATCCCGCGTTTAGGTACGTTAACGATTCGATTAAAACTAATGTTATCCGAAGGATTATCGATTAGACGTAAGTAAGCCATTGTATCTTGGATTTCTTTTCTAGAATAGAATTTTAATCCTCCAACGATCTTATACGGTATATTCGCTTTCAGCAATGAATCTTCGAGTCCACGTGATTGCGCTTGGGTACGATAAAGAATAGCAAAATCAGTATTTGCTAATTTAAAATCTTGTTTAGCTTGATAAATCTGTTGAACAACATAACGTGCTTCTTCTTGATCCGTTTCTGCACGATAGAAACGGATTTTTTCGCCCGCTTCATTATCTGACCAAAGTGCTTTATCTAATCGATTCTGGTTATTCGTAATGACACTGTTGGCAGCTTTTAAGATATTCTGAGTGGAACGATAATTTTGTTCTAATAGAATTGTTGTCGCATTAGGATAATCTTTCTCGAAGTTCATGATATTCTCCATATTTGCGCCACGCCAACCATAGATACTTTGATCTGCATCACCTACAACACAAATATTCTTTAACAATCCAGCTAATAACTGAACTAATCGATATTGTGTCATATTTGTATCTTGGTACTCATCCACATGGATATACTGGAATTTATGCTGATAGAATAAACGAATAGCCTCGTTTTCTTCCAATAATTTAACAGTTACTAATAACAGATCATTAAAGTCCATCGCATTCGCAGTTTTTAATTTCTTTTGATAAAACGTATAGCACTTTGCTTGAATCTCACCCATATACCCTTCCGCTTCTTGCTCAAATTGTGCGGGTGATTTGCTATTATTTTTCGCATCATCAATTACTGAAAGCATATCTTTATAACTAAACTGGTTTGAGTCTAAATTCAACTCTTTTAAAACTTGTTTCATTAACGTTTGTTGTTCACCTTGATCAATGATCGTAAAGTTTTTTTCATAACCAGCTGCTTCTGCCTCACGTCTGAGTATACGTGCACACATTGAGTGAAAGGTTGATACCCAAATTGAGTCCGCTTCAGGACCGACTAAATTTTGTACCCTCTCACGCATCTCTGTTGCCGCTTTATTTGTAAAAGTAATTGCTAGAATGTTCCAGGGATTTACATTGTTTTGTTCTATCAAGTACGCAATACGATGTGTCAACACCCGTGTTTTTCCACTTCCTGCTCCTGCAGAAATTAATAAAGGGCCTTCTGTAGTAAGGACCGCTTCTCTTTGTTTTTCATTCAATTGTTGAATATTGGTCATTAATGACACCAAAAATTCCTCCGTTCATTCGTTCTGTACGCTCAAGCCGATACAGACTAAGCTTTCAATGATGCTAATTCAGCATCTTCGCTCTCTATTAATACACCGATTCCTATTATAGCAAAAAATCATTCGTAACTTGAGGTTTAGTCACAAATTTTATGAAAAAGTCATAAATTAAACATTCCCCAAGGGCGAACCATAGACTTTGCCTTACTTACGAACACTTTCAACACTTCTAGGACTAAAAGAAGCTAAGATATATTACTTGAGTTAGAAATGTATTTTTGTGAAAAAAATAAGCTTCTTCCGTAATCCACGCCCACCTTCCGATATATATATAAAAAAGCGGCATGTCTTTTGCTAACAGCAAAAGCATACCGCTTTTCTTTAATTTTTCTTGTAAAGTTCTGTCAAATCAATTTGTCTTTCACAGTTAGCTAATGAATCGCCTGTGACGATGACTTGTCCTATAATATCTTCACTTTGATTTCCCATCGGGTTAAATAAAGCAAAGCCCCAATCTGTACGCAACATATATTGTGTCTTAACTGCTTCAATATTTAATTGACTAATCGGTAACGATATCGCAGCTGCACTCAATGGCGATAAATTTGGTAATGGTAAGCCAAGTAACGCACGAGCAGATGCTTCAAAATGTGACATAGTCATCGAACCTATCGTGAAAATAGCTTCCACTGACAAACCGATACTCGCTTCATTAATATAAACGACGCCGGCAGATGTAATGAAAAATTCGATTGTTAATGACCCTACTAAGCTTAATGATTCCGCTAATAACTGACCCAAACGGTTTATTTCTAGTTCAACCATCTCATCAATCATTGCTGGAAATCGTACCTGTGTTCCAAGTTGGTGTCCTTGTTGAATCAATTCGAAGACAGGATAGATTAATAATTCACCACGTTCATTACGCACGACAGTCAGTGTCGCTTTTTTTTCAGTTGGAATCCATGCTTCAAGGATGCAAGTCCCGTTAAATATTTTAGCTTCTGCATTTGGATAGTCTTCTTCACTATAAAGCACTACATGATTATGTGATTCAGGTAAATGGCGCTGTGTAGATTTTAACACACACGGGAAACCAATATATTCAACAGCCTCCTTGACATCTGCTAAGTCAGTAATCATCGAGAATGGTGTCACTAAACATTTAGCAGAATCGATGTATGCTTTTTCAATTAGACGGTCAGTTGTGATTGCAATTAAATCATCGGATAAAGTTAAATCTGTTAATTCTGCAAGGACCTGGAAATCACGGTTAGAGAGTAGACCCGTCTCACTTGTTACAACATCAACTCGACTAGCGAAATGGCGCAAAGCTTGTTCATTATAACTCGTAGTCACCGTCTGCCAGCTTGCAAATTGACGAACTGGATTATTATCTGTTAAAACTAAGCTTGCAACGCGATAACCCAATTTACCAGCAGCTTGAGCTAACAAAGCCGAAGCAATTGACGAACCAATAATGCCAACTGTTTCGCCTGGATAGTGTTTTTCTGGCATGCGTTTATCTCCTTTTAATGTGTAAGATTCTATATTATTATAATGTAAAAAGCGCATATTAAAGCGTTTTCTATACATAGACCGCCTACATCATACCATAAATGAAGAGATTAGTTTAGACTATTTTTTTCTAGTTTAGTGGTTGATCATATTGATTCAAATCCCATTCTTCAATCATATTTATTAACTTTTGTGCATAATCAGGATCAGTCGCATAACCTGATTTTTGCAAACCAAAAGCTTGTTCTTTATAAGAATTACCTTCAATTACAGCAGAATAATAATTTTCATCCCAAGTCACGCCATAATAAATTAATTCAGCATGAGCTGTCATCGAAGCATCCCAATCAGGATAAACTTTAAAATAATCAATAATTTCAATCCATTGGTCATCGATATACTCTGCGGTCGCAAAGTCGACTGAATTTGGATCGTCTGACGTTGTTTTTACACCATATAAATTATAATAATCAGCAGCTAATTGGCTTTGCCCAAAATCTGACTCTACCATCGCTTGAGCCATAGAAATGCTCGCCAAAATACCATACTGACGTTGAAGTTTTTGTGCCGTTGGAATAATTTCCCTTACAAAATCTTGTCGGATACTTTGTTCTTGATTAAAGCCAGGATTAAAAATTAAAGAATCACTGCTAAACATTATTCGGAAAATCAAAGCTCCCATTAAAACTGCTAGAGCAATTATAAACAAGGAGACGCCACCAATTTTCTGTAACAAGCTTGCTTTAAGTTTTTCAAACTTTTTTTGGCGTGCAGTTTTAGTTCGACGCGGCTTCTTTGGTCGCGGTCGTTTTTTGGCTGTTGTTTTTCTCTTTACTGGCCTTTTAGCCATGTTATCACCACTCTTATTTATGTATAGTGGCGCGAAAACGACCACCTGTCTAATTATCGATCAATTTCAGTTGCGCGTCATCATGCTAGGGGCTGAAATTTAATCTTTCAATTTTTCAGTTTCTGAATCAAACCATTGTAATAGTTTTACTTCATCTGTTTCAATTTGCTGACGAATAACGCCTGGTAATCTAATTTCTATAATATCATTATATCCCCAGAAATTGTAGTCGGCAATTAACTGCAAAATAGTCATATTCGATTTACGGTTACTTTCTGCTTCGTTGCCGTCACTTTGATGCCACTCTAAGCGGACCATCCCGTGATGAACCCATGTTTTGGCGATTTGATATTTTAAAAATAAATACTCTTTTACCGGTTCATTCATGACATCGGTCATAATTTCTGCATTACGGACAACTTTTTGCACAAGCATCCATTCATAATCAGTGAATAATGTGGAAAGAATTTGAATGTTTTCGTATTTCAACCCCTGTTCACCTTTCTTCCAGCGATCCCAACTCTGGGGCGAGATGCCTAATTGCTCAGAATAAAATGACTTTTCGCTAACATACTTCTCTTGGATTGCGTTAGTAACAATTGCTATAAGTGCTGGACTCACAAAACATCACCCTTTACGTGTATTTTACAATTATTATACACCTAAAAGGTGATATTTGTAAACGGATTACATACATCTCAACGTGTATGATTAGGTTCTATCACACATTTACTTTCCTTTTAAAAGTAATCTTTTTGAGAAAAAAACAGAGTAAGTGCATTTTACCTATGTGACTCTAATTGATGATTGTCCCTATTTTGGCTATAATTTAGTAATGTCTTTGCTTGAGGGGGGAAATAATGAATTGGAGAAGGTTCAAAATTGGTTGGCGAACGAGTAAAACGGCGATTTCTGTCGGCTTGACTATTCTATTATTCGGCTGGATCGACAGAGGTTCTGGTTTGTTGGCTTGTTTGGCTGCGGTCTATTCATTGCAAGCTGACACAGAGCAAAGCTTGTCATTTGGTCGTAACCGAATTTTTGGTAATACAATTGGAGTGTTTAGTGCGATGTTTATTCTACAATTACGTGTGTGGAATTGGTTCCCAGACTTCTTCTCACATTCGGTTGGTACGGCCATTGGTATCTTATTAGTGATTACAATTTGTAATGCGTTGAATTTTAACAAGATGGTATTCCCTGCAACCGTCGCTTTTCTAGTGGTGCTGCTGGGCGAGCACGGTGATAATGTCATCAGTTACGGCTTGAACAGAGTTTTAGATACTATTATTGGTTCTGTGATTGCCTTAAGCGTGAATTATTTATTGCCAAGCCCTCATCTTAAGGAAGTGTCTTCTATAGACAAAGCATAAGTAAAATGGTCCTATTGGCGGAAAAGACTGGTCTATTAAAACCAGTTTTTTTCTGATTTAATTTTCTTTGTATTTCTTTCTATTAAGATCACAAGTAATATCGAAGTAACCATTAGCGCAAACAATAATTGCGAATTGGCAACCCGTACGTAGTCGGACACTTCGGGGAATATTTCGGCGATGGCTAGAGCAGCAATTGTTGATGTCGAATTTGGAAAATCATCCTTATTCAGTCAAAGTTGCATGCTAAAGCCATGGTTTTCAGGCTGTATTTAGAAAAAATACTCCTCTCACATCATCGCGAGTCGAGTGTCGGATTCTAAAGTCTAAACTGTATTCCACATCCTCACTCCAAACTCCACTCACGGCTTCTCCTTTTAAGAACACTCCGATCGCAGCACAGCCAATCGTCAACTACGTCCATACCTATCCCGTCCACCTCCCACGCCAACAACACAAAAAAAAGTAGCCGACTCACACAATTTGTGTAAATCAGCTACTAGCCACAAGTAAATTAAATGATAATTAGCGGTATTTCCATGAGCCACTTTCATCTTGGAACCAAATTCCTTGACGGTACTCATCGCCAAACCAATAGAGATTTTCAGTTGGTTTGCCGTCAAACAATTCGCCCGTTGGTTCACCAGAAGGTGATAACTCTTCATTCGGGGTCGTTGGTTGAATTGGTGTTTCTTGAGCTGGCGTTTCTTCTACAATCTCAACTTGAGTTGTCTCAGTTTCCGATTCAACGACAACTTCTTCCTCCGTCTCTTCTTCCTCCGCTGCTTCAGAAGGTAAAGCTCCTTCAGTGAAATAAGCCGTTAACTCTTCAATTGTTGTTGCTATCGCTGGAACTACCTCTTCAGCATTTGTCGCATTGGCAACTAACATCACTACGATGTAAGATGTTTCTTCCATTTCAAGCACACCTGCATAGTATTGACGACTTGGATTATTGTCGGCAGACATTAATTCATAACGTGTGACAACTCCTGCTAAATCTTCAGGATACTTATCACTAAATGGCGATTGTAATAACATTTCTTTAATAGTAGCGTCAGATGTTTCGTTCACTAAACTGTCATTTGCTAAGGCATCTAATAAGTTACCCAAGTCTTGTGCACTTGTCATTGCTCCTGAAATTACCCCTTCATCATTGTAAGATAATGGAGCTGTTAAGCGAGTCGAGAAGTAACCAGATTCATTCAACCATAAGTTAAATTCATTTAAGCCGCCAGTTTCTTGAATTAAGTGGTTCATGGCAGATAAGTCACGCTCACGCACAACATACTCTAGCAATTGCTCGTAAGTGTAAGTAGCGTCCACTTCAGTTGTTGCGACTGTGCCTGAATCATTTGCTGCCTTCAAACTGTCATTGACTGCAACTGAACTCTCCAAGGTAAATTCTCCATTCGATAAACCTGCAAAAGTACGCTCAATGACGAACCAAGCGATTAAAGAATCAGCATCGATTGATTGATTATCATAAGCAAATGGTACATCGGCGCCTGCTTCGAAGAATACAGCTGAAACATTTCCTAAATCAGTTAAATTATTGTTGATAGTATCATTAAATTGTTTCGCTTGCTCTTGATCGACATTAACATCTGGCAATGTATAAGTGACTGCTTCATCGATGTTTAACTCTTGGGAAACTAAACGAAGTGTTTGCTCTTGTTCTGTAGCTGCTACCACTTCTAAGGTTGGATCATTAAAGCTTAAAACAAGATTGTTACCTTCTTTAAATAAAGAGTATTCTGATAATTCGATTTCTTCACCAGTACCACTTACTAAGAATTTAAAGGTCGTTTGGTCAACTGAACTTAAAGACTCTTCAAATGCCATTGTTACACCAATCGTTGGATAGTTTTCTAACTCAACTGATTGATTTGTTAACGTTAAAGCACTCTGTGAGACAGTTTCTTCTGACGCTAATTCTTCAACTGATTCACCATCAGCGGTTGATTCGCCGTCTACTTCGGTCTCTTCACTCGCAACATCACTCGTTTCTTCAGACGAGTCGTCTTTTGATCCAAATGTCTGGACAAAGAAATTATCCTCTGAATTGAAGTAATCCATTACTTGTCCCACTAAACGTGGTCCATATAAAAACAATAGGAAAACAACAGCAACAGCAATTAATAACTTGATGATTCCCCAAACGGCATTTCCACCCTTACGCTTCGTCTTAGGAAGCACAGTTTGTGGTTCACGAGCACTACGTGTTTCGTAAACTTCACCCGAGCCAATATCACCGGCATCTCTAAACTCAGTTACTTCTGGAACAGCCGCTTCAACGCCACGTTCACGCTCATTACCGACAACTTCTGGTGCTTGTTCAGTTCGCTCAGAACGTTTTGGTTCTGCAGCAGCAACGTCCCCAGCTTTAAAATCGTAACCACAATAAGCACATTGTGTTTTACTTCTTACATTACGATCACAATTTGGACATTTCATATTTACGTACCTCCTGAATATTTATCTATTTCAGTTATTAGTCTCATTTATTGTAGCATATAAAGTGACGCATAAACAATTACAAACTGATTAAGCCTCCTTTGCCATTCAACATAAAGCCCCTCAGGACAAAATAAGGCTAAACCTTTCGCGACGCACAACAACAATAAAAAAAGCTACTGGACTCTCTGAATCCAGTAGCTAAAAGCTTGTTAATCAACGGCTTTCAAAGCTTCGACCATATCTATTTTTCTTAACTTCTGATGCATAAACAGCATCACGATACTTGAAAACAAGAAGGTTAAACCTGCAGATACAAGATAACTATCCCAATAAATAATTGGATGGAATAATAAATTATTTGGCTGCATCATCTTCATTAAAAAGCTCGTTAATAGATTTCCTAAGCCCAGGCCAAGGATTGAACCTATACTAGTTAAGACAAGTATTTCTTCAAAAATATACATACTAACTTCTTGATTGTAAAAGCCTAACACTTTGATAGTTGATAATTCCCGCATTCGTTCAGCGATATTTATATTCGTTAAATTATATAAAACAACGAAAGCCAAACCAGCCGCCGATATAATCAGAACAATTGTAATGACATCTAAACTTCCCAGTGACTGCCCTGCTTGATCAGCAACTGTTTCAAGATTAAGCAAAGTTAAAATACGATCATCGCTCGAAAAATCTTTTTCTAACTGACGACTATCAATGCCCTTTGCATACTGAATATAAAAAGCATTAGCTTGTGCTTCTTTTAAAAATTGTTTTTCATACGTTTGAGGCGAAAGGTATAAACTATGTCCAATATAGTGTTCAGTAATTGCTGAGACTTGGAATTCAAATAACTGTTCAGTTTCATCTTTTAATTCTAAGACTTCTCCTTCATCAAAAGATAAATGTTCAGCTATTCTTTCCGTTAAAATGACCCCTTCGGTGCTTAAAGCAAGAGTTTCATCTGGCTGACTTCGACGTCGTAAACTAATAAAGTCTGCCAAAGCATCATCATCAACCAATGGTACAACCACAGAGATCGCTTGATTCACTTTATCTGAACGATTAGTTTCAAGTTGCTCGGTATAAATTGGTACAAAACCTTCAATCGCTGGATTGTTAGTCAGCTCCATCATAAAGGCTTCAACATCATCAGACTCTTGTTGACTGTTTAAATACACCATAGCGTTATAGGTTTGAATTTCAGTCATTTGTTTATCTACAATTCCTGAAATCGTATCACTAATTCCATAACCAGTAACAATTAGCATCGTACAGCCTGCAACTCCAAATAATGTCATCATGTTTCGTCCTTTATAACGTAAGAGATTCCGAATGGTCATCTTCCGTTTAAAACTTAGAACATTCCACAACCAAGTGATTCTTTCAAATATAATTTTCTTACCTGATTTAGGGGGTTCCGGTTGAAGTAGCATTGCCGGTTGAGTTTTTAAGATATTGATTGGAGTGACAATCGCTGGCACCAGAGCACAACTTAGCGCAATGATAGCCACCAGCACATTCACACTATACGAGGTCACTACTACTTGATCCTCCAAGTAATACATCATATTATAGGCATTCATAATAACCGGCGGAAACACCCGATAGCCCACAATAATTCCAAAAATCACCCCTACAACACTAGCTAAACCAGCATAGGTCACAAATTTTGATAAAATGACATAGGTTGGGTAACCCATTTGTTTCATCGTTCCCATATAATTTCTTTGTTCACTACCCATTCTTTTAACCGTCGTAAAGGTGACTAAGACTGCGATTGCAAAAAAGAATACGGGAAATATATTACTGATAATATTTAATTTCTCGGCATTTTCATAAACACTTTCATATGGCTGTAAAGTATCACGACCATTGACATAATAAATTGGGCCTTCCAAAGTGGCGAGTTCTTCTTCTGCAGTTGCCAACTCTTCTTCTGCCTCTGCTAATTCAATTAAGCCAGCTGTTGCTTCATCCAATAATGTTAGTTCATTGCTAGCATAGTCTTCTTCTCCGTCACGAAGTTCACGGTAACCTTCATATGCTAAACGTTTACCATGTTGTAATTCATGCCACGCGTCTTGAAGGTCAAGGCGGCCTTGTGATAGTTGAGCCTGTCCGTCAAATAAGGCATTGCGCCCCTCTTCAAGTTGTGTATAGCCTTCATCTAAGGCGATGCGCCCTTCATCTAATTCAGCTTTGGCAAGTGCTAATTGACTTTGGCCATTTATTCGTTCGTTATCTAATTGGATGCGACCGGCAGTTAACTGGCTCAGACCTGCTTCATATTGAGATAAACCACTAGCGTACTCAGCCCAGCCGGCATCCAATTTGGTTTGGGCTGCATTGAGTTGTGCCTCAGCTGCTTGCATCTGCTCGATTGCTTCAATCAGCTGTCGAATTTGTGCCTCAATATCTGTTTGTGAGGCTAACAATTCGTCAATTTGCTGTTGAATGGCTTCTTGGTCAATATCTGCCCATAATTCTTGAAGCAATTCTACTTCAGACACCTTCTCGATTTGGCTTTGTCTTAAGCGCTCTATTTGCCCTTGAGTGGTTTCAATTTGAGCATTTACCTCCGCTAATTCGGTCTGATTAGCCGTTAATTGGCTTTGGGCTGCTGTCACTTCAGTTTGTGCCTGTGAGACAAGTTGACTCTGCTGTTGGGCTTGAGATTGAACTTCCATTAGTTGAGCTTGAAGAGATTGATAGTCCGGATTGGCGATCGACTCGCCTTCTTCACCAGTATCTGGATCAAGTTCGCCTGGGATAGTAGGCGGTGTTGCTTCGAGTAAGGCCTGGATACGAGCGACCTCTTCTAGTAACGGACTGAGTGTATTTTCTTGAGTGACTAAATTATCATGTAAAGCTACAAGAGTTACTTCTTGAGTTTCGATACTTGTTTCTAATTCCGTTTGGCGAGCAAGCAGTGTTTCTTGACTCGTTTCTAGTTCAGAAATCTCTGCTTGAATCGCCGCTAATTCTTGACCCAAAGTTTCTAATTGCTGAGGCAATTCGCTTAAATCATCTTCCAATTGAGAGACTAACGATTCAACCGAAAGGCCGATTTCTTCTAAGTAAGCCAGAATCGCCTCTGGATCTTCAAACCCTTCGGGAATTTGTTGAGTTAATTCATCAATTAATTGTTGGCGAGCGGCTGTTAACTCTGCACGGCCTTCATCGATTTGTCTTTGGCCATCGATTAATTCTAAGCATCCAACTTCAAGTGCCGCATAGGCGCTAGTCAGTTCGACTTCACCGGCTTTTAATTCTGCTTCGGCTAAGGCGATGCCATCTTCAAATGCGCTCAGACCTGCATAATACTCTGCTAATCCTGCTTGATAAACGCCTTCGTTTTCGAGTAGTCGTTTTTGGTTAGCATTTAATTCCAACCAACCTGCTTGTAAAGCCGCTTGACTATCCTCGAGTTCTTGTCGACCTTCAAACAGTTGAAGCTGACCTTCTATAAGCTCTTCTTGGCCTTCACGGTACTCAAACCAGCCTCCGTCTAATTCCTTGCGCCCCTCACTAAGTAAACGATGGCCGTTGCTTATTTCAAGATAGCCGTCTGAGATTTCTTTGCGTCCGTCGCGAAGTAATTGGTTGAGGTCACGGCGCATTTCATTTAAGCGTGCCAAAGGTTGACCATTCAAACTTTCTTCGATTGATTGTTTGCTCTCTAAGGCAATCGCATCATATTCGTCGGAATACGCATCATAGGCGCTAGCTTCATCTACCCAGTAGTAGACTTCACTATAAATATCTCCAGCTACATTTTCTTCAGGCACTACTGCAAAGGCTGAAACGGTACCAGGTCCACGAGAAATCCGTTCGAAATATAAAGGGGTCTCAACAAAGCCCACCACAGTATATTCTGTTTCTAGTAAGTGAGGTGCTTCAACTGTCAACGAGTTGGACTCTGCTTGGTGGGAGCCGGAACTTGCCAGGGTTTCTTCTTCAAAGGACGTCTCATTGTAGTTGCTAGGTTGTTCTAAAGTCACCACATCGCCTAATTGAATGCTGTCACCGTCTTCGTTCATCTGCTTCATAAGTAGTGTGTCCAAGGCGATTTCCTTACTTGCTTCTGGTAAATGACCTTGTACAATGTTAAAGAAATGTTTGGGTTCTTGTGGCTTATGGGTGTAAATTTTGGCCGTTTCGGTGCCGGGTTTTAATGTCGAGTCGAAACTTTTCATCGGTAGCCAGGTGATGCCGTGTTGCTTGGCCAGTATGTCAAGGTCGCTCGAGTTGATGCCGCTGGTCGAGAGTATGGTGCCGTCGGGTAGTTGGTAGTTGTCAAAGTATTGGATGGCTGTTTGTGTCATCGCGGGTCCGGTCGCTTTGATGCCAATAAAAAAGGCGACGCCTAGACTAATGATTGCAAAGATCGATAGAAATCTCGGGAAGGATTGTTTGATTTCACGTAAGTTGTCTTTCCAGATTGTTGAGTTCATCGTATCACATCACTTTCTAACACTGTTACCATTGGATATCATCTACTTTTTTCGGATGGTCGTTACAGGTCATTTCGCTGACTTTACCATTGCGTATTTTGATGACTCGATTGGCCATTTGAGCGATGGTTTGGTTATGAGTAATGACAATCACGGTTGTGTTAGTTTCGTGACAGGTATCTTGGAGCAATTGCAAGACTTGTTTTCCTGTTTCATAGTCCAATGCACCGGTCGGTTCGTCACACAATAACAACTTAGGTTTACCTGCAATCGCTCTGGCAATCGATACTCTTTGTTGTTCCCCGCCCGATAGTTGGGCTGGGAAGTTATTTAAGCGATGGCCGAGGCCACAATCCATTAAGGTTTGTGCTGCGTCGGCATTGCTACCGGCAATTTGAATCATCAGTTCGACATTTTCTTTGGCTGTCAGATTGGGAACCAAGTTATAATTTTGAAAGACAAATCCGACGCCATAACGGCGGAAGGTTGTCAGTTCTTTAGTGGAATATGTGGCAATGTTTTCTTTGTCAATGAGGACATCGCCTGAAGTGGCTTGGTCCATGCCACCTAGTATATTTAAAGTCGTTGACTTTCCTGCACCAGATGGGCCAAGAATGACAACGAATTCACCTTTTTCAATCTTAAAGTTTATGCCGTCATTGGCCCGGGTTACCACATCACCCGTTCTATATTCTTTAACGACGTCTTTTAATTCGATATAAGCCATGTGTTAGTTAACCCCTTCTTTCTAATATCTAATTACGTTAGCGCTTGTGTTTGCTTAATTATTGCGGTAGAAGACTAATACTTTTAAGTAGTGGCTTTCTGCATCAAGACTCGCTGGGAAATCAAATGGTAGACCATAAGACTGTATCATCTGAAAATGTCCTGAATGTGAACGACCGACTTGCGACATTTCATTAATAAAGGCTTCTTTTTTATAACCACTGTGGTTGGTACTTAAGATACATAAGCCTCCAGGTGCCGTAAGGTCAAATAAATCTTGTGCTAATTGTGCGTAATCTTTTTCGGCTTTAAACAGGCGTTTTTTAGTGCGGGCAAAACTTGGTGGATCACAAACGACTAGATCGAAGGTTAAGTTATGTCTTTTCGCATAATTCACATAATCGAATACGTCCATCACACGAACTTCATGTTGAGGTGGTTGAGCATCAATGCCATTTAATGCAAATTGCTCTTTCGTCTTTTCAACACTACGATTAGCAACATCGATGCTGACCGTTTTAGCTGCGCCTCCGACAGCCGCTGCGACTGAAAATGCGCCAGTGTAGCTAAATAAGTTTAAGACATTTAAATCTTGTGCTTGCGTTTGTACAAATGAACGGACTTCACGTTGATCTAGGAAGATGCCAGTCATCCAATCCTCGCCTAAATATACAGCGTAATCAATTGAATTCTCTTTAATCACTAACGGTTGTGGAGCAGCTTCACCACTTGTATGAGCAATTGCTGATTCATTATCGAATAATTTGAAGCGCTTTGTTTCATAGATACCTTTGATATTAGGTAATAATTCTTGTAAAGCCGCTACAAACCACTCACGGTATTCATATATTCCTCTTGAATACCAGTTGAATTGAATGTATGCTTCGTACCAATCAATCGTTACACCGCCAATGCCGTCACCTTCTCCATTGAATAAACGAAAAGCGGTTGTGACACTTTGGTCTTCTGATAGAAATTTTTGTCTGATTTCGATTGCTGCTTCTAAGCGTTGTGTAAGCAACTCTTCATCCCAAAACTCGTCTTGCTCATTCGTAAATACCCAAGCGAGTCCTTTATTCTGACGGCCCACTAATGCTTTAGCATTTAAACGACGGTCTGCGTCGCTTAACATAATTACCATGCCTTCTTCTAAGTGTTCCGCTTGCTCTGTTTGTTCAAAGTCATCAATTGTGATTAAACGCTCGCCTGCTAATATTCTTTTCGTTGCTAGTGGTCTTAAACGGTATCTTTTCATACGTATCCCTCTATCTCTTTGTTTATTATTTGTTAGTTCTTACAGTGTCTATGTATCAAGTCTTTGATTATTTTCGTGCGCTACTCATTATAGTACATACAAGTGCCTTTCACTTATAACTATTCGATGTTACAATAGTAACACCTGATAATTTGGACTTCAATAGATAAAGCCTCAGATGTGACACTCAAAGGACTTTTGCTACACCTACACCAACAGATGAAAGGAGTATTCTATGGCATCCCCTAGCAATCAAGAAATCAACCAACTGACCCGCGAGGCAATTATGACCGCCATGATGCAACTACTCGATCATAAATCGATCGATCAACTCTCTGTCACGGAATTAACCAAACGAGCCGGTGTTTCTAGAATGGCCTATTATCGTAACTATGATTCGATGACGGCGATTTTTCAAGATATTTGCAATCAACTCTTTTATCGAATCCTCGCTGAAGGTGAAGCCTTCATCTTAGGAGGCGATTGGTATCAGTTTTGGTTACATCTGTTTACTTTCCTCTACGAGAACCAAGCCGAAGTGAAGCTTGTCTTGGGAAGTGAAATGCAGAGCTATTTTGTTCTTAATTATTTGAACTCGGCTTTTTCTGAAGATTACAGTGAAGCAAGTATGCGTTATAATGTGCGTGGTATGATTGGACTGGCCTTTAATGTGATGACCGAATGGGTCAATAATCAATTTGATATTTCGCCGAATGAATTGGCAGATTTATGTATGAATTTTACGACGCAACAATCGACAGATGTGAATCATATTGTCTTTAATACTAATAAAGCATCAATTTAACTTTAAAGTATCTTCAAAGATGTTGCCATTTAGATACTTTTTACCGTTATATTGATGTGTTGAGTGTATCCTGAAGATGCCGTCATTCATTTAAGGTGCTTTTACTTGAAAACTTTTCTTTAGCTTTCAAGCTTAAGTTTTTTTAATCATTTTAGACATGAGAAAGAGGTGTTTTATTGGTTTATTCATGATCCAAATTTTTGCTTGAGGAGTATGCTTTAAAAGCGGCTGAAAAAGTAGTCGTTCATGGACAGATCGAGGGTGTTTATACTTTAATTTCTGTTCAACCTTAGAGTAATCTTTACTATATAATGCTCGGTGCGCATCCAGGAGAAGCTGTGGCTAATATTGTGCCTTTTTTCGAAGACTGCAAGCAATTACCGACCATCCATTCAATCGAACAACAAGCTGCTACGATCATCATTACTGGGAAAGTCTCCTTAAGAAGCAAAAATGATGCAAACGATTCGTCATATTCTTGATACTTTTCCAGAAAAACTTCGCAAATTGGGTTATGAGACGGACGATGTTAAAACAGGCATCAATGATGGTTCGGTCAAATTGAGTCAATTTAATGAGTACTATACGTATTTATCCGAGGAGAATTATTATTTAACGCTCGAAGAAGTCAAGGAACAATAGACCCAATTTACCAACAAAAAAGAGAATATGTTGCTTGGTTTAGTGGGTGCCCTAATGGGTGCTTCACTAAGTGCTTTGTTGTAGTTCTTTATCGGTTTACTTGGCTATTTTGCTTGGGTTGCGGCTATCTTGGCTTTGTTCTTTGCATTCAAGAGTTATCAAATCGCTGGTGGGAAAGTCAGTAATGTCGGCGTGATTTTAGTTTTTATTCTGACCATTTTTATGGTTTTTTAGGCAATCATGCGGTTTGGGCTTGGACAGCTGACGATGGCTACGATCAATTTTATTGGTATGCTTTCAGGAATATCCATCGGGTGATTTTAAGCGAACCCTCGGTTCGCATGAATTATCTATTTGATGTTGGCCTAGGGGTGGGTGTGATTTCTCTCATTGGCATTCCTTTTATGAGGTCACTGTATAAAGAGAACACGAGTCATTACGAAGTCAAAAGATACGACTAAATAAACAAGAGCTTTACTCAGATGATTGAGTAGAGCTCTTGTTTATAGCCGTCTAATTTAATAATTAGTTTTTCAATGAAGTTTTTTTAAGGACTTAAAAGCTCCTCAAGAATATAATCCGCTTCTGCTCCGGTCATTTTTCTAATGTCGTCTAATCTGGGGATTTCTCGTTCAATTGGCTTCACAGTATAATCCAAGCGGTACTCGGTTGTTTCTAAACCGGCCGTTTCATCACTGAATATATTAAATTCAATCTGTTCCACGATTCCGACTAAAGTCATACGATAAGTTTGAGTGGCCTTATTATACGCCATATTTACCTTCGTTAGTTTGTCCAACATCACATTATTATCCAAGCTCATTTGACGGGCAAAATTGTCATTAACTCTTACGGTTTCTTCAGGAAGTTGTGGCAACATCAAGTCACTTAATTCAGAATCAACGGCAACTTTGAAATTCAAGCTGTTATCTTTTTCTGAAATTTGAAAGCGCTGCTCACTCGTTACATTCCAATCTAAATGTGTTCTATTTTCTGTCGCTGGCAAAACTTTCATTCCTAAGTGAAAGTCAAAACCGAAATTGGTCGACCTTCTAAAGAGATACTCTGGAATCTCAAGTCTTTCTAGTGAAAGTAAATAAAGTTCATTCACCTGATATAGGCTATCAGCCGAGATGCGACTCAAACGATTTAAATCTGGCAACATCAAGAGTGTTTTGAACGGATCACTTTGTAGATTGACACGGTTTAATTCGGAACTTTCAATCGCCACAAACACATCATGTAAATCCGCTACTTGTTCTTGAATCGCTCGGTTGAAATAAGGTTGATTAAAAAACGCCATCGAATCCAACCATTCAAACGTTTTTACGTAGGCTAAATCAAAGTGCCGGTAACTGATAAACTCAAAATCATATTGCTTCGGGGCGGCTTTGGGAAAATGGTAAGTGATTCTTCCCATTAGATCCCCATCGGTTTGATTTCCGACATAATCACCTTGTGCAACAATTTCTTCTGTTTGAGTATCCGTTAGTGTGTAATTGATTTGATAATGTTCAATGGTTTCTAAGCCGCTCAAAGCTTTCACAAAATCATTAATTTTTTGTTCATCTCGATAAGCCTTAGCCTGCGCTTCATCAACTGGTGTTTCTTCAGCAGATATTTCTGAATCCATTGTCGCCTGCTCGTCCTCGCTAACTGACTCACTATACGCCTCACTTGATAGGTCCTTTTCAGTTTCATTGACTGAGTCGGACGTAATGGCTCTTTGAGAGTCAACTCTTTCTTCAATATCATTCAATCGCGAATGAACTGTCTTTGCGTTAATCGCTTCAACTGTAAGGTTAAATAGAACCGCTTGACTGGTTAATGCCAGTAACAGTAAATAATAAATTTTTCTACTCGGCACTGAAACACCGCCCTTCTTCTCGTATTTTCCTCTCTCTTAGTCTAGCTAATTTACTCGCATTTTACAAGAAGTTCAAAAGCAATCGCTTCATTTATTAACGAGACTTCTAATGATTAGGTGATGGCTGAATAAGCAAGATAGAGTATAAATAGACCTCTGACGATCAGTCCTAAAGCTGACAAACCAATTAAGAAAGCAATAATCGGTCCTGGTGTCGCATCTTGCACAAATAAATTAACCAACCAATGAGAAATTGTCTCTAGATTAAATAAAATCACACTACCAATCACGGCGAATAACACATAGATTCCTATTGCAAACCAAGCAGTATTCCAAATTTCTTGATTACGTTCTCGCTGAGTGCTCTTGGCATTTTCAACTAACAAGGTCAAGTTTTCATTACTGATTTTAGCCTCTTCCCCTTCTGCGATTGCATACTCTGAGTGCGATTTTTCAACAAAAGCATAGCTAGCGTCTGCAAAAGACACCAACTGATTATTGAAATCAATTCTCGCTTTTAAAACAGCAGCATATTTCTCATTAACCCTTGTTGCTAGATTATTTTGTACTTCTAAGGCAGATTTTTTAATTAATTGTTGCTCAGATAAATTCATAAAATAGGCTGAATCAGAAGAGTCACTTTGTGTCTTACGTAAACGATAGAGTTCTTCTTCGTCGAGGGAGTTCAGTTTCACAATATAGGATTCATTAAGATAGCCGTTCTCTGGTTTATTTGATTCTTGTCTAACTTGCCAGAAAAACAAACCGAGAATTACTAGATAAACTCCGAAGAGACCTAACATGCTTTTATTCATTCTGATCACCTCCCGCTTGATAGATCAGCTCTCCCGCCTGTTTAATACTCTGGGCTAGGATACTTAAATTCTCAGGCCCTTCATCTTGCACCCCTAAATTCTGTCCTGTTACTTCAACCATTCCAGACAATTCTAAAGTGATGCCGGGCGTATACACATAATAACTCTCAAAAAAGGAAGCATTGTCTGGCTTGATTTCCAGCCAATTTTCTTGTTCATTACTTGCAATGACTTTTCCAGTAATAGTCAAAGGGGCTTTAAAATTTGGAAGAATCTCCCAATACTCTTGCGTCAACGTTTCAAACTCTAGCTTAGCATTACCTCTTCCACTTGCTAGTCGCGTATAAGGCAAATAACTATCATATATTTTGTCTGGATTGGCCAGTTGTTCAGCGCTAGCAATATGGTACTCATCTTCAGCAAGTAAGATGTCGCTTGCTTGTTCCTTCGACACAGTGTTTATGCTGTCAGGAAAGACTGCTTCAATTTCTTCGAAAGTTAACAATCGATACATACTAATCGTTTCGTCCGTAAAACCTTCCTTTTGTATTGAAATATGACCTAAGCGATACTCACCACGATCCTCATAAATCGTATCCAAAAAGGCTTGTTCAATCTCTACATCTGTCAACAGTGGATCCAACAATTTCGCAAAGAAATAAAAGAAACTTCGCCTCTGATCTTCGAGGTTATTGATGGCGGGTGTTTGTGTGTCATTATGAGCAATTGTAAATCTAATCTCAATTCGTGAGCCCGCACCGGACTGACCAGAAAAAATATAGAACTCATTTAAACGACCAAATTCAGCTAACTCCTCAGGATAATAATACACCGTATTTCCCATCGCAGTTAGGTGTTCTTCACCTAATTCAAAGCCAAAAGTCTGACTGATTTCATGTAGAATTCGATTAATAAACACTCGATTAACATAAACTTCTTCTTGATTGTCGGCATAATCTTTGGCATAAATATTAGGAAATTCCGTTGAGTCGTCATACAATGTTGTCACAATGTTTTGAACACTTTCGTCTTCAAAAACTGTATCGAAGTATTCATACATGACCTCAAAGGCAAGGTATTCTTTTTCATCTTCTATATAATTATAGGTATTCACCGCATGTCCGCCTAAAATAAAATTCTGTGTGCCACTTAAATCCATTAACCACTGATCATAGGCCTCTTGAATAGCCTCTTCGCTAAGCGACTCATCTACTAAGTTTACCAAACGGTGAATCGTTTCAAAATCAGCAACTTTTTCAGAAGCCACTTTTTGGTAAATATAAAAACCTTGGCCGTGAGTGCTTTTACCGGTATAAAAACTAACACTAAGCCCGTCCTCGCCCAATGGTATTTCTACTTGAAAACGACTTTCCCCATCCCTTTGATCAAGGTACATTTCCTTAGAGCCTTCTATATCAAACTCCGTCATCACCTGAGTAATCAATCGATTAGTTAGCCCACTCGACGTATGAGGGATTGCCTTTCCTTCATAATTCTCCATCAGCACATTTGGTAAAGTTTGCCCTGATATTCTTGGCAAGCCAATAAAACACAACATTAATATAAATATAATTGAACGTTTCAGCATCCTTCCACCCTCTCTCATTCACTTTCTCTAAGTATCTTTACATTAAATATACTTAAAACTGAACGTATAAAACAAGAAATAAGCCTCTAAATAGGCATATTTAAACAAATTCTCACGCCATATTATCCCAAAAAGTAAATCGGTCAAAATAAACACTCATCACTCTTTAAAAACCAACTATATTTGCCGTTTATTTGAAGCCTAATCACTTAATTTACTCCTTAAGATAAACTATGAGTAAGTTCTAAAAATATGCTCTAATTTCTTCTTGTGGGTGGATGTACAGCAATTAGAAGGTGATTTTAGTATGCCACATTTCACTATAAGGGGTTAAATTTCTAGGTTTGGGAATACTCGATACAGTCTTATTCGATTATAAAGTTTGCTAGAGACATGAAACAGTTAGTCATCACTTAGCTTACATCGTCGCGAAACGCACTACGTTTTCTGAACCAAGAGTCGCCCCCTGGCTCAATAATAAGAATAGTTGGCTTCAGTTTGAGACCTATCAACTAGTTCAATCACTCCTAATGAAATAAAAAACGCCCATGAAGAACTTTATCTTCATGGACGTTTAGATTAGTAGTTATGATATGCGGTCGATGGGATTTGAACCCACACATCCTTTAGGACACCAGCCCCTCAAGCTGGCGCGTCTGCCATTCCGCCACGACCGCAATTTTCAACAACAATATTATTGTAGGGCATCCTGACCTATTTTGTCAATCACTTTCTTCATATAAACGAATTTGCTGACTCAGTTGATGTAAGGCAGTCTCTAATATCTGCTTGCGATAAGCCAGTTCTCTTTGTTCTGAATCGATTGCTTCAATCTCTTGTTTGACTTTTTCCACCCGGCGCAGCAATTTTGTTTTTAACCCCACACTATCCTGATGATCCTGTTTGAGTTCAACAATACTGTCGATAGTTAAGCCCATTGTTCTCAGTTGCAACACGCTTTGCAAAGTCACTTCATCTTTTTCTTCCCATTCGAAGGAATCATTAATGCAGGTAGGATTCAACAAGCCACGTTCGATATAGTAGCGCAAGGCCTCTCTCGAGACGGCATACTTTTGTTCAATATCAGATGTTTTCATAAAATTCTCCTCTTTTCAAAGCACAGAATTTAAGTTGAATCTATTTTACCGCATTGCTTATCAGATTGCACCTCACAATCCAAAAAAAATACTAGTGGATCTTGAAAAATCATGACCACTAGTATACTGAATTAGTTATTTATTTTAGGGAATAAACGTTTCAAACCGATACGACTTTTCGCCTTATCAACAGAAATCACTTCTACTTCAACAATATCTCCAACTGAAACTGCTTCGGAAGGATGCTTAATGAATTTTCTAGATAACTTAGAAATGTGAATTAAGCCGTCTTCTTTTACGCCGATATCCACGAAAGCACCAAAGTCTACTACGTTACGAACCACCCCTTGTAACTGTAGACCTTCATGTAAATCATCCATCGTTAACACGTCTTCACGTAAGATAGGTGCATCCTGGCCATCACGAATATCTGCGCTAGGATTCATTAAGCCATCGATGATATCTTGTAATGATTCCACACCTAAATCAGAATCAAGGGCTAAAGTTTTAACGTCGATTGTCTTTAATTTCTTATTCGCATCGTCTGTACCCAACTCTGATAAGTCAACTTCAGCCATCTTCAGAATCTTCTTAGCATCTTTATAAGTTTCAGGGTGAATACTTGTTTGGTCTAATGGATTCTTCCCATCAAGAATACGTAAGAAACCAACCGCTTGCTCATAAGTTTTAGGTCCTAAACGTTTGACATCTTTAATTTGCGTACGGTTGTCAAAGCGTCCTATTTCATCACGCAAAGCAATAATGTTTTTAGCTGTTGTCGTCGTTAAACCAGAAACGTGTTGTAATAAAGGGACGCTGGCTGTGTTAATGTCCACACCAACCTGATTCACCGTGATGTTTACCACGAAATCTAACTGATCAGTTAACATATTCTGAGCCACGTCATGTTGGTATTGACCGACTCCCATCGATTTAGGATCGATTTTAATTAACTCAGCTAAAGGATCCTGTAAACGACGCGCAATACTTACCGCACTTCGTTCTTCCACTTGATAATCTGGGAATTCTTGACGGGCAATTTCACTCGCACTATAAACGGAAGCGCCAGCTTCGTTGACGACAATAAACTGAACTTTACGGTCTAATTCTTGAACGATTTCGTTTACAAAGGTTTCTGATTCGCGGCTGGCTGTTCCGTTACCAATTGCAATTACGTCAACTTGATGTTTTTCAATCATTGCTTTTAATGCCGGTCTCGCTGCGGCTCTTTGCTTAGCGTTGGCAGGTTTATGAGGGTAAATAACGTCCTTATCCAAGACACGTCCCGTTTCATTAATAACGGCTAACTTACATCCTGTACGGTAAGCTGGGTCTAATCCTAATACGATACGCCCTTTTAGTGGCGGTTGTAACAGTAAGTGACGCAAGTTATCACCGAATACTTGAATGGCTTGTTTGTCTGCTCTTTCTGTTGCTTCATTTCTCAACTCACGTTCAATCGCTGGTCCAATGAAACGTTTGTAGCTATCCTCGATAGCCGCTTGAATTAACTCACGTCTAACTTCTGGAAGTGCAGAAGCAATCGTTCGTTGACTCATATAGCGAATCACAGGCACTTCATCAATCACAAGTTTTGCGGATAGAACTCCTTCTTTTTCAGCACGATTGATTGCCAAAATACGGTGTTCGGGCAACTTGTTAATGCCTTCTGAAAAATCATAATACATTTGATAGACTTTAGTTTCGTCTAAACTTTCATCTTTTAATTTAGTCGTCAATTTCGCATTGTATCGAGAATACTTACGGATAAATTCACGGTAAGTCGCATTATCAGAGACTTCTTGTGCAATAATTTCATGTGCACCTGCTAAGGCAGCTTCAGCCGTCTCAACTTTCTCGTTGATATATTCCGCTGCTTTTTCTAAAGGCGTTACTTGTGGATCAGCGCTCGATTGCAACCAATCCGCTAAAGGTGATAAGCCATTTTCTTCTGCGGTCATCGCCTTCGTGCGACGTTTTTGTTTAAATGGACGATAAATATCTTCAATTTGTTGTAAAGTCGTTGCTTGTTCAATTTGCTGACTTAAGGCATCTGTCAGCTTGTCTTGCTCACCAATCAAACGCGTCACTTCTTCTTTTCTTTGTCTCATATTCATCATGTATTGATATTTTTGCTCAATCAAATGAATTTGAACTTCATCTAACGAACCCGTCACTTCTTTACGGTAACGTGCAATAAAAGGAATGGTATTGCCTTCTCCTAATAATTTTAACACCGAATCTACTTGCGTGGGTTTAACTTGAACCTCACTACTAATTTGCTTAATTACTTGCTTGTCTTCTAATACCTCTGTCATGTCCGTCTCCTAACTCTTTACTTGAAACATTTGTTTTACTTCTTGGCGATTCATCTGCAAAGCCAGTAAACTTCCACCATAAACTGCGCCGCCATCGATACCCCATTTGTCATCTTTTTGCCAAACATGGACGGCCGATCGGTTATTGTGCAAATTCATTACGGGCGTATGTCCAAAGACAATCGTTTTGCCCGTTTGGTTGGCGGCTTCGTGAAAGTCCTGACGAATCCAAACCATATCATGTGGGCTCGTGTGTCGCCAATCATCTAAACGCAAATTAAGTCCGGCGTGCACAACGACAAAATTCCCAAATTCTACAAAATAGGGTAAATCGCGTAGCCAGCTTTCCAACCATGGATAGCGTTCATTTAATAATCTCGCAAGTTTAATACGAGAATATTGACTGACGGTTAGTGTCGATTCCCCTAACAATTGCGAAACAGTGCTCAAACCACCATTTCTTTCATAGAGGGTCCATTTACTAATCGGATTTTGAAGAAAAGCTAAAAACATTTCTTCGTGATTCCCTCTCAAGCAAATTGCCCCGTATTCCATCTGAAGTTTTCGTACAAGTAGCAAAGAATCAGCAGATTGTGGCCCACGATCAATATAATCGCCAACAAAAATTAATTGTTGTTTATCACGATTCCAATTTTTCAACATGTCTTCAAGTGATTCCTTCATTCCATGAATATCACCGATAACAAAGGCTTCTTCAAAACGCTCATCTATATATGCTTCCATCTCTATGCACCCCTTTCTTTGCTTTAGCATCCATAATTATACCATATTACCCCTTCGCTAACATTCACGAGCAACTGGAATGGCTGTTTTATAAAATTCCGTAATCATTCGGTAATAGTTATTGACCATAAAATCACGCTTATTTCACAAAAAAGCGCTCAACGAAATAAACACGAACGTTTATGTTATTTAAAATTAAATAGTTCTGTTTTATGCTTTTTTAAGGAATTTAATATGCTATACTCATTTTTGTAATTATGAAGAGTTCATTATTTTAGGAGGATTTTTGTGGAAAATTTTTTTAAGTTCGAAGAAAACGGTACTAAATTAAGTACAGAAATTACAGCTGGGATTACGACCTTCCTTGCAATGTCATACATTATTTTTGTTAACCCGTCATTATTAGCTTTGTCAGGTATGCCTAGTCAGGCTGTATTTCTAGCAACTATTTTTTCTTCTGCTATCGCAACTTTAATTTTAGGATTATTTGCTAACGTGCCTTATGCAGTTGCACCAGGTATGGGGCTAAACGCCTTCTTTACGTATACAGTTGTTTTTGCTTTAGGCTTTACATGGCAAGAAGCACTTGCAATGGTATTTATTTGTGGGGTTGTTAATATTGTCATAACAGTCACAAAAGTTCGTAAAATGTTAATTATTGCTATCCCAGATTCATTGCAACATGCGATTTCTGCAGGTATTGGGATTTTCATTGGCTATATCGGAATTAAGAATGCTGGTTTATTAAACTTTACGGTGGACGGCTACAACATCTTATCAATTAACGGTGGCGACCCAACAGCTCCAATTACAAACGGAATCGACTCACTTGTTGCCAACAGTGGAGCACTTCCTGCTTTAGTTAACTTCACAGATCCAGGTGTGTTACTTGCTTTAATTGGTTTAGTGATTACAGTTGTCTTAATGCTTAAAAATATTCAAGGTGCGATTCTAATTGGAATTGTTGCTACAACTTTATTAGCTATTCCAATGGGCTTAGTCGATTTATCAACCATTAATTTAGTAGACAATTCATTAGCAAGTGCATTTGATGATTTAGGTGAAACATTCTTGGTAATTTTCACCCCTGCAGGCCTACCGTCTTTATTCTCAGACCTCACTAAATTACCAATTGTATTAATTACTATTTTCTCATTCAGTTTATCTGATATCTTTGACACAATCGGAACATTTATTGGAACTGGTCGTCGTACTGGTATCTTCTCTGAAGAAGATGAAAAAGCGGTTCAAGACAGCAAAGGTTTCAGTTCAAAAATGGATAAAGCATTGTTTGGTGATTCAATTGGTACATTAGTTGGTGCATTGTTTGGTACATCGAACGTAACAACTTATGTTGAATCTGCTGCAGGTATTGGCGCTGGTGGTCGTACAGGTATGACATCTGTTGTCACTTCTATTTGTTTCTTATTAGCGATGTTCCTTTCACCAGTGATTGGCATTGTGCCAACGCAAGCAACTGCTCCTGCTTTAATTATTGTAGGTATTTTGATGATTGCTTCTTTAAACGATGTGGACTGGTCTGATTTCTCTGAAGCTGTTCCAGCATTCTTTGCTTCAATCTTTATGGGGCTTGCTTACTCAATCTCAAATGGTATTGCAGCTGGTTTCATCACATACGGTTTAGTAAAAACTGTAAAAGGTGAAGGAAAAGACGTTCACCCTCTTATCTGGGTATCCATTGTACTGTTCATCTTAAACTACATTGTGATGGCCTTTATTTAAATAAATTAAGGGGTCGACCATCTGGTCGACTCTTTTTTTGTTAGTTGTTGAAGAATATTGGATTGGAAACGCCTAATAAAATTGATGTCGTTAGCTGCATTATCAATGTTTAGTGATATAACAAACTGCTACATCACCTGGAAGTGATATAACAAAGCACTACATCACCTGGAAGTGATAAAACAAACCGCTACATCACCTGGAAGTGATATAACAAACTGCTACATCACCTGGAAGTGATATAACAAATCGCTACATCACCTGGAAGTGATATAACAAACTGCTACATCACCTGGAAGTGATATAACAAACTGCTACATCACCTGGATGTGATATAACAAATCGCTACATCACCTGGAAGTGATATAACAAATCCCTACATCACCTGGAAGTGATATAACAAATCGCTACATCACCTGGAAGTGATATAACAAACTGCTACATCACCTGGAAGTGATATAACAAAGCGCTACATCACCTGGGAGTGATATAACAAACTGCTACATCACCTGGAAGTGATATAACAAAGCGCTACATCACCTGGAAGTGATATAACAAACTGCTACATCACCTGGGAGTGATATAACAAATCGCTACATCACCTGGAAGTGATATAACAAAGCGCTACATCACCTGGAAGTGATATAACAAAGCGCTACATCACCTGGAAGTGATATAACAAACTGCTACATCATCTGGAAGTGATATAACAAATCGCTACATCACCTGGAAGTGATATAACAAATCGCTACATCACCTGGAAGTGATATAACAAATCGCTACATCACCTGGGAGTCTACTTCAAACAGCCATCTCTTCATCTTCATCTTCATCTGCATCTTTTACTAAATATTAAATGTAATATTATGGTCTAAAGCTGACTGTTGCGTTATAATTGAAGTAGTAAAGGGAGTGATTAGATGAATTTAACATTTACCCAAGAGGCAAGCACATTTCTTGAAAAGAAAGCAGCAGTCAATCAGCTGAGTCTTTTTTATGATACTGGCACAGAGGTCTGTGCCTGTGCAAATTCTGGTGTATTCATTCTAAGAGCCAATGATGCCCAAGAAGTGTACGATACGACGATTGAAAGTAATTTAGGGCCAATTAAAGCGCAAAAGTCTGCATTAATTTATTTAGATCAAGAAAACATAATTGATTTAAAATTACGGTCTAATGCCTTCGTCTTAAAAAGCGAGCGCGGCTACCTTAATTTAAATATGCGTTTAGAGATTAAGGCTGACGAAACGGTTTAAATATAACTGAGTGAGAGCGACACATTACTTTTGTAGTGTGTCGCTCTTTTGTTTCTTATGAGGGCGCCAACCTTTTTTGAAGTTCGTTCTCTTCTGCCGTCTTTATTTTTTTCACAAACTTCCTTTTGAAACAGTGTTCCTATCAATCCTATTTTGTTATATAATAATGCAAACTAAGTCTGCTTTTAAGGGAGGGGTGGCAAATGAATTCTAAGAAGGGGTTAAGGTTGAATTATTGGCAAATTTCTCTGATTGGCGTGGGCTTTATGGCCTCGAGTTTGGCTTGGGCGGTTTATAATGCTCAGGTGCCTTTGATTTTGGATGAGCGGTTCAGTATGAGTCGGACGATGATTGGGACGATTATGACGATTGATAATTTTTTTGGGGTTATTCTGCAGCCTTTGATTGGTGCTTGGAGTGATAAAACTAGGAGTCGTTTAGGGCGACGGTTGCCATGGATTGTGCTTGCTATTCCGATTTGCGCGTTTCTGTTTGCATTCATTCCTTTGCAGATGATTCTTTGGCAATTCATGGGCGTTATTATTGCCTTTAACCTATTAATGGCTTTGTGGCGGAGTCCTGTGGTAGCAATTATGCCGGATGTGACGCCGTCGCCTTTGCGCAGTGAAGCCAATGGAATTATTAATTTAATGGGGGGCCTTGGGTCAATTATTGCGTTTTATTATGGTGGCCTGTTGTCGGATATTCGCGAGGACAAGTTTTATGCTTTCTTAATGGCATCGGTGATTATGATGCTTGCCTTAATCTTTCTGTATTTGTTTGTTCGTGATCCGGATTCGATTAGCTTTAGAGAAGAAAAGCAGTTACCGATTCGTGATACGATTGCCAATCGTTGGGCGCGAACTGCTAGGGACCAATTTAGCTTGTATCAAGCCGAGCTGTCGACTCAATCAGTTACCGACTTTGAGAGTTTGTCAAAGATTAAGTCGAAGACGGGGAGTATGACTACCTTCATGGCTTTACCTTCGCAATATAAAGTAAGTTTAGGTGCTTTATTGTTAGCAATTTTTGCTTGGTTCATGGGTAATAATGCGATTGAAACCTTCTTTACCTTGTATGCGACGAATACTTATGGAATTAGTGGTGGGCAAGCGACGGTCATGTTAGCAGGTTTCTCATTATTTTTCTTGTTGTTTGCTATTCCGGCGGGTCGCCTCGGTCACAAGTTTGGACGTAAGAAAACAATTTTGTTTGGCATTGTGGGCTTTATCGGAATTTTCGTCTTGATTATCGCCCAACCTAGTCAACATTTATTGCAGCTTCTCCTAATGATTGGTGGTTTTTTCTGGGCGTTGATTAATATCAATTCCCTACCGATGGTGCTGGAGTTCGCTTCGATTACGTCGATTGGGACTTTTACTGGTTACTATTACCTCTTCTCTTTCTCAGCTTCCATTGTAAGCCCAATTTTTTATGGTTTGTTGCAAGATGTGTTTCAAACTGATCATCTCTTGTTCGTTTTTGCTTTAGTTTGTTTTATCGTGGCTTTAATCTGCATGAAGTTTGTAGCACACGGTGAAGAAAAGAGTCTAGAATTAAACGACTGATTTGGTCGTTATTGTAAATAGGAGTAAATAACACACACGCTAATCAACCTTCATCAAAGGCTGATTAGCGTGTGTGTTTGCGCTATTAAGTTTTCTTACTTGTTTAATTCGATTGTTATCAGCTTGTCTAATTCGTCGACTTGGTCATAGAGATAGACTAATTGTTCACGGCGTTTTTTTAAATTACTCTGGACGGAAAGGTCTGTAAAAATGTTATCGAACCAGACATCAAACATTTCAGAAGCAAAATCTAAATTTAACTGCTCGGGTAGTTCCAAGTTGATGTCACCGTACTCTTTTTGTAATCTTTGCAACGCCAGTTCGATTTCTTCCATTAATTGATTACTTTCTTTCATGCGCCCTCTTTTGACCATGCTTGAAATCATGCCACCTGCAAATATATCATAGAGCCCCCAATTTCTTGCACTATCGATTTTCTCCAGAGCTTGCTCAATTAAGGTTCGAACGATTTCGGCTTGGTCTTTCACATCTTTAAGTTCTTTATTCATATCCATTATATCTTCATTCCCTCTTTATAAATTTAAAGCAGTATTGCTTCGATTGTTTAGCGAAATTATTCAGTGCCTTTCTTATGACAGCTTTTTTCCTTCTCATTTCTTAATGTTTCACCTCTGACCATAACTAGTCTATCCGCTGCTATTTTATTGGCAACCTTTTTGAATCTTCAGACCTCTTTACCAGACTGACACACCCTTTCTACTCTTTCGTCTATTTTAACGAATATCCAGTCTTGAGTCGATTTTCACACCCTTTTTACCAAAAAATGACCTTCATTCGTTTTGTGCTCGATGTTAGTAGAATCGATCATCTTTGACGTTTTAACTAAAGAAATGAGTGGGCACGTTAGGTGGGGAACAAGTCGATTTAACCTATCAGTCAGCCTGTTAAAATAAAAATCTTATTGTCAGTTTAATTCTAACGCAGCCACTTAGATGCTAACGGGGACAATTAGAAGTAGTGAAAAGCAATTTAGAACGGCAGAGTAATGGGAGACTTTAGTAAGGTGCCAAGAAACCAGAGGGGGGGCGTTTTTCATGATGTGGCGGCTGCGTGGCTTGTGTTTGGCTTATTTTCCCTAAATAAAAAACTAGCATACCGAAGTATCCTAGTTTCTCGTCATTTATTTATTGTTGTTGGATGAAGTTTATTCTAAACCTAAGTGGCCTTTTACTAAATCTTCAATTGTTTGGAATTCCATTGTGCTGTCTGAGTCACTTAATAAAATTCTTTCAATTGCCATTTCGATTTCAGAAAAGACTTCTGATGCGCCTACATAACCTGGTTGAGACATTCCGTAAGTTAATTCTGTAGAAGCTGCTTCTACTAATGGATTTTCTTCCAAGAATGTTGTCCATGTGTCAGATTCTGTACCTTGACTTGTAATTGGTAAGTAGCCTGTTTCTGATGCCCAACGAGCTGTATTGTCAGCTTCTAATAAGAAAGCCATAAATTGTGCTGCGCCAGCTTGTTCTTCTTCAGTAGCAGAAGAGAAAATTCCTAAGTCGTTACCTGCAAATAATGTTAATGGCTCACCTTCGCCAAACACTGGAATTTCAGCTGTTCCTAAAGTGATGCCAGATTCTTCAATACCAGGTAATACATAAGATAAACCAGCTGATGAACCGATGTATAATGCAGATTCACCTGATGAGAATGGGCCTGACATAAAGCCGTCTTCACCAGCTGTACGAGCGTGTCCCTCAGCAATTAAATCATAAATGAATTGAACGGGCTCTGTTGCTGTTTCAGAAGCAATTTCTACTGCTGATAAGTCAGGTGCAATCCAAGTTGCGCCGTTTTGACGAGCCATTGTTTCTAGTTCCATAGAAATACTATTTTCTAGACCCATTGCTGGTGTATCAATTCCAGCTTCATCTAATGCCACTCCTAAATCTAAAACTTCTTGCCAAGTTGTTGGTACTTCTGCGCCAACTTCAGCTAATAAGTCTTCGTTTACATACATTAAACGAACCGATTTAGAAAATGGAATAGCGAAAATTTCTCCATCGTAAGTTACACCGTCGATGAATCCTGGGAAGATACCGTCTTTAAGTTCAGTAGTCCAGCCGTTTTCATCTGTCATTAAACCGTCTAAAGCTAACAATAAGCCTTGGTTTTTGTAGTCTGGTGTGTTTGATGAAGTCAGTTGAGTCATTGTTGGTAAATCACCAGATGCAGCAGATGCCATGACTGATTGTTGTAAGGTGCTATAGTCACCTTGGTTTTGCTCAACCACTTCTACTGTATCTTGAGATGAGTTAAATTCTTCTACTAATGTTGTCATCATTTCTTGGTGAGGACCATTCATTGCATGCCAGAGAGTAACTTGTACTTTCTCTTGGGCAGATGCCAAAGGTGCGAATACGCTTGATACTGCCAATGCAACTAAAGCTGCAACTACTAATTTAATCTTTTTCATTAATATTTTCCCTCCTGAGAGATCATGTGAGCATTCTACAACGTTAGCCTTTCAAGCCTGAGCGAGAAATGCCTTGAATAATGTGCTTTTGCAACAATAAATAAATGACAACCATCGGAATAACTACCAATGTCGACGCAGCCATTAACAATTCAAACTTTGTTCCGGCTTCGGTCGTAAAGGCTTGTAACCCTACTGGTAAAGTACGTAGTGCTGTGTCGTTCGTGACAATTAATGGCCACATGAACGAATTCCAACTTCCAATCACTTTCAGAATCATTACTGCCACAATAGAAGATTTAGAAAGTGGTACCATCATTTCCCAAAGGAAACGCCAGTCACTTGCTCCATCAGTTTTTGCTGCATAGTAAAGTTCATCAGGAACTGATTGAAAGGATTGTTTTAACGTAAAGATTGAGAATACACTTGCTAACCAGGGAATAATTAGCGCCCAATAAGTGTTAATCATGCCCCAGCTCGCCAATGTGACGAAGTTCGGGATGGTCATTAACTCACCTGGCACCATCATTGTTGCTAACAAACATAAAAACAGAATATCTTTACCCCAAAACTTTAGTTTAGCAAAGGCAAAGGCTGCCAAAATGCTCGTAATTAACTCGCCCACTGTCGATGTGAATGTAACAATCACACTGTTGATAAAGTAGCGGGCAAATGGGGCTGCTTCAAGTGCTTTCTGGTAATTCGAGAAAAGCCAGTTTTCAGGCAACCATGAGGGTGGGACTTGAATTGCTTCCCCACCTGATTTTAAACTCGTCGTAATCATCCAGTAAAAAGGTAACACCATGATGATACTTCCTAGGAACAAGATACTATATAGTGCAATTAACTTAAAGACGTTTTTCATACTGAATTATCCTCCTCTTTTTTCAAAATAGGAATTTCCAACATATTGAATGAGGGTTATAATCAGGACAATTCCGAATAAAATAATGCCCGATGCAGCAGCTACGCCGTATTCAAACTGCACATAGAATTTTTGGAATAAGTAATAGACTAAAGTGGTCGCAGAGCCTGCTGGGCCTGGACGTCCATTAAATAATGAGTACACTTCATCAAATACTTTCGAACCGTTAATAATACCAACAATTGATAATAAGAATAAGGTCGGACGCAGTAAGGGAACCGTAATATTCCAGAACCTATTCCATGCATTCGCTCCATCAATCTTAGCGGCTTTATAGTAGTCTTCAGATATGTTTCCTAAACCAACTAAAGTCAGTAGGATATTAAAGCCAAGGCCCTTCCAAATAGACATGATAATCACGGCTGGTAAAGCCATTTTTGGATCATTCAACCAATTAATTGCATCAATCCCGACTAGGCCTAAAATAAAGTTAATCAATCCGTAACGCGAGTGATATAACCAACTCCAGACAATCGACACGGCTACCGTACTTGTTACAAAGGGTAAGAAGTAAACCGTTCGGAAGAAACTTTTGAAAATTGGAATTTGATTTAACATTAGGGCAATCAAAACCGAAATGACGATTGATGCCGGTACAACACCTATGATGAAAATACCGGTATTTTTTAATGCGGTATAAAAGCTAGGATCGTTGAAAATTTCAAGATAATTGTCTAAACCTCGCCCATCAATCGAGCCACTTAACATATTGTAATTCAGATAAAAACTCATATCGAAAGACTTGATGATCGGATAGACGGTAAACACACCAATAAAAAACAACATGGGAGCTAAATACAATAAGGCCTGTAAGGTGCTTTTTAGTGTGGGTTTCTTATTCATTCTCAACCCTTCTTTCAACTAGTTGTTCATTCTCATCGAATAATAACAAGTTGTCTGGGCTAACGTTTAGGTAAAGTGTATCTCCTACAATTGAATCTGTTTCTAAGTCGGACACCACAAATTTTTCACCTTGCCACTCACAATGAATTGTAATATCTTTACCAATTGTTTCGATTCTTTGAATGACCGCACGGATTAAGTAATCTTCTTCATTTCCTAACGTAAAGTGCTCTGAACGAATGCCTAAAGTCATCCAATTTTCTTGTATTAAAGCTGACTCTGGATTCAAAGCTAATGAGTCTTTAGTAAAGGTGTTAATAATAGGTGAGCCGATAAATTTGGAAACAAACAAGTTGCTTGGTTTACGGTAAAGCGTCACTGGATCTGTCATTTGTTGGATTTCTCCACTTTCAAGTACCATAACATTATCCGCAATACTCAACGCTTCTTCTTGGTCATGGGTAACAAATACTGTGGTAACACCCGTTTCTTGTTGAATACGACGAATCTCTTCACGCATTTCAATTCTCAAACGTGCATCCAAGTTACTTAATGGCTCATCCATTAAGAGTATTTCTGGTTCTTTTGCTAAAGCACGACTAATGGCGACCCTTTGTTGTTGACCACCCGATAATTGGCGTGGATATTTATCTAATTGATCAGCAATTTTCGTCAATAATGCCATCTCTTCTGCACGCTCGCTACGTTCCTTTTTAGATAGCTTAGCCATCTTTAGTGGGAACATAATATTCTCGCGAACTGTTAAATGGGGATATAAAGCATAATTTTGGAATACTAACCCAACGTTTCGTTTTACTGGATCAAGTTTAGTCACATCTTTGTCTCCGAAAAATATTTTTCCAGATGTGGCATTCAATAGGCCAGAAATCAGGTATAAGGTCGTTGACTTACCACAACCACTAGGACCTAAAAAAGAGATTAATTCTTTGCTAGGCAAAGTAAAATTTATTTGGTCCAACACTTTCTTATTTTCGAATTGCATTGTCACGTTTTCAAATCTAACTTGCATTCTTTCACCTCAACTTCAATTTTCAAAGCATTCGAATCAATAGTAACAGATTATTGTAAATTTTTCGTAAATTTTTAACGATTTAATATTAACATCACCGTTTTATCATGTTGTTCTCATTTTACATTAGACGTCGCTCATCAATATAACAAAACAGCCTACTAAAATCAGACGAGCTGACTTTAATAGGCTATTCATAAAATTAATTTTTTTAATAAAAAAACTGTTATTGCTCGTCTTCTTCTGGATCGAATTCTTCGATTCCTGCTAAGAATTGTTCCATCTTAGTTGGCAAATCATTTTTAGGTTCCAAGTGTCGACCATGTATTTGTTTTCCACGTTGAATACCTTTTAGGAATTCGGGAGTTAAATCGTTACCTTCGATGTCTACTACTTTTACATGCTCGATTTGGTCTTGAAATGATAAGCGAATGAGTTTAATATAGCTTTCACGTAATTCTTGTCGTAACGCTATTTCTCTTTCATCCAACCCATACATTTTTTCTTTTCTCGCATAATAATTGATACCTTGTATGATTAATTTCATATCCATGCTTACCACTCCTTTACAAAAAGTTATTACGATTTCGTAATATATGAAGAGTATACAGCAAATGTCAGCTTTAGTCAAATCGGTGCTTGAATGACCATCTTAGGAATGCGTTAACCACTCAACATGTCGATAATTCGCATTAATCGCTGCCCAGTTTTTAGACGTAAAGTCTGCCAAGGCTTCACGCAAACGAGTTGCGATATCAATCTCACTAATCGAGACTATTTTGTCCGGGGTGTAGGTTTTATAATCGCCGCCGCCAACTGCACGGTATTGAGACACTGCAATTGTATAAGTTTGATCTCTTTCAATTGGTAATTGTGTCCGTTCATCAAGCAATTGCTCGACACGCTGTCCTAGCGGTTTGCTCAAGTTTGCGATGGTTGTCAAACCTGTAAATAAGTCATAATTATAATGACGCGGTTTAGGGTCAATATAATCAGGGTTGACTTGGACCTCACCTTTTTCATTTAAAGTCCAATATTCTAAGTTGAATTCGACGATCTCATATAGATCTTGTCCGCTTAGTTGAACTTTCGCTATACGATTATAGTAAGGATAGACTTCCAGTAAAATTTCATTAGTCACCGGTCCTTTAAACTTCACAAATGATTCGTTGATTAATGTGACAGCACTAAAGTCGGCACCTGTTTCTTTTAATTGTAGTTGGTTAAGTAGTTCAACAAAAGGTGTCCCTGTTAGACGCGCTTCAAAAGCATCTGCAACTGGCACGTCTAATTTCGCCGTACCTAAGACTTGTTTCAACCACTGCTCTCCTATTGTACGTTCTGGATTAACCACGTCTTTGATGGCAGTATCTGCAGCGTCCAGGCTTGTATCATGAAGCTCTCCTGTCATATGCACAATTTCTTTATTGTCTAAAGTCAGTGTTATGGACGCAACACACTCACCCGCATAACCCGGTTGAACGGTCCAAGCATTATTAACTTGTTGATTAATTAAACGGTGTTGGTGGCCCGTTAACAAGACATCAATTTCAGGGATTTCTTGTAACATACGTGCCCCTTGGTTTTCACCTGTTAAGTCTTCTAATGCTTCGCCAGTATCCAAATCTCTTTCATAGCCACCGTGATAAGCCACCACCACAACGTCCACTTGAGAGCGAAGCTGCTCAGCGTAAAACTTCGTTGTCTCGAATGCATCTTTGAAGGCTAAACCTTCATAATGTTTAGGTAATTCCCAATTGGGGATGTAATGAGTCGTCGTTCCAATGATGCCGACTTTAATTCCTTCAACTTCAATTACTTTATAAGGTTGACCTAAAACAGGTTGACCTGTTTGAGCATCGACAATGTTAGAACAGATAATTGGTGCCATGATTTGGTTCAGAATACTTTCACGGTACTCAGGACCAAAATTAAACTCATGATTCCCAATAATCTGTGCATCATAAGCAAGATCATTCATCGCTCTAGCAAATACACTCCCATTTTCAGCAATTTGACTACAATAAGTCGCAAATGCTGATCCTTGAATGAAATCACCTAAATCAATGCTGATGGTTGGATGCGTTGACTCTTGCTTCAAACGCTTCAGTGTCGCCGCTGTATTTAATAATGACTGGTCTGGTTGATTAGGCACATCAATCCAGTAACCATGTGTGTCACTCGTCATTAAAATCGTAATTTTCTGCATATCTACTCTCCTAAATTTACTTAATCATATCTGAAAGTTCAGCCGCCGTGTATTCAACGTGGTATTCGGGTAACCAAGTCTGTAAACCAATTTCTTCAATTGCTTGACCATAAAAGTCTGGTTTAAATGTATGCCATGGCACGACTAATTTAGCTTGGGTCAAGTAATTCACTAATAATAAATCACTTTGCGATGCATGTCCTGAAACATTCGCATGGTAAAATTCCCAGCCAGCTTCAACGAAACGGCGTACATAAGGTTCGTATTCTGCCATGTAACTTCCAAGTGGCATCCCGTTCGAATGGAAATATACACCCGCAGGTAAAGTAAATACATGTTCGTGACGTTCATAATCAAATTGAAGAATATAATGTTGAGGCATCTCACGAAGCATCTCCAAAGAAACCGCTTCGTCTGTCACCTCAATTGACGCATTTCCATCTATAAGTAAGTACTTTACATTCAAATAACCTGTTAAATAAGGCTTCATTAATTCAAAATAGGTCTGATCCATGACGAGCGTTCGGCCTAAAGTGGTGAATAATTCCGCTAACACTAATAAGCGTTCAATATTTTGAGGGTAACCATTAAAAGCAATTAATTGCTCTGAGTGTTCTTGAGCGATGGCCTCAATTGAATTCATTAATTTGATTTCATTGGGTGAATTAATCGAATGTGTCACCTCCGCTAGTGCTACATCGACTGGATTAGGCTCAGATGCAAAATGACTAAATGTTGTTCCTTCAACAAGGAAAAGGTCCGCATCAAACTCATGTGCTTTTTGAGCCCAGTTTAAGACTTTTTCTGGATGGAAGCCCGATAAACGGAAATCACCTGAATACACAATTTTAAAATCTGGCGTTTTAATAAAAATACTTGCAGCGCCAACTGTATCATGATCACTCTCATGAAAGACAATCTCAAAAGGTCCGTGTTGAAGTGTACTTTCTGCAGTCACTTTTTGCCAATTAACAGCATAACTAGGCAGTAAGCTTGTTTTTTCTAACTGTTTATAAAAATCAACAGCTTCTTCTAATGCATAAATAGGTAGCTCTTCTGGCAACTGTCCAAAAGCACCCAAATGATCTAGATGTAAATGTGAAAGACAGACAATTGTATTTAAGGCTGACTCCTCAAAACTCTCCAGTTCGAAATCACCAATGGCTGCTTTGGGATACAAGCCGGAAATTGCCGGTAATTGTCCTAATGCTAAATGAGAATGGGTTGTTTCCTTACTAAGTAAATCCATAATATTCACTCCGGCTAATGCACCGAAATCAGTGATGATGCGGTAGTCTTTGAATTGGATACTCACGATGTTGCCTCCGATTGTATCTAGGCCACCCCAGAATGTTATTTTAGTTTGATCTTTCATTTCACAAAACTCCTCTGATTAAATTTTCACTGCTTAATTCTAGCACTCATTATGATTTTTTGAAATAAAATTACTTGAGTGTTTGAATATGCGACACGTTAATTTTCACTTCAAAATTAATGTCTTCCCTTTAATAATAACTCAACACACACAAAAAAGAAGCTAGGTTTAACCCTAGCCTCACTGATTTTCTATAGTTACTTAGTCAACAATATAAATAGTTAGCGACTGACGACCGAATTGGTACGTGTCTGCGACATTTTCAAAGTGAACATCAATTTTGTTACCTACAATTGCGCCACCTGTGTCAGCAGCACGGTAATAACCCCAACCAGGAATGTAAACCGTTGTTCCAAGTGGAATGACTGATGGGTCAACAGCGATAACAGCTGGTTCCAAACGTAAGTCAGTACCATCTGCAGTAAAGTTTCCTAGACCGGCTTCGTTACGCGAGTATGCAGTAGCTTCAACTACAATTGGTGTGCCATAAACAGTTGGATCAGTTGAGTTTGCAGCTTCTTCTTCAGCTAATTGAGCGGCTTCTTCTTCAGCCAAACGACCAGCTTCTTCGTCAGCCAAACGAGCAGCTTCTTCTTCGGCTAAACGAGCGGCTTCTTCTTCGGCTAAACGAGCGGCTTCTTCTTCAGTTAATTGAGCAGCTTCTTCTTCAGCCAAACGAGCAGCTTCTTCTTCAGCCAAACGAGCAGCTTCTTCTTCAGTTAATTGAGCAGCTTCTTCTTCAGCCAAACGAGCAGCTTCTTCTTCAGCCAAACGAGCGGCTTCTTCTTCTTCAGCCAAACGAGCAGCTTCTTCTTCAGTTAATTGAGCAGCTTCTTCTTCGGCTAAACGAGCGGCTTCTTCTTCAGCTAATTGAGCGGCTTCTTCTTCAGCCAAACGAGCAGCTTCTTCTTCAGCCAAACGAGCAGCTTCTTCTTCAGCCAAACGAGCAGCTTCTTCTTCAGCTAATTGAGCGGCTTCTTCTTCAGCTAATTGAGCGGCTTCTTCTTCAGTTAAACGAGCGGCTTCTTCTTCAGCTAATTGAGCGGCTTCTTCTTCAGCCAAACGAGCAGCTTCTTCTTCGGCTAAACGAGCAGCTTCTTCTTCAGCTAAAGCTTGTTCCAGAGCTGAGTCGTCTACTACGACTTCTTCTGCTGGACTTTCGTCTTGATTGGCGTTCATTGCTTCACCAAGATCCCACTCTTCTATCTCATCAATTAAGTAACCATCTTCAACAACAGTTGTATCTTCCACAATCGTTGTATCTTCAATGACTTCTGCTACGTTAGTTTCTTCAGCAGCTACCGTTACTTCTTCTCCACTTGGTTCAGTGTAAGTTAAGGTATGATTAACGGCATCAAAATAAATAACAGAACCTGAGATAATTAAGTCAGGGTTTGAAATTTGATTGATAGCTGCTAAGTCATTGACTGAAATGCCTGTCGCTGCAGCAATTGTTCCTAAAGTATCTCCCCATTGAACTATATATGTTTGGTTCCCTAAGGAAACGACTTCATTGACAGACGCTTGTACGTCTTCTAAACTACGTTTTCTCCAGCTACCTGCGTTTAAAGTAAATGCGGCTGCTTCGATGGCTTCAACTTTTAAATTTGATAATGGTGCCATTGTTGCAGAAAGTGATATAGCTGCAACAGCTATTTTAAGCGATTTTTTCATTAAATATTCTCCTCATACTTTCGTTGTCTAATTAATGCAAAAGACAAACGAGTGTTTGCATAGAGTATCTTAACGCACCTCAAATAAAAAAACAGGATTAAATGCCAGTTGTTAACTAGCTTTAATCCCATTGCTTGAAACCGTCACACTAATGTAAAATATGAGCCCAAATATGACTTTTTGAAAAATTTGTTACACAACTGCAACATGATATAGCTACGCTACTTTTATTAGCCGAAGTTATATTAAGCTTCTTTTAATTCCTCAATTTGATCTAATAAGCCATCAACAAAATGAATCGCTTCTCTTAAAGCAGCAGCATCCGTCATTGATACACCTGCTTTTTCAGCGGATTCAATGGGACCTAATGTTCCACCTGCTTTTAATACTTCCAACCAGTTTTCTATAGCAGTTTCATCTTTAGCTGCAATTTTTTGACCAATTTGAGTGCCAATCGTTAAACCTGCTGAATATGTATAGGAATATAAGCCCATAAAGTAGTGTGGCTGACGCATCCAAGTTAATTCAGAACCCTTATTGATTTCAACTGCATCGCCCCAGAAGTTTTCTAGTGTTTCTTTGAAAAAGGTATTTAAACGCTTAGCATTTAGGACATCCCCTTGATCAACTGCTTGATAAACTTTTCGCTGGAAATCTGCTTCCAATAAATGTGTCACCATATTATGGAAGTAAGTTCTTGAAATAAATTCTGCAATTAAAATACGTTTTTGTTCGGCTGAAATCGGTTGATTTAATAAATATTGACACATAATCACTTCATTGGCAGTCGAAGGCGCTTCAATAAAGTAAAGACTTGCTTCTGGTGTCAATACGCTTTGTTCTTGATAAGTTAATTGGAAGTGACCGGCATGACCTAATTCATGAGCCAACACTAGCACTTCACTCAATAAGCTTGTCCAATTCAATAAGATATAAGATGGACCATTATAAGACGTTGAACAGAAACCACCTGTGGATTTTGTTTGATTCATCGGGTAATCAATCCAACGCTCATCAAAAGCACGTTTAACAATCTTACTATAGTCTTCTCCTAAAACTGACAAGGCATCTTCAATCATCACACGACTTTCCTCAACGGAAATTGTTGCAGCTTCCTCGGTTGAAAATGAAATTTTGATATCCGCTAAACTCACTTTTTCATAACCGTGTTCTTTTGCTAATAAACGCGCATAACGTTGCATCACAGGTGAAAACTCAGTCATAATGACATCAATTTGACGATTGAACGCTTCACGATCAACCTTTTGATTGAATAGTAAATAATCAAACACAGAATCAAAGCCTCGTAAAGTAGCCATTTTTTTCTCAGTTTGAACATGGTTGATGTAATTAATCGCGGCACTGTTTTGATAGCGTGCTAAGCCATCGTGAAACGATTTCCAAGCTTTTGCACGGACTTCAGGATTGGCATGAACTTCATACTCCCCTTCAAAGCCATTAAAACTATTTGAATAGTGTTGATCGGCAACAGTGAAAGAATCAAAGCTCATATCTTGTAATTTCATTGTTAAGTATTGACGGTATTGATTATTAATTGAGTTATCCAAGCCGCTTAATACTTCCTCTACTTCTTGAGAAAGATGTGTTTCTTTCTGTCGAACGACTTCTTTTAAGAAGTACTCATAAGTCTGTCCTTCTTCAGTTTGGCTAATGCTTGTTAAATACTCAAGATCTAACAAAGCTAATTGATTATCATAGAAAGTTAATTGTTGACCTTGCCACTCATATAAGTCTTCTAAACGACTCATGTTGCTTTCAAAGACGTCGTTTAATTTATCCGTCTCATAACCTAATGAGGCATAACCAGAAAGGCGGTGTAACTGCTCAATAATCTGCGCATAATCCGCTAATGAAGTTAGTAAAAGTGATTGATCCGCTAACTTTCCATTGTACTTTTCAGAAAAAGTTGTAACCTTCTCTTTAAATTCTGCTAAATCCGTTTCATATGCTGCTTGATCTGCGTATAGCAGTTCAAGTTGCCAAGTTAACTCTAAAGGTAACGCTGATCTTAATGGTAATTCTTGTGTCATGTGTGTTTTCTCCTTGTAAGTAAATTGTGACGTTCAGTTAATCGCATAAATCTGGCTAAATAACTATCCTCACTATCTTAATGCTTTATAATTTTAAAATCTACCGAAACAAATTTTCTCGAAGTTCAACGTTTGAATATACAGGTCATTCTCTCTTTCTAAAGAAAAAGGCAATAATTATTATTATTTTCATATATTAAAGGTTTTTAGTTAATTTCATTTCGAAAGTATGATAGAATGTATTTCTAGTAGAGCAAAAATATTTTATTAAGAAGGGGGCTCTTTTCTATGCAAAAAATTGACGTTAAATCTCCTGAAATTAAAGAATACGTTGATGTCCTTAAACTTCTAGCCCACCCTATCAGATTCTCAATCGCTTTAACACTGTATCAAAACAGAGTGTTAAATGTTGGTGCAATCCAAGAAACGTTGGATTTACCACAATCGACTGTGTCTCAACACATCAGTAAAATGCGTGAATCTGGTATTGTGGAAGCAGAGCGTGAGGGCACAAAAATCTTCTATTCATTAACGAATGAAGTAGCGAACAAAATCATCAAAAATGTTACTGCGTAACATTTAGTGTTAATAATTGCCTTGTTAATTGTGATTACTACAATTAACAAGGCTATTTATTTACCCTCCAGGATTAATTATATATTATAATCAATACTCTGACTATTTTATCAATACTTTTTTATACATTGAAACTTTATTTATTAAATTTAGTTATACAGTCTCTAGCTTTTGCTTATAGAAGTGTGCCCTTATTTTCACGTAAAGCTTCAACAAAAAGTGCCAACCTCTCAAAAGCAACCTTCAATTCTTGAATTGAATAAGCATAAGATATTCGGATAAAGCCCTCTCCTGAAGCACCAAATGCCGTTCCAGGTACAACCGCAACTTTCTGACTATAGATCAATTGAGTCGCAAATTCTTCAGAAGTCAAACCAAACTCAGAGATGTTTGGAAACACATAGAAAGCGCCAAATGGCTCAAAACAAGGTAGTCCTATTCGATCAAGCTCATACAATAAAAAGCGACGACGTTGATTATAACTTTCTCGCATTACTGCAACATCTGCATCACCATTTCGCAAAGCCGTAATTCCCGCATATTGACTAGTCGTGGGAGCCGCCATAATCGCAAATTGATGAATCTTAATCATTTGTTCCATTATCTCAGCTGGTCCACAACAATAGCCTAAACGCCATCCCGTCATCGCATAAGCTTTAGAGAAGCCATTGATATAAATTGTGCGCTCTTGCATGCCAGGTAAAGCAGCAATTGACACATGTGCCTCTTTATCAAAGTATGTCAGTTCCGCATAGATTTCGTCCGTAATGACCATCAAATCATGTTCCAAAACAACTTCCGCAATCGCTTCTAAATCAGCTTTCGCCATAACAGCGCCCGTAGGATTATTCGGAAAGGATAGAATTAATATTTTGGACTGAGGGGTAATGGCTTGTCTGAGCTCTTGAGCTGTCAGACGAAAATCATTCTCTTCCTTCAAAGGAATCGCAACAGGTATCCCATCAGCTAATTGAATACATGGCAAGTATGAAACGTAACTCGGCTCCGTGAAAATTACCTCGTCGCCCGGTTCAAGCGTCGCACGCAAAGCCAGATCAATCGCCTCACTGCCTCCTACCGTTACCAAGATTTCATTTGAGGGATTATATGTCATGCCATACTTGATAGCAATCGTTTCAGCAATCGCAAGACGTAACTCCATTAAACCTGCATTTGACGTGTAAAAAGTTTGCCCCTTTTGCAAAGCATAAATTCCCTCATCGCGAATATGCCATGGCGTATCAAAATCAGGTTCCCCAACCCCCAAAGAAATTACATCCGCCATCTCATTGGCTATATCGAAAAACTTGCGAATACCAGATGGCTTAATCCCTTTGACCTTTTGATTGATGAAAGACCTCATGGACTAACCACCATCCGTTTATCTTCGTCATCTTTCATAAGAACCGTATTGTGGTCTTTGTAACGCTTCAATACAACATGGGTTGCAGTCGATTGAACTTCCTCAATCACTGACAAACGTGACGATACAAAGTTTGCGATTTGTCTCATCGGTGCTTTCTTCAATTCCACTAAGTAGTCATAACCGCCCGAAATTAAATACATCGCCTTCACTTCGGGGAATTGATAGATTTTTTCCGCAATCCGATCAAAACCTTGCCCCCGCTGAGGTGTTACACGCACCTCAATCATCGCCGAGACATAGTGATCATCCGTTTTCTCCCAATTAATCAGTGTATGGTAGCCCGCGATAATTTTCTCATCTTCAAGATGTTTAATCGTCTCACTGACTAATTTTTCGTCGAGATTTAATAAGATAGCGACTTGCTTCACCGTTAAACGGCTATCTGTTTCAAGCAGCTTTAAGATTTCTTCTGAATGATCCACTCTCACCACTTCTTTCATATGTTATTTAAATTTCATTATATCAGACCCATCCACATTAAAAAATACTTTCTTGAAATGTATTCTATTCTCATTTCGCATAAAAACCATAACCCCATTCAGGGAACAATATGACCCATCCACGAATGGCAAAAATCAATAGACGCCTATTTGCCCTTAGAGAGCTATCTCCTTTTGATACATTAAAGTCTCCTTGAAAGCAAAAGAACTTGACAGCCTTTAATCACCAAATAACAAGTTTCCTTAGACTCCTATCGTAACCTGTCTGTCATCTTTTTTAAGAAATGAAAAGCGCCCGCCTCTGCTTTTAAAAAAGCAAGAGCGGACGCTCAATCAATGAACCGAACATTATTCGACTATTTCTTGATAATACGATTCTTCAACACTTCCAGGCGCGAAATAACTGTCACTATCTTCAACGGTGACCCATAACTGCTGTCTTAATTCATTAAACACATCATGAATCCTTAAAGACAAGTAACCCATCTGTGTTCCTACCGCATCATAATCCCACGGCGTTTCTGTATAAACGGCTAAACTATAAGAACCATATGGCGTCACAAATGTTGCGACATCATTCTGTTCTGGATCGCCCAAACCAGACTTATTCCAAGAGGTTGTTGTATAAGGAATAAACTGGCGTAAAAAGTTATGAGAGTTTAAAAATAATTTATCGATATACATTTCATCCCAAGGTTCGCCATTAATACGGTTATTGTACAATAAGGCGAATAGACGGGCAGCATCTCCAGGGGTCGTATGGAAGTAACCTTCACGTGTATTATAATACTTACCATCAACATAGGTATCATAGAAACCTAACTGATGCATATGAGGGGTTATCACACTCCCGCCACCTACCGCATCAATTAACATGTTTGCGGCTGTATTATCACTATAAATCGCTACTAAATTGACGAGTTCATCTAAGGTAAACATCGTGCCTGGTGCGTAACTTTGAATAATACCTGCGCCCGGCACTTGATCTTCCCAACCCATTTCAATATATTCATACGGGTCTAGTATTTGCCTACTATATTGATGATATAACTCAGCTAAAACATAGATTTTTTGTGTACTTGCTGGGAAGAAGGTCTGGTTATTAACACTCACCTGACTCATCGTCTCATTATTGACAAAAGATGCCCCTGCATTAGCACTAATATTGGCGATTTCTTCATATAAGACTAATTCGATCGTGTCTAATAACTCTTGTTCACTATAGAAAGTCAGTACATAATCATTAAACTGTTCATCCTTTTTAATCCAACCTAACTCTTCATAGCCAATCATGACGCGTAACCAAGTCCCGCTAAGTGTCGATATTTCTTCAACAACTTCCATCGGCATATCTTCAAAACTTGCTGTGTTGGTTAAGAATGTTGAACCATACGTTCCAGGAGGTGAAGTAAGCACCATTTGATCCCTTGCTTTGTAAAGGATACTATAATTCACTGGATAACTTTCGGTCATGACTTCGTATTTTTCTGGCTGTTCAATGAAGAAGGGTTGATAATCCACGACCGGTACTAAAGCTGTTAACTGATTACGGTAACGAATCAAGTCATTGGCTTCAGCCGACGAGATAATTAAATCAGCTTGAGGCACCCCATCCGAAAAATAGTACCAACCATCAAAGGAGGTACTATGCCAACCTGTGTAAGGTTCACCAAATTGAAATAGTCGTTCCTCATTATCCACCAAATACCAAGCAAAGCCATTGACAGTTTCTTTTCTCAATAATTGCTTTCTTTGAACAACCGATGTAGGTGACACAATCGCTACATTGGGACTAAAGTAAAACCAAGGCAGATTCTCTACGACTTCTTCTTCGGTTTCTAAAGCCTCCATTAACGGCTGACCATCTCGATTACCAATCGACAGGTTTGGCCCTTCTAAACGCAATGATTCAATTAACAGACTGGCTGATTGATCCAAATTAATTGGCTGAGTTTGATAAACCGGAGTTTGCTCATAATAATTTGTTTCCTCGATTAAAGCAGCCTTTTGATATTTATCTACTAAGGAATTAACGGTTCGGTTGATATCGGTTTGGAACAAAGGACTCAATAGAAAATAAGCTAATACGCCTACCATTAAGCCAAGCCCAACCACAATCCCTGTTTTTTTCGACATGCTCTAGTTCTCCTCCACACACACAATCTCAATATTTATAATTTTTACCATATAAGATAGCTTGACCGTCTGATTAAGCATTTTCACCAGTCACTTTAAATGTGAAGTTCGGTTTGAAGTATTCAAACAGTTCAGTATTATATGACATTTCTGGCATAATTTTTTGGAAAATAGTGTAAGGATAACGCTCTCGCATATCAATTTCATCGGCTCCACTACGAAGTACATTCTGTTGAATGAAACGCTCATAAGTTAATTCATCTAACTCATGGCCCTTCTCTTTAAAAATGTGATGGGCAATCAGCTTGAAGATATAATCTTCCACGGCACGCTCTTTTAAGATTGTGTCGATATCACCACGTAAACCTAATTTTAATTGTGCGTAATCATTAACAGGCAAGTCTTCTTCTTCAGCAAAAGCTTCAATTTGCTCAAGATACTCTTCTACATAACGCTCTCTTTCTTCCGCATTAATGACCACTTCAGCGGTTTCTCCATGAAAGGCTAATAAATATGGCAATAATTTGTGATAAAAGGCATAAGAAATATACTCATCTTGATAATACTCTTTTGCAAAACGTTTAAACGCTGGAACAGTTGATACGTTGGCAATACCTAAATCAATCACCATTTCATCCGTGATTGAACTCTCGCCATAACGATTAGCGACCTCTTCTAATAACGGTTGGATAACATCGTCCCATGATGCGATTGGAATTTCTAAATACTGATCTGGAACAGGTATCTCATGTGTTGGCGTATAATATTCAACAATACTTTTCATAAATTGCACCCTTTCTAACTAACATCTATCATATTAAAGAATTTCAACCCCTTTAACAAGCCAAAATATCCCAATTTTATAAAAATCTATCACTTAGTAGACCACTTAACCAAATGACAAAATGCCTTTAGAGCACTTCCCTCATTTTAGACGATACAAGCACAAGCTAGGAAAGTAATTTCTCAATGACACAATGCTTAACGAAATAAAAACACACCCTACAGCGAGCATTCTAGCTCACTACAAGGTGTGATAAAACTCTTATAATACTTTATTTAGTAAATCTTGTGTTCTGTCTTCTTGAGGATTATCGAAGATTGCTTCTGGTTGACCTTCTTCAACAATATAGCCTCCGTCCATAAACACAACACGATCCCCCACCTCACGCGCGAAGCCCATCTCATGTGTCACAACCACCATCGTCATACCATCGGCTGCTAATTGCTTCATAACCTCTAATACATCGCCGACCATTTCGGGATCTAAGGCAGAAGTTGGTTCATCAAACAACATAATATCCGGACTCATTGCTAAAGCTCATGCAATGGCTACTCGCTGTTGTTGTCCTCCCGATAGTGATTTAGGATAGGCGTCTGCCTTATTATTTAAACCAACTTGATCGAGTAACTTTAACGCCACATCATTCGCTTCCGCTTTTGAAACTCTTCCCAATTCTAAAGGCGCTAACGTAATGTTGTCCTTTACCGTTAGATGTGGAAATAAATTAAACTGTTGGAAAACCATCCCGATATTTTCGCGAGCCTTATTGATATCAATTGTCGAACTTGTAATATCTTTATCAGCAATTGTAATCGACCCACCTTGAATTTCTTCTAATCGGTTAAGACATCTCAATAAAGTTGATTTACCTGACCCAGAAGGACCAATGATACACACTACTTCACCTGAAGAGACTTGCATATCGATGCCTTTTCGCACTTCATTTTTTCCGAAGCTTTTCTTTAAGCCTTTTACCTTAACTGTTGACATAAATTAGACTAACTCCTTTTCTAGACGATTTGAAATTTTCGTTAAAATTGTAATCAAAATAATGTACATCAGTCCAATAATTAACCACATGCTCCCTGATTGATAAGTACGGGCGATAATAATTCGGCCAGTCTGAGTTAACTCGACTAAACCAATAACGGATAGGATTGCTGTGTCTTTCAACGTAATCACAAATTGATTGATAAATGATGGAATCATAATTTTGAATGCTTGCGGTAAAATGATTCGACGCATTGTCGTTCCATAATTTAAACCTAAACTTCGACCAGCTTCTGCCTGTCCTTTAGCAACTGCTTGAATACCGCCACGCACATTTTCTGCAACATAGGCAGCAGCATTTAAACTCAGCGTTAGAATACCCGCGATACTTGCGCTCATATTGATTCCTGTCATTTGCGGCATACCAAAGTAGATAAAGAATGCTAATACTAGTAGTGGGATACCACGCATAATATCGACATAAACTAAACCAATTCCAGATAGAATCATCGATTGACTACTACGCATTGAGCCAATCAACAAACCAATAATCATCGCAATCACAAAGGATACTAACGTTACCCAAATGGTCGTGATTAAGCCAGAACTTAGCGAGGGCCAGTTTTGTTTTAATTGACCAAAGAAGCCAGTTTGAACAGATTCTTGGCTTGCTCCATCCCCTAAGTAAGTGGCCTGTATTTCATCATACTCACCCGATGCTTGGCTATTAGCTAAGCCATCATTAAACATGTCAACTAGTTCTGGATGATTCCCTTTATTTACAGCAAAACCAAACGGAATAGATGCCTTCTCTTCAGCGATTAAACGTAAATCGACTGCTCCTGTATTGACGGCATATTGAATAACTGTCGCATCTCCAATCACTGCTTGACTGTTGCCTGCGGCAACGTCTTGATACATATTAACTGAATCTTCAAAGGTCGTCGTATCAAAGCCATATTCGCCCGATAATTCATTAGCAATTGCTTCACCTGTCGTACCAATTTTCACAGCGACCTTGTGACCTGATAGTCTTCTATCGCTTCAATTTCACTATTGGCAGCCACTGCAAACATTGAACCACCTTGAAAGTATGGATTTGCAAAGTCAAACGACGCTTCTCTTTCCTCTGTAATTCCCATACCAGCAATCATACCATCTGCTTGTCCACTTTCTAAAGCTTGTAAGCCAAAAACTGAACGGCAGCGTCATTCATATTCAAAGCCTTGGTCTTTGGCAATTGCAGCCAGAATATCAATAGCTATTCCGATTAAATTACCTTCACCATCAAGAAACTCGAAAGGAGCATATGACGTATCAGTTGCGATTGTATAGACCTTTTTATTTGCTTGCGCCTTTACTTCTGCTACGTTCGAACTTCCATTTCCTAATCCAAAAATACCTAGAACCAGAAAAAAAAATGACGATTAAACGACTCGTCTTTACTTTTTTCACTTTCTTTTCACCTCAAATTTTAATCTATGACACAGTATGTAAAAGCTTACGTATTCTTTCAAATAATATGCATTATAGGAGATGATATATTGTGACTGGTTAAATGTTGAAATTCCTATTTAACAAGGTGAAAACTTTGTTTTTTGTCCGAAAAAAGATATTCCGGAGATTCACTTGAACTTTCGGCCCCCGTCTCCTTACTTCAAAATAAAAAGACCCCCTAAATCCGTATTCGAATTTAGGGGGTCTCTACAGATTGCTCATCTGCCTTTTTTTACTTTTATAATACTTTATCTAAGAAGTTTTTCGTTCTTTCATGAGCAGGAGCCGAGAAGATTTTCTCTGGTACATCCTCTTCAACAATATAACCACCGTCCATGAAAATCACGCGGTCTGCTACCTCACGCGCAAAGCCCATCTCATGCGTTACAATAACCATTGTCATGCCATCTTTTGCTAATTGTTGCATAACTGACAGAACATCTCCTACCATCTCTGGATCGAGTGCAGAGGTTGGCTCGTCAAACAACATAATATCAGGATTCATTGCTAGAGCACGTGCGATTGCTACACGTTGCTTTTGACCACCTGATAAGGAATTAGGGAAAGCATCTACTTTATCAGCTAAACCAACTTGTGCCAGTAATTCACGGGCTTTTGCATCTGCATCTTTGTTTTTCAAGACACCTAATTGCGTTGGTGCTAAGGTAATGTTTTCTTTCACACTAAGGTGTGGGAATAAGTTAAAGTGTTGGAACACCATACCAATGTTCTCACGCGCTTTATTCAAATCAACATCTTTTGAACTAATATCAAAGCCATTGATTGTCACGTGACCGCCATTAATTTCTTCTAAATGGTTCAAGCAGCGAAGTAGTGTTGATTTACCTGAACCAGATGGCCCAATAATACAAACAACCTCTCCTTCTGCTACTGTTAAATTAATTGATTTTAAAACTTCGTTCGAACCAAAGCTTTTTTTCAAATCTTTGACAATTACTTTAGACATAGTTTAATTCTCCTTTTCTAGTCTCTTCGATACTCTAGTTAATGCAGTAATAATGATTATATACATTAAACCAACAATTAACCACATACTTCCTGATTGGAAATCACGTGCGATAATTATTTTACCAGTTTGAGTTAATTCAACCAAGCCTATTACGGATAAAATTGACGTATCTTTCAAAGTAATAACAAATTGGTTAATAAATGATGGTACCATAATTTTAAACGCCTGCGGTAGAACAATGTGTCTCAACGTTTGATTGTAAGGTAAACCTAAGCTTCGTCCTGCTTCAGACTGGCCGATTGGTACGGCTTTAATTCCCCCACGTACAATCTCAGAGATATAAGCTGCTGCGTTTAAACTTAAGGTAACAATCCCTGCTAAGGTAGCTGGGAAGGTTAAGCCTGTTAACTGAGGCACACCAAAGTAGATAAAGAATGATAATACTAATAACGGAATACCTCGCATGATATCAACGTATAGTAAAGCGATAAATTTTAAGACTGGGTTTTGGCCAGCACTCATAATCCCTAAGGCAATCCCGATAATCATTGCGATTAGAATCGATACAAGTGTCACCCAAACCGTTGTCCATAAACCATTTAATAATGGTCGCCAGTTTTTAGTGATTTGACTAATAAATACGTTTGCTGCTTCTTCATCTGCTTCTTCTGTAGCTAGCGCATCATTTGCAACTGATTCAGTTGCACCATCAGTACTTGTATACGTTGCTAAAATCTCGTCATAAGCACCAGATTCTCTTAAATTCGCTAAACCTTGGTTGAAGGCTGTTAATAAATCAGCATTCTCACCTTTCATTACCGCAAAGCCATAAGAACCCACCGTGAAGGTTTCATCTAACAGACGTAAAGCCACGTCCCCTTCCTTAATGGTATAAGCCATTACAGGATGATCCTCAACTAAGGCCGCGCTATTCCCCGCTAAAACATCTTCAATCACATTGGCAGAGTCTTCAAAAATCGCAATCTCAAAGCCATATTCCTCTTTCAAACTATCCGCCAAATCCGCCCCTTGTGTCCCAGTTTTCACTGCCACACGTAGACCTTCTAAATCAGCCAACGTTTGAATCTCACTATCGGCTTTAACCGCAAAGGACAATTGACTATCAAAATAGGGCTCTGAAAAGTCAAAGCTTTCTTTTCGAGCATCTGTGATACTCATCCCAGCAATTACACCATCAGCTTGACCACTTTCAAGCGCTTGAACAGCAGCATTAAAACCTAAGACTTTCATCTCATAATCAAAGCCTTGATCCTCGGCAATCGCAGCCATTAAATCCATATCAATCCCGACTAAATTACCATCATCATCCACAAACTCAAACGGAGCGTAAGTTTGGTCAGTCGCAATAATATAAGTTTTATCATGTTCCAGTGCTTCAGCTGAATCACTACCTAAATAAGTGGCCAGAATCTCGTCATATTGACCTGAGGCTTGGATGTTTGCTAAACCACGGTTAAAGGCAGTCACTAAGTCAGGGTTTTCACCAGGACTGGTCGCAAAGCCGTAAGAACCAATATCAAAGGTTTCTTCTAACTGTCTTAAATCTAAGTTACCATCATTGATTGCATAAGCCATTACAGGAAAATCTTCAACCGCTGCCGCGCTATTACCAACCATTACCTCTTGGTACATATTGACAGAATCTTCAAAGGTCACAATCTCAAAGTCATACTCTTCTCGTAATGACTCGGCTAATTCAGCCCCTTGTGTCCCGGTTTTAACTGCAATTCTTTGTCCCTTTAAATCGTCAAGCGTTTGAATTTCGCTATCTGCTTTGACAGCAAAAGACAAGCTACTTAAATAGTAAGCTTCCGAAAAATCAAAAGCCTCTTGTCGCTCAGGTGTAATACTCATTCCAGCAATCACACCATCGACTTGCTTACTTTCCAAGGCTTGAACAGCCGCATTAAAGCCTAGTGCTCGCACTTCATATTCGAAACCTTGATCTTCAGCAATCGCTGCTAGAATATCCATATCTATCCCAACCATCTCGCCCGCTTCATTTACGAACTCAAATGGAGCAAAGGTTGTATCGGTCGCAATCACATATTTCTTGTCATGAGTCACTTCTTCTTCTTCTTCTTCTTGAGCAAGGTTTGTTGCATCATCAACAACCTCCGCGTTACCTAAATATGTAGCGAGAATCTCGTCATATTCACCCGACGCTTGAATGTTTGCTAAACCTTCATTAAAAGCTGCGACTAAGTCTGGGTTTTCACCAGGGCTGGTCGCAAAACCATAAGAGCCAATATCAAAGGTTTCTTCTAGTTGTCTTAAAGCCAATTTACCATCGTTGATCGCATAAGCCATTACAGGAAAATCCTCAACGGCTGCCGCGCTATTACCAACCATAACTTCTTGATACATGTTGACAGAATCTTCAAAAGTCACAATTTCAAAGTCATACTCTTCTCGTAATGACTCGGCTAATTCAGCCCCTTGTGTCCCGGTTTTAACTGCAATTCTTTGTCCCTTTAAATCGTCAAGCGTTTGAATTTCGCTATCTGCTTTCACAGCAAAAGACAAGCTACTTAAATAGTAAGCTTCTGAAAACGTAAAAGCTTTTTCTCTTTCAGGCGTAATACTCATTCCAGCAATCACACCGTCAACTTGCTTACTTTCCAAGGCTTGAACAGCCGCATTAAAGCCTAAAGCTCGCACTTCATAGTCGAAACCTTGATCTTCAGCAATCGCTGCTAGAATATCCATATCTATCCCAACCATCTCGCCCGTTTCATTTACGAACTCAAATGGAGCAAAGGTTGTATCGGTCGCAATCACATATTTCTTGTCATGAGTCAATTCTTCTTCTTGAGCAATGTTAGATGCATCATCAGCAACTTCTGCGTCACCTAAATAAGTGGCAAGAATTTCGTCATATTGACCCGACGCTTGAATGTTAGCTAAGCCTTCATTGAAAGCTGCAACTAAGTCTGGGTTTTCACCAGGACTGGTCGCAAAACCATAAGAGCCAATATCAAAGGTTTCTTCTAATTGTCTTAAAGCCAATTTACCATCGTTGATCGCATAAGCCATTACAGGAAAATCCTCAACGGCTGCCGCGCTATTACCAACCATAACCTCTTGATACATGTTGACAGAATCTTCAAAAGTCACAATCTCAAAGTCATACTCTTCTCGTAAGGACTCAGCGAGTTCAGACCCTTGAGTTCCTGTTTTAACTGCAATTCTTTGTCCCTTTAAATCGTCTAATGTTTGGACATCGCTATCTGCTTTGACCGCAAAAGATAAACTACTATTATAGTAAGCTTCCGAAAAATCAAAAGCCTCTTGTCGCTCAGGCGTAATACTCATTCCAGCAATCACACCATCGACTTGCTTACTTTCCAAGGCTTGAACAGCTGCATTAAAGCCTAGAGCTCGTACTTCATATTCGAAACCTTGATCTTCAGCAATCGCTGCTAGAATATCCATATCTATCCCAACCATCTCGCCTGCTTCATTTACGAACTCAAAGGGAGCAAAGGTTGTATCGGTCGCAATCACATATTTTTTGTCATGAGTCAATTCTTCTTCTTGAGCAATGTTAGATGCATCATCAGCAACTTCTGCGTCACCTAAATAAGTGGCAAGAATTTCGTCATATTGACCCGACGCTTGAATGTTAGCTAAGCCTTCATTAAAAGCTGCAACTAAGTCTGGGTTTTCACCAGGACTGGTCGCAAAACCATAAGAGCCAATATCAAAGGTTTCTTCTAACTGTCTTAAAGCTAATTTGCCATCATTGATGGCATAAGCCATTACAGGGAAATCCTCAACCGCTGCCGCACTATTACCAACCATTACTTCTTGGTACATATTGACAGAATCTTCAAAAGTCACAATCTCAAAGTCATACTCTTCTCGTAAGGACTCAGCGAGTTCAGCCCCTTGAGTTCCTGTTTTAACTGCAATTCTTTGTCCCTTCAAGTCATCCAATGTTTGGATATCACTATCGGCTTTGACTGCAAAAGACAAGCTACTATGGTAGTAAGCTTCTGAAAACGTAAAGACTTTTTCTCTTTCAGGCGTAATACTCATTCCAGCAATTACACCGTCTACTTGCTTACTTTCCAAGGCTTGAACAGCCGCATTAAAGCCTAGAGCTCGTACTTCATATTCGAAGCCTTGATTTTCAGCAATAGCTGCCAGAATATCCATATCAATCCCAACCATCTCGCCTGCTTCATTTATGAACTCAAAGGGAGCAAAAGTTGTATCGGTCGCAATCACATATTTCTCTTTTGTCTGTGCATCGACTGTTTGCACGTTATTAGTCGCTGAAGCTGTCAATATAATTCCAAAAATTGACAGTAGCGTTACCATAAAGGCCATTAATTTACCTTTTTTCATAAGTCACCTCATAAACACATTTTTATGTGCTTAAGTATATAATTAAAGTTTGATGAGCGCAATCCAGTTTTAACATGACATGTTAGCTTATCTAACATAAGTGTAAAGCTTTGTATCATAACTTATGTAACGATTAACAACAATTAGAGCCTACTCATTTAAGACAAAAACACCCAACATTTCTGCTCGGTGCTACAAATTATCTGATAATTCTCTTGTTAACTAATATCTTCTTAACTGATCGTTTCTCTTGAAAATTGAAATCAGTAGTCTGGCTATTAGCGCGTTTGTTTCAAAAAGGCTGCTGGGACCGGGGCATTAAAGCGCAGTACTTCTTGACTGATAGGATGCTTAAAGACTAAGGTGGTTGCATGCAGTCCTAGACGCTTCAACGGATTTTGACGGGCACCATACTTTTTGTCGCCTACGACTGAATGGCCAAGCTCTTGCATATGGACACGAATTTGATTCTTTCTTCCAGTCTCTAGTTGAACTTCTAATAAAGAAAAATGACGATTTCCTTGGAGCTTTTTGTAATGTGTGATCGCATGCTTGCCGCCATTATCAAACGGACTGGAATAGACTTTTAACGTCTTTCCTTCGGTTAACCAAGAAGAGACCGTTCCAGGTCGCTCATTGACAACCCCTTCAACCATCGCAGTATACTTTCTTTCTTTGACATCACTGTGCCAATTTTTCTGCAAAGCCTCTTTGGCAGCTTCTGTTTTTGCAAAAACCATTACCCCAGAGGTATCCCGGTCTAAACGGTGAACAATAAACAAGCGTTGACGCGGATGAATTTCTTTGACATAGTCGGTTAATTGACGATAAGCTGTCAATTCACTTGGATTCTTGCCGGCCATTGAAAGCACTCCTGCCGCTTTATTAATCACAATAATGGCGTCATCTTCAAACAAAATCTCTACGCCTTTTAAATTTGCTTTATGCTTGTTGACCTTTTGTTTAGTAATCGCAACCACTTGACCCTCAGTCAGTTTAGTATTGTATTGAGTCACAGTTTTATCGTCAACTGTCACTTGCGAATGGGTCAACATATTTTTTATCGTTTTACGACTTGCTGACGGCATTTTTTCAACTAAAAAATCAAACAGTTCACCTGCTTCGAAAACTTTATATTCGGTTTGACGCATGGTAACACCACTTCCTCTAAGTATTGTCTTTAGAGTATAGCAGAAAAGCTGATAAATGTTTGGTATAATTAACGATATGAATTGAAAGGTGGCTAATTTAATGAATCATAATGATCGACTGACCCGACTACGCTACGGCTTGGATATTAAAGACGAAGACATGGTGGAAATTTTTGCCATGGGTGGCGTCACTTTAAGTAAAGAGGAAGTACAAGCCCTACTTAAAAAACAACTAACTGAAACAACTGAAGCAGCTGACGAAAGAGCTGAGAATGTCTATGAAATGACTTGTACAGATGAGCAATTCGAACGTTTCTTGAATGGCTTAATTATTTCGCAACGAGGCGCTAAAAACGATAATGAACCGGCCTTGGAATTGAATTCAGGTAATGCGAATAACTTAATGCTTAAGAAAATCAAAATTGCACTTAAACTAACCAGTGATGACATCTTAGATATTCTTGAAGAGGCTGGTGTGGTTATCTCTAATAGTGAATTAAGTGCTGTTTTAAGACGTGAAGGACACCGAAATTACAAACCGTGTGGTGACCGCTACATTCGTAATTTCCTAAAAGGGTTAGCTTTACGTTACCGTTAGTAAAGACGTATTAAGATTATCTTTCCAGCACATCATGTTATAATAGTCCTAACAAATTAAAGGAGTGATTGACGTGGCAACAAATGAATTGAATGACTTACTAAATATTACCTTTATCTCCAAACGAGAGGTACCTAAAAAAATTCAAGACTTATTAATTGAAGGCGAAACGGCTGATCACGCCTATTCTACTTTACGCGACACTGCTGTCTTTACGAATCATCGTTTAATTATTGTCGATACGCAAGGTGTAACTGGCACTAAAAAAGAGTACTATAGTATCCCTTACCGTTCGATTGATATGTGGTCTGTCGAAACGTCAGGTATTCTAGACATCAATGGTGAAGTCGACTTATGGACTAAAGTCGGCCATGTAAAGATTCAACTGCGAAAGGGAATCAATGTTAAAGAAGTCGACACTCTGATTGCACGCTCTGTTTTTAATAAACACTAATTTTAGCACCATCCCTTTCGGGATGGTTTTTTTTACCCTTGGGGGTAATTCAGTCTTATAAACATTGCTACTATAATGTTTTACATTTCGTGTAAAATAAACTCTTGACATTGTATGCGATTCGTCGTTTAATATACCCATACCGGTATTAGTATTTTAATTGGAGGAAGATAAAATGAAAAAGATAGTGATTGTAGGTGGAGTTGCTGGTGGAATGTCAGCTGCAACACGTTTACGTCGTTTAATGGATGATGCTGAAATTATCATTATGGAAAAAGGTCCTTATGTTTCTTTCGCCAACTGTGGACTGCCCTATCATATCTCTGGAGAAATAGCAGAGCGTTCTGATTTAATTGTTCAAACTCCAGAAGCTTTACAAGCTCGCTTCAAATTAGATATACGCTCTGAACATGAAGTGACAAAAGTTAACCCAGAAAATAAAACGATCGAAGTACTTCATAATGACGAGGTATTTACTGAAACGTATGATGAACTCATACTATCTCCTGGTGCCAAGCCATTTATCCCTTCTATTCCCGGCTTAGACGCTGCCACCAATGCTTTTAGTCTACGTAATGTGCCTGATTTAGATAAAATCATGTCTCAATTGAAAGAGAATGAAGTTAAAGAAGCAGTTGTCATCGGTGCTGGCTTTATCGGTGTCGAAATGGCAGAAAACCTTAAGAAATTCGGCTTAAATGTTACCTTAGTAGAAATGGCACCCCATGTACTCCCACCACTAGATGAGGAGATGGCTGCTTTTGTAGAGGCAGAATTAAAACGTAATGGTGTTCGTGTGATTACTAGCCAATCAGCAAATGAATTTAGAAACAATGGGAAAGAAGTTGTCTTAACAGACGGACAAATCATCCCTTCTGATTTAACGATTCTTTCTGTTGGTGTCCGACCAGAAAACAGCTTAGCAGAAGCAGCAGGTATCAAATTAGGTAGGCAAGGAGGGATCTTAGTCGATAATAATTATCAAACAAATATTCCTAACATCTACGCCGTTGGTGATGCAATTATTGTTAAACAACAAATTACAGGTGAAGATACCATGATTGCTCTAGCCTCGCCTGCCAACCGTCAAGGGCGTCAAGTAGCAGATGTGATTGCTGGTTTAAATCGTAAAAACCAAGGAAGTATTGGAACTGCAATTGTTAGAGCTTTCAATCTCACAGCCGCTTCAACTGGACTAAATGAACGAGTCGCTCAGTTAAGTGGTTTAAATCATATCGCCATTCATACAACTGGTAAGGATCATGCTGGCTACTATCCAGGTGCGACTAGTTTGACCATAAAATTAGTTTTTGATCCTGAAACTGGAAAGATTTTAGGCGCACAAGGTATTGGACAAAAAGGTGTCGATAAACGTATTGATGTTATCGCAACAGCCATTAAGGGTGGTTTAACAATCTTTGATTTAATGGAACTAGAATTTACCTACGCCCCTCCTTTCGGTTCAGCAAAAGACCCGGTAAATATGCTTGGCTATGTTGCAAGTAATATTGTTGAAGGACTAAGTGATTCTGTTGCTTGGCACGAATTACAAACACAGTTGAATGATGGTAAACAAGTCTTAGACGTACGCTCACCAGATGAATTAGCTAATGGACAATATCCTAATGCAATCAATATTCCTGTAAATGAATTAAGAGAACGGCTCAATGAATTAGATAGAACCCAACCTTATATTATCTCTTGTGCAAGTGGCGCTCGTAGTTATATTGCCGAAAGAATTTTAAAACAAAACGGCTTTACTGTTGCTAATCTAGATGGCGGTTTCTACCTATACAACACCGTTAAACCGGAGGATATTATTCATGAAAACAATTAATAACGATCAATTTTATAAAAACAGTAAGCAACAAGTGCTTAATGTAATTGATGTACGTGAAAGAAATGAATTTGCTATAGGACACATCCCAAAATCAATTAATCTCCCCCTTAGTACATTAGCACTTAATACTAAAGCTCTCTCTAAAGAAGAGGACTATTATATTATTTGTGCATCCGGAGGTCGCTCTAGTGTCGCGACTACACTTCTTAATAAATTCGGTTATAATGTAACTAATGTGGAAGGCGGAATTGCCGCTTGGAAAGGAGCTTTGATTAGATAATGCAATGCGATCCAAAATTACTTAATCGCCTCAAACGAGCTGAAGGCCAGTTAAGAGGTATCCAGAAAATGATGGATGAAGAAAAAGAATGCGTTGATATTGTGACGCAGTTAAGCGCTGTTCGTTCAAGCATCGATCGTATTATGGGGCTAATTGTTGCTGAAAACTTAAAACAGTGTCTAAATAATCCAAATGAAAATCCAGAAGTACAAAACCAGAAAATTGATCAAGCCGTTCAAATGATTATTCGTAAATAATAGCTCAATGAGAACCAGACTTTTTACACATTAGCCTAATGCTTCATTAATATAAAAACAACCCCAACCTCTTGTTCTCCATAGAAGCAAGGCGATTGGGGCTGTTTTACTTATTTGATTATTTTTAGGAAGTCTTTAATCTTCGTGTCGCGACTATCTTGCATTAATTCAAAGGCGGCCGTTTCAATTGTGTTAATCACTGCGCCCTCTTTCTCGAGTCGTTATATCGCTAAGTCTCGGTCGATAGCCTTTCCGGATGAAACACCGTTTGCTAATAAATAGAGTGATAATTCCTCATGTTTTAAAATAACTAAACCTGTTTGGAACAAACAGACATGAGCTTCACCGCCCATCACTAATAAATTATTCACATCTAATGCTTTTAGCACCATTCTAAAATTCGGATCTTGATACCAACTAAAGCTTCTTTTAGGGAAAATATGATTGTCTTTTAATTCGCCTCTAAGCTCTGGAATCGTCTCCCCTAGCCCTTCGGCATATTGTTCAAGTACTATATGGGAAAGTCGAACAAACGAGCCACACGGATCATTTTAATCCAATTTGAATGTAATTAGTTGGCATCCTCAACGGTGCGTGCCAAAGGACCATGTATATCAATAACCAACAAAGCAGTATTGTTGCGATTGATTAACATAATCTTCTCTTTTAAATATATTTATCTAGCTTCAGTATCTGAACGATTAACTCGACTGACCAAATTATTGTCTGTTTTTATAAGCCGAGACCCAAGTCAACATTAACTCAACGAACAAAGTGAATGACTAAGACAAGGGTATTTAATCTACATTGAGGATTGAGAAAGTCGTGAAAATAACCATTACGACCATGTTGAAATCATTATAGCACATAATTATTTTGAATTAGAAGCTAATAACACTTTCAATATAATGGGAACATTAGCTAACAAAAAAGCAGCTTCTCGAAGAAAGAGAAACTGCTTAAACGTGTTGTTTGGCTGATACCGATGGTCGGGGTCGAACCGACACGCCCGTGAGGGCACAGGATTTTGAGTCCAGCGCGTCTGCCAATTCCGCCACACCGGCATTAATGATATGCTTTTCTAACTAAGGCGGTGATCGGATTTGAACCGACGAATAAGGGTTTTGCAGACCCGTGCCTTACCACTTGGCTACACCGCCAAAATTATCCTTAAAAACAAAAAAAACTGGGGTAGCTGGATTCGAACCAACGAGATGACAGAGTCAAAGTCTGTTGCCTTACCGCTTGGCTATACCCCAATAATCATTAAATTATATAAAATATAGGCGACTGATGGGAATTGAACCCACGAATGTCGGATCCACAAACCGATGCGTTAACCACTTCGCCACAATCGCCATGACATTACCTATTTGAATAGATAACAGGGACTGTAGGAATCGAACCCACACTAACGGTTTTGGAGACCGTTGTTCTACCTTTAAACTAAGTCCCTAGTAGTAAGAAGAACACAGTATTTTTCCCTACTATTCAAATAATGGTGGGGGGCAGATTCGAACTGCCGAACCCGAAGGAGCGGATTTACAGTCCGCCGCGTTTAGCCACTTCGCTACCCCACCATATGGCCTGAGACGGATTCGAACCGCCGACACCTTGAGCTTCAATCAAGTGCTCTACCAACTGAGCTATCAGGCCAAACGGTCCGGACGGGATTTGAACCCGCGATCTCCTGCGTGACAGGCAAGCATGTTAACCCCTACACCACCGGACCAGTTTAGTACAATGGAGGATGACGGGATCGAACCGCCGACATTCTGCTTGTAAGGCAGACGCTCTCCCAGCTGAGCTAATCCTCCATAGTTATTTAATTGTCATGACCCGTACGGGATTCGAACCCGTGTTACCGCCGTGAAAGGGCGGTGTCTTAACCGCTTGACCAACGGGCCGTTTTAAGTTTTAGATACGGAGAGTAAGGGATTCGAACCCTTGAGACGATTTGACTCGCCTACACGATTTCCAATCGTGCTCCTTCGGCCAACTCGGACAACTCTCCAAGTAACCTTAATCACTCCGCAAGTAGGGCTCGAACCTACGACATCATGATTAACAGTCATGCGCTCTACCAACTGAGCTATTGCGGAATAACATACAACACTTGCGTGGCAACGTCCTACTCTCACAGGACCAAAGGTCCAACTACCATCGGCGCTAAGAAGCTTAACTGCTGTGTTCGGCATGGGAACAGGTGTATCCTTCTTGCCT